>JBIQHQ010000006.1:0-18806 GCA_044508445.1 Deinococcaceae bacterium
TCAGTCGAGGAAGTCGCGCAGCTTGCGCGTGCGGCTCTCGTGGTACTTGAGCTTGCGCAGCGCCTTGTTCTCGATCTGCCGTATGCGCTCGCGCGTGACGCCGAAGTGGCTGCCGACCTCCTCGAGCGTGTGCTCGCGCCCGTCGACGAGGCCCTTGCGCAGCTTCAGGACCATGGCCTCGCGCTCGTTGAGCTTGCTGAGCGCCTCCTCGAGCTCCTCGGAGAGGATGATCTTCGAGGCCTCGTCCACCGGCGACTCGATGTTCTCGTCGGGGATGAAGTCGCCGTAGAAGCTGTCCTCCTCGTCGCCGATGGGCGTCTCGAGCGAGAAGGGCTCGCGCGTGAGCTTGAACGCCTCCTCCACCTTCTCGGCGTTCCAGTCGGGGCCCATGGCGTCGGCGATCTCGGCGTAGGTGGGCTCGCGCGACAGCTCCTGCTGCAGCCGGCGGCTGGCCCGCGTGAGCTTGTTGATCGTCTCGACCATGTGCACGGGGATGCGGATCGTGCGCGACTGGTCGGCGATGGCGCGGTTGATGGCCTGGCGGATCCACCAGGTGGCGTAGGTGGAGAACTTGTAGCGCCGGCGGTACTCGAACTTCTCGACGGCGCGGATGAGGCCCTGGTTCCCCTCCTGGATGAGGTCGAGGAAGCTCATGCCGCGGCCGTTGTACTTCTTCGCGATCGAGACGACGAGGCGGAGGTTCGCCTCGATGAGGTGCCGGCGCGCCAGCTCGCCGTCCTCGACGATGCGCTTCTGGCGGCGCAGCTCGCGCTCGTCGAGGTGCTCGCCCTGCTCCTCTATGCGCTTCTTGGCGGCCTCGCCCTCCTCGATGCGCCGCGCGAGGTCGATCTCCTCCTCGAGGGTGAGGAGCTTCACGCGGCCGATCTCCTGCAGGTACTGCCTGACCGGGTCGTTGGTCTTGACGCGGGCGTCGGCCATGGCCTCGGCGCGGGCCTCGAGCTCCTCGCGGTCGAGCTCCTCGCCGTCCTCGTCACCGAGCTCGTCCTCGTCGATCTCGTCCTCGTCGAGCATCTCGTCCTCGGCGAGGTCGGCCACGAGGATGCCGCGCTTCTCGAGCACCTCCATGAGGTCCTCGAAGCTCTGCTCCTCTGGGTCCAGGTCGAGGCTCTCCACGGCGCGGCGGAACGCGTCGCTGATCTCCTCGGTGTCCAGGGAGCCTTGCTCGCGCCCGCGCTCCAGGAGCGTCTGGATGGGCTCGGTGGCGAGCCACGCCGGACCGGCCGGCGCCTCCTCGGCCGCGGCGGCCTTGCCGCCCTTGCCGGCGTCCTGCGCCTTGGCCTGGCCGTCGGCCGCCTTGGTCGCGGCCTTGGCCGGTTCCCGCTTGGACGCGGTCTTGGCCGACGCCGCCTTCTTGCCCGGGGCCTTGGCGCCGTCCTTCTTGGCTTCCTTGCCGGCGGCCTTCTGCGGCTTCCCGCTCCCGGCCTTCGCGCCCTTCGCTCCCCCGGACCTCACGGCGCCGGCGGACGCGGCCTGGTCCGCCACCGGCGCCGCCAGGGCCTCGTCGACGTTCTCGTTCCTGGACTTGGCCACGCTGTCTCCTCACACACGCGAGCGCCCGCCCGCTCGCCACTCGCTCGGCACACGCACGAGGTCCGCGCCCGGCACGTCCGGGCGCCTCTCCAGCGCTTCGCCGCGGGGTGTGTACCACCTATGGGCGTAGGGCCCGTCCCCGGGAAGCGCAAAGGTAGATAGTAGCACGTCAGGTCACATGAGCCCGGTACGCGGGCTACTGGCCGCACGCGGCACGGTCCCCTCCGCATTGCCAGGGACAAACGTCCCGATATACGATGTACCCGAGGCGCGAACACGGCAAGGGTCGGTCCCCTGCGTCACGCCCATCAACTCGTCGTGGTGGCCGCACACTTGCCACGGGCAGCCCGGGGCCTTCGCTCGTGCGAGTAATCCACGAGCCACCAACGGAGGCCGGAAGCTGTGAACAAGCAAGGTTCCACGCTCCTAGCCGCGCTGCTCCTGGGAGTCGCCGCTCTGGCCGGCGACGTCTTGGCCCAGGACATGGGCGCGACACTGAAGCTCTCGACGGACGAACGTTGGGGTGACTACATCGTCACCGGCGAGGGTCGGAGCGTCTACCTCTACGTCCTCGACGAGGACGGCACGAGCGCCTGCGTCGACACCTGCACCAACAACTGGCCGCCGGTCACCGTCGCGGACGGCGCGCAGCCGACCGTCGGCGAGGGCCTCGACGCGTCGCTCATCGGCACCGTCGAGCGCCCCGACGGCGCCGTCCAGGTCACCTACGGCGGGCACCCGCTCTACACCTTCAGGCGCGACACCGACGCCGGCCAGACCCGCGGCCAGCGCCTCGGCGACCAGTTCTTCCTGGTCTCGCCGGCGGGCGAGGCGGTCACCGACGAGGTGGCGGCCGAGGTCGTCACGCTCCCAGAGGAGCAGATGGCGGCCCTCATGGACCAGGGGCACCTGGTCTTCTCGTCCAACTGCGCCGTCTGCCACGGCGCCGAGGGCCAGGGCGGCATAGGCCCGCGCTTCGCGGGCAACATCGCCCTCCAGGACACCGACTACGTGGTCGGCAGGGTGCTCAACGGGTTCATCGAGCACGGCATGCCTGCCTGGAGGAGCGTCCTCAGCGACGATCAGATCTCGGCGGTACTCACCTTCGTCCGCAACTCCTGGGGCAATGAGTTCGGCGCAGTCCTCGCAGAGGAGGTTGCGGCTGCGCGCTGAGCCCCGGGGGGTTCGGAGTGGCGACCTAGCGAGCCGCCACGCTGTAGTAGAGCGTCCTATCGGAAAGGAAGGGATCACACCACGATGCAGCCACGTTCACGGCGCGCATGGCGCAACGTACTGATCGGCACGGTGGCCGTAGCCCTGCTGGGCACCGCCATGGCCAACGAAGACCTGCTGCGGATCATGCAGGATCCGGGCCAGGTCCCCATGGCCAACGTCAACTACCAGGGCACGAACTTCAGCCCTCTCGACAGGATCAACACCTTCAACGTCCGCAACCTGCAGGTGAAGTGGACGTTCCAGCTCGGCGTCACCGACTCGCTAGAGGCGCCCCCCATCGTCGTCGGCGACACGATGTACGTGCTCACGCCGAAGCCGAACACGGTCTACGCGATCGACCTCGTCAACCCCGGCGTCCTCAAGTGGTCGTTCCGCCCCGAGATGCCCGGCCTCGAGCAGGCAACGGCCTGCTGCGGCGCGCAGTCTCGCGGCCTCACCTACGCCGAGGGCAAGATCATCTTCAACACCCTCGACGGCCAGCTCTTCGCGCTGAACGCCGACACCGGCGAGGTCGTCTGGCAGAACTCCGCCGTCGTGGACCTCAGCATCACCGAGACCACCACGAACGCGCCGCTCGTCGTCGGTGACAACGTCATCGTCGGCAACGAAGGCGGCGAGCGCGGGATCCGCGGCTGGGTCGCGGCCTATGACCTCAACACCGGCGAGCAGAAGTGGAAGTTCTACAACACCGGTCCCAACGACGAGATGGGCATCGGCGACCGCTTCAAGCCCTTCTACGCGGCCGACCAGGTCGACGAACCCGGCGTGAGCACGTGGTACGGCGACTCCTGGGAACACGGCGGCGGCACGGCCTGGGGCTACTTCACGTACGACCCCATGTCGAACCTCTTCTACTACGGCACGTCGAACTGCGGCCCCTGGAACCCCGACTACCGCCGCGACCCGGCCACTGCCCCCGGCATCGACGAGTACCCCACCAAGTACTGCGCCTCGGTCATCGCGCGTGACGCCACGACCGGCGAGATGGTGTGGGCCTACCAGACCACCCCGCAGGACGCGTGGGACTTCGACGAGCCCGGCGCCAACCCGCTGGCCGACATCGTCATCGACGGCGAGCTGCGCCACGTCATCGTCAAGGCCGCCCGCAACGGGATGTTCTACGTCATCGACCGCCTGACCGGCGAGCTGATCCACGATCCGCAGCCGTACACCACGGTCACGTGGAACACGGGCGTGGACCGCGACACGGGCATGCCCATCTACAACCCGGACACCATCGTCTACACCGACACGCCCACGCCCGATCCGGTCTGCCCGTTCATCGCCGGCAACAACTGGTACAACGACGCCTACTCGCCGGTCACCGGCCTCCTCTACTTCCAGGCCGAGAACCGCTGCGCCACCTTCACCGGTACCGAGGGCGAGTACGCGCCGGGTGAGAGCTACGTGCTGATGCGGTTCAGCGACACCCACACCGGCCCCGGCGGCTGGGCGGGCGAGCTGCAGGCTTGGGACCCCGTCACGAACCAGAAGGTCTGGGGCCTGAAGTCCGCCGTCGGCTCCGACAACAAGCCCGTCATGGTCACCGCCGGCAACCTCGTGTTCGGCGGCACCGACTCCGGCCTGTTCCGCGCCGTCGACGCCCGCAACGGCGAGGTCCTGTGGACCTTCCGCACGGGCGGCGACTTCCGCGACTCGCCGATCGCCTTCCAGGGCCCCGACGGCCGCCAGTACATCGCGGTCGTCACCTCGAAGGCCCCGAGCGACCCGCAGGTCGGCCAGGACACGGCCGCCGACAACGCCGGCCGCTACCGCCGCGCCGGCACGACGCTCTACGTCTTCGGGCTCCCCTGAGTCCGAGCCGCTAGGAACGGGCCCTCTGGGCCCTCATCGAGTGCGGAGGGCCGCCCAGCCCTCCGCACGAAATCTTGTGATGCGCAGTATCGACTGGAGAGAGATGCACCTCCTCGGCAGAGAACCGCAGCCGGGCCGCCTGGCGGCCCCCCTCGTCGCGGCGCTCGCAGCGCTCGCACTCGTCATCCCCGGCGCCCTGGCGCAGACCGCCGAGGGCCAGTGGGAGCTGCGCGCCTGCGCGCCGCCACAGTCCCTGCCGTTCTCCGACGTGGGCCAGCCGGGCTACGAGAACCGCATAGCCGAGCTCGTCGCCGAGGAGATGGGCGCCCACGTCACGTACGAGTGGGTGCCCTTCACGGAGGACCTCATCAACCTCTACTTCGCCGAGGGCCTCTGCGACGTCATCCTCGGCATCCCCGACGGCTTCGAGCGCGGCCTCAACACTCTGACCTACTACACCAGCCCCTACGTGATGGTCTACAGGGCCGACTCCGGCCTCGACATCGACTCGCTCGACGACCCCGACCTCGCCGGGCTGCGGCTCGGCGTTCACGGCATCGGCACGCCGCCCCAGGTGGCGCTGACCGACCGCGGCCTGCTGGCCAACATCACGCGCGTCTACGGCGGCACCGTCGGCACCGACGACCGCCTCGCCGTCCTCGTGAAGGCCGTGGCGGACGGGGAGATAGACGTCGGCTTCGGCTGGGGGCCCGGCACGGCCTACTGGGCCGAGCGCTCGGACGTCGACCTCGTGGTGAAGCCCATCGAGCCCCAGTTCGAGCCGCCCAGCACCTTCCAGGTGCAGCCCATGACCATGGGCGTCAGGCGCGAGGACACGGCCCTGCAGGACCTGCTGAACCGCGCGATCATCGCGCGCTGGGACGAGATCCAGGAGGTCCTCGCCGAGTACTCGGTCCCGGTCGTGGAGACCCCGCGGCCGTTCGCTGGCGACGTGGTGAGGCCGGCGGCCGGCACGGTCGTGGACGTGGGCGTCGTGCTGCCAGCGCCCACGGGGGGCAGCACCTACTTCGCGGCCATCAACGACATCATCGGCATCGCGGCGATCCGCGGCGCCCAGCTCGCCGAGGGGCTCATCGAGTCGCAGGAGGACGCCACCGACGTGGCCCTCGTCTTCCACTACGCCAGCTCCCCCAGCGCCGAGGCGGCCCGCCGCGCCGCGGAGCGCCTGGTGCTGGCCGACGGCGTCGACGTGCTGGTGGGCGGCGTCGGCGAGGGCCAGTCCCAGGCCCTGGCCCAGGTGGCCTCCGAGCACGACGTGCTGTTCCTCGACGTCGGCTCCGGCGACCCCGAGCTCGCCGGCGGCACGCCCTGGAACGTGTTCCACGTGGCGCCGTCGCCGGAGCAGTACGTGACGGCCCTGGCCCGCGCCGTGCGGGAGCGCGCCGGCGAGAGGCCGCTCGACTGGTTCGTCGTGCAGGTCGACGAGCCCGGCGGCGAGGAGCTGGGCCGCACGGCCGTGGAGACGCTCTACACGCTCGGCGAGAGGGTCGTCGACGGCATCGCCGTGGCACGCGGCGACCCGACCTTCGAGAGCGCCTACAGGCGGCTCGCCGAGTCCGGCGCGAACGCCGTGGTGGTGATCCTCCCGCCCGAGGACCAGCTCGTGTTCATGGGCGGCTACCGCGACAGGGGCGGCGAGGCGCTGCTCGCCCCGTACCCCTACGACGCCACGCAGACGCGGAACTTCCTGGCCGCCAGCGCCGAGTACGGCGTCGCGCCCGACGCCCCGCGCGTCCTGGCCTGGGAGACCACGCTCGCCGACGGGCGCGCCGGCGACTTCAACGCGCGCTACACCTCGCGCTTCGGCCAGCCCGCCGACCCGACGGCGTGGACCACCTACGAGGCGCTGAGGGTGCTCCAGCAGGCCGCGATCCGCGCCCGCAGCGACGACCCGCACGCCCTGGCCGACGTCCTCTCCCGCGGCACCCCGTTCACCACGGCCAAGGGCACGCTCGCCTTCGACGAGTCGCACCAGCTCGCCGACCAGACCCTCTACGTGACGCGCATAGACCCCGACTCCAGGTGGGGCCCCACGCTCAGCCAGCAGGTGTCGGCCGCGCGCCTGGAGCGGACCCTCGTCCCGCAGGAGCCGCCGCCCCTGCCATGAGGCTCACGCCCACCAGGGGGCTCAGTTCAGGGGCGGCTTGGGCTCGCCGTCGTGGAGCAGGAGGTCGTCGAGGCCGGCGTAGCCCGTGCGCACCGGCTCGATGACCACGGGAGGCGCCGGCGTCTCGTCCGCCACCGGGAGCGGCGCCGGCGCCGCCGGCTGGCGCTCGCGCAGGCGCCTCTCGCGCTCGTCGTCCTGGGTGATGCGGCGCAGCACGCGCTCGGCGTCGGCCGCCGACATGGGCCTGGCGAAGAAGTAGCCCTGGGCGAAGTCCACGCCGAGCCGCTTGAGGAAGTCGCGCTGGTAGGCCGTCTCGATGCCCTCGGCTACGACGTGCTTGTCCAGCTTGTGCGCCATCGCGCATATCGCCTCGACGATGGGGAACGTGCTGGAGGGCAGGTGGGCGCCCTCGACGGCGCGCGAGGCGATCTCGGTCCAGGCGCCGGCGTGCATGCCCGTGTGCCGGCGCAGGCCGGGGTCGGTGGCGCGCGCCAGCTCGGGGTGCGCGACCTTCAGTGCCTGGTCCACGGCCTGCGGAGCCAGGCCCTGCACGAACGACCTGTCGATCTTCAGCGTCCTGATGGGCAGCCTCTGGAGGTAGGCCAGCGACGAGTAGCCGGTGCCGAAGTCATCGAGGGCGGTGGGCACCCCCAGCCTCTCCAGGCGCATGAGCGTGCGCAGCGCCAGCTCGTAGTCGCGCACCAGCACGCTCTCCGTGACCTCGATCTCGAGCAGTTCCGCCGGGATGCCGGAGTCGTCGAGCGCGCCCCTCACCGTGTCGACGAAGGACTTCTGGTGGAACTGCATCGTCGAGACGTTCACGGCCAGCTTCACCGGCGTGTAGCCGGCGCGCAGCCAGTCGCGCAGGCGCAGAGCCGCGTCCCGCAGCATCCAGTGGCCGATGGGCGAGATCAGCCCCGCCTCCTCGGCCACGGGGATGAACTCGCCTGGCGACACGATGCCCAGCTCCGGGCTGTGCCAACGCAGCAGGGCCTCGAAGCCCATGAGCCTGTTGTCGGCCAGGCGCACCTGCGGCTGGAACAGCACCTCCAGCTCGTTCTCGTGCAGCGCCTGGCGGAGCTGGCGCTCCAGCTCCAGCCGCCGGCTCAGGCGCGTCCTGACCTCCACGGTCGAGAAGTAGTACGCGTTCTTGCCGCCCTCCTTGACCTCGTACATGGCGGCGTCGGCGCTCTTCAGCAGCACGTCCGGCGCGGTGCCGTCGCGGGGGCAGAGCGCGATGCCTATGCTCGCCGACACCTGCACGTCGCGCCCGTCGATCCTGATGGGCGCGTTCAGCTCGCGCACCAGCCCACGGGCGACGGACGCGGCGGCCCGCTCCTCCCTCACGCCCAGCAGCGCCACCGTGAACTCGTCGCCGCCGACGCGGCCCACGAGGTCGTGGCCGCGCACGTTCTCGCGCAGGATGCGGCCCACCTCGCGCAGCAGCTTGTCGCCCACCTCGTGGCCGTAGGTGTCGTTGACGAACTTGAACCTGTCGAGGTCCACGAACAGCAGCGCCAGGCCCTCGCCCTCCTCGCTGGCGGCCCTCTCGATGGCGGCCGACAGGCGCTCCTCGAACGCCCCGCGCGTGAAGGCGCCGGTGAGCGGGTCCACCTGGGCGCGCAGCGCCGCCTGGCGCTCCTGGGCGATCGTGCTCCTGAAGCGCTGGACGAAGGCTACGCACGCGCCCGTCCCCATGAAGGCGAGCAGCTCGAAGCCGTGCGTGCCGTCGAAGGTGTAGGTGAGCACCCACTCCTCGATGCCGAGTCCGGAGGCGAGTACCCGCACGAGGGCGAAGCCTATGAGCCCCGCGAGGGTGCCGCCGGCCAGGCCCCAGGCCGCGCCGCTCGCCGCCACCGGCAGCAGTCCCACGATGTCCGCGTACTGCCCGAGGGCACCCTCGAGGTGGGGGTAGGCGAGCACGTAAGCGACCCAGGCTGCGATGGGGGCCAAGCGGCGTAGACCCGCTCTCATGATGCTGCCGACGCTAGACCGGGACCGGTCACGCGTTTCTTACTCGCGCCTGACGCGAGCATGACGCGCCGGGCCGCCGCCGCCTGCGACCGCGCGGCCCCGGCCGCGTTAGCATGGCCCATCGGCTCTAACCGACATGGAGGCAAGGATGGAACAGGCAAGGCTGTATCACCGCAGCCCGGCGCGCCGGCACTGGCGTAGCGCCCTCTTCGCGGTCGCCTTCGCGGCGGCGCTAGGCAGCGCCTCGGCGCAGACCTTGACGATGGCCATGTCAGCCCAGCCGGACACGCTCGACCCGCAGGTCACGTCGGCCACGGCCGCCTTCCAGGTCGCGAAGTCGATATACGACACGCTGGTGGAGGTGGACCGGAACGGCGAGATCGTGCCGGCCCTGGCCGAGTCGTACGAGGTGGGCGACGACTCCCTCTCCTACACCTTCCACCTGGTCGAGACGAGCTTCCACGACGGCACGCCCCTCGACGCGCAGGACGTGGTGGCCACGCTCGACCGCATCCGCGACCCGGCGACGGCCTCGCCGAAGGCCAGCGAGTTCGCGGCCATCACCTCCGTGGAGGCTGTGGACGAGCGCACCGTCGTAGTGCACCTCAGCCAGCCGGCGCCGGCGCTACTGGCTTCGCTCGCCTCGGGCTGGGGCGCCATACTCCCGTCCGAGAAGATCGCCTCGGGCCACGACTTCGGCAACCAGCCCGTGGGCACCGGCCCCTTCTCGTTCGTCTCCTGGCAGCGCGACAACGCCGTGACGCTGGCCGCGAACCCCGACTACTACCAGGGCGCCCCTCAGGTCGACGAGGTCGTCATCCGCTTCGTGCCGGACAGCGCCGTGCAGCTCCAGGGCCTCCTGACGGGCGAGTTCCAGGTCATCGACACGGTGGCCGCGGCCGACCAGGAGCTCATCGAGTCGAACCCCGACCTCGCGCTGGTGCGCGACCCCTCCGGCCTCGCCCTGGTAGCGGCGCTGAACACCCGCCGCCCGGCCCTCGCCGACCCACGGGTGCGCCAGGCCCTGAACCTCGCCGTCGACAGCCAGACGGTCCTCGACGTCGCCTACGGCGGCGGCACGCCCGTGGGCACCTTCATGGAGGCGGGGAGCCCCTGGCTGCCCGACGACGTCGAGCCCTACGGCTACGACCCGGAGGCCGCCCGCGCGCTCCTCGCCGAGGCGGGCTGGGACAGCAGCGTCACGCTCGACATGGCGCTGCCGCAGCCCTACGAGAACCACATCCAGGCCGGCCAGATGATCCAGGACTACCTGCGCGACGTGGGCGTGAACGCCGAGATCCGCATCGTCGAGTGGGGCGTGTGGCTCTCCGACATCTACGCCGGCGCGCACGACTACGACATCACCGTCATCGGGCACACCGGCAAACTCGACCCCACGGGCCGCCTCGACGGCTACGGCACCGAGGCCACGAACTACCCCGGCTTCGACGACCCCGAGGTCGCGCAGTGGCTCGAGGAGGGCGCGCGCGAGACCGACGTGAACGCCCGCCGCGAGGTCTACGCGAACGTCCTGCGGCGCCTGCACGACGGCGCCCCGTTCATCTACCTCGGCACCCCGAGCCGGGTGCACGCCCGCGCCGCGAACCTCGAGGGCTTCTGGATCACGCCGCTGCTCGACTCGTTCGACTTCCGCACGGCGCACTTCGAGTGACGCCCGCGCCCCGGGCCCCGCGCGGGGCCCGGGGCGCTCCCCACTGAGGTCCCTTGACTCGCTACCTGCTGAGCCAGGTCGTCAGCTTCGCCGTCACGCTGTGGGTGGTGCTCACTCTCGTCTTCGTGGGCATGCGGGCCCTGCCCGGCGACGCCGCGACGATCCTGGGCGGCATGGACGCAAGCGCGGAGCAGGTGGCCGCGATCCGCGAGCGCCTCGGCCTGGCCGGCTCCTGGGGAGCGCAGTACGCAGGCTTCCTGGGGGACGTCGTGAGGGGCGACCTCGGCGACTCGCTGCGCGAGCGGCGGCCCGTGACGGCCGTGCTCCTCGACAGGCTGCCCGTCACGCTGGCGCTGGCCTCGCTGGCGTTCGCGATCTCGCTGCTCCTCGGCGTGGGGCTGGGGATGCTCGCGGGCCTGCGCCCGGGCGGCGGCGCGGACAGGTTCACGACGCTCTACGCCACGGCGGCGCTGGCGCTGCCCGAGTTCTGGTTCGGCTTCCTGCTCATCCTCCTCTTCGCCGTGGACCTCGGCTGGTTCCCCGTCATCGGCCTGCCGCCCTCGGGCCTGTCGTGGCGGGCGTCGTGGCACCTGCTGCTGCCGGCCGTCACGCTGGCGATCCCGCGCTCCGCTCAGGTGGCGCGCCTCACCCGCGCCCTGGTCCTCGAGCAGCGCCGCGCCGACTACGTCCGCACGGCTCGCAGCAAGGGCCTCACGGGCTGGGCCGTGGCCAGGCACATAGCCTCGAACGCCCTGCCCGGCGTGCTGCCGCTGCTGGCGCTGGAGCTGGGCGGGCTCCTCACGGGGACGATCGTCGTCGAGCAGGTCTTCGGCCTGCCCGGCCTGGGCGCCACGATCCTGGGCGCCATCTCGGCCCGCGACTACCCCGTGGTGCAGGGCGTCACGGTGCTGGCCGTGGTCGTCTACGTGGGGGTGAACTGGCTCGCCGACCTGCTCCAGTTGGCCGCCGACCCGCGCCTGAGGACCGCCTGAGTGGTCCGGGCGCGGTTCGGCTTCGCGCTCTTCGCGGTCGTGCTGCTCGGCACGCTGCTCGCGCCCGTGCTGCGGCCCGTGGACCCGCTCGAGCCGGACTACCGCGAGACCTACGCCGGCCTCAGCGCCGCGCACCCGCTGGGCACCGACAGGCTCGGGCGCGACGTCCTCTCGCGCGCCCTGGCGGGCGGCCGCGTCTCGCTCTCCATAGCTCTCTCCGCCACGGCGCTGACCATGCTCCTCGGCGGCGCGCTGGGCTCCGTGGCGGCCGCGGTGGGCGGCGCCGTCGACACCGTGCTGACTCGCGCCTTCGACTCGCTGCTGGCCTTCCCCGGTTTCCTGCTCGTGCTCCTGGTCGTGGCGATCCTCGGCGGCGGCGCCGCCCAGACCGTGCTGGCGCTGGGCGTGGCGGGGTCACCCGTCTACTTCAGGCTGGCCCGCTCCTACGCCCGCAGCGAGCTGAAGAGCGAGTACGTGCTGGCCGCCGTGGCGCTGGGCGCCTCGCGCCCGCGGCAGGTGGTGCGCCACGCGCTGCCGAACTTCGTGGGCAACCTGCTGGTGCAGGGCGCCAGCACCGCCGCCACGTTCCTGCTCGTGGAGGCCTCGCTCTCGTACCTCGGCCTGGGCGTGCCGCTGCCGACCCCGAGCTGGGGCAACGTGCTGCAGGAGTCGCGGGCGTTCCTCACCAGGCAGCCCTGGGCGGCCGTCGGGCCGGGCCTGTTCCTCGCCGCGGCGTCGCTGTCGTTCCAGTTCATCGCCGACGGCATGCGCGACAGGCTCGACCGCCGCGCTTGACGGGTATCATCGGCGCACGCCGGCTCCCGCCGGACTACATCCCTCGACAAGGCGGAGCGCACCATGTGGGTCTGGACACTCGACGATAGGCTCGTGAACCTGGACGCGATGGAGAGCATCGAGGTCATCGAGGTCTACCCCGACGACGTCGACCAGGCGCAGCTCGAGGCCGGCGCCGCCGAGCCCGACCTCTTCGAGCTCGTGGCCGTGTCCACCGGCGGCATCGAGTACGTGCTCTTCGATTCCGAGGACGGCGAGACCGCCTACCAGGCCTACCAGGCGCTGGCCGCCGCCGTGGCCGGCGGGCCCGCCACCGCGCCCGGGCGGCCCGTCTGGGTCGCCGACCTCGTCGCCTCCGGGCATGGCCGCCTGGACAACTGAGGCGCCCGCGCCTGGTTAGCATCGGCTCATGAGAGCCGCGCCTGGGGTCCCCGGCGACCCCGACCCACACGAAGCCGTAGCCACCGTCCCCGCGCCGCCCAGCGCAACCCCGGCGCTCGAGGTCGCCGCCGCGCGACTCGAGTCGTGGGAAGGCGACGCCCTCGTCGTGAACCTCTTCGAGGGCGTCACGTCGCCCGGCGGGGCCACCGGCGCCGCCGACGCCGCCTTGGGCGGCGCGGTCTCCGAGCTGATCGCCGCTGGCGAGCTGACCGGCAAGCTCGGCCAGGTCGCCGTCATCCACCCGCGCGGCGCCCTGCCGGCGAAGCGCCTGCTGGTGGTCGGCCTGGGCCCTCGCGGGAGCTTCGGCCCCGAGGCCGCCAGGCGCGCCGCCGCCGCCGCGGCGAAGCGGGCGCGCGAGCTCGGTGCCGCCACCCTCGCCACCATCGCCCACGGCGCGGGCATCGGCGGGCTGGACCCCGCGCGGGCGGCCCGGGCCACGCTCGAGGGCTCCGCGCTCGCTGCCTACGAGTTCCGCGGCTGGAAGCGGCGCGACGAGGGCCGGCCCCGGCTCGAGAGCGTGACGCTGCTGGAGGCCGACCCCGCCAAGCTGGCCGCGCTGGAGGAGGGCGCTCGCCTCGCCCGCGCCGCGGTGAACGGCGCCTACCTGGCCCGCGACCTCGTCAACTCCCCGGCGAACGTGGCCACGCCCGCGTACCTGGCCGCGTCCGCGGAGGCGTTGGCGGGCCGCCATGGCCTGCGCGTGACCGCCCACGGCGCCGAGTGGGCCGCAGAGCAGCGCATGGGCGCGCTGCTGGCCGTGGCGCGGGGCAGCGCGCACGAGCCGCGGTTCGTGGTCATGGAGCACAACGCGGACCGCGCGGACCTGCCCGCGGTCGTGCTCGTCGGCAAGGGCGTGACCTTCGACACGGGCGGCTTCTCGCTGAAGTCGCGCGAGGGCATGGTGCCCATGAAGGGCGACATGGCGGGCGCCGCCGCCGTCATCGGGGCGATGGCCGCGGTCGCCGAGCTGGGGCTCGAGCTGAGGGTCGTCGGGCTCTGCCCCTGCGTCGAGAACATGGCCGACGGGCGCGCCTACAGGCCCTCCGACGTGATCGTGGCGGCCGACGGCACCAGCATCGAGGTGCTGAGCACCGACGCCGAGGGGCGCCTGGCCCTGGCCGACGCCCTGGTCTACGCCAAGCGCTACCGCCCCGCGGCCGTCGTGGACATCGCCACGCTCACCGGCTCCTCCGTGGTGGCGTTGGGCCTGGGCGTGAGCGCCTCGCTGTTCGCCAACGACGACGCCCTGGCGGGCGAGCTCGCGCGCGCCGCCGAGGAGTCGGGCGAGCGGGTCTGGCGCATGCCGCTCTTCGAGGAGTACGCGAAGACGATCGAGGGGCAGGTCGCCGACCTGAAGAACTCCGGCGGCTCCCAGGGGGGCGTGGGCACGGCGGCGGCGTTCCTGCGGGCCTTCGTCGACTACCCGTGGGCGCACGTGGACATGGCGGGCATGGAGCTCGTGGACAAGCCCGGACAGCGGGCCTACCTGCAGCCCGGCGCGTCCGGCTACGGGGTGAGGCTGCTCGTCGAGTTCCTCACCGCACGTGCCGCCTAGCTCCGGGCGGCGATGATGTAGGAGTCCGGGCCCACTCCGCCCGGACCTGGGAGGTGGCGGTGGAAAGACTCGAGACGGCGATACTCGCCGGCGGCTGCTTCTGGTGCCTGGAGGCCGTCTACAAGGAGCTCAACGGCGTGGTCGAGGTGAAGTCCGGCTACGCCGGCGGCCACGTGCCGAACCCGAGCTACGAGCAGGTGTGCACAGGCTCCACCGGCCATGCCGAGGTCGTGCGCGTCACCTACGACCCCAGCGTGATCACCTACGACGACCTGCTCGACGTCTTCTTCACGATCCACGACCCCACGACGCCGAACCGACAGGGCAACGACGTGGGGCCGCAGTACCGCTCGGCCATCCTCACGCTCTCCGAGGAGCAGGACCGCCAGGCCAGGGAGGCCATCAGGCGCGTGGAGGAGCAGGGCCTCTACGACGCGCCGCTGGTGACGCAGGTGCAGCCGGCCGGGGAGTTCTACCCCGCCGAGGGGTACCACGACGACTACTTCGCGCGTAACCCTTACCAGCCCTACTGCGCGGCGGTGATCGCCCCGAAGGTCGCGAAGTTCCGCAAGCAGCACCTCAGCAGGCTGCGCCGCGACGTCCCCACCGCTCCCTCCGCCTGAGAGGTCTGGGGGGCACGGCTGACGGTGTGCCGCTCGCGGCGGCGGCCTAGACGTCCGACCCAACGACCGCGGCCGGCCCCTGGGGCCGGCCGCCTGGCTCGTGCCGCTGGGCCGTGGGCGCCCCCCGGCGCCCCCCGGCCACGGTCTCAGCGCTGTCTGACGAGGTGGATGAGCTGGTTCTCGAGGTCTACCTTGTCGACCTTCCAGCCGGCCGAGATCCAAGCCAGCGCCTGCGAGTGGGACTCGGTGTTCGCCCACCAAGCGCGGTGGTCGTAGGCGGACTGCGGGAGCTTGTCGCCCATGATCGTGGAGATCTCGTCGAAGCTCAGCTCGTAGGACTTGGTGTCCTTCGAGACGCCCTTGAGGTGCTCGTGGAGCGGGGCGTAGCGGCTGGTGCTGGCCAGCTTCTGGCCCTCGGCGCGGCGCCGGCGGCCGCGGCGGCGCGCAGGGGCCTCCTCCTGCTCCATGGTGCCGCCGCCGATGAAGTTGCCGACGAGCCGGTAGAACTCGCCGACGCGCTCCTCGGGAACCAGGACTATCACCTCAGTCAATGCCATGTGGTTCTCCCGTCGCACCCACCACCTTCTCCTCGGCAGCGAGTGTACAACGAGGGACAGTGCCTGCCGGGTAATAGGCGGTAGTACTTGGGGAAACCTAGGCCGAACTCCCGCCGCACTCCAAAGAGAAGCCGCCGACCGGGGTGCAGTCGGCGGCTGGCCTGGCGCCCTGCCTGGGGTCGCGCGGCTCGGGCCGGTCACTGCTCGGCTCAGGCCGGCTGCTGCTCGGCGACGCCCACGGCCTGGGCGGCGGGCGCCTCGGCGGTCTCGAGGGTCTTCACGCCGTCACCGCGTCCGCCGCTCACGGCGATCTTGCGGGCCACCGCCTCCGGCACCTTGGGCATGCGCAGGGTCAGCACGCCCTGGTCGACCTTCGCCTCGATCGCGTTCGCGTCGATGCCGCTGGGCACCGTCACCGTGCGGCTGAACTCGCCGCGAGGCATGCCCCGCAGCCAGTAGCGCCTGTCATCGTCCCCGTCCTCGGCGGTGCGCCCACGGATCGTCACCTGCCTGCCCTCGAGGCTCAGGTCGAGGTCCTCGGGCGCCACCCCCGGCACGGCCATCTCGAGCACGACGGCGTCGTCGGTCTCGTAGAGGTCGAGGGGATGGTAGACGCCCATGCCCACGCGGCCGAGCTCGGTGAGAGGCTGGAGGAGCTGGTCGAAGTCGGAGAAGAAGGGAGACAGCGCGAGCGCCCCCAGGCGCGGCCTGTTGAACCTGGTGCTGAGAGCCATCGCTCACCTCCGTGTCGTTGGACTCGCCGTGACGCGAGGGCGCCACGGCCGCTGTCTCCATTATGAAAACTGAGCCGGGTCATGTCAAGTTTCATGAGCCTCTGCTTGTGGTGTCGCCGTGCGCCCCCCTCCGGGAGCTGGGCGCGCGGGTCGCCCCCGGGAGCCAGTCGCCCGGGCGCGCCGTCCGGCGGAACGCTGCCCACCGCTACGCGACGAGAGGACCCGCAGCGAGGCGGGCCCGTCCCCTCGTCGGTGCGGCTCAGAGCAGCTCGGCCAGCAGTATGGACGCCACGCCCACGACGGCGAGCAGCGCCAGCGCGCGCGCCACGTAGTGGATGCGCGAGTGCCCCAGCAGCCACTGGAACAGGTAGTCGTGGCCGCCCTCGTCGCCGAGGTTGCGGGCCAGGATCGTCAGCGGGCAGGCGCGGCCGAAGGTGGCGTAGACGACGGCCTCCACGCCGATCATGACCAGCGAGAGCACCGTGAAGACGTCACGGCGACCCGTGAGGGCGCAGTAGACGAGGTAGAGAGAGGCCGAGCCCATGGCCAGCACGGCCAGGCTGTGGAAGGCCTTGACGAACACGCGCCAGAACCGCGTCGCCGGTCCGGGCGCCGGGCGCGGCAGCAGGCGCAGCGCCAGCTCCATCCCGCGTCCCCTACCCAGCGGCGCCACGTGGTCGCCGGCCGTCGCCTCGGCCTGTGGGCCGACGGCGGCCTCGGCCCCCCGGGGTCTCGCCTCCTCTGCGGTGCGCATCGGCGGCAGGATAGCAGGTATGTTCGCGTGGTGCGCGACGATGGGCGGCGCGGGGCCCGCCAGATACGTGCCGGCGGGGTCTCGGCCCTGCTCGTGCGCAAGCGCGTCAAGAACCTGACGCTGAGGGTCTACCCTCCCGACGGGCGCGTCGAGGTGAGCGCCCCGCTGCGCATGCCGGAACGGGCCGTGGTGGCGGCCCTGGTGGCGCGGCGCGACTGGATCGAGAGCCACCGCCGCCGCTTCGCCGCCGTGCCGCGTCCCGCCCCCCTGAGGTGCGAGGACGGCGAGACCGTCGCGGTTCTCGGCCGGCCGCTGGCGCTGCGCTTCGTGGCGCGCGGGTCCGGCGCGGCGCGCCCTTACCCGCCCCCCGGCGGCGGGCCTGGCTCGCCCGCCCTGGAGGTCAGGGTGACGCGGGGCGCCGGACGCGACGCGCGGCTCGCCGCCCTGCAGCGGCGCCTGCGCGCCGTCGCGGAGGGGGAGTTCGCCGCCGAGGTGGAGCTGTGGTCGCGGCGCATGGGCCTCCCGACCCCCACGCTCCGGGTCAGGCGCATGACGTCCCGCTGGGGCACGTGCCACGTGCGCGCCGGCAAGGTGGTCCTCAACCTGGCGCTGGTCACGAGACCGCGGCACTGCCTGGAGTACGTGGTGGTGCACGAGCTCGCTCACCTGCTCGTGCCCGACCACAGCCCGCGGTTCTGGGCCGTGGTGGCGCGTCACCTCCCCGGCTGGCGGGCGGCGCGGGCGGCGCTGCGCTCCTTGCCGCTGTGGGCCGACCCGGTCTGGGGGCCCTCAGCCCAGCAGGTCGAGGTCGAAGAGGCCGGATAGCCCTCCGGCGTCGCCCAGGCACGCGGACACGGCCTCGCGGCCCAGGAGGGAGCCCACGACGTTGCCCGTGCCGCTGTACCCGCCCACGGCCACGACGCCGCCCCGCAGCCGCGCGAAGACGGGCAGCACGCCCCGCGAGAAGCCGACCCGCGCCGCCCAGCGGTGCGTCACCGGCGCCCTCACCCGCAGCTCCTCGCGCAGGAAGCGCTCGAGGAGCTCCTGGACCGCCGCGTTGGGCTCGGCGTCGTGGGTCCACTCGCCGTCGCCGCCGCGGTCGCGGTAGCCGCCCAGGGCGATGCGCCCGTCCGGTAGCTGCTGGTAGTACTCGAAGCCGTAGCGCCGGTACACGGGCCGCGGCAGGCGCACCTCGTCGGTGGGCGCGGTGGCGAGCATCTGCAGGCGGGCCGTGCGCACGCGTCCCTCGAGCTCGGGCAGCAGGCGCTCGAGCCCGCCGTCGACGGCCACGACCACGGCGTCGCACGACACGCGGCCCGCCGGCGTCGCCACCTCGTCGCGGGCGACGGACAGGGCGGGCGAGCCGCCGTACAGCGACGCGCCGTCCGCCAGGGCCAGAGCGGCCAGGCGCCGGCAGCGGGCGAGCGGGTCGAAGACGCGGTCCTCGGGGAAGAGCAGGCCCTCGCCCTCTGGCCCCGAGTACGGCTCGGCTGGGAGGCCGTCCCGGCGCATGCGCCGGAGCTGCTCGCGGCAGTCCTCGAGCTCCGCGGCCGAGGCGGCGACCCGCAGCGATCCCGTCCGGCGCACAAGGTCCGGCGTGAGCCGCTCCATGGCCGCCAGCTCGTCGAGCGTCAGGCGGTAGAGCGCCGCGGCGCGCTCCGCCCCCAGCGCCTCCGCGGCGACGTGGTGGAAGGCCGCCAGACCGGCGAGCAGGAAGCCGCCGTTGCGCCCGGCCGCGCCCGAGGCGACGCCCGACGCGTCGAGGCCCACCACCCGCAGGCCGCGTGCGAGGGCGGCCCGCACCGCGGACAGGCCCGTGCCGCCCAGGCCCACGACGCAGACGTCGGCCGTGACCTCCCCCACGAGCCTCGGCAGGTCCAGCGACCCGCCCTCGTCCCACACGGGTCCCGTGTCCACCAGGCGTCCGCCGGAGCGCGCGACGTCCGAGCCCTCCACGGCGCGACGATAACCGGCGCCAC
>JBIQHQ010000006.1:18906-133055 GCA_044508445.1 Deinococcaceae bacterium
GCCGCCGGCACGAACATCGCGCCAGGGGGCGGCCGCCGGGCCGTGCACGACGGGGAGGTATGACGATGCCGTACGACAGGATCAGCGAGCTCCCGGACAGCGTCAAGGACAACCTGCCGCGCCACGCGCAGGAGATCTACAAGGAGGCCTTCAACAGCGCCTGGAAGCAGTACGACGAGCCCGAGGAGCGCCGCGGCGACGCCTCGCGCGAGGAGGTGGCCCACAAGGTCGCCTGGAGCGCCGTCAAGCAGCAGTACCGCAAGGACGACAGCGGCAAGTGGGTCAGCAAGGGCGGCTGAGGCCGCGGCCAAGCAGGCCCAGCCCACGCCGCCGGGCCGGGCGCCCGAGCGCGGGGACGAGGCCTCGCACGTGACGGCGTAGGCCCGAGTGGCGCGGCGCCCGGGTACCATCGTGCCGACGGCCCCGCGCAGCAGCCGTGGCTGAGCGCCCCGTCACGGAGGACCGATGACAAGCGCCGCCAGACCCCTCGTCCGCCCCTTCGAACCGTGGCCGCGCTACACAGATGAGCAGCTGGCCGCCGTCGCGGAGGTGCTCCGCTCGGGCCGCGTGAACCAGTGGACCGGCGAGCAGGTGTTCGCCTTCGAGCGCGAGTACGCCGCCGCCCTGGGCCGCGAGCACGCCATCGCGCTCATGAACGGCAGCGTGGCGCTCGAGCTGGCGTTGCGCGCGGGCGGCGTGGGCGAGGGCGACGAGGTCGTCACCACCCCACGCACGTTCATCGCCTCGGCGGGCGCCGCCGTGGTGGTGGGAGCGACGCCGGTGCTCGCCGACGTGGACCGCGACAGCGGCAACATCACCGCCGCGACCATCGAGCGCGTCCTCACCCCCCGCACCAAGGCCATCGTCGTCGTGCACCTCGCCGGCTGGCCGGCCGACATGCCCGCGATCCTCGACCTCGCCAAGGACCGCGGCCTGCTCGTGATCGAGGACTGCGCCCAGGCGCACGGGGCCTCCATCGACGGCGAGCCCGTGGGCTCCTTCGGCGACATGGCGGCGTTCTCGTTCTGCCAGGACAAGATCATCACGACGGGCGGCGAGGGCGGCCTGCTGGCACTCGACCGCGAGGACTGGTTCGAGTGGGCTTGGTCGTACAAGGACCACGGCAAGGGCTACCACACCGTGTTCCACAAGGTGCACCCGCCCGGCTACCAGTGGCTGCACGACAGGTTCGGCACGAACTGGCGCATGACCGAGATGCAGGCGGCCCTGGGGCGCCTCCAGCTGCGCGACCTCGAGGAGTCGGTGGCGGCCCGCGAGCGCAACGCCGCGCTGTGGCGCGAGCGCCTCGGCCACCTCGCCGGCCTCAGGCTCCCCGAGCCCAGGGCGGGCGTGCGCCACTCCTACTACAGGCTGTACGGCTACGTGGTGCCGGAGGCCCTGAAGGCCGGCTGGGACCGCGACCGCATCCAGGACGAGCTCGCGGCCATGGGGCTCTTCCTCAAGGTCGGGAGCTGCAGCGAGATCTACCGCGAGGAGGCCTTCGTGAACGCGGGCCTCGCGCCGGCCGAGCCGCTGCCCGTGGCCCGCGAGATCGGCGAGACGGTCCTCTTCTTCCCCGTTCACCCCACGCTGACCGAGGAGACCATAGACGCGGCCGCCGGCCTCGTGGCCGAGGTCGTGGCCCGCGCCACCCGCTGAGCGCACGCGCCTCAGCCCGGCAGCAGGGTGAGGTGCACGAGCTCGGCAGGGCAGTCGTAGCGGAACGGCAGCGTGGTCACGCCCAAGCCCCGCGACACGAAGGCTGGCATCCCGTCGTCCACCCAGCCGGAGAGGTAGCGCCGCCCGTAGCGGGAGGACGTGAACACGGCGCCGACGAGCGGCAGGCGCACCTGGCCGCCGTGCGTGTGGCCGGCCAGCACGAGGTCCACGGCGCCCCGCGCCCCCGGGATCACGTCGGGGTTGTGCGACAGGAGGGCCAGCGCCCCGCCGGCGCCCGCACGCAGGCCCTCGCCCTCCGCCAGCGCGGCCCCCAGGTCGGGGCGGCCCACGCGCAGGTCGTCTATGCCCGCCAGCACGATGTCGTCCCGGAGCCGCACCGCGGCGTTGTCGAGCAACCTCACGCCGGACCCCTCCAGCACGTCGACGAGGGGCTCGACCCGGCGGTAGCGGGCGTGGTCGTGGTTGCCGAGCACCGCGTAGACGCCGAGCGGCGCGGCCAGGCGCGGCAGGTGGCGCGCCAGCTCGGCGAGGTCGCCGCCGTACGCCCTGTCGACGATGTCGCCTCCCAGCAGGACGACGTCCGGCTCGAGGCGCAGCGTGGCCTCCACCCACCTCGCCAGCGCGCCCTCGCCCAGGTAGGGGCCGAGGTGGAGGTCGGTGAGCAGCGCCAGCGTCAGCGGACGCCTCAGGCCGGCTATGCGCCTCTCGTGGCGGGAGAGCACGAACGCCCGCGGCGCCTCCAGCGGCGCGGCGCCCAACAGCAGCGCGGCCAGCCCGGCCAGCCCGGCGGAGCGCACGAACTCGCGCCGCGACAGCTCTGGTCCACGGCGCTCGCCTCCCGTTGCGGCCACGGCAGGCAGAGTAACCCGCTGGCGCCGGGGCTTCCGCGAACAGGGTCGCGCCGCCAGGCGGCCCGCCTCGGGGTACGGTGTCCGCCGTGACCGCGATCCTCGACGGCCTGAGGACCATCATGCTGGGCATCGTCGAGGCGCTGGGCTACGCCGGGCTGGCCTTCCTCTCCCTGCTGGAGAACCTCGTGCCCCCCGTGCCGTCCGAGTTCGTCCTGCCCTTCGCCGGCTTCCTCGTGGCCGAGGGCAGGCTGAACGTGGTCCTCGTGCTGCTAGCCACCAGCCTGGGCGGGTTCGTCGGCACCACGGGCTTCTACTGGCTGGGACGCGTCCTGGGCGAGCAGCGGGTGCGGGCCTTCATAGCCCGCTACGGGCGCTACGTCCTCCTGCGAGTCGCCGACTACGACGACGCCCTCGCGTTCTTCCAGCGCTACGACGCGCAGGTGGTCTTCTGGGCGCGCTTCGTGCCCGGCGTGCGCAGCCTGATCTCGCTGCCGGCCGGCGTCTCCGGCATGGGCTTCGGCCGCTTCGCCCTCTACACGGTGCTCGGCACCGTGCTGTGGAACGGCGCGCTCGTCAGCGCCGGCTGGGCGCTGGGCGAGCGCTGGGAGGCGGTCCTGGCGGTCGTCGACAGGCTCGAGGGCTTCCTCTGGGCCCTGCTCGGCCTGGCGGTCGTCGGCTGGGTCGTGTGGCAGCTGCTCCGTCGCGGCAGGGCGCAGGCCTGACCCGCGCCCGGAGGCGCCCGCCGGTTCCGCGCGTCCGTGCTGGTCCCCGCGGCCCCGCCCTGCCGGGGCCGGCCGGCGCTACGCCCGTCGCGCCTGCGGTCCCTCCACGGCCTCGAAGTTGACGATGTGGTACTCCTCGCCGTCCTCCGTCACGTACCTCCCCGCGCTGGTCACGCGCACGTCCTCGGCCACCTGCTCCACGGTCCCGTCGCCGTGGTGGAGCGGCCCCTCGTAGCGGAGCACCTCGCCGGCGGCGAAGCGGTCCATGGGGGTATCGCCCGCGGGGGGCCGCCAGGTGCCTGGCATCGACACCGCGACGCCGTCGGCGCTGCGCACCTCGCGCATCACCCCGAGCCCCTCCTCGCCGCCCAGGCGCGCCGGGAGCGTGTCGAGCTCGCCGGCGAGCTCCCAGCCCGAACCGGCGCGCTCCTTGATCACGGCGTCCGCCACCGCCGTCTCCTCGGCATCGGGGTCGACGGCGTGCCCCTCCAGCGGCTCCACCCCGGCGAGCGGCGCCGGGTAGAGGCGCGAGCGCTGGTCCTCCACCTCGCTCAGCGCGTCGCTGGGCGCCAGCGGGTCCAGGATGCGCTCGGCGGCGCCGCCCGGGTCGTCCTCCGGGTAGGCGTCGCGGTTGATGGGCGCCATGTCGGCGCCGCGGTCACGGTCTCTGTCGTCCCTCGGCATCGCGTCCTCCTATGGCCGCGAGACTAGGCGGGCGCGCATGACCCGGGTTCCGGGCCTCATGAGTACGGTGAGGTGCTCTTCTAGAGCAGGGTCAGCCTGGCCGGCAGGCCGAAGAACGACCCGAAGCGTGCGGCGGCGAACGCGAGCTCGTCGCGGTCGCGGCGCCCCAGGGGGCGCGACAGCCGCATCGTCAGCTCCACGGACCCGCCGCGGCGCTGCTGGCGCCAGCGTCCCACGAGGCGGTCGCCCTCCACCACCAGGTGCGCCAGCTCGCCCCAGCCGATCGTCAGCACGGCCCCGAACTCGCCGTCGGGGTCGAGCAGGCCTCGCGTCTCGGCGTAGCCCACGACCAGCTCGTCGAAGACCTGCAGGAGCTGGAACCGCGGCGACTCCGGCGCGGTCACGAGGGACCCGTCGCCCCCGACGGGCTCGGCGAGCCGCAGGTACTCGACGCCGTCGACGACCTCCCGCTGCACGGCGTCCCCGAGGTCCTCGAGGCCGGCGCGGAGCTGCTTCAGCGTCAGCGTCGACCACCACCTGAGGTCCTTGAGGGTGGCGGGTCCGTGGCCGGCGAGGTAGCGCGCCACCAGGCGCGCGGTGGCCTCCTCGGGCTCCAGGCGCGGCGCGGGCGGCAGGCGCTCCTCGACGAGCGCGTAGGTGTGGTGCTTGCCGGCCAGGGGCCCGGAGCAGACCAGGCCGCGCAGCTCGGCGTCGAAGAGCACCACGGTCATGCGCTGGCCGCTGACGTCGACGCCCGCGGCGGCCAGCTCGGACCTCAGCTCGTCCCTGGTCTTGTGCCGGCCGCCCTCGAGCGCCCGCGCGACGACGTCGCGGGCGCGGCCGAGGAAGGCCTCGTCGGCGCCGTTGTTGCGGTACCAGCCGGCGCTGCCGGCCAGGACCCGCTCGGAGGTCAGGTCCTGCAGCCAGCGCAGGTCCTCGGCGGCGACGTAGTGCCAGGTGGGCCGCAGGACGTGGGTGCGCACGATGCTGCCCTCGTCCAGGGCGCGCCGCACGACGTCCTCGCCCGGCTCGCCGGCCAGGCGCTGCCCGACGGTCCAGCGCGAGAAGGCGTGCTCCTGGGCCTGGACCGCGAGGAGCGTCCGCACCGCCGCCACGGGGTCCGTGGCGACGCGCTCCGCCAGCAGCGCGCTCCTCACGCGCTCCGCCGCCAGCTCCGCCCTGCGCCCGTTCACCGCCGCGCATCGTATCCGGGACGTGCCCCGCCCCCTTGAAGTTGACGTTGCGTCAACGTCTATCCTCGCCCCGGCCCGCCCAACAGGGCGGGCCGCGGTCTCGGCCCGCTGGACGCGGCGGTCCGTGGCGCGGGGTCCGCCGAGACGGGCGGGCCGCGGCGCGGTGCGCGCCGCCGGCCGGACGCGGCCGCAGCGGAGGCGCGCCGGGGAAGGAGACAGGGCTTGAGCTGGTCCATCGACGAGGTCGCCCGCATGACGGGCGTGACCTCGCGGACGCTGAGGCACTACCACGCCATAGGCCTGCTGGAGCCGGCTTTCACCAGCGACGGCGGGCGCAGGCACTACGGAGAGCCGGAGCTGCTGCGGCTGCAGGAGATCCTGCTGCTCAAGGAGCTCGGTCTGGGCCTCGACGACGTCGGCGCGGTGCTGGCCAGCCGCGGAGAGGACGAGAGGGTCTCGGTCCTCAGGCGTCACAGGTCCCGGCTCGCCGCGGAGCGGGAGCGCCTCGACAGGCTCCTAGCCACTGTCGACAGGACCATCTCCAGCCTCGAGGAGGGCACGAGCATGAAGCCAGAGGAGATGTTCGACGGGCTGATCCAGAACCCGTACGAGCAGGAAGCCAGGGAGATGTACGGCGACGAGGCCGTAGACCGCGCGAACGACCGCATCCGCCGCCTGCCGCAGGCCCAGCGGGAGAGGTTCCTCTCCGGCGAGCTGTGGGGCGAGGTGCACGCGAGGTTCGCCGAGCTAGCCCGCGAGGGCGCGGCGCCGGAAGACCCCAGGGTGCAGGCCGCCGTCGAGGAGCACATCTCGGTCGTGCGGATCGCCTGGGACCCGAACCGCCAGGCCTACGAGGGCCTCGCCGACCTCTACGTGCAGGACCAGCGCTTCGCCAGGAACATCGGCGACGAGGCCACGGTGAGGCTGCTCACGTCGGCGATGAAGGTGTACGCGTCGCGGAACCTGAGCTGAGTCGGCGCGACGGCAGCGGCAGCGGGCGGGCACATGGTGCCCGCCCGCCGTCCGCCTGGTCCTTCCGGCGAGGTCCCGCTGTCTGCGACGGCTATCCTCAGGCATGGCAGCGATGCGCAAGCGCTCGATAGGCAGCCTGCGGGTGTCCGTGGTGGGCCTGGGCTGCAACAACTTCGGCAGACGCCTCGACGAGGCCGCCACCAGGTCCGTCGTCGACGCCGCGCTGGACGCCGGCGTCGACTTCCTGGACACCGCCGACACCTACGGCGGCACCCTCAGCGAGACCTTCCTCGGCCGCGTCCTCCAGGGACGCCGCGACCGCGTCGTGCTGGCCACGAAGTTCGGCAGCAAGGTCGCCGAGGGCAAGCAGGGCGCCAGGCCCGAGTACGTGAGGCAGGCCCTCGAGGACAGCCTCAGGCGCCTGCGCACCGACCACGTCGACCTCTACCAGCTCCACAAGCCCGACCCCGAGGTGCCCATAGCGGACACCCTCGGCGCCCTCGCCGAGGCCGTACGAGCCGGCCTGGTCCGCGAGATAGGCTGCTCGAACTTCTCGGCCGAGCAGATCGCCGAGGCCGAGGCCGCCGTGGCCCCGGGCGCGCCGCGCTTCGTGAGCGTGCAGAACGAGCTGAGCCTGCTCCGCCGCGACGCCGAGAGGGACGTGCTGCCCGCCTGCCGTGAGCGCGGCCTGGCCTTCCTCCCCTACTTCCCCCTCTTCAGCGGGCTCCTCACTGGCAAGTACCGCCGCGGTCAGCCGCTGCCCGAGGGCACGCGCATCACGGGCAACCCGCGCTGGGAGAAGCACCTCACCCCCGAGAACCTGGACCTCGTGGAGGACCTCGTCGCCTTCGCCGCGGAGCGGGGCAAGGAGCTCACGGACCTGGCCTTCGCCTGGCTGCTGGCCAAGCCGGAGGTGGCCAGCGTGATCGCCGGGGCCACCAGCACCGAGCAGGTGCGCCGCAACGCCGAGGCGGGCGCATGGGAGCTCACGCCTGACGACCTCGCGGCGCTAGGCACGCTCCTCGACCGGCACGAACGCGCCGGCGCCGGTGCCGCCGGCTAGAGCGCCGCGAAGGTGTCGCAGGCGTTGGGGTCGCCCGTCTGGTAGCCGGTGGCGAACCAGTCCGCCCTCTGCTGCGAGGTGCCGTGGGTGAAGGTCTCCTGGTTCGCGGCGCGGCCGGCCATGCCCGAGAGACGGTCGTCGCCCACCGCTGCCGCGGCGTTCAGCCCCTCCTCGACGTCGCCGGCCTCGAGCACCCCGCGGCTGTCCGCCGAGGCGGCCCACACGCCCGCGTAGCAGTCGGCCTGCAGCTCCAGGGCCACCGAGAGCGCGTTCGCCTGGCCGGGCGCGGCCTGCTGGGCCTGCCTCACCTGCTCCAGGGTGCCAGTGAGGTTCTGGATGTGGTGGCCGATCTCGTGGGCGATGACGTAGGCCTGCGCCAGGTCGCCGGGGGCGCCGTAGCGGAGGCGCAGGTCGTCGTAGAAGGAGAGGTCGACGTAGACCCTGGTGTCGAGAGGACAGTAGAAGGGCCCCGCGGCGGCCGGCGCCACCCCGCAGGCCGACTCGACGGCGTCGCGGTAGAGCACGAGCCTCGCGTCAGGGTAGTCGCCCTGCACGAGCTGGCGCCACATGCCCTGCACGTCGTCGAGCACGAACGACACGAAGCTCACCTCGCCCTCCTCGGCGTCGAGCTCCTCCTGGCTCACGGGCGGGCTCACCTGGGAGCTGGGGCCCGTCCCCAGCACACCGGACAGGTCTATGCCCGTGATCGCCGAGATGGCCAGCACCAGGAGGAGCCCGCCCAGGCCCAGGGGCAGCCCCATGCGCGCCGGTCCGGCCGCCCTCCTGTCCTCCAGGTTCCGGCTCCTACCGCGGTCTTCCCACTTCATGGCCGACCTCCGTGTGGCGCGAACGTAGCACCGTTCACGATGTGAGTGGCTAGCCGGGCGGCACCCGCGCCCGCGATCCGCGTGCCTGGCGGCCGGCGCGGTACCATCTGGCGATGTCCTTCACGGCCGCCGGCACCCACTCCTCGCGGTTCCTGCCGCTCGAGGGCACGCTCAACACCCGCGACCTCGGCGGGCTGCCCGTCGCGGGCGGCCGCCTCACCAGGCCCGGCCGCGTCCTGCGCTCCGACGGCCCCGCGTCCCTCACCGACGCGGACCTCGACCTCCTCGAGAGGCTGCCCCTCACCACGGTCGTCGACCTCCGCGGGCCCGTGGAGTGCGAGCGCGAGCCGAGTCGCTTCCTGTCGCGGTCGAGCTGCCGCGTGCACAACGTCGAGGTGTGGTCGCACATCAACGCGTCCGGCCACCAGATCGCCGACCGCTACGACATCACGGCCTTCTACCTCGCCGCCCTCGACCACGCGGGCGCGGCCTTCGCCGAGGCCACGAGGCTCGTGGCCCACGCGCCCGGCGCGGCACTCTTCCACTGCTCGGCGGGCAAGGACCGCACCGGCCTCCTCGCCGCGCTGCTGCTGGAGTCGGTGGGCGTGGACCGCCAGACGGTGCTCGAGGACTTCGCGCTCACCGATGCCCGCATCGAGCCGCTGCGCCGGCGCCTGCTGGAGCAGGCCGAGAGGGACGGCGTCCCCCGCGCGGAGTACCAGCGCCTGCTGGGAGCGTCGCCCGAGCTCATGGAGCCGGCCCTCGACCACCTGGACGCCAGGCACGGCGGCGCCGTCGCCTACCTGGCGCGCGCCGGCGTGAACGACGAGACCTTCGCGGCCCTCGAGGCGAAGCTGGTCGGCTGAGATGTCGT
The DNA here is from genome assembly GCA_044508445.1 of Deinococcaceae bacterium. GTDB lineage: Bacteria > Deinococcota > Deinococci > Deinococcales > Trueperaceae > DASRWD01. Next base: position 27,773 of record JBIQHQ010000006.1, read on the forward strand.
CCGCGCCGCTCTGGGTAGTGGGGGCGGGCGGCCACGCCAAGGTCGTCGTGGCCACCGCCAGGGCGGCGGGACGCGCGGTCGCGGCGCTCGTCGACAGGCGGCCGGAGCTGCTGGGCTCGCAGGTCATGGGCGTGCCCGTGGTCGGCGAGGACACCGCCGTGCCCGAAGCCGCAGAGCTCGTCCTCGCCGTGGGCGACAACGGCGTCAGGGCGCGCCTGGCCGCGCGCCACGCCGGACGCGCGTTCGCCCGCCTCGTCCACCCGCGGTCCTTCCTCGCCGAGGACGCGAGCGTGGGCGACGGCACCGTGGTCTTCGCCCACGCCGTGCTGCAGCCCGGTGCGCGCGTGGGACGCCACGCGATCGTGAACACCGCCGCGGTCGTCGAGCACGACTGCGCCCTGGCCGACCTGGTGCAGGTGGCCTCGGGCGCCACGCTGGCGGGAGGCGTCGCCGCCGAGGAGGGGGCGTTCGTCGGCGCCGGCGCCACGGTGCTGCCCGGCGTGAGGCTCGGCGCATGGTGCGTGGTGGGCGCCGGCGCGGTCGTCGTGAGGGACGTGCCCGCCGGCACGACCGTCGCGGGGGTGCCGGCGCGCGAGCTGCGTCGCTGAGCGTCGGCGCCGCTGCCGGCTCGCCTACTGCCGGCGCGCGCTGCGTCGCCGCGGGTAGGCGCCCAGAGCGGAGGTCCCGGGGCCGGCGCCGCGCGGGCCGACGGCCTCAGTCGAGGGGCTTCAGCGCGCTCACTATGCGCTCGCGGTGGGGCTCCAGGAACGGGGGCAGCACCACCCTCTCGCCCAGCGCCCCCGGGTCCTCGTCCACCGCGAAGCCGGGTCCGTCGGTGGCGATCTCGAAGAGCACGCCGCCGGGCTCCCTGAAGTAGATGCTGTGGAACCAGAACCTGTCCACCCAGCCCGAGTTCGGGACCCCGAGCTCCACGAGGCGGTCGAGCCAGGCGCGGTGCGTCTCGTCGTCGGGCGCGCGGAACGCCACGTGGTGCACGCCGCCGGCCCCCGGGCGCGCCGGCGCCAGGTCGGGCCGCACGGCCACGTGCAGCTCGGCGTGCGGTCCCTCGCCGTCCATGCCGTACACGTGCACGACGCCGCCGGGGCCGTCCGGGTCCTCGTAGTCGCGCAGCCGCGCCATGCCCGTGACTTGGCGCAGGACGGCGTCGGTGGGCGCCAGCGCGTTCACCGTCATCGTCACGGGGCCCAGGCCGCGCAGCCGGTGCTCGGGCGGCACCGGACTGCCGTCCCACGGCACGCCGGCGGGCCCGGCGCCGCCGTCCACGACGAGCGCGAGACGCTGGCCCTCGGGGTCCTCGAAGCGCAGCCGGGGGCGCCCGTCCACGGTCTCCACCGCGGCGCGGCTCACGCCCAGGTCGTCGAGCCGCGCCGCCCAGTACTCCAGCGACGCCTCGCTCGCCACGCGGAACGCCGTCCGGGTGATCGTCCTGGAGCCGCGCCGCTCGGGCGGGACGTCCCAGTCGAAGAAGGTGATGTCGGTCCCGGGGCTGCCCACGGCGTCCGCGTAGAAGAGGTGGTACGCCGACACGTCGTCCTGGTTCACCGAGCGCTTCACCAGGCGCAGGCCCAGGACCGCGGTGTAGAACCTCTTGTTCGCCCGGATGTCCGCCGAGACCGCCGTCAGGTGGTGGTAGCCGGGGAAGCGCAGCTCGACCGCCATGAGCAGATGATGCCCCGCCGCCGGCCGCGCCCGTGTCGGCCGCTCAGCGGACCCGGCGGGGCGTCACCAGCCGAGCACCAGCGCGAACACCAGCGGCGCCACTATGGTCGCGTCCGACTCGATGATGAACTTCGGCGTGTCCACGGCCAGCTTGCCCCAGGTGATCTTCTCGTTCGGCACCGCGCCCGAGTACGAGCCGTAGCTGGTGGTGGAGTCGGAGACCTGGCAGAAGTAGCCCCACATGGGCACGTTCTCGCGGCCCAGGTCCTGGTGCAGCATCGGCACCACGCAGATGGGGAAGTCACCGGCGATGCCGCCGCCGATCTGGAAGAACCCCACCGAGCGCTCCGTCGCGACGCGCGTGTACCAGTCGGCGAGGAACGTCATGTACTCGATGCCCGTGCGCACCGTGTGCACGTTCCCGACGGTGCCCTCGATGACGGCGGCCGCGAACATGTTACCCGTCGTCGAGTCCTCCCAGCCGGGCACAACTATGGGCAGGTCCCTCTCGGCCGCGGCTACCAGCCACGAGTCCTCGGGGTCGATCTGGTAGTGCTCCTCCAGCCTGCCGCTCCGCAGCACCCGGTAGAGGAACTCGTGCGGGAAGTACCGCTCGCCCGCGCGGTCGGCGCGCACCCACTCGTCGCGCAGCGCCTCCTCCAGGCGCCGCATCGCCTCGCCCTCGGGTATGGCGGTGTCGGTGACGCGGTTGAGGTGCCTCTCGAGCAGCTCCTGCTCCTGCTGCGGCGTGAGGTCGCGGTAGTGCGGCAGCCGCTGGTAGAAGTCGTGGGCGATGAGGTTGAAGACGTCCTCCTCGAGGTTCGCGCCGGTGCAGCTGATGATCTGCACCTTGTCGCGCCTGATCATCTCGGCCAGCGACAGGCCCAGCTCGGCCGTGCTCATCGCGCCGGCGAGCGTGATCATCATCGCGCCGCCCCTCTCCAGGTGGTCCGCGTAGGCGTCGGCGGCGTCCACGAGCGCCGCGGCGTTGAAGTGCCTGAAGTGGTGCCTGACGAAGCGGCTGACCGCGCCGGCCGAGCCGGCCGACGACGGCTCGCGTCCTGCGGTGGTCACGGGTGCTTGGCTCATGCGGCCATCCTAGTGGCAGCGCACGGCGCGGGTGTCGCCCGCGGCGGTATGGTTCGTGCACCCACCCCACTCTCTCGCGCCCTGCAGGTGTAGACCACGAGCCCGACGGGACAGGTATGAGTCACGCACCCAGCCTCGCGACCCTCCGCCGTGCCCGGTCGGCGGCCCGCCTCGCCGCCTGCCTGCTCCTCCCAGCCGCGCTCGCCTCGTGCAGCCCGAGCGCGCCGCCCCCTCCCTCCGACGCCACGCCGCCGGCCGTCGTCTCCCGCCAGCCGGCTCCCGGCGACGACGACGTGGCCGTGGGCCTCCCCATCACCGTCGGGTTCTCCGAGGACCTCGACCCCGCCACGGTCACCGACGCCACGGTGCTCCTGGCGGGCGACGGCTCCGTGAACATCGCCAAGACCCTCGCCCTGTCCGGCCACACGCTGACGGTGACCCCGCTGTCGGCCCTCGACCTCCCGGAGCACCTGACCCTCAGCCTCACCTCCGGCATCGCGGACGAGGCCGGCAACGCGCTCGAGCCCGAGAGCTGGAGCTGGACGGTCCCGGCGTGGCTGCGCCTGGGCGACGACCCCGTGCTCGCCTACGCGGGGTCGAGCGCCATCTACGGCTCGCTGCTCGACCTCGACTCCCAGGGCCGGCCGGTGGTGGCGGGCAACCGCGAGGAGTCGCCGCAGGCGCTCCTGAGCCGCTGGGACGGTCAGGAGTGGACGGAGATCCCGCCGCCGAACGGCGGGGACGGCGCCACGTTCGTGCACGACCTCGCCGTCGCGGGAGACGACGTCGTCGTGGTGTGGAGCGGCTGGTTCGGCGAGACGCCCGACTACGACTTCTACGTCAGCCGCTGGGACGGTCAGGAGTGGTCCCTCTTCGGCGACGGCCTCACCGTCGGCGACGTCTACCCTCAGCAGGCCGCCCTGGCCGTGGACGAGTCCGGCCACCCCGTCGTCGCGTTCTCCCAGAAGGCCTCGCCCGGCGTCGCGGCGGCCGACCTCCTCGTGAGGCGCTGGACCGGCAGCGCCTGGCAGGCGCTAGGCGACAAGCTCGACGTGAACGACGACGCGCCCATCGAGGCCATAGACCTCGTGCTCGACCCCGACGGCGACCCCATAGTCTCGTGGGGCGAGCGCTTCTACGCCAGCTCGTTCGTGAAGGCGTGGGATCCCACGCTGCAGACGTGGCAGGCGCTGGGCGGCTCGATCTCGACCCTCGATCAGGCGGCGGTGCTGCTGGTGCGGTCCACGGGAGAGCTCGTGGCCGCCATCGTCACCACCGACCAGACGATCCGCCTCTTCAGGTACTTGGCCCCGAGCTGGGTGCCGCTGGGCACGGCGCTCAGACGCTCGAGCGAGAGCAACGCCTTCGGGCCCTCCCTGGCGGAGAACGACTCCGGCGAGGTCGTGGTCGGCTGGTCGGAGTACTCCGCCACCGACTCGACCGTCGAGGTCGCGACGCTGCGCGAAGGCGCGTGGCAGTACGTCGACGACGACCTGGTCGCCCTTCTGCCCAGCGACCTCGAGAAGGTGAAGCTGCGCCTGGTGGACGGCGACACGCCGGCCGTCGTCTACACCCGCCTCACGCAGGACCCGCCACCGGCCTCCAGCTTCCAGGTGGAGACCCTCTTCCGCCTGCTCAACCGCTAGGCCCGCCGGCCCAGCGGCGGGAGCCGAGGCGGCTAACCGGCCAGGAGCCGCCGGTTCGCCGCGACGAGCGCCTCGTACGCCGCCACGACCGCGCGCACGTCGGGCTCGCCCGCGGCCACGGTGACCGCGTGCCTCACCTCTGGCACGGCGTTCGCGGGCGCGAAGCTCACGCCGCAGGACGCCAGCCACGCCGCGTCGCCCACGCTGTCGCCCACCCCCGCCACCTCCGCGGGCTCCAGGCCCAGCTCCGCGCACAGCCACGCGAACCCCGTGGCCTTGTCGACGCCGGGCACCAGCACGTTCACGCAGTCGGTGGACGGGTCCACGACCAGGTCGAGGCCGAGGCGCGCGATCAGCGCGGCCAGCTCGTCGGCGAGTTCGCCCAGGTCGCGGCCGGCGGGGCGCGGGAAGACGCTGAGGCTGGCCAGCTTGCCGGGCTGCAGCATGAGGCGCTCCGACGACGCGACGGCGTCGGCGAGGCGCCGCAGCGCCGGCAGGCCCGCCTCGGCCCGCGGGTCGAGCCTGTAACCGTAGGGTCGCCTGGTGGCGAGGCCCGCGCCGTTCTCGAAGGACATGGGTAGCCTCACGGCCAGCGCCTGCGACAGGGCGTCGACGTAGGCGTGGGGCCGGCCCGTCACCAGCGTGAGGGCCGGCACCGCCTCGTCGCGCGACGAGAGGTCGTTGAGCTCGGCCAGGCGGGCGAACGCGCGCAGGTCGTAGTCGGCGTGGCCGGCCGCCGCGAGGCAGCCGTCGACGTCGCAGGCGAGCACCCTGATGGGCCGCGACGGCTCGAGTATGCGACCCGGCGTCACGCCTGGGGCAGCAGCCACAGGCCGGCCGGCTTGAACCTCAGCCTCACCTCGTCGCCGGGTCGCGCGGTCGTGAGCCCGCCGCCCCAGATCGTCGCGTAGAGCTCCTGACCGCCGAGGTCGAAGCGGAACTCGGTGAAGGGGCCCAGGTAGGCGCCGTGGCGCAAGGTGGCCGTGAGACCCGGCTCGCCCTCGGGCGCGAACTCCACGGCCTCGGGGCGGACCATCACGGTCACGGGCCCGGCCGGCGCGTCCTGCCGGTGGGCCACCCGGTAGCCCATGACCTCCACGGCGGCGCCGTCGTAGCTGCCTGGCAGGAAGTTCGCCGAGCCTATGAAGTCGGCGACGAAGCGCGTGGCCGGCCTGGCGTAGAGCTCGTGCGGCGAGCCCTGCTGCTCTATCCGCCCGTCCCGCATGACGACGATGCGGTCGCTTATCGCCAGGGCCTCCTCCTGGTCGTGCGTCACGTACACGCTGGTGATGCCTAGCCGCTGCTGCAGCTCCCTGATGTCGTCGCGCACCCGCCGGCGCAGCTTGGCGTCGAGGTTCGAGAGCGGCTCGTCGAAGAGCAGCACGCGCGGCTCGATGACCAGCGCGCGCGCCAGCGCCACGCGCTGCTGCTGGCCGCCGGACAGCGCGTTGGTGGACCTGTCGCCCAGGTCGCCGAGGCCCACCATCTCGAGGGCCTCCTGCACCCGCCGCCGCGTCTCCTCGGCCGGCCGACGCGCCACCTTGAGCCCGTAGGCGACGTTCTCGTAGACGCTCATGTGCGGGAAGAGCGCGTAGCTCTGGAACACCATGGTGACGTCGCGCAGGTAGGCGGGCAGGCGCGTGACGTCGTCCTCGTCGAGGACGATCCTGCCCTCCGTGGGCTGCTCCAGCCCGGCGACCATCCTCAGGATCGTCGTCTTGCCGCAGCCCGAGGGCCCGAGGAGCGTGACGAGCTCGCCGCGCCCCACGTCGAGGTCCACGCCGTCCACGGCCACTACGTCGCGGCCGAAGCGCTTGACGAGCCCGCGCAGGCTCACGCTCGCCGACCCGCCGCCGGGCGTGGCGGCGCGGTCCACCGCGGCGGCGCTCACGGCGCCGCCTCGTCGCGGCGGGCTCGCGCGACAGTCGCGCTCACGTCGCCGCCCACGAGGGTCCTCACGGCGTCACCTCCACCATGCGTGAGCCTAACCGGCGCGCCAGCGCGAGGACCAGGAGGATCAGCAGCAGCATCGAGACGATGAGTACCGTCCCCATCGCGGCGGCGCGGCCGAGCTGTCCCTGCTCCACCCAGCCCAGCAGCAGCACGGTGGCGAGCTGGTTGCCGGGGCTCACGAGGAAGATCACCTGGCTTATCGCCGTCACGGCGCGGACGAACGCGTAGACGAGCCCGGTGACGACGACGTTCACGAGCAGGGGGAACAGCACGCGCCTGAGCGTCGTCCAGGAGCGCGCTCGCAGCATCGTCGACGCCTCCTCGAGGCTGGGGTCCACCTGGGAGAGGCCGGCGACCGCCGAGCGTATCGCCACGGGCATGTTCCTGAACACGAGCGCCAGCACGATGATCGTGGCCGTAGAGGTCATCAGCCACGGGCCGGTGTTGAAGGCGAAGATGTAGGCCACGCCCATCACCGTGCCGGGCGTGGCGAAGGAGAGCAGCGAGCCGAGCTCCACGAAGCGCCGGCCGAAGAACCGCTGACGGGCGATGAGGAACGCCACGAGCAGGCCCAGCAGCATCGCCGGCACCGCGCTCATGGCGGCGACGCGCAGGGTGTAGAGGAAGACGGGCCAGCCGGCGATCATGAAGTCCTGGTAGTTCTGCAGGGTGAGGGTGTAGTTCACGCCCCACAGCTGCGTGAAGGAACCCAGCACTATCGAGGCGTACAGCGCCGCCACGAACAGCGCCCACAGCGCCAGCAGGCCCACCAGCAGCGCCTCGAGGCCGCGCGGCAGACGCGCCAGCGCGCCGCTCGACGGCTTGCCGGTGACGGTGACGAAGGAGGAGCCGCCCAGCCACCAGCGCTGCAGGAAGAACGCCAGCAGCACCAGCGCCAGCAGCGCCACGCCGTACACGGCGGCCTCGCGCGGGTTGAAGCGCCCCGTGAGCGAGAGGTAGACCTCCTTCGCCAGGTAGCGCCTGTTGCCGCCCAGCACGACAGGGTTCCCGAAGTCGGCCAGCGACTCGATCATCGACAGCAGGAACGAGGCCGCCAGCGCGGGGCGCAGCAGCGGCCACGTCACGGTGCGCAGGGTCACCCCGGGGCGCGCCCCCAGCGTCTGCGCCGCCTCCTCCAGCGCCGGGTTCAGCGAGCCTATGGCCCCGCGCAGCAGCAGGTAGGCCACGGGCGTGAATGCCAGCACCTGGGCGATGGCCACGCCGGGGATCCCGTAGATCCAGCTCGAGTTCAGGCCCAGCAGGTTGTAGGTCACCAGGCCGCGCCGGCCCAGGAGGAAGACCATCGCGAACGCGAGGATGAAGGGCGGCGTGATGATGGGCAGGACGCTGACGACGCCCAGCGAGCGCCGCACCAGGCCGGAGCTCGCGCGCTGGCCCAGCAGCGCGAACGCCAGCCCCAGCAGCGTGCACAGCGGCGCCACGACCAGCACGACGGCGAGGCTCGTGACGAGGGCCCCGCTGCCGTAGACGAGGACGCCGACCACGAAGCCGGCCGCCGCGAGGCCCGCGGTGACGAGCACGGCGCGCGCGGCCCCGGCCCGCGACAGGAGCGCGACCGCGGCACCCACCACGGCCCCGCCGACGCCCCAGCGCAGCGCCAGAGACCCCTCGTTCACGGGGGTCGCCGGGTTGTCGAGCACGAAGAAGAGCGGGTGCTTGAGCGTGGCCGCCAGCACCGTGAGGTCGAAGCGGCCGTTCACCCACACCGCGCCCCGCAGCACCGTGTAGAGCGGGTAGAGGATGAAGAGCAGGACGAACGCGGCCACGAAGAGGATGCTCGCGGCCACGAACGGGTCGCTGCGCACGCGACCCGACTCGCTGAGGCCGGCGCCCAGCGCCAGCGTCAGGCCCACGAGCGCCACCAGCGACCCCAGGCCGAACGGCGTGCCAGTCGACAGGAGCCACGCCAGCAGGCTCGCCAGCGCCACCCCCGCGGTCACCAGCACGGCGTCGCCGCGCCGGGCGGTCCTCAACGGGAGCACGCTCACGACCATGGCCGCCACGGTGGCGACGAGCAGGGCCCACACGAGCGGCCCGCCCAGCGCCACGGCGTAGAGGTTGGGATCGAGCGTGAGGAACGGCCTGTCCGGCCTGCCGAGCGGCAGGGCCAGCAGCCCGGCCAGGGCCAGGACCGCCGCTACCAGGGCCGCGCTGACCCGGGGCGCGCTCGCCGGGCGCGCGGCGGCGGGGGACGAGACGCTCAAGCCCCGGCCCCCCGCGTGGGCGCGGGCGCGCGGCTGGCCGCGGAACCGGACGCCCCGTGCCGAGCCGCCGCGCGGCGCCTCTCGGCGCCGACCGCGCCGCCGTGGTCCCGGCAAGGACGCGGTCGGGCCCCGGTCCGGGACCCGACCGCGCGCGCGCTCACCTCAGCGAGGCAGCGGGAAGATCTCGTTCGTCCAGCGACCGACGAGGGCGTCACGGACCTCCGGGGAGCCGAAGCGTTCGAAGTCGTAGTCGATGAGGTTGATCTCGTCGAGGTTCGGTGACGCCTCGGGGACCGGCGTGTTGACGTTCGAGGGGAGCTGGAACGAGTCGCCCTGCTGCGCCGCGACCATCTGCGCCTCGGGGGTCAGCGCCCACTCGATGAACCTGATGGCGGCGTCGCGGTTGGGCGCGCCCTTGATGAGGCTTAGGCCGCCGATCTCGTAGCCGGTGCCCTCGGAGGGCGCGTAGACGGTGAGGGGGAAGCCCTGCAGGGCGAACTTCACGCCGTCGTGCATGAACTGGATGGCGATGGCCACCTCGCCGCGCCCGGCGAGCTGGCCGGGAGCAGCGCCCGAGCTCGTGTACTGCGCGATGTTCCTGTGGATGCCCTCGAGGATCTCGAAGGCGCGGTCCTCGCCGAAGATCTGCACCAGGGTGGCGATGACCGTGTACGCCGTGCCGGAGCTGTTCGGGTCGGGCATGGCGATGAGGCCCTTGTACTGCGGGTCGGTGAGGTCCTCCCAGCTCAGGGGCAGCGGCTTGCCGCCCAGGGCGTCCTCGTTGACGACGAAGCCGATGGCGCCGGCGTAGAGCGGGATGTACTTGCCGCCCACCTGGGCCACGAGGTCGGGGTTGAGCTGGTCCCAGACCGTGGGCTGGTAGAACTCGGTGAGACCCTCGGTGGCGGCCACGAGGTGCGGGTCGCCGGTGCCGCCGAACCAGACGTCGAAGACGGGGTTCGCGGCCTCGGCGCGGATGCGCGCCAGCGCGTCCTGCGAGGAGAGCCTGATGAACTCGAGGTCCATGCCCGTGGCCGCCTTGAAGGCCGGCCCCAGGGCCTCGCACCAGGCGAGGTCCGGCGAGCAGAGCACGTTCACGCGTTGCGCGGCCGCCGTGCCGCACAGGGCGAGGACCGCGGCGAGGACCAGCACCAGTCGCTTCATGTCCACTCCTTCTGACGCACGCGCACGCGCCCCGAAGAGAAGCGCGCCCGTCACGGCGCCTGAACCCAATCAGCTGTGGCAGGAGGGTACCAGCGCCGTCGTGGACGTGTCAAACGGCGCCGTCACCGCCGCCGCGCGCCCGTTCAGCTAGAGGCTCACAGGCCCCCGTGCGACTCGGCCAGGGCCAGCGCTTCGTCCAGTGTGGCCATGAAGTTCGCGCAGCCGTGGCGCGTGACGACGATGGCGCCGCAGGCGTTGCCGAGGCGCGCGCTCTCGCGCCAGCCCCAGCCCCGCGCGCGCCCGTAGATGAGCCCGGCGGCGAAGGCGTCGCCGGCGCCCAGGACGTTCACTACCTCCACGGGGAAGCCGGGCGCCTCCACCGTCGTGCCGTCGGCGGGGTGCACGGTGGCGCCGCGCGCGCCCCGCTTGACGACCAGCGTCGCCTCGGGGGCTCTCTCGCGGAGCCGCGCCATGGCGGCGGCGAGGTCGCCCCTCACCACCGGCGCCGACACCTGCTGGTGCGACACCTCCACGTCGGCCTGCGACTCGAGCGCGGCCGCCCTGAGCTCCTCCTCGGTGCCCACCACCACGTCCACCAGCGGCAGCAGCGCCCGCACCGTGACGCCGTAGGCGCGCAGGTCGTGCCACTGGTCGGCGCGGAAGTCGAGGTCGAGGTAGACGGTCCTTCCCGCGCCCCGCGCCAGCTCCACGGCCCTGAACGTGGCGCTGCGCGATGGCTCCACCGCCAGCCCGGTGCCGGACACCTCGAGGGCCGCGGCGTCCGCCACCGGCGCGTCCAGCACGTCGTCGATGTCCAGCGCGAAGTCGGCGGCGTTGTCCCGGTAGTAGACGAGCGGGAACCTGTCGGGCGGCTCGATGCCGAGCACCACGGCGCTGCTGCGCCGACCGGGCTTGACCGGGACCCACGAGGTGTCCACGCCCTCGCGGCGCAGGAACGCCAGGATGAACTCGCCCACCTTGTCGTCCCCCACGGCCGTGAGCAGCGCCGTGCGTAGGCCGAGGCGACGCGCCCCCACGGCGATGTTCAGCGGGCTGCCGCCCACGTAGGCGGCGAAGGACGTGATGTCCTGGAACGCCGCGCCGATGTCGTTGGCGTAGAGGTCTATGGACGAGCGCCCCATCGCCAGCAGGTCGAGCCGCGGCGCCCCGTCGGCGGCCCTCGGTAAGGCCTCGCCCACGGCGCTCGTCGGGGTCGCGCCCGCGACGCTCGTCGCGTCCGCGTCGCTCGCCCGCGCCCCGCCCGCCGGGGTCGTCAACGCTCCTCCCGCCCCGGCTCGCCCAACGGCAGGCGCAGGCGGTCCTCCCCGCCCTCCCAGCGCCCCCTCACCCAGGCCAGCTCGGGTTCGTCCCGCGCCACCCAGCTCGGCTCGTCGCCGGCGAGGAAGTTCAGGTAGTAGCCGTCGTAGCCCGGAGCCATCACCACCGGGTGGTAGCCGCGCCGCACCAGCACCGTGTCGCCGTCCCTCACGACGACGACGTCGTCGATCTCCCGCGCGTCGTCGTAGAGGCGCTGCAAGGCGAAGCCTCCCGGCGGCGCGATGCGGTAGTGGTAGACCTCGTCGAGGTCCACCTCTACGCCGGGCACGTGCTCGTCGTGGCGGTGGGGCGGGTAGCTCGACCAGTTGCCAGACGGCGTGTACACCTCGACGCACAGCAGCTTCTCGGCGTCGCCAGGGTCGAGCACGTGCGTGATCTGCCGCAGGGCGTTGTGCCCGCCGCGCATCTCCACCATCACGTCGCCGGGGCCGATGAAGCGGGCCGGCAGGCGCCCCGCGGCGGCGGCGCTGCCCATGCCCAGCTCGACCGCGGTGTCGGCGCGCACGCCGAAGGTCGTCCGCGGCGGGGCGTAGAGGGCGTGCGGCAGGCCGCCGAAGGGGCCCGCGCGCCCGACGAAGCGCCTCTCCTCGTCGCCGAGCCGCATGGTGCCCGAGCCGGAGAGCACGACGACGCAGGTCTCGCGAGCGTCGTGGACGTGCTCGAAGCGCTGGCCGGGCTCGAGCGTGCGCACCTCGAACCAGAGGTGCTGCCAGCCCGCCGACTCCGGCGTCACGACCACGTCGCCGGCGCCCGGCGCGCGCCGCGCCACGTGACGAGCGCGGGCGAGCTCGGCGCCCGTGGCGAGCGGTCCCTCGCCTGCCGCGCTCACAGCCCCAGGACCCGCAGCGCCTCGCGGTTGCGCTCGGCGCTCTCCCTGGGCGTTCCCATGCCGGGTATCACGTCCTGCTCCACCGTGAGCCAGTCGTCGTAGCCCCGCTCGCGCAGGAAGCCGATGATGCCCCTCAGGTCCACGCTGCCCCGCCCCAGCTCGCAGAACACGCCGGCGGCGATGGCCTGCGCGTAGTCGAGGCCCTCCGCCCGGCAGCGCGCGGCGACGCCGGGGTGGCAGTCCTTGAGGTGCACGTAGGGGACGCGGTCCCAGAAGCGCCGCAGGCCGTCGAGGGCCAGCCGACCGCAGCCGGGCGGCTCGTCGGGCTCGTCCGGCACGCCGCAGCCGTAGGTGTAGTGGCCGGTGTCGAAGACGAGGTCCACCAGCCCGGGCTCGGTGGCGTCGAGGAAGCGGGCGATCTCGTCCGGGGTCTCCACGAACGCAGCACAGTGGTGGTGGAAGAGCGTCCTGAGGCCCGTCTCGTCGGCCACCAAGCGGGCGATCTCCTGTGCGTTGCGCACGAAGACGGCGAACTCCTCGGGCGGCAGCGCGTCTTCTGCCGAGATGCGCCCGGCTTTGGCCGTCCTCGCCGGGTCGCCCCGCGTCTCGTCGGCGAGGATGAAGTACGGAGCACGGCCGGCGCGGGCCACGTCGGCGAGTGCGGCCAGGTGGCGGGCCACCGCCAGCAGGCGCTCCCTCCGCTCGGCTACCACCCCGGGCCGGCGCAGGGGCACGCCTTCGAAGCCACCCAGCATCACCAGGCCGCGCCGGTCGAGCTCCGCCCTCAGCGCCTCGGGGTCGGTGGGCATGTAGCCCAGGTCCCCCAGCTCGGTGCCCACGTAGCCGGCGCCGGCCAGCTCGTCGAGCATCACGTGCCACGGCGTCTTCTCGCCGAAGCCCTCGATCGTGCCCCACGAGCAGGGGGCGTTGGCCACGCGTATGGCGGCGCTGCGCACCGTCACGCCGTCCCCCTCGCCTCGCCTAGGGCCCCCGCCACGCTCGCCGCGACGCTCCGGACCTTCACGCCGTCCCCCTCCCCTCGGCGGGGGCGGCGCCGGTGACGTCGCTCACGGCCACGCGGGCCCCCGACTCGAGGCTCGCCTGCGCGGCCTCGGCGAGCCGAAGCGACTCGACGGCGTCGCGCGGGCCGGGCTCCGGCTCCCTGCCCTCGCGGAGCGCCCTCACGAAGGCCTCCAGCTCGCGCCGGTACGCCTCCCTGAAGCGCACGAGGAAGTGGCTCTGGAAGTCGCCGTGCATGCCCTTGGCGTCGTAGCGCCACACCTTGGTGGCGCGCTCGTCCTCGGCCACGAGGCGCCCGCTCGAGCCGTGCACCTCCACGCGCAGGTCGTGCCCGTAGACGGCGCGACGGGAGTTCATGACCACGCCCAGCGCGCCGGAGGCGAACTCGAGGGTCACGACGCTGGTGTCCACGTCCCGGTGCCTGGCGAAGCGGTCGTCCACGAGCACGCGCCCCAGCGCGGTGACGTGCGTGACCTCGCCGGCCACGAAGCGGGCCGTGTCGAGGTCGTGTATCACCGAGTCGCGGAAGAAGCCGCCGGACACGGCCACGTACTCCTCGGGCGGCGGCGCGGGGTCGGTGGACTGGCTGCGGAACAGCTCGACCCTGCCCACCTCGCCGGCGCGCACGGCGCGCGCCACCTCGGCGTAGGCCGGGTCGAAGCGCCTGTTGAAGCCGATCTGGAACGGCACGCCGGCGGACACCACGGCGCGCAGCGCCGCCTCGGTCGTCGCCAGCGTGCGGGCGACGGGCTTCTCGCAGAAGACGGGCTTGCCCGCGGCGGACGCGGCCTGGAGCTGCTCGAAGTGCCTGTCGGTGGGCGAGGCGATGACCAGCGCGTCCACGCCCGGCTCGTGCAGGGCCTCCTCGATGGCGGCCGCCGTGCGCGCCGCTCCCGCCGCCGCCCGCTCGGCGGCGGCGGCGTCGGGGTCTACGACCATCACCAGCCTGGCGCCCTCGACGGCGCCCAGCAGGTGGCGCGCGTGCAGCGCGCCGATGCGCCCCGCGCCCACCACGGCCACGCCCAGGCTCGCGGCTACGCTCATGCCTCCACCTCCGACGTCGCCCCCGCGCGGTGCTCCACCGCGCGGCGCCTCGCCTCCTCGTACTCCCGGCGGGCCGCGCGCACGCCGGGCCGGCCCGAGACCTCGGCGACGGGCACGTCCCACCACGACCCGTAGGAGCCCACGCGGCGCTCCGGATGCACGCGCACGACGACGACGGTGACGCCCTCGGCGGCACGGGCGGCCTCCAGGGCCGACCTGAGGTCGGTGGCCGAGTGCGCCTCCACGGCGGCGGCGCCCATGGCGGCGGCGTGCGCCGCGTAGTCGACGCGCACCACGGGTCCTTCCAGGCGGCCCGTGCGCGGGTCGCGCGACCTGAGCTCGTTGGCGAACGACGGCGAGCCCACGGAGCGCTGCAGGCCGTGGATCGACTGGAACCCGTGGTTGTCGACGAGCACGACCGTGAGGCTCAGCCCCTCGGCGACCGCCGTGACGACCTCGGAGCTCGCCATGAGGTAGGAGCCGTCGCCGATGAACACCACGACCTCGCGCTCGGGCTCGGCGAGCTTCACGCCGATGCCCGCCGGGACCTCGTAGCCCATGCAGGAGAAGCCGTACTCGACGTGGTAGGCCTTCGGGTCCTCGGGCCGCCACAGCTTGAGGAGGTCCCCCGGCATGCTGCCGGCGGCGTTGATCACGGTCGCGCTCCCCCCGAACACGTCGTTGGCGATGCCTATCACCTCGGCCTGCGAGATCATCGCGTCGGGAACGCGCTCGTCAGGACCTTCGTCGCGTCCGCCGGCGTCCACGGGAGGGCCCAGGCGGCGCAGCCTGTCCACCTCGGCCCGCCAGGCGTCCTTGAGGCTCGTGACCTCCACGGCGTAGAGCTCGGGCGCGCGCCAGCCGCCGAGCGACCGCGACAGCGCCGCGAGGCCGCGCCTGGCGTCGGCGACGAGAGGCACGGCGCCGAGCTTGAAGGCGTCGGCCGGGGCGACGTTGAGCCCCACGAACCTCACGCCCGGCCTGCGGAACGCCGTCATCGAGGCCGTCGTGAAGTCGGAGAGGCGCGTGCCCACGGCGAGGACGACGTCGGCCTCGGCGGCCAGCTCGTTCGCGGCGCTGCCGCCGTTGGCCCCCACGGGGCCGGCGTTCCACGGGTGGTCCCAGGGCAGGGCGCCCTTGCCGGCCTGCGTCTCGACCACGGGCACGCCGTGCCGCTCGGCGAAGGCGGCCAGCTCCGCCGTGGCCTCCGCGTACACCACGCCGCCGCCGGCGACGATCAGCGGACGCTCGGCCGCCTCGAGGAGGCGCGCGGCGTCGTGGACGGCCTCGGGCTCGGGCGCCGGGCGCGGCACGCGCCATACCCGCTCCGCGAAGAAGGCGGACGGCCAGTCGTGGGCCTCGGTCTGCACGTCCTCGGGCAGCGCGATCGTCACCGCGCCCGTCTCCGCGGGGTCCGTGAGCACGCGCATCGCCGCCGGCAGCACGGAGAGGAGCTGTTCGGGCCTCTCCACGCGGGCGAAGAAGCGCGACACGGGGCGGAACGCGTCGTTGACCGTGACGTCGTGCTCGAGCGGGTGCTCGAGCTGCTGCAGCACGGGGTCGGGACGGCGCGAGGCGAAGAGGTCGGAGGGCAGCAGCAGGACCGGCAGGCGGTTGATGGTCGCGCCCGCCGCGGCGGTGAGCATGTTCGCGCTGCCCGGGCCTATCGACGCCGTGCAGGCGAAGGTGGCCAGCCTGTTCGCGTGCTTGGCGTACGCCGCCGCGGCGTGCACCATGGCCTGCTCGTTCTGGGGGCGGTAGGTGGGCAGCTCGAGCTCGTCGCCGAGCTCCTCCAGCGCCTGTCCCAGGCCCGCCACGTTGCCGTGACCGAAGATCGCCCACACGCCGGGAACCAGTCGGCGCCTGGCGCCGTCGCGCTCGCTGTACTGGGCGGCCAGGTACCTGACCACGGCCTGGCCGACCGTGGCCCTGAGGGTCGGCATCCTGCGCCTATGCCTACCACACGGCGGGCCGCGCCTCCTCGGGCGCCGGGCCCCGATGGTCGCTCAGTCGTTCCCGCCGGCGCCGGCCAGGCCCACGCGCGGCACGCGCAGGCGGGTCACGAGGAACAACAGGGGCAGGCAGGCCACGAAGCCCAGCGTCGCCATGGCCGTGTAGCCGGCGCCGCCCAGCACCACGCCGCCGATCATCACGGCGGACGCCGCCGCGCCGCCCATCACCAGGTCGTTGAAGCCCTGCATGCGACCCTTCTCGGCGGTGGTGAGCGCGTCGGACAACAGCGCGGAGCCGGCCACGTAGCAGAGGTTCCAGCCCAGGCCGAGCAGGAACAGCGCGAAGGCGATGGGCGGCACGTTCGGCGAGAGCGGGGCCACGGCGCAGGCGGCCAGCAGGACCAGGGCGCCGAGGGTGGCCACGGGCTTGCGGCCCCACCTGTCGGTGAGCCAGCCGGAGACCACGGAGAACGCGAACATGCCCAGGGTGTGGCTCGAGAACACGACGGAGATGCTGGCCAGCGAGTGGTCGTGGCCGTGCATGTGCAGCGAGGTCATCTGCATCAGGCCCACCATGACCATGTGGGCGGTCACGACGCTGGTCACGGCCGCGCGCACCTTGGGGTCCCGGAGCATCTCGCGCACCGTGCGGGGCGGCGCCTCCTCCACCTCGCCGCGCTCGAAGGCCCCCAGCGCCGCGCCTATCTCGCGCGGCTCGGGCCTCAGGAACGTGAAGAGCAGGAGCGCGGTGAGCAGGAACCCCCCGGACGTGGCTATGTAGGGCCCGGCGATCTCGCTGAAGCCCAGCGACTCCATGAGCCTGCCCGTGGGCGCCACCAGCACCGGGCCCAGCACGCTGCCCACGGTGCCGCCCAGCACCACCGTGGCTATGGCGCGGGCGCGCTGCGCCCGCGGCGTGACCTCGGCGGCCACGAAGCGGCCAATCTGGATGGAGGCGTTGCCGGAGCCGGAGACGACGAGGCCGAGCAGCACGAGCGGGAAGCTGCCGGAGGCGACGCCCAGCATGGCGAGGGCGGCGCCCACCGCGCCGGTGAGCAGGCCGGCGCTCAGCGCCTTGCGCCTGCCGAGCACGTCCGAGAGGCGGCTGAAGGCGAGCGAGCCGAGGGCGATGCCCACCTGGTTCACGGCCGAGGTGAGCCCGGAGAGCGCCGTCAGCCCGGAGAGCTCGGCGCCGACGATCGAGGCCACCGTGGCGGCCGCGACGGTGCCGGCGGAGCCGAGGCTCTGGCTCACCAGCAGCGCGCCGGTGATGCGGCGCGCCTGCGTGCGCCTGAGCCCCTCGTCGAAGGGCTCGGCGGGCTTCAGGGCGCCCGCTGTCGTCGTCACCCGCGCAGACTACACCCGCTCGGCGCGGCGGCTGGAGAGGTCGCGCACCTCCCCTATCAGCTCCTCGACGATGTCCTCGAGGAACAGCACGCCCAGCGCCTCGCCGGAAGCGTCCCTGACGACTGCGAGGTGCGAGCCGGAGCTGCGCATGCCCGAGAGCACGTCCTCGGCCCTGGCGTCCTCCGGCACCGTGGCCAGGCGCCTGACGTTGCGCTCCGGCAGCGGCGCGTCCACCGCGGCGCCCTCGAGGGCGATGACGTCCTTGAAGTGGACGTAGCCGACCATCGCGCCGCCCTCGTCGACGAGCACGTAGCGGGAGTGCCCGTGGCGGGCGACGGCCTCCTCCACCTGCCGCGGCGTGACGCGGCGCGGCAGCGTCACCAGCGAGCGCAGGGGCACGGCCAGGTCGCGGGCGCGCTTGGCCGTGAACGAGAACGCCTTCGCCACCGTGCCGCTCACGTCCCTGAACAGCCCGGCCCGCTCCGACTCGGCCACGATCGTGGCCACCTGGTCGAGGGTGAAGGCCGCCGTCGCCTCGCCGCGCGGCTCCACGCCCAGGCGCCTCACGAACCAGTTGGCGGTGCGGTCGAGGGCCGTGATCGCCGGCCGCGTGACGCGGGCCACGCTCGCCAACGCCGGCCCGAGCACCAGCACGGAAGGGCCGGGGCGCGAGAAGGCCACGTTCTTGGGCACCATCTCGCCCAGCGTGACGTGGAGGAACGACACCAGCAGCAGGGCCACGGCGAAGGAGACGCCTGTCGCGAGCGACTCGCTGAGGCCGACGGCGTCGAGGGGCCCCTCGAGCAGGCGGTGGATGGACGGCTCGGAGAGGTTGAGTATGAGCAGCGAGCAGACGGTGATGCCGAGCTGGGAGCAGGCCAGCATGAGAGAGGCGTGCTCCATCGCCCACAGCGCGACCTTGGCCGCCTGGTTGCCGGCCTCGGCGAGCGGCTCCACCTGCGCGCGCCTGGCCGCCAGGACCGCGAACTCGGCGGCCACGAAGAAGGCGTTCGCGGCCAGCAGCAGGACCAGCCAGACGATGCCCCACCAGCCGCTCACCCGCGCGCCCCGTCCTCCGCGGGCGCGTCGGGCGGTCCCGGCACGAACCGCAGCCTGTCCACGCGCAGGCCGTCCATGCGGACGACTATGAGCCGTCCCCCGGGCACGTCCACGGCGTCGCCGCGCTCAGGCACCTTGCCGAGCGCGGCCATGACGAAGCCGCCCAGCGTGTCGTAGTCCTCGTCCTCCGGCACGCGCAGGCCCACGCGCTCCTCGACCTCGTCGAGCCGCAGCATCCCGGGCAGCGTCCAGGAGTCGTCGGGCCACTGGCGCACCGCGGCCTCGCGCCTGTCGTGCTCGTCGGCGACCTCGCCCACGAGCTCCTCGACGAGGTCCTCCAGCGTCACGACCCCGGCGGTGCCCCCGTACTCGTCGAGCACCACGGCGAGCTGCCCGCCGCCCCGGAGGTGCCCCAGCAGCACGGCCACGGTCTGCGTGTCCGGCACGAAGCTGGCCTCGCGCATGAACGCCGTCACGGGCGTCAGGTCGCGGTCCTCCCGCGGCACCGCCAGCGCGCCCTTCACGTGGACGACGCCCACGACGTCGTCTATGCCGGTGCCCGTGATCGGGAAGCGCGAGTGCCCCGTGTCGCGGGCGAGCGCCACGACGTCGGCCGCCGTGGCGGTCGCCGGCAGCGTCACCATGCGGGTCCGCGGGGTCATGACGTCACCGGCGGTGAACTCGGCGAAGTCGAGGGTGCGCGTGAGCAGCGTGGCGGCGCGCGGGTCGAGGCTGCCCTCGCTGGCCGAGTGGCGCACCAGGCTGGCCAGCTCCTCCACCGTGCGGGCCGACGACAGCTCCTCGCGGGGCTCGACGCCGAAGGCCCTCACGACGGCGTTGCTGAACCCGTTCAGCAGCCGCACGAACGGCCCGAAGACGGTGGTGAAGGCGATCTGCAGCGGCGCGACGAGCCGGCCCGTGAGCTCCGGCAGCGCCAGCGCCAGGTTCTTGGGGACCAGCTCGCCGAAGAGCATCGAGAGCAGCGTGGCCAGCGCGACGGCCACGACGGTGGCCGCCGGGCGCACGACGTCCCGCGGCAGGCCCGCGGCCAGGAGGGGGCCGGAGAGGAGGCCGGACACGGCCGGTTCCATCGTGTAGCCGGTGAGCAGCGTGGTGAGCGTGATGCCGAGCTGGGCGCTGGAGAGGTGGGTGGAGGCGTGGCGCAGCGCCGAGACCACCGGCGCGAGGCCCTTCTCCCCGCGCTCGTGGCGGGCCTGGAGCACCGCCCTGTCGAGGTTGACGAGCGCGAACTCGGAGGCTACGAAGATGCCGGTTCCCGCGGTGAGCAGAATGCCGAGGCCGAACAGGAGCCAGTCGCTCATAGGCCGCCGGCGTACCCCAGAGGGGTAGTCAGGTCCATGTTCCGGCCGAGTATACAGGCAGCCCCGGCCGCGGTCCGCGGCCGGGGCGTGCCGGTCGTCCGCCTAGGCGGCGCCGGCGGGTCCTCGGCTCAGCTCAGAGGTCCGGGGCGTTGGGGACCAGCGGGTCCTGCAGCGGGTCCGGCCGGTTCGAGTCGTCGCCGGGCAAGCCGTCCTGCTGGTCGTCGCCGTCCTGCGGCGCGCCGACACCGTCCTGCAGGTCGTCGAGGCCCTCGTCCACGTCGTCGCCGAGCTGGTTCATGTCGTCGCCCACGTCGGGGGCGCCAAGGCCACCGTCGGGCGCGGGCGCGCCGCCGGGCGGCGGCACGAGCGGCTCGTCGGCGGGCGGGGCCAGCGGCTGGTCGACCGGAGGCGCCAGCGGGTCTTCACCCGGCAGGGCGTCGTTCTCCTCGGCCTGCTGTTCGGCGAGCTGCTGGCTCACCTCGGTGAGCATCGTGCGGGCCTCGCCCACGTCGTCGCTCACCTCGCGCACCTCGCTGATGAGCTGCGCCGGCTCGTTGTTCTGGCCCTCGGCGCTCAGGTCCATGAGGCGCTGCTCGACCGCGTCGAGGCGGTCGGCGACCTGCTCGATCTGGTCCCTTATCGCGGCGGCGTCCTCGGCGCTGAAGCCGCCCCTGTTGGTGTCGCAGGCGGCGAGCCCCAGCACCAGCGCGGGCACCAGCAGGACCCCCAGCAACCTCCGCCTCAACGGTCTGCCATCGACTGTCGTCGTCACGTTCATTGTGGCCTCCCTCCGTGGTCGCGGGGCGGGTCGGCCTCTCGCGACTGTGGCCCTCGACCGCACCGAGGGCCGTCCGCGACCCACCCTGCCCCATCGGCCGTGAGAAGGCGCTCCGCGGCAGTGAGACGCCCTTAACGCGCAGCCCATCGGGCGCTCCTGATGCTCTTACCCAGCTAATGCGCGCCCGCCCTCCCCGAGGGCCGCAGGCGGGGCCCCGCCGCGGACCAGAGGCCGCCCCCATCTCCCTCTCACGTGGCGGCGGGCGCGTTAGGGTCTGCCCATGAGCGAGGAGGTCCTGGTGCGGCCGCTGCGGCCGGAGGACTGGCCCGGCGTGCGCCGGGCGTACGTCGAGGGGATCGCCACGGGACACGCCACCTTCGAGGTCGAGGCGCCTGCCGACTTCGAGACGTGGTCGGCGGGCAAGCTGGCCGTGTGCCGCCTGGTGGCCCACCCCGCCGGCGACGAGGCCGACGTCCTCGGCTGGGCGGCCCTCTCTCCGGTCTCGAGCCGGGCGGTCTACAGGGGCGTCGCGGAGGTGGGCATCTACGTCGCGGAACGCGCGCGCGGGCGCGGCGTGGGGCGGGCGCTGCTGGGCCGGCTCGTCGACGAGTCCGAGGCCAACGGCATCTGGACGCTGCAGAGCGCCGTGTTCCCCGAGAACGTCGCCACCCGGGCGCTGCACGCGGCCTTCGGTTTCAGGGAGGTCGGGCGACGCGAGCGCATAGGCAAGCACCACGGCGTGTGGCGAGACACGCTGCTGCTCGAGCGCCGCAGCCGCCTGCCCGAGCTGAACCGCTGACGTCCGGCGCGGCCGCGGCGGCGCCCGCGTCAGGCGGCACGCGAGCGGCGCGCGGCCGAACGACCCCTCGCGGCTACCCCGCCGCCTCCCGCAGCGCCTCGGCGAGCGCGCCCGCGCCCGCCAGCGACGCGCCCACGAGCACCCCGGGACGTCCCAGTGGCGCCTCCAGCTCCACGGTCGTGCCGTCGCCGGCCTCGTGCCTTGCGCCCGTGTAGGGGTCGGTCCACGCGCCGGAGCCGGCCGGCAGGTAGGCGCTCACGCTCCGTCGTCCGGGGCGCACCACCGGCGCCACGAGCAGGCCGCGGCCGAGGAAGAACTGGCGGTGGAGGCGGAGCGTCGCCGGGTCCTCCGGGTAGGCCAGCCAGGGATGCCGCACCACGGGCAGGCCGCGGGCGCCGGCCTCGGCCATCAGCTCGCGCCGCAGGCCGCGCCAGGCCACGAAGGTGCGCGCCGCGCGCGCGAAGTCCGCCAGCGTGAGCTCGTCCGTGTACACCTGCACGTTGAGCGCCGGCCTGTTGCCCTCGTGGCTGCGCAGGAACGAGGTGAAGGCCATCAGCTCGCCCCAGCGGGCCAGCAGCTCGCGCGTCCTCACGCGCCGCGGCAGCGGCGGCACCGTGGACGTGTAGCCGCCCACGTCGCCGTGCTGCAGGCTGTAGCCGGCGAAGCCGGAGGTGAGGAGCCCCGTGAGCGCGCTGCCCAGGCCGTCGTGGTCGTCCCAGGTGACGGTCTGGTCGCCCAGCCAGAACAGCACGGCGTCGCGGGGGCTGCGCGCGTAGCCGGAGCGGAAGAACGTGACGAGGTCGCCCGGCGAGCGGCCCAGCCTCGCGGCCAGCCGCTCGCGCAGGCGGCGGTTGAAGGCCGCCCACGCCTCCGGGTAGCGGTTGTGCCACTCGTGCGCCGTGCCGCCGACCGGAGCGGCGTCGAGAGGCAGTCCCTCGCCGAAGTCGGCCATCCAGCCGTCGGCGCCCGCCGCGGCCAGCCTCTCGGTGAGGGTGTCCAGGTACCACTCCGCGGCGTCCTCGTCGCTCAGGTCGACGAGGCCGGCCGCGAAGTCGCCCTGGTCGGTCATGTAGGCCTCGCCGGAGCGCGTCCTCACGAAGCGCCCCTGCGCCATGGCGACGGAGAAGAGGTCGGGCCGCCCGCCCGGTCGCGAGGCCATGTCGGCGAGGAAGGGGTTCACGTAGACGAGCGTCGCCAGGCCGCGCTCCCGCAGCCACGCGGTCAGGTCGGCCCAGTCCGGGTAGCGCTCGGGGTCGAGCTGCCAGTCCCACCACAGGCGCTGGCCGAACCCCACCGACCTGTTCCCTACCCAGTCCTGCAGCCACACCCCGGCCAGCGGCGCGCCGTGGCGCTCCAGCGCGCTCACGACCCGGCGCACCTTCTCCCCGCCGCCCTGCAGGCCCACGACGGCGCCCCTGTCGGCCCAGTCGGGCAGCGGGCCCATGCGGCCCGAGTAGCGGGTGTAGACCTCGAGGAGCTCGGCCGGGCTCGAGCCGGCGAGGACCCGCGCCGTCAGCGAGGGCGCGTAGACGCGGGCGCTGGCGGTGGTCGCGAGCCTGAGGTCGAGCTGCGCCGGATGGCTGCCGACCAGGTGGAGGCCGCGCATGTCGCTGCCGAAGAGGACGGGCACGGGCGCGTAGGTGCTCCACCAACGGCCCCCGGCGCCGCCGTAGAGCTCGGCGAGGATCGTGAGCGGCTGGGCGCCGCGGCCCACGCCCTGCTCGGCGGTGAGGACCGGGAGGCGCCGGCCAGCCAGGTCGACGCGGCTGAACTGGACGCCGCCGCCGAACACGCTGGAGCCGGGCTCGCGCCGCCACAGCAGCTCGGCCCACAGGCCGGGAGCGTGACCGCCGGCGCCCGCGGCGCCAGGCCCCGCCCCCGGCTCCCCGGGGCCCTCGAGGCGCAGCTCGACCTCCAGCGTCTCGTCGTCCACGGGGCGGAAGACGGCCGCGTACGCCGCGTCGGGACCGCCCGAGCCCAGGAGCCGGCCCTCGAGCCTCAGCTCGCCGCCCCGCACGGCCGCCGACGCCACGACCTGGTCGGCGAGGCGCCGCCTCACCCTCTCCTCCACGTCCAGGTGGCCGGCCACGCCGGCGAAGCGCACCTCGCCCATCACGGCGGCGGCGAAGGCACCGTGACGCGGCGAGGACCAGGCCACGCCGCCCGGGCTCCGGGGGTGCCTGACGAGCAGGGTGCCCGGCCGCAGCACGACCTCGAAGGCGCCCACGCGCCAGGCGCCCGGCCGCGCTTCGCCATCCAGGATCAGGCGCCCGGCCTCCACCGGCGGCGGCGCGAGGGCGGAGCGGTACGCCAGCGACGCCAGCCTGGCGACGCCGGCGCCGAGCGTCCGCGCCGTCATCCGCCCGGCGGACGGCGGCCGGACTGGAAGGCCGCGTAGGCCATCCCGAGGAGGACGGCGGACAGGAAGTAGGCGAGGGGCCCCGCGCCGGTGAGGGCGCGGTAGAGCACCAGGACGCCGGCCACGGCGAGGGCGAGCGCGAGGAGGGGCCGGGAGGACGCGCCGTTCATGGGCAGCCGCAGTCTAAGTCAGCCGCGCGGTCCCTCGTCCGCGCCCGCACCGCGCTCGGCCTGGTAGTTTCTAGGCCGTGACCGCGTCAGCGGGGCGGACCGCGTTGTCCGGCCTCAGCCTCACCTTCCTGCTCACCTTCGCGCACTCGGCGAACGACGCGTTCACGAACGTCCTGCCCGTCTTCCTGCCCACCCTCCAGGACCGCCTCTCCCTCGGCGAGGCCGTGCTGGCCGTGGCCGTGGCCGTCATCTCGCTCTCCTCGAACGTCCTCCAGCCCGTCTTCGGCGGCTTCGTCGACAGGTGGGGCAAGCGCAGGTCGGCGGCGCTGGGGCTGATCGTCGGCTCCACGCTCATGGGCTTCGTGTCGGTGGCGGGCAACGTCGTGTCGCTCTTCTTCATCCTCGCCTTCGGCGGGCTTGGGTCGGCGATCTTCCATCCGGCGGCCGCGTCGCTGGCCCGCGACACGGGCGCCCAGCGCGGCGTGAGCATGAGCCTCTTCGCCGCCGGCGGCTCGCTGGGCACCGCCCTGATGCCCGTGGTCATCCTCTGGGTCGTGCGCAGCTTCGGCGCCGCCTACGTGCCGCTGCTCTCGCTCGTCGGCGTGGCGTTCGGCCTGGCCCTGCTGCTGTTCACGCCGGCGCAGCCGCCCCAGGAGCCCACCGGGCGCACGCGGCGCCTCATCGACCTCGCGCTGGTGCGGGGGCCGGTGGGCGCGCTGGCGCTCGCCGGCATCCTGCGGGCGATGGCCTTCATCAGCTTCACCAACGGCATGCCGCTGTTCCTGGCGAACGTCCGCGGCTTCGCTCCGGACGCGCCGGCCATAGGCCTGACCCTCGCCGTCTACAGCGCCTCGGCCTCGGCCGGCACGATCATCGCGGGCCTGCTCGAGGCCCGCTTCGGCCGGCTGCGCCTGATGGTCACCTGCATGCTCGCGGCGCTGCCCGTGCTCCTCCTCACGCTGGTGCTCGACGCCGGCGGCCTCCCCTTCTACGCCTGCGTGGCGCTGGCCGGCATGCTGACGAACGCGAGCATCCCGCTGCTGGTCCTCAGCGCCCAGGACCTGGCCCCGAACGACGTGGCGGCCGCCTCCGGCCTGCTGATGGGCTTCACCTGGGGCACCGCCGGCGTGGTCTACATCGCCTTCGGGGCGCTGCAGGAGGCCGTGGGGATCGGCCCGGCGGTGGCGCTGGGCTTCGCCTTCCTGCTGCCCGCAGCCGCGCTGGTGACGTACGTGTTCGGGCGCAACCGCGCGGCCCTGGCCGCGGCCGGGCGACAGCCTCAGACCTCGCCGAGGTAGGCGCGCTTCATCGCCTCGTTCCGCAGGAGCTGCCGGGCGTCGCCCTGCAGCACGACCTCGCCGGTCTGCAGTACGTAGCCCCTGTCGGCGACCTGCAGCGCGATGTTCGCGTTCTGCTCGACGACGAACACGCTGATCCCGCGCTCGTTGACCTGCTTGATGATCTCGAAGATGCGCTCCACGAACAGGGGCGCCAGGCCCATCGACGGCTCGTCCATGAGGATCAGCCGCGGCCGGCTCATCAGCGCCCGGCCCATGGCCAGCATCTGCTGCTCCCCGCCGGACATCGTCCCGCCGAGCTGGTTGAGCCGCTCGCCCAGGCGCGGGAACAGCGTGAAGACGTACTCCAGGTCCTCCTGGATGCCGTCCTTGTCGTCGCGGAGGTAGGCGCCCATGTCGAGGTTCTCGAGCACCGTCAGCTTCGGGAAGATGCGCCTGTTCTCCGGCACCACCGCCATGCCCCGCGCGATGCGCTCGGCGGTGGAGAGGCCGTCGACGCGCTCGCCCCGGTACCACACCTCGCCGGCGCTGGGCCTCACCAGGCCCAGGACCGTCTTCAGCGTCGTGCTCTTGCCCGAGGCGTTGCCGCCCAGCAGGCAGACCATCTCGCCGGGGTAGATGACCATGTCCACGCCGCGCAGCACCTGGATGGGCCCGTAGTGCGTGTCCACGCCCCTGAGCTCGAGGAGCCTCTCGCGCTCCGCCGACCCGGCGCCCGCGGGACCCGCCGCCGGGCGCACCGCCGCCTCGGCGCTCACGGCTCCAGCCCCAGCCCCGAGGGGACGCCCTCGCGGGTGGCGCGCTTGCCCAGGTAGGCCTCGATGACGGCGGGCTCGTTCACGACCTCTTCGTACGACCCCTCGGCGATCTTGCGTCCGTAGTCGAGCACCACCACGCGGTCGGAGATGTCCTTGACGAGGTTCATCTTGTGCTCGACCAGCACGATCGTGTAGCCGCCCTCGTCGCGCATGCGCCTGATGATCTCGGTGATCTCCGCCGTCTCGCGCGGGTTCATGCCGGCGCTGGGCTCGTCGAGGAGCAGCAGGCGGGCGCCCGTGGCCATGGCGCGGGCCATCTCCGTGCGGCGCCGGTTCGCGTAGGAGAGCACCTCGACGGGCTGCTCGAGCCGGTACGACATGAGCCGCGGGCCGAAGAAGGCCAGCTTCTCCATGGCGACCTCGTGCATGCGCCGCTCCTGACGCACGTAGCCCGGGGTGCGCAGCACGCTGGCCAGCCAGGTCGTGCGCAGGCGGTGGTGCTGGGCGATGAGCACGTTCTGCAGCACGGTGAGGTTGTTGAAGAGGCGGAGGTTCTGGAAGGTGCGGGCGATGCCGAGGTCCACGATCCGGTTGGGGCGCAGCCCGTCGATGCGCCGGCCCTCGAAGGCGATGCGCCCAGAGTCGGGCCTGTAGACGCCGGTGATGAGGTTGAAGAGCGTCGTCTTGCCGGCCCCGTTCGGCCCTATGACGCTCACGATCTCGCCCTGGTCGACGCGCAGGGAGAGCTGCGAGATCGCCTGCAGGCCCCCGAAGGCCTTGTTCACCGACTCGATCTCGAGCACCGGCTACTCCTCCGCCCCCCGCGTACGAGCGCCAGGCGCGCTTCCGCCGGCCTCGAGCCACGCGTCCTGGCGGCGCTCCTCGTCGGTGGGCACGTCGCGCGCGTCGCGCAGCAGCCAGGTCCACTCGAACTCGCGCCGGCCCATGATGCCGGCCGGCTTGAACACCATGATCACGACCAGCAGCACGGAGAGGGCGATGGCCCTCATGCCGAAGCCCTGCCAGCGGCGGGCCAGCACCGCGTCGAGGGTGCCCGTGAGGCTGAGCACGGCGACGAGCACGCCGGCAGCGGCCCCGGCCACGGCCAGCGGGTGGAGGGCGGGCCGCAGGCGGCGGCCGCGCCTGTAGAGGTAGCCGAGGACGGCGGTCACCACCAGCACGGCCCCGGCGGCCACGGCCCAGGTCGTGAGGGGGTAGGCCTGCTCGAGGGGGTCGCCGTACTGGCGCACCCACACGACCAGCGCCGTGCCCATGAGGGCGCCGGTGATCGAGCCGGTGCCGCCCACCGAGATCGCGACGAGGAAGTAGAAGGTCAGGGAGAAGAGGAAGAGGTCGAGCCGCGCCGTGCCGACCCAGCTCACCCACAGGCCGCCGGCCACGCCGGCGAAGAACGCCGAGATCACGAACGCCAGCACCTTGTGGTAGGCGACGTTCACGCCCATGGCCTCGGCCGCGATCTCGTCCTCGCGTATGCCCTGCAGCGCCCTGCCGTAGGAGCCCTTCTTCAGGCGCGCGAACACGAAGACCGTGATCGCCAGCGCCCCGAAGGTCCACCACACGCTCTTGCCGAAGGCGCTGGGCACCCCCGCGAACCCCAGCGCGCCGTTCGTGTACGAGGCGAGGAGCGGCGTGGAGGCCAGCAGCCTTATGACCTCGCCGAAGGCGAAGGTGACGACGGCGAGGTAGTCGCCGCGCAGGCGGAGGGACGGGAAGCCGACGACGAGGCCGAACACGGCCGCCAGCAGACCGCCCAGCAGCATGGCGATCACGAAGCGCACGCCCAGGGTCTCAGGGGTGGCCAGGAAGTCGAGCCCGAGCCCCGACATCCAGCGCTCCACGGACAGGCCTATCGCGAGGTCGGAGAGCGAGTTGCGCGCCGAGAACTGGAGGTTCTGGCGCGCTGCCTCGGGCAGCATGAGCAGGCCGGTGACGTAGCCGCCTATGAGCATGAAGCCGTGGTGGCCGAGGGAGAGGATGCCCGTGACCCCGTTGATGAGGTTGAGGCTCACCGTGGCGATGCCCCAGATCGCGAAGAGTGCGAACACCTGGCCCAGCTTCACGCTGCCCTGCGCGGTCACCAGGTAGAGCGCGACGAGCAGGGCCACGGCCGACGCGACGTTCAGCAGGCGCCTGAGCAGGACGCCGCGCTGGCCCGAGGGGCGGGGGCGCTCCGTCACACCTTCTCCGACAGGTCCTCGCCGACGATGCCGGAGGGCCTGAGCAGCAGGATCAGTATCATCGCCAGGAACGCGAAGGTGTCCTTGTACTCGGTGATGCCGGTGAAGGAGCCCACGCGGGGGAACAGCGCGGTGAGGAAGTTCTCCAGGAACCCGAGCAGCACCCCGCCTATCACGGCGCCCGGCAGGCTGCCGATGCCGCCGATGACGGCGGCCGCGAACGCCTTGATGCCCGGCAGCACGCCGAATATCGCCGGCTGGTTGATGCTCCCGAAGCTCATGCCCCACATGACGGCGGCCGCGGCGGCGAGCATCGAGCCGAGCAGGAACGTCGAGGAGATGACCCTGTCTACGTCCACGCCCATCATGCGCGCGGTCTCGGCGTCCTGCGAGGTGGCGCGCATCGCCCGGCCCAGCCTGGTGCGCGTGACGAGCGTCGTGAGCACGAGGACCAGCACGAGCGTGACGGCCGGGACGAGCACGACCATCCAGGTCGTGAACACGGTCTCGCCGCCCATCTGGAACGTGAGCTGGCCGGTGAAGAACGACTGCGGCCGGAACGGCGTCTGCCGGTTCGAGAACGCCAGCAGGCCGAAGTTCTGCAGGAAGAACGACACGGCTATGGCCGTGATCAGCATCGAGTTGCGCGGCGCGCCGCGCAGCGGCTTGTAGGCCACGCGGTCGATGGCCATGCCCAGCACCCCGGTGACGAACATGCTCGCCACCATCGCGCCCAGCCAGCCGAGCCTCAGCGAGGCCAGTGCCACGGCCACGGCCACGAAGCAGACGGCGGCGGCGGCCAGCACCACGGGGCGGCCGAGCACCCGGAAGAAGCCGAGGAACCGCAGGAACCCGTAGGCGACGGCGGCCGCCACGATCACGGCGACCGGCCACGGGTAAGGCGTGGCGCTGAAGAGGAAGAAGGCGGCGAAGGCGCCCACCATGAAGACCTCGCCGTGCGCGAAGTTGATGAGCCTGATGATGCCGTAGACCATCGTGTAGCCGAGCGCGATGAGGGCGTACAGGGACCCGAGCTGCAGCGACCTCACGACGGCCCCGGCGAAGAACGCCGCGTTGAAGTTGTCGTTGACGCCGTGCAGGTAGAGCATGCGCCACACGGCCAGGGCGGCCACGACCGCGGCCGCGGACCACGGCGCGAGCCGGCGCGCCGGGCTCTCCCCTCGCTGCGAGGGGCCGCGCGGCGCGGCGGCATGGGCTGGCGTGGTCAAGCTGCTACCCCGTCTCGAGCCTTGAGTGGTACCGGCTCACGATAACAGGCCGCGGCGAGGGCCGCCGGGGCCCTCGCCGCCTGGTGCTCACCGCTGTCGGCCGGCGCGGCGCGCGGGCGGCGCCGGCGCGGGCCTCACTCGAGCTGGATGCCCTGGAGCACGACCTTCTGCCAGGTGCCGTCGGCGGCCACGTCGTAGGCGTAGAGGCCCATCACGCGGTTCGCGGGCGTGCCGTCGGTGCCCACGAAGGTGATCTCGCCGGACACGCCGGGGAAGTCCTCGAGCTGCATGAGGGCGTCGCGCACGGCCGTCGAGTCGTCGGAGCCGGCGGCCTCGATGGCCGCGACCACGACCTTGTAGGCGTCGGCGCCGGCCAGGACGAAGCCCGTGAAGCCGGCGTCGGGGTACTGCGCGCGGTACACCTCACCGAACGCCGTGGCGCGCTCGGCGGCCTCGCCGGAGAGCACCTCCGGCTCGCCGAAGCTGGTGAAGGTGTAGCCGTCGAACGCCTGGCCGCCGCCCTCGGGGCACTGCGCGTCGTCGGAGGCGTCACCGCCGAGGATGGGCACGGCGAAGCCCTGCTGCTTGAGCTGCGGGATCAGCGACGCCGCCTCGGCGCAGAAGCCCGTGTAGTAGATCATCGTCGGGTCGAAGGAGCGCAGGTCGTTGATCTGGGCCGAGAAGTCGACGGTGTTGGCCGTGAAATCGAGGACTATCGTCTGGCCGCCCATCTCCTCGAGGGCGTCCTGGAAGAAGCCGGAGAGGCCCACCGAGTAGTCGTCGTCCTGCTGCCTGAAGATCGCCACGCGGTCGCCGTGGCCTTCGTTCCAGGCCCATTGAGCCGCGACTCGTCCCTGGAACTGGTCGGTGTAGGGGATGCGGAAGATGAAGTCGCCGACCTGCGTGGTGGCCGGGTTCGTCGAGCCCGTGGACACCATGACGATGCCGGCGTCCTGCAGCACGCCCGCGGCCGGGATCGAGTGGGAGGAGGCGTAGGTGCCGAGCACGGCCACGGCGCCCTCGTCCACGAAGCGGTTCGCGCAGGCGATCGAGCCCTCGGGCGTGCTGGCGTTGTCGCATATGGAGAGCTCTATGGGCCGTCCGAGGACCTCGTCCTGCTGCATGTGGGCGACCCTGATGCCGTTGAGCGTGTCGTTGCCGGTGACGGTCATGCGCCCCGACAGCTCGAGGTTGACGCCTATGACGATGGGCTCCTGCGCCGCGGCGGCGCCGCAGGCGGCGAGCAGGGCCAACAACAGCACGAACCTTCTCATCCGTTCCTCCCAACTTGGAAGCTTGCTCCACGGCCTCCGAGACGGCGCCCAACGCGCGTCCCCAAGCGACTTATCCCGTCGTGGCCGACAGCGCGATGATAGGCGGGCCCACCGGGGCTGTCAACGAACCGCCGCCACGGTGAGGGCACGCGCGGGAGCGACCGCTCACGCTCCTCCCCGCTATCCTCACGCCATGAGGCAGCCGGTCCGCCGGCGCCGCGAACGGAGGACCCCATGCGCAGACCCGTCGTCCACGCCGCCGTCGCCCTGGCGCTCGCCTGCGGCCTCGCCGCCTGCTCCTCCCCCGCCCCGGGACCCGCCATGACCGCCGAGGAGGCGGGCGAGAGGGTAGCGTCGCTGGGCGCCAGGGCCGGCGACGTCCTGGCCGACCCGGCCCTGGGAGAGCTGGGCCAGGCGCTGGGGACGGTACTCCCTGCCGGCCTGCCGCCCGCCGACGGCCACGCGCTGCCGCGCGGCGTCTACGAGCTCGACGAGGCGAGCGGCACCTGGACGCTCGTGGGGCCCTCCGACGACCTCGACCTCGGCTGGGCCGCCGACCCCGGCGACGTGCCGGCGCGGCTGCTCGTCGACTGGGACGCCGCGTCGCCCACGGTGACCCGCACCCTGGCCTCCGGCGACGAGGTGGAGCTGCCCACGGGCGCGAGCGCCACGCTGACGCTGGACGGCGAGGTGGCGTCGGCGCTCGAGCAGACGGCCACCTGGCCGGAGAACGAGTGCGGCACCCTCACCGAGCCGGGAGACCTCTACCTCAGCGGCCAGCTCACGCACGGCGACGCGACCCTCGCCGTGGACGACGTCGGGCTGAGCGTCGACGCCGGGCCCACGTCGGCCACCCTGACGGGCTCCGGCGGCCTCGACCTGACGGTGCCCGCCGGACGCGCCTGGTCGAGCTGGGACGCCGAGCTCTCGCTGAACGTCACGCGCGACGAGGTGACCTGCGAGGTCACGGACGCCGCGGCGACGTCCGGCCGGTTGCGCTTCGACGCCGGCGTCGAGACCGGGGACGGCGGCGGCAGCTTGGGCTTCGCCACCGACTTCGCGCCCGTCTCCGACCCCTCGGCGCCGCCGGGCGTGGCCCTCGCGAACGGCCGCCTGACCATCGACGGCGCGCTGGCGGTGACCTGGGAGGGCGTGCTGAACGACGCCGACGGCGACGGCGTGCCGGGCGAGGACCTGGTGCTGACCTTCGAGGACGGCACCACGACCCTCGAGGGCTTCCTCGGGGAGCGCTTCGGCCTGGCCCTGCTGGGCTCGCGGGTGCTGGCGGCGCTGCGATGAGGTAGCGGGACTGCCCGCGACCTCTCCCGTGGCCCCCTACCGACGCGGCGCGGCCGTCACTCGTCGCGCGGGTCGAGGGCGTCGCGCAGGCCGTCGCCGAAGAGGTTGAAGGCCAGCACGGTGAGGAAGATCGACAGGCCCGGGAAGACGGCCATCCACGGCGCCTGGACGAGGAAGTTCTTCGCGGTGTTGAGCATGCCGCCCCAGGAGGGCGTGGGCGGCTGCACGCCGAGGCCGAGGAACGACAGCGCCGACTCGGCGATCACGGCCTGCGCGATCGTCAGCGTGGCCTGCACGAGCAGCGGCGCGAAGCTGTTGGGCAGGACGTGCCGGGCGAGGATGCGGGCGTCCGAGGCGCCCAGCGCCCGGGCGGCCTGAACGTACTCCTCGGCGCTCACCGACAGCGCCTGCGCACGGGTGAGCCTCACGAACGTCGGCGTGGTGGCGATGCCTATGGCGATCATCGCGTTCGTGAGGCTGGGGCCGAGCGCCGCGGCCAGCGCGATGGCGAGGATCAGGAACGGGAACGAGAGAACGGCGTCGGTGACGCGCATGATCAGCTCGTCGAGGGCGCCCCGGTAGTAGCCGGAGAGCAGACCGAGCGGCACGCCGACGCCCACGGCGATGGCCACCGAGATCACGCCGGCGACGAGGCTGGCGCGGGCGCCGAAGAGCGTGCGCGAGAGCACGTCGCGGCCTATCTCGTCGGTGCCCAGCGGGTACTCGGCCGACGGCGGCTGGCGCACATGGAGGAAGTCGGGCCGCGACGGGTCGTAGGGGGCGAGCCACGGCGCCAGCACCGCGACCGCCACGAACGCGACGACGACGAGGGCGCCGATCACCGCGGGCGGCCGCCGCAACAGGCGCCGCAAGGGACGGCCCAGCGGCCGCTGCGCCGGGGTATCCTCGGCGCCGGCCTTCGCGGCCGGCAGCGCCTCGACCGTCACCGCGCGCCTATCCGCGGGTCGAGGACGGCGTAGGCCACGTCGACCAGCAGGTTGATGAGGATGTAGCCGGCGGCCGTGATGAGCACGACGCCCTGCACCACGGCGTAGTCGCGGTTGAACACGGCGTCGACGATGAGCTTGCCGAAGCCGGGGATCGTGAAGACCTGCTCGGTGAGGACGGCGCCCGAGAGCAGGGCGCCGAGCTGCAGGCCGAGGATCGTGACGACGGGTATGAGCGCGTTGCGCGCGGCGTGCCGCACGACTACGGCGGCGCCGCGCAGGCCCTTGGCCTTGGCGGTGCGGACGAAGTCCTGCCTCAGCACGCCCAGCATCGAGGAGCGCATCTGGCGCATGAGCACCGCGGCCAGGCCCGTGCCGAGCACGAAGGCCGGCATGATCATGCGCTTGACGTTCTCCCACAGGCCCTCGGAGAGGGGCACGTAACCGGAGGCCGGCAGCCAGCCGAGCTGCACGGAGACGAGTAGGATCAGCATGATGCCGAGCCAGAAGTTCGGCACCGAGATGCCCGTGAGGGCGAGGACCGTCCCGCCGTAGTCGACGGCCGAGCCCCTCCTCACGGCGGCGAGGACGCCCGTCGGCAGCGCGATGGCCACGGCCACGAGCATCGAGAGCAGCGCCAGCTCGATGGTGACGGGGAGCTTCGAGGCGATGAGGTCCAGCACGCGCTGGTTCGTGCGCAGCGACCTGCCGAGGTCGCCGCGCGCCAGCTGCGCCAGCCAGGCCACGTACTGGACCGGCACGGGGTCGTCCAGCCTGTACTTCTGCCTGATGTAGGCGATGACCTCCGGGTCCTGCTGCTCGCCCGCGAGGATCAGCGCCGGGTCGCCGGGCAGCGAGCGCTGGATGGCGAACACCATCAGCGTCACGATGAACAGCGTCGGTATCGCCGTCAGCGCTCGCCGACCGACGAAGGGCAGCACAGCCTCTCCCTACCCCAGACCGCTAGCTCTAGTCGAGGCTCACCCCCTGGAGCCTTATCAGGCCATCAGGGTACGCCTGGAAGCCCTGCAGGTCGGCCCGGTGCGGGAAGAACAGGACCGTGTGATAGAGGTAGATGATGTGCCTGTCGGGCAGGTAGCGCTCGAGCGCCTGCTTGTACAGGTCGTAGCGCGCCTCGGTGGTGGGCGCGGCGCGCGCCTCGTTGAGCAGCCTGTCGACCTCGGGGTCGCAGTAGCCGGACTCGTTGAGGTCGCCCTCGCAGGTGTGGAACGAGTGGATGTTGCCGTCCGGGTCGATGCGGCCCGACCAGCCCACGGGGAAGGCCGCGTACTGGCCCTGCTCCTGCAGGTCGAGGGCGGTGGCGAACTCGGTGGCGCGCAGGCTGATGTCGAAGCCGACCTCGCCGGCCATCGCCTGGATCACCTCGCCCACCCTTATCGCCTCTGGGTTGTTCGCGACCATCATCTCGAACTGCACGCGGTCGACGCCGGCCTCGTCCAGGAGGGCGCGGGCCCTCTCAACGTCGCGCTGCGGCACCGGGATGTCGGCCACGTACCACGGGCTGGTGGGCGGCACGGGCTGGTTGCCCACCACGAACTCGCCGCCGAACACGACGTCGTTGATCGTGTTCCTGTCGATGGCCAGCTCGAAGGCCTCGCGCACCCTCACGTCGGAGGACAGCGGGTCGGTGCGCGGCTCGGGGTTGGCGATGTTGATGGTGATGCCCTGGTAGCCCAGGCTGGGCACGCTGGGGATGACGATGTTGGGGTCGGCGCGCATGACGGCGAGGTCCGTCGGGGCCGGACGCTCGATCATGTCGAGGTCGCCGGACTGCAGGTTCGCCAGGCGCACGCTGGTGTCGGGGATCGGCAGGAACACGACCCTGTCGAAGTTGATCTCGTCGGCCCTGTAGTAGTCGTCGAACTTCTCGAGGACGATGCGGTCCTGCGCGACGCGCTCGACGAACTTGAAGGGACCGGCGCACACGGGCGCGTTGCCGAAGTTCTCGCCCTCGGCCTCGGCCGCCGTGGGCGACACGATCATGCCGGCGCGGTCGGCGAGCTGCGCGATGAGCGGCGCGAAGGGCGTGCTGAGGTGCAGCTCGATGGTGTCGTCGTCCACGACGGTCACGGACTCGAGCTGCGCGAGCTCGCTGGCGCGGTTCGAGCCGGGCAGGTTCTTCGCCCTGTCGAGGCTGTACTTCACGGCCTCGGCGTCCATCTTGGTGCCGTCGTGGAACGAGACGTCGTCGCGCAGGTCGATGGTGACCGTCAGCCCGTCGTCGGACGTGGTGTAGCCGGTGGCGAGCTGGGGCACGATGCCCGCCGACGTGTCGATGTCGAAGAGCTTGTCGCACAGGCTGGCGAAGACGATGCGCCCTACGTAGGTGCGGGCCAGCGCGGGGTCGAGGACGTCGGGGTCCTCGGCCAGCCCGATGCGCAGCGTCGCCTGAGCTAGGGCGGCGCTGACGAGGACCGCCGCCGTGACGACGGTCAGATGACGCCTGAGACTCGCGAGCATGGTTCCCCTCCCGGCGCCGGCTCCGCCCAGCGGTGTAGTCGCGGACGGCCGGCGTTTGCCCTTCGCGCGAAGGTTAGTACGCGGCGCCACGCATGGTCAACGTCGACGGGCTCGAAATCCGCGCGATGCGCAGATCGTTGCCGCGCGTTATGCTCGGCCCTGGACCGGCGAGTCGGCGGGCCGCGCTCGCGCCAGTTCAGGCAGGGGAGGGAGCCCGTGCGCATAGACGACCTCGATAAGCGCATCATCGTGGCGTTGGAGGAGGACGGGCGCCGGCCCTACCGCGACATCGCTCGCGACCTGGGCATCGCCGAGGCCACGGTGAGGGCGCGGGTGAACCGCCTGTCCGACGCCGGGCTCATCCGCATCACGGCGGTGGGCGACCCCCTCTCGCTGGGCGTGAGCACGGCCGCGATCACCCTCATAAGGACGCGGCCGGGCACCGTGCACGACGTCGCCGGCCGGCTCGCCCAGCTCCCCAACGTGCGGTTCGTGGGCGTCTCGCTCGGCTCCGCCGACGTCGTGATACAGACGCTCCACCGCGACATACGCGCCCTGCACGACTTCGTGTCCCTGGAGCTCCCCCGCCTCGCCCCCGACATCGTGAGCACCGAGACGCTGCAGCTCGCCGACGTGCTCAAGAGCTCGTGGGAGTGGCGCGCCTGGTTCGCGGAGGCGGACGGGGAGCCCGGAGAGCCCGCGCTGCAGGCGGAAGGGAAGAGGAGAAGTTGAGCGCCAACGCCACCTACAGGCCCACCTGGGACCTGCCCTACAGCTCGTCGCGCCAGCCGGTCATGGCCGGCGACGTCGTCGCCACCTCTCAGCCGCTGGCCGCCCAGGCCGGGCTCGAGATGCTGCGGCGGGGCGGCAACGCCGTCGACGCCGCGATCGCGACGGCGGCCGCCCTCACCGTCGTGGAGCCCACGGGCAACGGCCTGGGCTCCGACGCCTTCGCCCTGGTGTGGGACGGCGGGCGCCTGCACGGCCTCAACGCCTCGGGCCGCTCGCCGCGCGGGCTCGACCCCGAGCGCTACCTGGGGCTCGACGAGGTGCCGCGCGTCGGCTGGGACGCCGCCACGGTGCCCGGCGCCGTGTCGGCCTGGGCGGCGCTGTCCGAGCGCTTCGGCCGCCTGCCCTTCGGCGCCCTCCTCGAGCCCGCTCACCGCTACGCCGAGGAGGGCTTCCCCGTCTCGCCGCTCATCGCCCACCAGTGGGGCCGCGCCGCCGAGTACCTCGGGCGACGCGCCGACTTCGCCGACGCGTTCATGCCGGGCGGCAGGGCGCCGGCCGCCGGCGAGACCTTCAGGTCGCCGGGGCACGCCCGCTCGCTGCGGCTCATCGCCGAGTCGAAGGGCGAGGCCCTCTACCGCGGCGAGCTCGCCGACGCGCTGGTCGCGCACGCGCGGTCCGAGGGCGCGGCCATGTCCCACGAGGACCTGGCGGGCCACGCGCCGGAGTGGGTGGAGCCGCTGAGCGCCGGCGTGGGCGGCTTCGAGCTGTGGGAGCTGCCGCCCAACGGCCAGGGGATCGCCGCGCTGGAGGCGCTGGCCCTGGCCCGCCTGGCGGGCGTGGAGGAGCTCGCGGTGGACAGCGCCGACTGGGTGCACGTCCAGGTGGAGGCCATGAAGCTGGCCTTCGCCGACGCCCACGCCCACGTCGCCGACCCCTCCCGCATGCGGCTGGACCCGCGCGACCTGCTGGACGAGGCCTACCTGGCCGAGCGCGCGCGCCTCATAGACCGGCGGCGCGCCGGCGACCCCGGCCACGGCGAGCCGCGTCCCGGCGGCACCGTCTACCTGTGCGCGGCCGACTCGTCGGGGATGATGGTGTCGTTCATCCAGTCGAACTACCGCGGCTTCGGCTCCGGCGTGGTGGTGCCGGGCACCGGCATCGCCCTCACGAACCGCGGCAACTGCTTCTCCACGGTGCGGGGCCACCCCAACGCCGTGGCGCCGGGCGCGCGCCCCTACAACACGATCATCCCCGGCATGCTCACGAGCGGCGGGACGGCCGTGGCGGCCCTCGGCGTGATGGGCGGGCCCATGCAGCCCCAGGGCCACATGCAGGTGGCGCTGCGCATGGTCGTGCACGGCCAGAACCCGCAGGCGGCGAGCGACGCCCCGCGCTGGCAGGTGACGGGCGGGAGGGGGCTGCTGCTGGAGCCCGGCTTCCCGCCCGCGGTGGTTCAAGAGCTCGCCGAGCGCGGCCACGAGGTCCGGGTGACGGAGCCGCACGAGTCCGGAGCCTTCGGCGGCGCCCAGCTCATCGCGCGCCTCGAGGGCGGCGGCTACGTGGCCGGCAGCGACCACCGCAAGGACGGCCAGGCCGTGGGGTTCTGAGCCGCGGCGAGCGGGGAGCGACCGAGGCGCGCCCCGCCGGCCCACGCGCACCCGACGGCCGGGCGCAGGGCACGGGGGTCGCGGGGCACCGGGCACGCGGCCCTGCCGCGCCGCCTACGCGGCCAGGGCTCGACGCGCCGGCGTGAACCGACGCAGCCGCAGCGCGTTGCCCACGACGAAGAGGCTGGAGACCCCCATGGCCGCGGCCGCCAGCATCGGCGAGAGCAGCACCCCGAGTAGCGGGTAGAGGGCGCCGGCCGCCACGGGGATCAGGACGGAGTTGTAGGCGAAGGCCCAGAACAGGTTCTGGCCGATGTTGCGCAGCACCGCGCGCGACAGGGCCACGGCGTGAGGCACGCCGCGCACGTCCCCCGCCATGAGCACGACGTCGGCGGCCTCGATGGCCACGTCGGTGCCGGTGCCGAGCGCCACCCCCACGTCGGCGGCGGCCAGCGCCGGCGCGTCGTTGATGCCGTCGCCCACGAACGCGACCCGGAGCCCGCCCGCGCGGAGGCGCTCGACCACCGCGGCCTTGTCGCCCGGCAGCACCTCGGCGCGCACCTCGGCGATGCCCAGGCCCCTCGCCACGGCGCGTGCGGTGCGCTCGTCGTCGCCCGTGACCATCACCGTCTCCACGCCCAGCGCGCGCAGCGCCGCCAGCGCCGGCGCCGCCGACGCCTTCACCGGGTCCGACACCGCCATCACGGCCACGGCCCGGAGGGTGCCGTCGGCGTCCACGGCCAGGTAGACGGGCGTCTTCCCCTCCTCCGCCAGTCCCGCCGCCGCGGCGCGCAGGGCGCCGAGCTCGACGCCGGCGTCCTCGAGGAACCGGGCCGACCCGAGGAGCACGGTGCGACCGGCAACCTGGGCCCTCACGCCGCGTCCCGTGACGGACGCGAAGGTGTCGGCCTCCGGCACGTCCACACCCTCCTCGCGCGCGGCCTCCACGACGGCCCGCGCCAGCGGGTGCTCGCTCCTGGCCTCGGCGGCGGCGGCCAGGGCCAGCGCCTCGCCGCGCGACGACCCGGCGCCGTCGGCCAGGACGACGTCCGTGAGGCGCGGACGACCCTCGGTGAGGGTGCCTGTCTTGTCGAAGGCCACGACCCGCGCCCCGCCCAGCGTCTGGAGGGCCGCGCCGTGGCGGAACAGCACGCCCAGCTCGGCCGCCTTGCCGGTGCCCACCATGATCGAGACGGGCGTGGCCAGGCCCATGGCGCAGGGGCAGGCGATGATCAGCACGGCCACAGCGTTCACGACGGCGAGGCCGAGAGAGGGACGCGGGCCGAAAGCGAGCCAGGCGAGGAAGGTGAGGGCCGCCACGCCGAGGACCGCCGGCACGAACACCGCCACGACCCTGTCGAGGAGCGCCTGGATGGGCAGCTTCGCGCCCTGCGCCGCCTGCACCATGGCGATGACCTGGGAGAGGAACGTCTCGCTGCCCACCTTCGTGGCCGCGAAACGGAAGCTGGCGCTGCCGTTCACGGTGCCGCCCACGACCTCGTCGCCGGCGCGCTTTAGCACCGGCGTGGGCTCGCCCGTGACCATCGACTCGTCCACGTACGATTCGCCGTCGACGACGACGCCGTCGACGGGCAGGCGCTCGCCCGGGCGCACCACCACGAGGTCGCCGCGCCGCACCGCGGAGACGGGCACCTCGACCTCGGCGCCGTCCCTGACCACCCGCGCCGTCTTGGGCCGCAGCGACACCAGGGCCCTTATCGCGTCGCCGGTGCGTCCGCGCGCGCCGGCCTCGAGGTAGCGGCCCAGCAGCACGAGCGTGACGATCACCGCCGAGGCCTCGAAGTAGACGTGCGCCGAGCCCTCCGGCAGCAGGCCGGGGACGAACGTGGCCACGGTGGAGTAGCCGAAGGCGGCGCTGGTGCCCAGTAGGACGAGCGAGTTCATGTCGGGCGAGCGGCGGACGAGGGCGTCCCAACCGGTCCTGTAGAAGCGCCGGCCGGGCCCGAACTGCACCGCCGCGGCCAACAGGAAAGACAGCGACCCCCGCGCCGCCGCGGGCAGCCAGGAGTCGAGCCAGGCACCCCAGGCGGGCACGATCATCGCGCCCATCTCGAGGACGACGAGGGGCAGGGTGAGGGCGGCGGACGCGAGGACGTCGCGGCGCAGCGCGGCCAGCTCGGCCGCCTTCGCCTCCCGCTCGGCGGCGAGCCTGTCCTCGCCCTCGGCGGCCAAGACGCCGTAGCCGGCGCCCTCGACGGCCTCCCTGAGCCGGTCCAGGCTCACGAGCTCGGGGCTGTAGACGACGGCGGCGCGCTCCGTGGCGAGGTTGACGCTGGCGTCCACGACGCCGTCGACCCTCTTCAGGGCGCGCTCGACCCGCGCCACGCAGGCGGCGCAGGTCATGCCGGACACGCTCAGTTGCGCCTGGGCGGTGCGTTCGTCCGCGGAGGTGCCGGTGTGGCCGGCGCCCCGGTCCGGCGCCGCTGGTAAGACGCTAGACACGCTCGATCACGGCCTGTACTTGAGGGCCTCCATGAGCTCCTCGACGATCGCATCGGTGTCGCCGCGCTGCGCCGCCGTGGCGACGTGGTCGCGCACGTGGGCCCTCAGCACGGCCTCGGAGACCTTCTTCAGTGCGCCCTGGACGGCGCTCACCTGCTTGAGGACGTCGACGCAGTAGACGTCCGGGTCCTCGAGCATGCGCAGCACGCCGTCCACGTGCCCGCGCACGCTCTTGAGCCGGAGCTCGGCGTCCTGCCGGGTCTGGGGGTCGAGGTGAAGGCAGTGCTCGCCTCCCCCCGCCTCCGGCGCGGCGCGCGTGGCCGCGGCGTCGGTCACGGCTGCAGCGGCGCGGCCTTGTAGCCCTCACCCGCCACGGCCGCCACGAGCTGCGCGGCGTCGGCGCGGCCCACGACCGTGGCCGTGCCCGTGGCGAGGTCGACCCGCGCCTCCTCGACGCCCGGCACGCTCTCCAGCGCGCCCTTCACCGCGGCGACGCAGTGGCTGCAGCTCATGCCTTCGATCCTGAGGTCGGTGGTGTGCTCGCTCATGGACCTACTCTACCCCACCTGGGGTGGGGTGCGGAGGTCCGCGGCCTACTCCTGTGGGCCCTTGGGAGCGAGTATCGCCGGCGGGTCGCTGGCTGGGAACGTGTCGTCGAGCGCCTCGTCCAGCTCGGCGTCCGCGGCCCGCCACTGGGCCCTGTCGCCCCCGTGGTGGCTGGCGCGGGCGGGCGACGCCGGGTCGGAGGCGGGGAACGACCCGTCGACGGCCTCGTCCAGCTCGACGTCGCCACGCCCCTCGGCCAGGCGAGCGTCCTTGCTGGCCCCGTGGCGCTCCTCGTACTCGAGGCGCTCCCTGTAGCTCAGCTCCGCGGCGATCGACTCGGCGCGGGTCTCCAGCTCGTCGAGGCGCCGGTCGTGCCGGCGGCCTTCGCGGTCCTCGCGGCGCTCCATGTGGCTACCTCCTCCCGCGCGTCTGCCGCAACTCGGCGGTCGCGCTCAACCTAGGGTGTCCACATGAGACCGGCATGCCCCGGTCGTGGGCTACCCACGACGCAGGGGCTCGACCGCCCAGGTGCCCGCCCGGTACCCGCGCTCCGGGCACCCGCGCGGCCGGGCGCGCGGTCGACCCGTGCCGCCGCCCGTCGGCTAGCGCCCCACGACGTCCGCGGCGCGCGGGACCGTGCCTCCGCTCGCCTCCCACTGGCTCCGGAGCAGGCCGTAGACGGCCATGTCGGGCCTGTCCGGGCCGAGGTTCTGGCGCCTCAGCACGCCCTCGAAGGTGAAGCCGAGGCGCTCGGCCACGGCGCGGCTCCTGAGGTTCTCCACCGCGGCCAGCACCTCCAGGCGCTCGAAGGGCTCCCCGCCCACCAGCGGCTCGCTGAAGCAGCGGTTCACCAGCGCCCTCACGACCCTCGTGACCACGCCCTGGCCCTCGTGGCGCGCGTCGACCCAGTAGCCCACCGCCCCGCTGCGCGAGCGCACGTCCACGTCGTGCACGCCGGCCGCGCCCACCAGCTCCCCGCCGCGCCAGATCGCCGCCTCCAGCCCCGGGCCGCGCGCGAAGGACGGCAGCGCCTGCTCGGCGATGAAGCGCTCCTGCGCCTCCGGTCCTCCGGACCTCGCCCAGGGCATCCACGGCGCCAGGCGCTCCCTGTTCGCCTCCACCAGGCCGTAGAGGGCCTGGGCGTCGTCGCGCTCCAGGAGGGCGAGGTAGAGGTCCTCCTCCGGATCGGCGCGCAGCGCGAACCGCGGCGGGCGGCCGCCCGGGCCGGGGAGGCCCGCGGCCGGCTCGTACTCCTCGCGCAGCAGGCCGAAGATGCTGAGGTCGGCGGGCTCGCCGTCGACGAGTATCACGCGCCGCAGCACGGCCTCGGGGCGCAGACCCAGGCGCTGCACCACGGCCAGGGAGCGCTCGTTGCGGGTGTCGAGGCCTATGGCCACCCTGCCCACGCCCCGCTCGACGAAGAAGTGGTCGATGAGCGCCCGCAGGCCGCGCGTGACGAGGCCCTTGCC
Organism: Deinococcaceae bacterium; assembly: GCA_044508445.1. Classification (GTDB taxonomy): domain Bacteria; phylum Deinococcota; class Deinococci; order Deinococcales; family Trueperaceae; genus DASRWD01. Next base: position 69,848 of record JBIQHQ010000006.1, read on the forward strand.
CTCGTGCTCCTTGGTGACGAAGTAGCCCACCTCGGTGGAGCCGCCGGCGCCGCCCCACTCGTGCAGCCACATCAGGCCCATCGGCTCGCCCCGGTAGCACAGCTCGGCGCGCCAGCCCCGCCCCGCGCTGAAGCGCGCGAGCTCGTCGGCCACCAGCTCCTCCACCCACTCCCGCGTGGCGGTGGCAGTCCACGGGATCCAGCGCTTGAGGTGCTCGCGGTCGCGCTCCACCATGGCGTAGACGCCGGCGGCGTGGTGCCGCTCGGTGAGGCGCAGGGCCAGCTCGTCGTCGAGCCGGAGCGCGAAGCTGTGATCTGGCGCCGGGTAGTTGGCGTGACGGGAGTCGCCCACCTCGACCTCCGCTCGGATCATCGCACGTCACCGCCCTCGGCCCGTGGGCCGCGGGGCCGCCCCTCAGTCGGCGGCGGGCGCGTAGATGTCGAGGATCCAGCCGGCCACTCGCGTGATGCTAGCGTCGACCTGCCTAAGTAGGGTGAGCACCTCGAGGTGGTGGGAGCTCGACGCTCGCGACTGCGGCAGGCGCGCCTCGAGCCGGGCCAGGTGCGCCAGCCGCATGTCCGCCACGCGCTCCTCCAGCGCCTTGCGGCCCTCGATGACCTGCCTGGCCATCTCCACGTCGGCGGTCGCCAGCGCCGTGAAGGACAGCCTCATCCGCTCGAGGACCATCGCCGCCGTGGACACCAGCTCCGCCCTGCCCTGCTCGCTGAACTCGATGCCCTCCTTGCGCAGGCGCTGCTCGCGCCGGTAGAGCCGCCTGATCTGGTCGCCCACGTTCTCCAGCTCGGTGGCCACCAGCATGAGGCGCTCGCTGGCGTCGTTCTGCGCGTCGCTCTGGCTGCGTAGCTGGGCGAGGTAGTCGACGACCTCCCGCGTGAGCCTGTCCGTCTTCGCCTCGCGACCCTCGATGGGCCCCGGGTCCCACTTGCCGGAGCCGAGGTTGGCCACGGCCAGCTCGGCCATCACGGCCACCTGGTCGCTGATGCGCACGGTCTCGCGCAGGGCGAGCTTGATGGCCAGCGCGGGGTCGCCGAGCGCGTCGCGCCTCAGGTACTTGGGCGTGGAGTCGTCCTCGCTCGTCGGCACGATGAGCGCCACCAGGCGGGTCACGGGGCCGCCCAGAGCCGTGGCGAAGATGGCGACGGCGAGGTTGAAGAGGGTGTGCGCGTTGGCGACCTGCCTGGCGCCGTCGCCGCCCAGCAGGGCCAGGAGCTCGGCGGTGGGGTGGGCGGCGAACACCACGGCGATGGCCGCGAGCCCCGTCACGATCACGTGCGAGATCGCCACGCGCTGCGCGGCGGAGTCGAGCCCGCGCGACACGACCAGCGGCAGGAACGTGCCGCCCAGGCTGCCGCCGGCCACGAGCGCGAACGCCGTGGGCAGCGACACCGCCCCGCTGGCCACGAGGCCGATGGCCACCGCCGCGCCGGCGTTCGAGCTGGCCAGCACCGCGCCCAGCACCACGCCCACGAGGAGCAGGGAGAGGGGCTGCTGCTCGGCGGCGGCGATGACGAGGCGGAACACCTCGCCCTCGGCGAGGCCCTCGATGGCCTCGACGGTAAGGTCGAGGCCGAGGAACAGCAGGCCCACGCCCAGGAGCAGGCCGCCCAGCGCGCGGCCGCGTCCCCACAGGGAGAGGAAGAAGCCCACGCCCACGAGCGGCAGGGCGTACTCGGAGACGTTGAAGGCAGCGAGCTGGATCGCGCCGGTGGCGCCGAGCTTGGCGCCCACGGACATCGCGAGCCCGCTGGCCGGCGACACGATGCCGGTGGCGACCATCGTGAGCGCCGTCACGGCCAGCGCCGTCCCGCTCTGCGTCATGGCCCCCACGGCGGTGGAGGTGCCCAGCGCCGCGACGGGCGAGCCCGTGGCGGCGGCCATAAGGCGCCGCGCCGTGGGCCCCGCGGCGGACTCGAGCCCCTCCGAGATGCGGTTGACGCCCAGCAGGAACAGGGCGAGGCCGCCGAGCATCGTGAGGAGCATGCCGCCTGGTCCCTTCCGCGCGCAGGAGCGCCGCTGAGGAGTGAGTCTAAGCCCAAGCCGCGGCGCGGCAGCGCGAAAAGTGTCGCGAGAACCCCGTGTCGTCCCCGGCCGCGCGCCGGGGTCGCCGCGGCAGGCGGCCGTGCTAACCTTCGCGGGTCATTCGACAGGACACAGTGCGCAAGGAGGGAACCATGCTGTCGCGAGTCGCCGCTGTCCTCGCCGTCTTGTTGGCCGGCGTGGCGTTGGCCCAGGAACCCGTCCGCATCGGCGTCATCACCAGTCTCACGGGCCGCTTCGCCGAGTTCGGCGAGCAGCACAAGGCAGGGGTACAGGTCGCTCTCGAGGACGTCAACGCCGCCGGCGGCATCGACGGCCGGCCCGTCGAGATCGTGTGGGAGGACGACACCTCCGACGTGAACGCCGCCCTGGCTGCGGCCGAGCGCCTCGTGAACCAGGGCCTCCCGCTCGTCATGGGCGCCTACTCCTCCTCGATCACGAACCCGCTGGCGCAGTACTTCACCCGCCAGCAGCGCCCGTTCCTCGTCTTCACGTCCTCCGACGACGCCATCACCCGCCCCGGCTCTGAGTGGGTCTTCCGCCTCAACCAGCCGTCCTTCGCCTACGCCGAGATCCTCTTCGACGTCTTCGACCAGATCAGGGCGGAGAAGGGCGAGGACTACCTGCAGACGATCGCCACGGTCCACGGCAACGGCGCGTTCGAGACGGCCGTCGCGGACGCCGTCGACCTCCTCGCCGAGGAGCGCGGCTACACGGTGCTCGACCGCCAGGACTACGACCAGACGGGCTCCGACTTCAGGCCCATCCTCAACCGCTTCAAGGGCGAGAACCCGGACATCGTCTTCATGGTCTCCTACGCCGCCGACTCGGTGGCGCTGGCCAGGCAGATCCAGGAGGTCGGTCTCGACGCCAAGGTGTTCGCCGGCGGCGCCGCCGGCTTCGCCCTGCCGAACTTCATCGAGGGGGCCGGACCGGCGGCCGACTACGTCTACACGGCCACGATGTGGACGAAGGACGTCCCGTACCCGGGCGCCCAGGAGCTCAACGACAGGCTGGCCGCGGTCCTCGGACGCACGCCCAGCTACCACGCCGCGCAGGCCTACGCCGCCGTGATCACGGCCGTCGACGTGCTCAGCCGCGCCGCGTCGTTCTCGCCCGAGGACGTGCGCGCCGCCCTCGAGGCCACGAACATGCCGGACACGGTCTACGGGCCCATCGCCTTCACCGACTACCAGGGCTACACGAACCAGGCCCGCCTGCCCGCCGTCGCGCAGCAGGTGCAGGACGGCGAGTTCGTCACGGTCTTCGTGAACGGCCAGGGCATCAACCCGATGCTCGACACGCCCGCCTGGACCGATCGCTGAGCCAGGGTCCTAGGAGCGGGGCGAGCTGAGGTGGAAGGGCTCGTCCCGCTCCTCCAGAACGTCACCGGCGGCCTGCTGATCGGGGGCATCTACGCCCTCATAGGCGTGGGGCTCTCCCTGATCTTCGGCGTCATGCGCGTGATCAACTTCGCGCACGGCGACTTCGTGGCCATCGGCATGTACCTCGCCATCGCGCTGTTCCGCGACCTCGGCTTCGACCCCTACCTGACGCTGGCCATAGCCCTGCTGGGCGGCGTGATCGCCGGCTGGGTCGTCCAGCGCGCGGTCCTGGCCAGGCTCGTCGACGCGCCGGGCGACAGCACGCTGCTCGCCACGCTGGGGCTGTCCCTGGTCGTCGCCAACGCGCTGTTCCTGATCTTCGGCGCCGAGCCGGCCTCGATCTACGTCCCCTACGCCACGTCCACGGTCGGCGTGGCCGGCGTGCGCCTGCCCGTGGCGCAGCTCATCGCCGGCGGCATCACGCTCGTCGTGATCGCCGCCCTGTGGCTGCTCCTCAACCGCACCGAGCTGGGCCGGGCCGTGCGGGCCACGGCCCAGAACCGCCTGGGCGCCGAGCTGGTGGGCATCGACACGAGGCGCGTGCACGCCCTGGTGTTCGGCGTGGGCATGGCGCTGGCGATGTGCGCCGGCGTGATCCTCGCCCCGCTGCTCTTCGCCGTGCCGACGGTCGGCTCCAGCTACACGCTCAAGGCCTTCGTCGTAACCGTCCTGGGCGGGCTCGGCAGCGTGCCTGGGGCGATAGGCGGCGGCCTGCTACTCGGCGTCGTCGAGTTCCTCGGGGCCTCCTACCTCTCGTCCGGCTACCGCGACGCGTACGGCCTCTTCGCGTTCCTGCTCGTGCTCCTGTTCCGCCCGCAGGGGCTGTTCGGCCGCGAGGTGAAGCGCGTATGACCCTCCGGGGCGCGTGGCCGCGCCTAGCCGGCGTGGCCGTGCTCGGCCTGGCCTGGTTCCTGCTGCTGCCCGACTACCGCACCCTGGGCATCAACATGATGCTCCTGGCCGGCTGGGCCAGCGCCTGGGACCTGCTGGGCGGCTGGTCGGGACAGACCTCGCTGGGGCACGCCGCGTTCGTGGGGCTGGGCGCCTACACGCTGGGCGTCACCGCGAACCGCTGGGACCTGGCGCCCTGGTGGGGCGCGCTGCTGGCGATGGCGCTGGCGTCGGTGCTGGCCTTGGTGTGGGGCAAGGTCACGTTCCGGCTGCGCGGCTCCTACTTCGTGCTCTCCACGATCGCCGTGGCCGAGATCCTCAGGCTCGTGGCCATCAACCAGCGGGGGCTCACGGGCGGCGCCGTCGGGCTCTTCATCTTCGACCTGAAGGAGCCCTTCGGGCTCGACCTCTTCGACCGCGGCGTCGAGTTCTGGTTCGCCCTCGGCTACCTCCTGCTGGTGCTGGCCGTGGTGGCGGTGGTGACGCACGGGCGCCTCGGCTACCAGATGCGCGCCGTGCGCGAGGACGAGCCGTCGGCCGAGGCCGCGGGCGTGGACCCGGAGGCGGTGAAGCTGCGGGCGTTCGCGCTGTCGGGCGCCCTGACGGCGCTGGGCGGCTGCCTCTACGGCGCCGTGCTGTCGGCGCTGCAGCCCCAGCCGATGTTCGAGCTGCACCTGTCGGTGCGGATCGCCCTCGTCGCCATCATCGGCGGGCGCGGCACGCTGTTCGGGCCACTGGTGGGCGCGGCCCTGCTCACGACGTCCGCCGAGCTGTTCAGGAACGCCTTCGCCGAGGCGAACCTGCTCATCTACGGCGCGCTGATCGTGGTCGTCGTGCTGTTCGCGCCCCACGGCCTGCTGGGCGAGCTGGGCCGGCGGCTCGTGAGGAGGCGGTATGCCCGCAGCGCTCGAGGCTGAGCGCATCACCGTCACCTTCGGCGGCCTCACGGCGGTGAACGGCGTCTCGCTGAGCGTGCCGCAGGGGGCGATCGTCGGGCTCATCGGGCCCAACGGGGCCGGCAAGACCACGCTCTTCAACGCCCTCACGGGCCACGTGCGCGCCCGGGGCGAGGTGCGCCTGTCGGGTCGGCGCGTCACGCGCCTGCCCGCCTACGCCCGCACGCGCCTAGGCATGGGCAGGACGTTCCAGGTCGAGAGGCCCTTCTCCGACCTCACGGTGCTGGAGAACGTGCTCGTGAGCGCGTTCCTGCGCACCGCCGACAGGCGCGAGGCCGAGCGTCGGGCGCGCGAGGCGCTCGACATGGTGGGCCTCGGCGACAGGGCCCTGCAGCCGGCCAGCGACCTCAACCTCGCCAGGAGGCGCCGCCTGGAGCTGGCGCGGGCGCTGGCGACGGAGCCCAAGGTCATCTTCCTCGACGAGCTGATGGCGGGCCTCAACCCGCCGGCGCTGCGCGACATGATCGACTTCGTGCGCGGCCTGGCGCGGTCGGGCATGGCCGTGGTGATGGTCGAGCACATCATGCAGGCCGTGACCGAGCTGTGCGACGAGGCGTACGTGCTGGCCTTCGGCGAGCTCATCGCCAGCGGCGCCCCGCACGACGTGGTGAGCGACCCGCGCGTGGTGGAGGCGTACCTCGGGGTGGACGACGATGCCTGAGCGCCCGGGGACCGCGGTGGAGCCGGGCGCGGCGCCCACCGCCGACGGCGGGCGCGACCCCGTGCTGCGGGTCGTCGACGCCGACCTCGGCTACGGCGAGCTGCAGGTGGTCTTCGGCGTCAGCCTGGACGTGGGGTCCGGCGAGCTGGTGGGCCTGGTGGGGGGCAACGGCAGCGGCAAGTCCACGATCCTGCGCGCCGTGTCGGGGATGATCCGCCCGTGGCGCGGCCGCGTCCTCCTGGAGGGCGAGGACGTCACGGGGCTCAGCCCGCACGAGCTGGCGCTGCGCGGCCTGGCGCACGTGCCCATGGGCAGGCAGCTCTTCCCGGACATGACGGTCGAGGAGAACCTGAGCCTCGGCGCCTACCTGGGTCCCGCGCGGGCCCGGCGCCGCGAGGGCTTCGCGGCCGTCTACGAACTCTTCCCGGACCTGCACGCCAAGCGCCGGGTGCCCGCCGGGGCGCTCTCCGGCGGGCAGCAGCAGATGGTCGCGATCGGCCGGGCGCTGATGCTGCACCCGCGCGTGCTGATCATGGACGAGCCCAGCCTCGGCCTCTCCCCGCTGCTGGTGCGCGAGGTCATGGGGGTCATCAGGCGCGTCGCCGCCACCGGGCTGCCCATACTCCTCGTCGAGCAGAACGTCAGGCAGGTCCTCAAGATCACCGACCGCACCTACGTGCTCGAGAACGGGCGCCTGGTGCTGGAGGGCCCCTCGGGCGAGCTGCTCGGGCACCCGCTCATCAAGCGGGCGTACCTGGGCATCTGATACGTTCTTGGCGTGAGCACCCCGGCGGCCGCGCCGGCGCGAGGCGCGCCGCCCGGGCGCCGCGGCGAAAGGGGCAGGGCGTGAGTCAGCGAGCAGCGGCGGCCGAGCGCGTGCGCGGCGCAGGCGAGAGGACGAGGGCGCTGAGGGCCAGGCAGGAGCAGGTCCTCTACCCGGTGACGAACAGGTTGCAGCTCTACGGCGACGAGCCGCTGGCCGTCGACCGCGCCAAGGGCATGTACGTGTGGGACGTCGAGGGCAACGAGTACCTCGACTTCTTCGGCGGCATCCTCACCGTCTCCGTCGGTCACTGCAACGACGAGGTGACGGAGGCGACGGTCCGCCAGCTCCGCAAGGTCCAGCACACCTCGACCCTCTACGTCAACGAGGTGACGATCGCCTTCGCCGAGAAGATGCGCGACATCGCGCCGGGCGAGCTGTCGGTGTCGTTCTTCACCTGCTCCGGCACCGAGGCCAACGAGACGGCGATCCAGACGGCCCGCACCCACACGGGGCACACCGACGTCATCGCGCTGCGGCACGGCTACAGCGGCCGCACCCAGACGGCCATGAGCCTCACCGGCCAGGCGCCGTGGAAGGGCGGGCACGTCTACGACGGCTACGTCAAGCACGTGCGCAGCCCGAACATGTACCGCCGGCCGGCCGGCATGACAGAGGAGGCCTACCTCGACCTCTGCGTGGCCGACCTCGAGGAGGTCATCTCCTCCTCCACCGAGGGACGGATCGCGGCGTTCGTCGCCGAGCCCATCCAGGGCGTGGGCGGCTTCGTGGTGGCGCCCAAGGAGTACTTCAAGCGCGTCAAGCCCATCGTGGAGGAGGCCGGCGGCCTGCTGATCATCGACGAGGTCCAGACCGGCTGGGGCCGCACGGGCAAGCACCTGTGCGCCATCGAGCACTGGGGCGTGCAGCCCGACATCATGACCTTCGCCAAGGGCGTCGCCAACGGCTACCCGCTGGGCGTGACGATCACGACGCCGGAGATCGCGGCGTCCATAGACCACCTCACGATCTCCACCTACGGCGGCAACCCCGTGGCCATGGCCACGGCGCTGGCTACGGTGGATTACATCGAGCGCCACGACCTGGCCGGCAACGCCGAGCGCCAGGGCGCGCGCCTGCGCGCGCGCCTCGACGGGCTCCCGGAGCGCTTCCCCTTCGTGGGCGACGTGCGCGGCATGGGGCTCATGCAGGCCCTGGAGATCGTCGAGCCGGGTCCCGCGCAGCGGCCCGACCCGGCCAAGGCCAACGCCTTCGTGTCGGCGGCGCGCCGCCGCGGCCTGCTGCTGGGCAAGGGCGGCATGCGCAGCAACGTCATACGCATCTCGCCGCCGCTGATCGTGAACGCCGACGAGGTGGACAGGGCTGCCGACGTCATCGAGGCGGCGCTGCAGGACGTCGCCTGAGGCACCGCGCGGGCGGCTAGGGCGCGGGCCCCGGAGGCTGCCTCCGGGGCCCGCGCCGTGGCGGCGGGTCGACGGGGCGGCGGGCACCTCCCGCCCGCGGCCCGGCGGTCGTAGACTCTGTGCCACGACCCGACCCCGCGGAGTCTTCTCGAGGCACCTGGGTCACGGTGTATGACCGAGGCTATCGCCCTACTCACCGCGGTTGGCGTGATCGTCACGATCCTCGCCAACCTCACGAACATCGCGCGCTTCCTCGCCGAGCGGCGTGAGAAGCGCGCCCTGCGGCTCGGCCTCGTGCCCGCCCCCGCCGCGCCGTCGGCAGGGCCGTCGGTGGCGCCGGCCGCGGGGGCCGCGCCCGCCGCTCCCGTGCCGCCCATAGTGACGCCCGACAGGCGCATCCGGGTCTTCGTCTCCTCCACCCTCAACGAGCTGGCGGCCGAGCGACGCGCCGCGCGGGCCGCCATCGAGAGGCTGAGGCTCACGCCCGTGATGTTCGAGGAGGGCGCCAGGCCGCACCCCCCGGCCGAGGTCTACCGCTCCTACCTGCGCCAGAGCGACGTCTTCGTGGGCATCTACGGCGAGTCCTACGGCTGGGTCGCGCCGGGCTCCCCTGTGTCCGGCCTCGAGGAGGAGTACCTGCTCTCGTCCGGCATGCCAGCGCTCCTCTACGTCAAGCATCCCGCGCCCGCCCGCGAGCCCCGCCTCGAGGAGCTCATGGACCGCATCAGGTCGGAGGGCAGGGCCTCGTACCGGCACTACCAGACGCCCGAGGAGCTCAGCGAGCTGCTCGCGAACGACCTCGCCGTGCTGGTCACCGAGCGCTTCCACGGGGCGCGCCCCCAGCGGGAGTCCCGTCCCGCCGCGGCGGAGGCTCAGACGCCGTCCAGGCCGACGCCGCCCCAGCCGGGGCGCGGGTCGGGCCTCGCGCGCCTGCGCCGCGTGACGGGGGCGGCCTGGCCGGCGCTGGCCGAGCACGACCAGCGTGTGGGCCGGCCGGCGGTGCCTTCCATGCCCCGGCCGCCCACCTCCTTCGTGGGGCGCGCCGCGCTGCTCGAGCAGCTCGCCGCGCTGGTGCGCGACGACGCCGTGCGCCTCGTGACCGTGCACGGGCCCGGCGGCATCGGCAAGAGCCGGCTGGCGCTCGAGGTGGGGTCGCTGGTGGCCGAGTCGTTCCCCGACGGCGTCGCCTTCGTCTCCCTCGACGCGGTCCGCGACCCCGAGCTGCTGCCGGCCGAGGTGCTCGCCGCCCTCGGCCTGCGCGAGACGGAGACGGTCGGGCCCGAGGAGAGGCTCTTCGAGGTCCTGCGGGACCGCGCGATGCTGCTCATCCTCGACAACTTCGAGGGCCTGCTGGCCGGCGTGCCCTTCGTCTCGCGCCTGCTGGCGGCGGCGCCGGGCGTGAAGCTCGTCGTCACCTCGCGCCACATGCTGCGCGCGCGGGGCGAGGTCGCCTTCTCGGTGCCGCCCATGGAGCTGCCGGCGCGCGGCACGCCGCTGACGCCCACGGAGGCCATGTCCTACGACGCCGTGCGCCTGTTCGTGGACAGGGCCGACGACGTCAGCCCCGGCTTCGTGCTCGACGAGGACAACGTCGAGGCCGTCGTGGAGATCTGCCGCCGCGTGGACGGGCTGCCGCTGTCCATCGAGCTGGCCGCCGCCCGCGTGCGCACGCTGCCGCCGAACGCGCTGCTCGAACGCATGACGAAGCGGCTGCCCGTGCTCACCGGCGGCCCGCGCGACGCCCCGGAGCGCCAGCAGACGCTGCGCGCGACGATCTCGTGGAGCTACGACCAGCTCGGCGAGCGCGACGGGCGCCTCTTCTCGCGCCTCGCGGTCTTCGACGGCGTGACCTACCTAGACGCCATCGAGAGCGTGCTGGGCGGCAGCGGCGAGCTGCTCGACGGCATCGCCGCCCTCGTGGACGCGAGCCTGCTCATGCGCGTGGGCCCCGACGAGGAGGCCTACGTGATGCTCGAGACCCTGCGCGAGTTCGCCGCGGAGCGCCTGGAGGAGGACCCCGAGGCCGACGAGCTCAGGCGGCGGCACGCCCGCTTCTTCGTCGTCTACGCCGGGCTCGGCGGCGAGGCCCTGCGCGGGCCTGAGCAGCAGCTCTGGCTGCGGCGCATGAGGGCGTCGGACGGCAACCTCAGGGCCGCGCTCACGTGGCTGCTGCGCACGGGGGCGGCGGAGGAGGCGCTGCGCCTCGCCGCCGACCTCAGGCCCTACTGGCACCGCGTGGGCGCCCTCAGCGAGGGGCGTCGCTGGCTGCGCCGCGCCCTCGAGGCCGGCGAGCACGCCCCGCAGGCCCTGCGCGCGGCGGCGATGCTCGCCGACGGCGTGCTGGCCTGGCGGCAGGGCGACCTCAAGGGCGCCAAGCCGCAGCTCGAGGCCGCCCTGGACGTGGCCCGCGAGCTGGGCGACGACGTGAGCGCGATGACGGCCCTCAGGAGCCTCGGGGCGCTGGCCCAGAACGGCGCCGACTACGACACGGCGCGGCGGTTGATGGGCGAGAGCATCGCCCTGGCCGAGAAGCTCGGCAACGTGGAGGCCGAGGCCAACACCTACCTGAGCCTCGGCAACGTGGCGCTCGACCTCGGCCACCACGAGGAGGCGGAGACGTACTACCGCCGCAGCCGCGACCTCTCGGCGGAGCTGTCCGACACGCTGGGCTACGCCTACGCCGTCGACAACCTCAGCGTCAGCGCCTGGCACCGCGGCGACCTCGACGAGGCCGAGCGCCTCGCCGACGAGGTCATGGAGCTCTACGAGGAGCTGGACCTGGCCGGCGGACGCGCGAACGTCTGGCACCGGCGCTGCCTCGTGGCCATCGAGCGCGGCCAGCTCGAGACGGCAGAGGCGGAGGGCCAGCGCGCCCTGGCCGTGCGCGAGCGGCACGGGGAGGACCGCGGCACCTCGTTCGTGCTCTACGACCTGGCGCGCGTCGCGCTGATGCGGCGCGACCTGCCGCGGGCGCGGGAGAGGCTGGCCCGCGGGCTGGAGCTCGCCGTCCGGCAGGGCGCTCCGGTGATCGAGGTGCTCTACGTCGAGGGCGCGGCCACCTACCTGGCGCTGCTGGGCAGGCACGAGCAGGCGTACCGCCTGCTGGCCGGGGCGGACGAGTGGCGCCGCCGGCTGGGCGTGCCCGTGGCCCCGGTGGTGCGGGAGCGCCAGTTCCGGCTCGCCCGCATGCTGGAGGGCCGCCTGGACGGCTACACGCGCGCGGCCGTCGAGGCCAAGGCCCGCGCCATCACCCCCGCCGAGCTCGTGGGCGCCGCGCGCGAGGCGTTGAGCCCCGCTCCCTCCTGAGCGGCGGAGCGGCCGTGGGCCCGCCGCCGGAGCTCAGTCGCGGTTGCCCATGAACAGCGAGAGGTAGTAGAGCAGGTACATCACGGAGCCGGCCGCGGCGGCGAGGTAGGTGAGCGCCGCGGCGTTGAGCACCTGGCGCGTGCCGGCCACCTCCTCGCCGGTGGCGATGCCCAGCGAGGCGAGCTGGTTCGCCGCCCGGCTGGAGGCGTTGTACTCGACGGGCAGCGTGACGAGCTGGAAGAGCACGGCCGCCCCGAAGAGGATCACGCCGAGCTGCACCAGGTTCAAGAGGCCGAGGAGGGCACCGAGTATGACGAGCCACGGCGCGAAGTTGGCGCCCAGCGTGGCGACGGGCACCAGCGCCGTGCGGAGCTGCAGCGGCGCGTAGCCGTTGGCGTGCTGCAGGGCGTGGCCCACCTCGTGGGCGGCCACGGCGTGGGCGGCGACGCTGGTGCCGCGGAAGTTGGCGGTGGACAGCGAGACGACCTTCTTGGTCGGGTCGTAGTGGTCGGTGAGCTGGCCGGGGACCTCGACGATGCGCACGTCGTGCAGGCCGTTGGCGTCGAGTATGGCGCGGGCCGTCTGGGCGCCGGTGAGACCCGAGGCGGCGCGCACGCGGCCCCACTTGCCGTAGGTGTTGCGCAGGTAGCCCTGCACGGCCATGGTGGCCAGCAGCAGGACGATGAAGAGCAGGTACATTCCCCTCCCTCTCACGCCGCCCCGCTCCGCGCGGGGCGACGCCCATGCGACGAGGTTACACGGTCGTGCCGGCCCGCCGACGAGCGGGGGCGACCACCGGCGTGACCCGTGAGGGCGGCGTGGATAGGCCCTGCGGCGCGCCGCTCAGCGGCTCAGGAGCTCACCCCCGCCAGGGCCCACAGCAGCCCGAGGCCGAAGACGAGGAGGCCGAAGACCATGAGCACCATGTTGAGGAGCATGCCCTCCATGCGCCGCGACCCGGCCGTCTCGGCGTTGCCGGAGACCACGTTGACGAACACCACCGTGCGCGCGATGCCGAGGAGGAGCGCCGCTCCCCCGACGACCATCATCATCGTGATCATGCAGCACCTCCCATGAGCTTGCTGCCAAGCTAGGGCAGAAAGGGCCCCGTGTCGGTCGCGGCGGGCACGAGGACCGGCGCCGAGCCGGCGCCGAGGCGGCCTCTGCTAGCATGGCGCGACCCCGCCGTGGACCCGTCACGACCCCAGAGGTTCGAGCAGCTCGGCGCCGCGCGCTTCGACGTGGTGGTCGTGGGGGGCGGCGCCACCGGCGCCGGCGTGGCCCTCGACGCGGCCTCCCGCGGCCTGCGGGTGGCCCTGTTGGAGCGGGGTGACCTCGCCTCCGGCACGAGCAGCCGCAGCACGAAGCTGGTGCACGGCGGCGTCCGTTACCTGGAGCGGGCCGTCAAGCAGGCCGACCGCTCCCAGTTCCACCTCGTCCGGGAGGCCCTGCGCGAGCGGGCCGTGCTGCTGCGCAACGCCAGGCACCTCGCCAGGCCGCTGGCGCTGCTCACGCCCGCCTACTCGCCGCTCGACCTCCCCTACTACTACACGGGCCTGAAGCTCTACGACGCGCTGGCCGGGCGCGCGAAGCTGAGGCCCAGCCGCCGCCTCGGCCGCGAGGACGCCCTGCGCCGCTACCCCATGCTCAGGCGCGAGGGCCTGCGGGGAGCCGTGGAGTACCACGACGGGCAGTTCGACGACGCCCGCACGAACGTGGCCCTGGCCCTCACGGCGCAGGAGCACGGCGCCCTGGTGATCACGCACGCCGAGGTCACGGCGCTGGAGAGGTCGGGCGGGAGGCTATGCGGCGGCGAGGTGCTGGACCGCCTCACGGGCGCGCGCCACGCGTTCGCCGCCCGGGTCGTCGTGAACGCCGCCGGGCCCTACTGCGACGCCGTGAGGCGCCTCGACGACCCGAGCTCGCCCCCGCTGCTGACGGTGAGCTCCGGCGTTCACGTGGTCCTGCCGGCCCGCTTCAGCGCGCCGGAGACCGGGCTGCTGGTCCCCAAGACCGAGGACGGCCGCGTGCTCTTCGTCCTGCCCTGGCAGGGCCGCACGCTGGCGGGCACCACCGACAACCCCGCGCCGCTCGAGGACGACCCGCGCCCGCGGGAGGAGGACGTGGAGTACGTGCTGAGGCACGTGCGGGAGTACTGCGAGCTGCCCGTGGAGCGTGGCGACGTCCTGGCGGCGTGGAGCGGCCTGCGGCCACTGGTGGAGGACGGCGAGGACGGCGGCACCGCCCGCCTCTCGCGCGACCACGTGGTCGTCACGTCGCCCTCCGGCCTCGTGACGGTCACCGGCGGCAAGTGGACCACCTACAGGAGCATGGCCGAGGACGCCGTCGACGCCGCGGTCGTGGCGGGAGACCTGCGGCCCGAGCGCGGCTGCGTGACGCGCGACCTGCCGCTCGTCGGAGCGGCGCGCTTCGCGCCGGACGGCCACGCCCGCCTGCGCTCGCTGTACGGGCTGGCGGGCGACGTCGCCCTGCACCTCAACCGCGCCTACGGCGACAGGGCCGAGGCTCTGGCCAGGCTGGCGCGGGACGGCCTGGGCGAGAGGCTCGCGCCCGGCCACCCCTACCTAGAGGCCGAGGTGGTCTGGGCGCGCGAGCGCGAGCTGGCCTGCACCGCCGACGACGTGCTGGCGCGGCGCCTGCGCCTCTCGTTCCTCGACGAGGCGGCGGCGGAGGCCGTCAGGCCGCGCGTGGAGGAGCTGCTGGCGCGAGGCGGGCCCGTTCACGGTTGAGCGCCCGGCGCTGTGAAGCGCCGGGCGCTCAGCTCTCGCTCCTCGGCTGCGCTCAGGTGGCCTTGCGCGTGCCGCCCATCACCGCACCGGCGATGGCGGACAGCACGGCGCCGCCCACCCCGCCGCCCACGACCGCCGTGAGGAGCGGCGCGAGCTCGAGGGCGCCGCCGGTGGCGCCGAGGCCCAGTAGCTGCAGGAGCTGGGCGAGGCCCAGGCCGCCGATGGCCCCGGAGACCGTGTTCACGGTCGCGCCCATGCCCGAGCCCTCACCGCGGCGACCGGCCAGGTTGCCGCCCAACGCGCCCGCGACGAGCTGGATGACTATCGAAAGCCAGGTGTCCATGGCCCAACCTCTCCCGCTCGGACCGGAGCCGAGCGCCGGCGGGCGCCACGAGGCCTGCCCGCCGCCGAGCCCACGGCCTGGGTGGCGACGACGGAAGTGAAGAAGCAGGCGGCTCGGAAGACGATTCTACGCGAAACGTGAGAGGAAGATGTGAGGCGCGGAACGGCAGCGGTGCCCGGCCCCCTCGGCGGGCACCGCTGCCCCTGGTCCTCGGCCGGCCGGGAGCCGGCGGCCGCTGGAAGCGGTCGCTACCGGTCCCCTATGGCCTCGAGTATCGACGGGTCGACGGCGTCCTCGTACGACACGGCATCGTGCAGCAGACCCACCTCCACGAGCAGGTCCACCGACCTCTCGAAGGCCTCGCGGTTCAGGGCGCCCACCACGGTGTCGGGCGTGGGCTTGACCAGCTTGGCGGTCTCGGCCATCTGCCACGTCTGGTGGATGAGCGGGCTCTGGGTGGAGCCGGAGCCGGCGCAGGTGTCGCCGCAGTGCTGGAGGACGATCTGCACCGCCTCCTCCTGGTTCGCCACCGCGTACTCCCAGCCGCGTATCGAGGCGCGCACGAAGCGCTCGGCGACCTCGCGGCCCGAGAGGCCGGAGCCCTTGAAGTTCTCGGTGGCCAGGAGCTGGGGCGTGGTGAAGATGTTGTCCTCGAGCAGGTCGGCGCCGATGTCGGCGGGGTCGAGCACGACGAGCTGCGAGAGCGGGTAGCCCAGGCCCACGATCTGGTCGAGCTCGTTGTAGGTCATGGCGCTGGCCACGTCGACCTCGTGCGGGAACACCAGCGAGGGGTCGAAGGCGTAGACGACGGCGTTCACGTCGGGGTCGGAGACCGTGGGGTCGAGGTTCGAGGTGAAGCCGGCCGCGGCGAACACGGCCTCGGCGGCGAACTCGTTGCCGAAGCCCCACACGCCCACGTTGCGTCCGGCCAGGTCGGCCATCTCCTCGATGCCGGAGTCGGCCAGGGCCACCAGGCGGTAGCCGGAGTCCTGGAAGACCTGGGCGATGGTCACGACGTCGAGTCCCTGCTCCCGCTGGGCCAGCATGTTGGCGACCCAGTCGGTGCCGAAGTCGGCGTTGCCGGAGCCCACCTGCACCGTCGGGTTCACGTTGCCGCCGTCGAGGATCGTGACGTCGAGGCCCTCCTCGGCGTAGAAGCCCTTGTCCTGAGCCACGAAGTAGCCCGCGAACTGGGCCTGCGGGAACCACTTCGACTGGAAGTTGATGGGGATGAGCCCCTGCGCGCAGGCGACCCCGCCCGCCAGGAGCGTCACCACCGCCAGTGCCGTACCGAACCGACGCAGCATCTACTACCTCCTCGTTGTCGACCTAGGCCGTCATTCTGGCACGACGCCGGCGGCGCGGTGCCGTGCGTGAAGGCCGCCGCTCCGCCGGACGCGCCGGCGGAGCGGCGCCAGGTCCCGGGGCTCGAGCCCCCCGCCGACCACAGGGCTCCCCCTCACCCGCCCCGCGCGGACGGGTGCCACGCCAGCAGCCAGCGCTCGAGGAGCTGGACGGTCCAGTAGAGGACCATCGACAGCACGCTCGAGACGAGGATCGCGGCGAAGACGAGGTCGAACTGCCCGCGGTGGGCCGAGAGGCTGATGCGCTGGCCCAGCCCGCTGGGCGGGCCGGGGATGAGGAACTCGGCGACTATCACGCTCACCACCGTGAGGACGATCGCGACCTTCAGCGACGTGAAGACGTAGGGCAGGGCGTTGGGCAGGCGCACGGCGAGGAACCCCTGCAGCGGCCTGGCGGCGTAGGACCGCAGCAGCTCGAGCTTGAGGGGCTCGACGGAGGTCAGCCCCTGCACCGTGTTCAGCACCACCGGGAAGAACGTGACGATGACCCCCACGGCGGCCTTCGACTCCCAGTCCACGCCCAGCGCGCGGCCGAGCACGGGCGCCAGTCCGACTATCGGCACGGCGCCGAAGGCTGTGGCCAGCGGCAGGAAGCCGCGGCGGAGGAACGCGCTGAAGGCTATGAGGGCGCCGGCCACGAAGCCGAGCAGCAGTCCGAGGCCGAAGCCGAGCAGGACCTCGCGCACGAAGGTGAGGTAGGCGTCGGCGACGAGCACCTGCCACGCCTTCACCAGCGCCTGCCCGATGCTAGCCACCGAGGGGAAGATGCCGGGCGGTACCCTGAAGCCCAGCACCAGCCCCTCCCACGTGAGGAGCAGGACGAACGGCACGGTGGCGACGGGCAGGACGCGCTGCAGGCGGGAGATCAGCGCGGCGCCGCCGCGTTCGCCGGCCTCCTCGGCGCTCATGAGGCTGAGGCGCGCGCTGGCCAGCACGGCCAGGAGCAGGCCGCCGAGCAGCGCCGACCAGTAGAGGGCGCCGGCGGCGCCCGGCCGCCCCCTCTGCACGGCCACGGCCGCGAAGGCCGCGGCCACGCCGAGGGCCGTGACCAGCACGAGGGCCACGGCGCGGCGCCCGGCCCCGCCCAGCGCGCCGGGGCCCGCGGCGACGCCCCGCAGGGCACCGCCGGCGGCCATCAGGCGCCCTCCCCGGCGGCCGCCAGGCCGGTGCGCTGCCACGGCGCCACCAGGCGCTGCGCCAGCCCCACCAGCGAGACGAGGCCGATGCCCAGCAGCGCCGAGATGCCGAGCAGTATCCAGACGTCGGCGACGTCGCCGGCCTGCACCTGCCCGATGATCGCGTAGCCGAGGCCCAGCCTGTTGTTCGACTCGACCTCGGCGACGAGCGCGCCCACCAGCGCCGCCGCGGCGCCCAGCTTCAGGCTCGTGAACAGGTACGGCACGGCGGCGGGGAAGCGCAGCTTCACGAAGGCCTGGAGCGGCGAGGCGGCGTAGGCCTTCATGAGGTCGAGGGCCAGCGGGTCCACCGACCGCAGGCCCGTGACGGTGCCCACGGTGATGGGGAAGAAGGCGATGTAGGCGCCCACTATCGCCGCCGGCACCAGGCTCGTCTGCACCGTCACGCCGAGGTTGCCGAGCACGGCCACGAGCACGGGCACGAGGGCGATGACGGGGATCGTCTGCGAGGCGATGACCCACGGCAGGAGGGCCTGCTCGAAGGGCCTGACGCGCACGAAGGCCACGGCCAGCAGCACGCCGATGACGGTGCCCACGGCCAGCGACACGAGCGTGCCGGCCGCCGTGTAGAGGGTGGCGCGCACGACGTTGCGCGGGTCGGAGAGCGGGTAGGCCGTGAAGAACGGGACGAGCCTCTCCGCGACCCAGTTCGGGAACGGCACGGGGTGCTGGGGCAGCGTCAGGAAGCACTCGAGGGCGGTGGCGCCGCAGGCCGGTCGCGCGTAGTAGGTGTAGGAGGAAGCCCACGGCACCTCGCCCGGCCGGGGGGCCGCGGCCAGCGTGACGGTGCCGGCGGCTGGGTCGTTGACCCGGTAGTCGGGGTACTGCCGCAGCGCGGCGTTGCGGGCGGGCGGCTGGGCGAGGGTCACGGCGTCGCCCGCGCGCCGGTAGTCGACGCCCTCCGCGAGCTCGCGCCCGTCGAGGGTCACGATGCCCCTGTCGGAGGGGAAGGTGAAGGTGGCCGTGGCGCCGTCGACGCGCTCCCGCGGGCGCTCGGCGGCGCCCGAGAGCGGCCTGTCGCCCAGGTAGATGGAGCGGGTCGGGTCCGACTCGACCACGGGCGCCGACCGCAGCCTGAACTCGCGGTTCTCCCCGTCGACGGCGCCCGCGAGCCCCTCGGCCAGGGCCACGTACGAGGTGGCCGCCCGCAGCTCGGCGCCGGCGGGCGCCGGCCGCCGCAGGACCAGCGTGCCCGCCTCGCCCAGGTACTCGTAGTCGCCGGTGACCAGGCTCACGGGCGCGTTGAAGGCCGGCGGGGCGTCGAAGACGACCGCGTCGCCGTCCCGGGCGAAGCCCTCGCCCTCCACCAGCGCGGCGCCGGACACGATGGCCACGGCGGGGGACCCGTCGTCGACCCTGCCGGCGCCGGGCACCGTGAAGTCGCGGCGGACGCCGTCGGCGCGCTCGACGGCCGGCTCCGAGCCGCGGCGGAGCAGCGCGCCGTCCAGGTAGATGGGGGCGCCAGCCCACCCGGCGTCCGGCAGCGCGTACACACGTCCCGCCAGCGCTGCCGAGCCGGCGTCCTCGACGGGCTCCAGCCCGGGGCCCAATGTCACCGCCGGCCCGCCCAGCGGCGCCTCCAGCACGGCCACGCCGTCCTCCAGCGCGACGCCCGCGGCCACGACCCGGCCGTCCCTCACCAGCACGGCGGC
This sequence comes from Deinococcaceae bacterium, assembly GCA_044508445.1. GTDB lineage: Bacteria > Deinococcota > Deinococci > Deinococcales > Trueperaceae > DASRWD01. The sequence goes on from JBIQHQ010000006.1 coordinate 88,597, forward strand.
GCCGTCCTCGAGGGCGGCGAGGCGCGCGTCCACCTCCGGCGCGCCGCCGAAAGGCAGGCGGTCTCCCGACGCCCCGGCGTCGGCCACGGGCAGCGCCTCCACGCCGCCGCGCACCCAGTTCGAGACGTTCGCCATGCGGTCCCGCGCCAGCGGCAGCCCCAGGAGCAGCGCCGCGGGGTACATGAGCGCCAGCAGGACGGCCACCACCACGACCACGGGCACGGCGCGTCTCAGCCAGGCAGCCAGCGCCGGCATGCTCAGAAGCCCACCGTCTTCTGCGCCAGCGGCCGCGGCGCGCCGTGCTCCACGCCGCGCAGCGCCTCGCGCACCTGGGTCGTGAGCTCGAAGAAGCGCGGCGTCTCGCGCGTCTCCGGGGTACGGGGGTAGGGCAGGTCGACCTCGATGACCTCCCTGATCCGCCCCGGGCGCGCCGTCATGACGACGATACGCGTGGAGAGGAACACGGCCTCGGCTATCGAGTGCGTGACGAAGAGGACCGTCTTCCTCGTCTCCTGCCACAGGCGCAGGAGCTCGAGGTTCATGGCCTCGCGGGTGATCTCGTCGAGGGCCCCGAAAGGCTCGTCCATGAGGAGCAGCTTGGGATCGAAAGCCAGCGCGCGGGCTATGGAGACCCGTTGCTGCATGCCGCCGGAGAGCTGCCAGGGGTAGGAGCGCTCGAAGCGCTCGAGGCCCACCATCCTCAGCAGCTCGCGCGCCCGCTCCCGGCGCCTCGTCCTCTCGAAGCCCATGATCTCGAGCGGCAGCGTCACGTTCGCGAGCACCGTGCGCCACTCGTAGAGGACCGGTGCCTGGAAGACGTAGCCGTACTCGCGGTCCTCGCGCGCCCGCCTGGGCGTCTTGCCGGCCACGTCGATGGTGCCGGAGGTGGGCTCGGTGAGGTCGGCGATGAGCCGCATCAGCGTCGTCTTGCCGCAGCCGGACGGGCCTATGAGCGAGACGAAGTCGCCCTGCTTGACCTCCAGGTCGGCGTCCTGCAGCGCCACGGCCTCGCCCTTGCCGACGCTGAAGACCTTGCTGACGCCCCGCACCGCGATGACGGTGGGGCGCGCCTCTCCCCCCTCGGCCCGGCGCTCAGCCACGGAGCGGCTTGCGCCTGAGGAGCCTGCCGCGGCCGGGGTCGCCCACGAACTCGCCGTCCCGCACCGCCACCTGGCCGCGCACGGTCACGACGCTGGGGCGCCCGTCCACCTCCATGCCCTCGAACGCGCTGTAGTCCACGTTCATCTTGTGCGTCTGGGCGCTGATCACGCCGCGGTACGCGGGGTCGTAGACGACGAGGTCGGCGTCCGCTCCCACGGCGATCGTGCCCTTCTTCGGGTAGAGGCCGAAGAGCCTGGCGGCGTTCGTGGAGGCCACCTCCACGAAGCGCTCGAGGGACAGCTCGCCGCGGCTGACGCCGTAGGTGTAGAGCAGGTTCACGCGGTCCTCGATGGCCGGCATGCCGTTGGGGATCTGCGTGAACGCGTCCCTGCCGAGCGCCTTCTGCTCGACGTCGAAGGGGGCGTGGTCGGTGCCCACGGTGTCCACGAGGCCGCGCGCCAGGCCGCGCCACAGCGCCCTCTGGTCGTCCTTCCTGCGCAGGGGCGGGCTCATCACGTACTTCGCGCCCTCGAAGTCGGGCCTCTCGGCGTAGCTCTTGTCCAGCATCAGGTGCGGGACCACGACCTCGACGCTGAGGTCCACGCCGCGCAGCTTCGCCTCCACGGCGGCGCGCAGCGCCCTGGCGTTCGAGAGGTGCACGACGTAGCCCTTGGCGCCCGTGACCTCGAGGAACGTCGCGAACTTCGCCGTGCCCGCCTCCTCCACCAGGTCGGGCCGGCTGGGCTCGTGCCACTCCGGGCCCGTCTTCCCCTCGGCCAGCAGCGTCTGCTGCATGGCGGCGATGACGCCGGAGTTCTCGCAGTGCGCCGTCACGATCACGCCCAGCTCCTTGGCCAGCCGCAGCGTGGCGTAGAGCTCCTCGTCGGTGACGCCGAAGAAGCCGGCGTAGGCGAGGAAGACCTTGAACGAGGTCATGCCGTCGGCCACGATGTCGCGCAGCACGCCCTCGGTCTCGTCGTCGAAGCGCGTGACGCCGATGTGGAAGGTGTAGTCGCAGGCCGAGTTGCCCTCGGCCAGGCGCCGCCAGTGGGCGTAGCCCTCGCGCAGGTCCTCGTGCCGGCTGGGCGCGAGCATCTCTATGTAGGTGGTGGTGCCGCCCACCAGGGCAGCCTGCGAGCCCGTGGCGTGCGTGTCCTTCGTGGCCGTGCCCATGAAGGGCAGGTAGATGTGCACGTGCGGGTCTATGAAGCCGGGGAAGACGTACTTGCCCGTGGCGTCTATCACCTCGGCGCCCGCCGGCGCGCTCAGGTCGCGCCCTATGGCCACGATGGTGTCGCCCTCGCAGTAGACGTCGGCCCGCTGGCGACCGCCGGCCGTGACGACCTCGCCGTTCCTTATCAGTAGGCTCATGCGCTCCCTAACACCCTCTCCCGGGTCCCGCCCGCGGCGTCGCCCATGTCAGTGGATGTCTATCCCGACCTCGGCGCGGTACGCGCTCATCGCCTCCCAGTCGGTGGTGACGGCCGGGCGCGTGCGCACCAGCTCGTTCCACGTCACGCTGGGCCGCTCCGGCGGCACCTCGACCATGGTGATGCAGCCCTCCACGGGACACACGAGGCTGCAGAGGTCGCAGCCCACGCAGTCCTCCTCGCGCACCCGCGGCTGCGGACGCCCGCCCTCCGGTCCCACGCCGGCCTTGAGGCTGGCCCTGTCGTGCGCCAGCGCCGCCGGGTCTATCCGCACGCCGTCCACGGTGAGGTCGATGCACTGGTGCGCGCCCTCGTCGCAGGCGACGTAGCAGAGGTTGCACTGGATGCACTTGTCCTCGTCGATGCGGGCGACGGTCTTGAACGAGAGGTCGAGATCGCCGAAGTCGGACACGCGGTGCGCGGCCGCGCCCACGACCTCCGAGACGCAGGCGATGCCCTTGGCGTCCAGCCAGTTCGAGAGGCCGTCGGTGAGGTCCTCGATGATCCTGAAGCCGTAGTGCATGACGGCCGTACACACCTGCACGGTGGTGGCGCCCAGCAGCAGGAACTCGGCGGCGTCGCGCCAGGTCTGCACCCCGCCCATACCGGAGATGGGCACGCCGGACGCCCTCACCTCGGCGTCGATGGCGACCTGCGAGAGCATGTGCAGCGCTATGGGCTTCACGGCCGGCCCGGCGTAGCCGCCGTGACCGCCCTTGCCCCCTATGTTCGGCCGCAGCTCGAAGCTGTCGAGGTCCACGCCCACTATCGAGTTGATCGTGTTGATGAGCGACAGGCCGTTCGCGCGTCCGGCGACGGCGGCGCGGGCCGGCTTGGTGATGTCGGTGACGTTGGGCGTGAGCTTGACGATCACCGGGATGCTGGCCGCGTCCGTCACCCAGCTGGTGATGAGCGAGCAGTACTCGGGCACCTGGCCCACGGCGGCCCCCATGCCGCGCTCCGACATGCCGTGCGGGCAGCCGTAGTTGAGCTCGATGGCGTCGGCGCCGGTGTCCTCGATCTGCTGGACTATCGTCCTCCAGGCCTCCGGGTTCGACGAGACCATCGCCGAGACCACCACCGCCCGGTCGGGCCACAGACGCTTGACCTCGGCGATCTCCCTGAGGTTCACGTCCAGGGGCCTGTCGGAGATCAGCTCGACGTTGTTGATGGCCAGCAGCTTCTGGCCGCCCAGCTCGAACGCCCCGTACCTGTTGCAGACGTTGAGGACTGGGTCGCCTATCGTCTTCCACACGGCGCCGCCCCAGCCGTACTCGAAGGCCTTGTTGATCTGGTAGGCCGTGTTCGTGGGCGGCGCGGAGGCCAGCCAGAACGGGTTGGGCGACCTAACGCCGGCGAAGGTCGTGGTCAGGTCAGCCACGCATGCCTCCTACGGCGTCAGTGGCCGGCGGCCGAGTGAGTATGGGCCTGCCGTTGGGCACCCCGCGCTCCGCGTCCGGCACCGCCACCCCGAGCTGGCGCGCTATGGCCCTGGCGGCCAGCTTGCCGTCCTGCGCCGCCGTGACGGTGAGCGCGTGCCCGCTGAGGCGCGCGCAGTCGCCGACGGCGAACACCTTGGGGTCGCTCGTGCGCCTCTCGGCGTCGGTCTTCACGTAGCCGCGCTCCACCGCGACGCCGAAGGCCTCGAGGAGGGCCAGGCGCTTCTCCTGCCCGATGGCGAGGATCACCTGGTCGGCGGGCAGCACGAACTCGCTGCCCGGCACGGGGACGGGCGTGCGCCGGCCGCCCTCGTCCGGCTCGCCCAACGCCATGCGCACGCACCTGACGCCGACGACCCTGCCGCCCTCGCCGAGGACCTCGACGGGCTGCGTGAGGAGCCTGATGTCCACGCCCTCGTTGCGGACGAACGCGACCTCGTGGTCGTAGGCGGGTATCTCCTCGCGTCCGCGGCGGTAGACCATCGTCACGCGCTCGGCGCCCAGGCGACGCGCGATCGTGGCGGCGTCCACGGCCGTGTTCCCGGCCCCGACGACCACGACCTCGCGGCCTATGGGCACGTCGTAGAGGCGCATCAGGCCGTCCTTCTCGGCCATCTTCGTGGCGGCTATGAAGTCGAGGGCGTCCACGACCCCGTCCAGGTCCTCGCCCGGCACTCCCAGGCGGGGGACCTTGCCGGTGCCGGCGGCGATGACGACGGCGTCGTACTCCTCCAGCAGCCGTTGGGGCTCGACGTCCTTCCCCACCTCCACGCCGGTGTGCACCCGCACTCCCAGGCGCCTCACGAACTCGACCTCCTCGAGCGACACCGCCACGGGCTCGCGCATGACGACGATGCCGTAGGTGGAGAGGCCGCCGGGCAGCTCGCTCCTCTCGAACACGTGCGCCTCGACGCCGAGCTTCGCCAACTCGCCGGCGCAGGAGAGGCCGGCCGGGCCAGACCCCACGACCGCCACGCGCCTGCCCGTGGGCGGCGCCGGCTCGAAGGGCATGACGCCGGCCGCGAAGAGGTGGTCGGTGGCGTAGCGCTGCAGCCTGCCGATGGCGATGGGCCTGTGCTCGGCGCCCAGCACGCAGGCGCCCACGCACAGCTCGTCTACGGGGCAGACGCGCCCGCAGGTGTGGCCCATGAGGTTCGACTCGAGGATCGTCTGCGCCGCGCCCAGGACGTTCCCCGTGGCGATCTTCCTGATGAACGTCGGGACGTCGATGTCCGTGGGGCACGCCTTGATGCAGGGGGCGTCGAAGCAGTAGAGGCAGCGGCTCGCCTCGACGTACGCCTCGTTGTCGGTGAAGCGCGGGTACGTCTCGGTGAAGGCCGCCTCTAGCTGCTCCAGCGGGAGCGGTGAGCCGTCCATCCCTAGAAGGTCCGGCTCCACTGCTTGGGCCAGCGCTCCACGACGACCTTCGTCTGCGTGTAGAACTCGAAGCCGTGGTGCGCCTGGGCGTGGAGGTCGCCGAAGAAGCTCTCGCCCCAGCCGCTGAACGGGAAGAACGCCATGGGGGCCGCCACGCCGAGGTTCACGCCGATGTTGCCGGCGATGGCGTTGTGGCGGAAGTGCCGGGCCGCGGCGCCCGAGGACGTGAAGATGCTGGCCTGGTTGCCGAAGCGCCTGTCGTTGACGATCCGGATGGCCTCGTCGAGGTCGCGGGCGTGCATGAGGGCGAGGACGGGCCCGAACACCTCGGTCGCGGCGATCGTGCTCCCGGGGTCGACGTCGTCGAGCACCGTGGGGTGCACGAAGTACCCGTCCCTGAAGCCGTCGACCTCCTTGGCGCGGCCGTCGACGACGGCGCGGGCGCCCTCCTTCAGCCCCTGGTCGACGAGCGACAGTATGCGGTCGCGCGACTCGGCGCTGATCACGGGGCCCATCTCGACGCCCTCCTCGAGGCCGTAGCCCACCCGGCGCGAGGCCGCCGCCTGCGAGATGCGCTCGGTGAACTCCCCGCGAGCCTCGCCGACGGTGATCACGGCCGAGGTGGCCAGGCAGCGCTGGCCGGCGCAGCCGAAGGCCGAGTCGGCTAGGATGCGCGTGGACATCTCCATGTCGGCGTCGGGCAGCACGATCGCCGGGTTCTTCGCACCGCCCTGGCACTGGGCGCGCTTGCCGCTCGCGGCGGCCCGCGCGTAGATGTACTTGGCGACCGGCGTGGAGCCCACGAAGGAGACCGCCCTGACGTCGGGGTGGTCGAGTATGGCGTCGACGGTCTCCTTGCCGCCGTTCACCAGCCCCAGCACGCCGGGCGGGAAGCCCGCCTCCTCGAAGAGGCGGAACAGGAGCTGCGTGGTGACGGGCACCTTCTCGCTCGGCTTGAGGACGAAGCAGTTGCCGGCGGCGACGGCGTACGGCATGAACCAGAGCGGGATCATGCCGGGGAAGTTGAAGGGCGTGATGGCGGCCACGACGCCCAGGGGCTGCCTGAGCATGTGCTCGTCTATGCCCCTGGCGATGTCCTCGTTGTTGTAGCCCTGCAGGAGTATGGGCGCCCCGCACGCGACCTCGACGTTCTCGACGCCGCGCTGCATCTCGGCGTACGACTCGGCGTAGGTCTTCCCCGCCTCGTTGGTGATCGTCCTGGCCAGCTCGTCGAGGTTGGCGGTCAGCAGGTCGCGCAGCTTGAAGAGCGGCTTGATGCGGTCGACTACCGGCGTCTCGCGCCACTCGGGGAAGGCCCTCACGGCCGCCTGCACGGCGGCGTCCACCTCCTCGGCCGGGCTGAGAGGCACCAGCGCGATCGTCTCCGCCGTGGCCGGGTTGCGCACGGGAGCCTTGGTGCCCGCCTGCGACGGCGTCCACTTGCCGCCCACGTAGTTCAGTAGGACCTCTGCCTGAGCTTCGATCATGCCTCTCGCTCCGTCTCCAGGTGTGGGTGTCCCTGTGGCTTGCCCATCAGGAAGCCGCAACCGCTTGAGGGTTCCGCCATTCTATGCCCGCCGCGCCGCTCTAGCCACAGCCGGAGGGCGGTCCCGGGGCCGCCGCGGGGGCGGCGAGCGTCCCCGCTGCTCGTGTAGCATGTCTCCCCGCATCGCACGTGCGGAGGTCGTGCATGGAGCAGTTCCAGGACGGCGCAAGCGACCACTACGGCTTCGACATGGGCAGCTACTCGCGTCCCGTGCGCACGCGCTCGGCGGAGGCGCAGCGCTGGTTCGACCGCGGGCTGGCCTGGTGCTACGGCTTCAACCACGACGAGGCGATCCGCTGCTTCGAGCGCGCGGCGCGCGCCGACGAGGGCTGCGCCATGGCCCATTGGGGCATCGCCTACGCCGCCGGCTGCAACTACAACAAGCCCTGGGAGGCGTTCCTGGAGGGCGAGCGCGCCGCCGCCCTCGCCCTGGCCCACGACGCCGCTCGCGCCGCGCAGGCGGCCGTGGACCGCGCCGGCGACGACGCCTGGCCCGTGGAGAGGGCTCTCGTGGGAGCGCTGCTCAGGCGCTACCCGGCGCGCGAGGCGCCTCAGGGCGCGCCCTTCCAGGCCTGGAACGACGGCTACGCGAGCGCCATGCGCGAGGTCCACGCCCGCTTCCCTGACGACCCTGACGTGGCGGCGCTCTTCGCCGAGGCCCTCATCAACAGGACCCCGTGGCAGCTCTGGGACCTCCCCACCGGCACGCCCAAGGAGGGCGCCGACACGCTGGAGGCGCAGGCCGTGCTCGAGCGCGCCATCGCCGCGCGCGAGGCGTCGGGCGCGCTGGCCCACGCCGGCCAGCTCCACGTCTACCTGCACACGATGGAGATGTCGCCTGCGCCGGAGCGGGCGCTGCGCGCCGCCGACGCCCTGCGCGACCTCGTGCCCGACGCCGGCCACCTGCGCCACATGCCCTCGCACATCGACGTCCTCTGCGGGCACTACCACCACTCGCTCGTCGCCAACGAGCGCGCCATCGCGGCCGACGACAGGTACTTCGCGGCCACCGGCGAGCGGGGCTTCTACACGCTCTACAGGTGCCACGACATCCACTTCAAGATCTACTCGGCGATGTTCCTGGGCCAGCTCCGGCCGGCGCTGGAGGGCGCCAGGCAGCTCAGGGAAGCGCTGCCGGAGAGCGTGCTGCGCATAGAGACCCCGCCCATGGCCGACTGGACCGAGGGCTTCCTCGGCATGGGCGTGCACGCGCTGGTGCGCTTCGGTCGCTGGCGCGACCTCCTCGAGCTGCCGCTGCCGGACGACCCAGAGCTCTACAGCGTGACCACGGCCATGACGCGCTACGGTCGCGGCATCGCCCTCGCCGCCCTGGGCGAGGTGGAGGGGGCCGAGGCGGAGAGGCGCGAGTTCCTCAGGTCCGTGGAGCGCGTGCCGGAGAGCCGCACCGTCTTCAACAACACCTGCCGCGACATCCTGCGCGTGGCCGAGGCCATGCTGGACGGCGAGCTCACCTACAGGAAGGGCCGGCACGACGCGGCCTTCGCGCAGCTACGCCGCGCCGCCGAGCTCTCCGACACCCTGACCTACGACGAGCCGTGGGGCTGGATGCAGCCGGTGCGGCACGCGCTGGGGGCCCTGCTCCTCGAGCAGGGGCGGGTGGGGGAGGCGCTGGAGACCTACCGCGACGACCTCGGTCTCTCCGGGCGCCTGCCGCGCGCGCTCCAGCATCCCGACAACGTCTGGGCCCTCGCCGGGCTCGTCGAGTGCCTGGAGCGTCTGGGCCGCGGCGAGGAGGCGGCGCCCTTCCACCAGCGGCTGGCGCTGGCGCGAGCCCGCGCCGACGTGGCGGTGGCGACCTCGTGCTTCTGCCGTCTCGACACCGGCGGCGACCCGGCGGGCGGCGCCCATGCGCACCACGGCGGCGCGCACGGGGGCCACGGCGGGCACGGCGAGAGCTGCCACTAGGCCGCGCCGACGCGTAGCGGCGACGCCCGACCGGGCGCGGCGGGCTCGCGGTCCCCTAGCAGCCCGAGCGCCGCCGCACGCGCGCTGCGTACCGGCGCGGGGCCTCCCACACACCACGGAGGGCCCCGCGGTGTCATGGTGACTCATGCCGCCACGCCACGACGCCTCTGACCCGGCCCCCGACGCGGGAGCGGAAGGCGGAGGACGCGCCTTCGCCACCCTCGCCGTGCACGCCGGCCACCGCCCGGACCCCACGACGGGGGCCCACGGCACGCCCGTCTACCAGACGACCACCTTCCTGCTCGGGAGCGTGGAGCGCTGCGCCCGCCTCTTCGCGGGCGAGGAGGAGGGCGGGATCTACTCGCGCCTCGGCAACCCCACGGTGGCCGCCGCCGAGGAGAAGCTGGCCGCGCTCGAGGGCGCGGAGACCGCCGTGGCGTTCGCCACCGGCATGGGGGCCATCGCCGCCACGTTGGTCTCGCTGCTCGCGCAGGGCGACGAGGTCCTCTACCTGGGTCCGCTCTACGGCGGCACGCGCGCCCTCCTCCACGACCTGCTCCCGCGCTTCGGCCTGACCGCCAGGTGCGTCGAGGCGTCGGAGCTCGACGCGGCCGTGACGGCGCGCACGCGCCTCGTCTACGCGGAGACGCCCACGAACCCCACGCTGGCCGTGCACGACCTGCGGCAGGTGGCCGCGGTGGCCCGCCGACACGGGCTCGTGAGCATGGTCGACAACACCTTCGCCACCCCCTACCTCACGCGTCCGCTGGAGCTGGGCATAGACCTGGTGGCGCACTCGGCGACGAAGTACTTGGCAGGCCACGGCGACGTGCTCGGCGGCTTCGTCGCCGGCTCCGCCGCGCTGCTGAAGCCGGTCAGGCTGGAGGGCCTGCGTCACCTCGGGGCAGCCCTCGACCCGCACGCCGCCTTCCTCGTGCTGCGCGGCATGCGCACCCTGCACCTCCGGATGGAGGCGCACTGCCGCAACGCCAGGGCCGTCGCCGAGGCGCTGGTGGACGCGCCCGGCGTGGCCCGGGTGCACTACCCCGGCCTGCCCACCCACCCGGGGCACGACGTCGCCGCCGCGCAGATGCGCGACTTCGGCGGCATGGTCTCCGTGGAGCTGCGCGGCGGGCTGCCCGCGGCCGAGGTCTTCCTCGGCGCGCTGCGCGTGATCGACCACGCCGTCTCCCTCGGCGACGTGTGCTCGCTGGCCTGCGTGCCGGCGGCGTCCACGCACCAGGTCACGCCGGCGGACGAGCTGGCGCGCGCCGGGATCGCCCCCGGGCTGGTGCGCCTCTCGGTGGGCGTGGAGGACACTGACGACCTGGTCGCGGACGTGAGGCGGGCGGCCGAGTCGGCCGCCCGCATGCCCGCCGCCGGCGTCTAGCGGGCGGGGTCGAGCCCCGGCACGGTCCCTGCTGGGGCCGGCCACGGCCCGCGCCCTCGCGGCGGGGCCTCCGGGGCCGCTGGCCTCAGGCCGTCTCGTCCGTCGTGCCGGCGGTCCCGCCCGTGGCCGTGGGCGCGGCGCCCGGCGCGTCGGCGCCGGCGTCGGACCCCGCGTCGACCCTGTCGACGGCGATCGTCAGGTTCGCGGCCAGCGCGGCGATCGCGCCTATCGCGGCCCACACCGGCAGGAGCACGGTGCCGATGACGCCCAGCGTCAGCGGGATCTCGATGAGGGTGCGCCCCTCGTCGTTCTTGATCGTGATGCGGCGGACGTTGCCCTCGTGGACGAGCTCCTTGACCTTGGCCAGCACGCGCTCGCCCGACACGCGGAACTCCTCGGTGTACTGCTTCCGGCGGTCGTCGGCGCCCATGGGATCTGACTGGTCGCTCATGTCGTACCTCCCTCGGTCGGCCCTCGGCCGGCCCTGTCGAGCACAGGCTAGGACCGGGTCGTGAGGTCGGGCATCAGTCCTTGGGATGAGGGGCTCACCTACGGCCGGACCACAGGCCCGACCTACCGTCGGGCAGCCTGACGCCGTCGACGATGGCGGCGAGCTCCTGGCGCGCCGCGTCGGCCCTCTCGCCCGCCGCGGTGACGACGCGCGCCACGAACTCGAGGCACACGCCGCGGTAGGAGAGCCGCCTCAGGCTCGTCGTCACGACCTCGTCACCCGCGGGCCTGGCCACGGTGCCGAAGCGCGCGGCCGCATGGTCGCTCGACCCGCTCACGCTGGGGAGGTTGTCCTCGAAGCCCGCCAGCGGTTCCAGCACGCAGTCGGCCTCGCTCTCGAGGTCGTAGCGCAGCCTGACCGTCAGGCCCGCCGACTCGGCGCCGTTGGCGGTCGGCGCGTAGACGCAGTAGTCGTAGTCCTCGGTGCAGGCGTCGTCGGCGACGGCGGCGGCCGCGTCGTCCGGCGCCTCCTCGGCCTCGGCCAGCTCGTAGCCGTCCGGCAGCGGCAGCTCGACGCGCGTGGCGCCCAGGCGCAGGCTCCGCGACGCTCCCGGCGGGGGCTCGGAGACCGCCGCGGGGAGACCTGACCCGTCCGCCTCCTCTCCCGACCGGGAGGCGGGCCCGCCGGCACGGCTGGCGGCTTCGGCCACGAGGTTCGCGGACTCCATGGCCCTCTCGGTCTCGCCCCGACCGCGCTGCCAGGGGCCCATCACCAAGGCACCGCCGAGCAGCAGGACGCAGACCACGATGAGGACAGCACCCCGACCCATGAGCGGAGTATCAGCTTGCAACATGCGACGCGCCTAACGGGAAGGTTAAGGACGCGTCGCGCCGCGCGTCAGTTGGGCGGGCGCATGTAGCGGCGCAGGCGCTGGGCCATCACGGACATGACGTGCAGGCCGAAGGTGGGGGAGCGACGTATGAGGTGCTTGAACCACTCCTCGTCTATGGGCTCGACGCGGACGTCCGTGCGCGCCACGGCGTCGGCGCTGCGCGGCGCGTCGTCGACTATCGCCATCTCGCCGAAGACGCTGCCGGGGCCCAGCTCCTCGACCGTCCTGCCCTCCAGGCTGATGTCGACCGCGCCCTCCAGCAGGACGTACATCTCCTTCGCCGCGTCGCCGGCGTGGAAGATGACGTCGCCGGCCGCGTACCTCCTGGCGTTGGCCGATTCCTTGAAGATCGCCAGCACGTCCATGACCCCTCCTCGGATGGGGTTCAGCATGCCACAGGGTGTGACCTCGCGGCGCTAGGGGGAGGGGACGTGGCGGAGGTCCGCGGTGCCGCCTGGCCGGGCCAGGTCACGCCGCGCCGTCAGCCGCCGGGCTCCAGCGAGCCGCCCGCGTCGCCCACGTCGCCCTCCACGGCGAAGGAGATCTTCGTGTCGACGCGGTAGGCGGCGATGCGGTCGCCGTCGACGATGGCCTGCATCCCCTCGACGTAGATCGTCTTGATGTTCCGCACCGTCCGAGAGGCCTCGCGCAGCGCCACCTGGACGGCGTCCTCGAAGCTCTTCTCGGACTGGGCCAGCACCTCTATGACCTTCACGACCGACATCTCGCACCTCCAGGGTCCTGGCGCGAAGGTAGCAGCGGCGGCTTAGCCAGCCATTAGCAGCGGCGCCGCGGCCCCGTGCCGAGGGCGCGGAGCGCCGCCCTCTGGCTGGTGGGTGCGGAGGCGGCGCGGCTCGACCTCGGCCCCGCGACGCCCCCGCCGCGTACGATGCGCGCGCTTGACCCTCGGCGACCTCTACCCCACCACGCTCCGACTCGTGCGCTTCTCGGTGCCAGCGATGCTCGCCGGGACGATGGTGCCGCTGATGGGCCTCATCGACGTCGCCGTGCTGGGGCGCCTCGGCGACGCCGCCGTGATCGCCGCCGTGGGCGTGGCCGGCACCATCTACACGACGATCTCCTGGTCCTTCTCCTTCCTGCGCTTCACGACGACGGGCCTCGTCTCCCAGGCCGCCGGGCGCGGCGACGAGGAGGGCGTGGTCGTGGAGGGCCTGCGGCCGCTCACGGCCGCGCTGGTCGGCGGCGCCGCCCTGGTGCTGCTCCGCGAGCCGCTGCTGGCGCTGGGGCTGGCCCTGGTAGCGCCGGCGCCGGACGTGGCCGCGCACGCCGCCGACTACTTCAGGCTGCGCATGCTGGGCGCGCCGCTGACGCTCTCCCTCTACGCGCTGCAGGCCTGGCTCATGGGCACGGGCCGCCCGCGCACGATGCTGGCGTCGCAGGCGTTCATGACCGCGCTGAACGCGTCACTGAGCGCCTACCTCGTGCTGGCGCGCGGCCAGGGCGTGGCCGGGGCGGCGCTGGCGACCGTCGCCGCCGAGGCCGCCACCGTGGCCCTGGTGGTCGCCGTCGTCCTGCGGCGCGTGCCGCTCGCCAGCTGGCGCGCGGGCTGGCCGCGCGTGTTCGAGGCCGCGGCCTGGCGGCGCCTGCTGTCGGCGAACGCCGACCTCGTCGTGCGCACGGTGCTCCTCAGCCTCAGCCTGGCGCTCCTCAACGAGCGCGGCGCCCGGCTGGGCACGGCGGTCCTCGCGGCGAACCAGCTCCTGCTGCAGTCCTACCTGCTCGTCGCCACCCTCATAGACGGCGTGTCGCTGGGCGTGGAGGTCTACGCGGGGCGGGCCGTGGGCGCCCGCGACCCCCTGGCCCTGAGGCACGTGGTGTCGCGGGGCGCGCGCATGGCGCTGCTGTGGGGCGTGGCCGTGGCGGCCCTCGTGGCCGCCGTGCCCGGCGCCTACCTGCCGCTCATGACCACGAACGCCGAGCTCGTGGCCCTGGCGCGCTCCTACTGGGGCTGGCAGGTCGTGCTCCCCGTGGCGGCCGTGTGGGCGTTCCTCTGGGACGGCGTCTACTTCGGCGCCGTGCGCACGCGCTCGCTGCGGAACTCGATGATCGCGTCCACGGCCGTCTACGCCGCCTGCTCGTTCGCGCTGGGGGCGCTCCTGGGCAACCACGGCCTGTGGCTCGCCCTGGCGGTGCAGCTCGTCGCCCGCGCCGCGACCCTCACGGCGGCCTGGCCCGCGCTGCTGCGCTCGGTGGAGGGGTCGTCCCCCGCCCAGCGACCTCCGCTCTCCATCGCTTCCCGCCGATGAACGGGCGGGGTAGCATCGGCCATGCTCGACACGAACACGCTGAGCGTGCTCCTAGCCAGGGGGAGGTCGGCGGGCGCCGACTTCGCCGAGGTCTACGCCGAGAGGACGAGGCGGCGCGTGCTGCGCGCCGTGAACGGCGACGTCGAGGAGGCCACCAGCGTCGTGCAGCGCGGCGCGGGCATCCGCCTCTTCTTCGGCCAGGACGTCCTCTACGGCTACACGAACGACCTCTCGGACGAAGGGCTCACGGAGGTGCTGGACAGCCTCATCGCCGTGAGGTCGAACGGCGCGGGGAGGCCGGACGCCGGCGGGCGCGGCGGCCTCGACCTGAGGCGGGAGAGCATCGGCCCCGACCTACCAGGTCCGCGCGTGCGCCCTGACGCCCGCGACAAGCGCTGGCGCCTGGAGCGCCTGCGCGAGGCGGACGCCGGCGCCCGCATCGACCCCGCCATCAAGCAGGTCGAGGGCACGCTCGCCGAGGTGGAGCAGCAGGTGCTCGTCGCGAACACCGACGGCGTGCTGGCCGAGGACAGGCGCACGCGCACGAGGCTGGTCCTGCAGGCCATCGCCTCGGACGGCGTGGAGACCCAGACCGGCCACCACGGGCCCGGGCTCTCCGTGGGCCTCGAGCTCCTCGAGATGTACGACCCCGCCGCCGTGGGCCGGCGGGCGGCCGAGATGGCGCTGACGAACCTGCGCGCGCGCAAGGCGCCGGCCGGCACGATGCCCGTGGTCGTGGGCAACGCCTTCGGCGGCGTGATCTTCCACGAGGCGCTGGGGCACCTGCTCGAGACGACCGCGGTGGCGCGCAACGCCTCGGTGCTAGCCGGCCTGCTCGGCGAGCAGGTGGCCAGCCCGGTCGTCACCTACGTCGACGACGGCACGATCCCCCACGCCTGGGGCTCCACGCGCATGGACGACGAGGGCGCGCCCACGGAGCGCACCGTGCTCATCGAGAAGGGCGTGCTGAAGAGCTACATGGTCGACAGGTGGGGCGGCCTCGTCACCGGCTACAGGCCCACGGGCTCCGGTCGCCGGCAGGACTACACCTTCGCCCCCACGTCGCGCATGCGCAACACCTTCGTCGTCAACGGTGACACGCCCAAGGAGAAGCTCTTCGAGGGCATCGAGTACGGTCTCTACGCGAAGGTCATGGGCGGCGGCCAGGTCCGCCCCGGCTCCGGCGAGTACAACTTCGCGGTCAAGGAGGGCTACATGATCCGCGACGGCCAGGTGGCCGAGCCCGTGCGCGGCGCGATGCTGCTAGGCAAGGGACCGGACACGATCCAGAAGGTCGTCGCGGTGTCGGACGACCAGTCGAACGAGCCGGGCATGTGCGGCTCGAAGTCCGGCTCCATCCCCACCGAGGTGGGCCAGCCGCACATCCTGGTGAGCGAGATCGTCGTGGGAGGCGAGGCATGACCTTCGACCAGGCCAAGCGCTGGCTCCTCGAGGAGGCCTCCCGCCGCGGCGTGGACCTGGAGGTGCTGGGCAGCGTCGAGCGCGAGCTGCAGATCAACGCCCAGGACGGCAAGGCCGGCGAGACCACGGTGTCCACGCGCGGCGGCATGGGCCTGCGCGTCGTCGCGGGCGGGCGCGTGGGCTACGCGTCCACGGAGGACCTCTCGGAGGAGTCGCTCGGCTGGGCGCTCTCCGAGGCCATAGAGAACGCCTCGCTCCAGAGGTCGGGCAGCGCGTCGCTCCCGCCGGGCAAGGCGCTGGGCCGACACGACCTCCTCGACGAAGGCCTCTCGGGCACGGTGGCGGAGAAGCGCGACATGGCCGTCGGCTTGGAGGCGAAGCTGCGTCAGGACCCGCGCGTGCAGGCCGTCCAATACGCGCTCTACGCCGAGTCGCAGGGCGAGACGTTCGTGGGCTCCACGAAGGGCGTCGACGGCTCGTACCGCAGCGGCAGCGCGATGATGGTCTCGGGCCTCGTCATGCGCGAGGGCGCCAGCGTCAAGCAGGGCTTCGAGCACGACGCCGCCAACGACTTCCACCAGCTCGACCCCGGCCGCACCGCCCTGCGGGCGATCGAGGGGCTCGGTCGCCACCTCGGCGCCCGCCCCCTGACCACGGGCCGTCGTCGGGCGGTGTTCGAGCCCCGGGTCGTGGGCACGCTGCTGCGGCTGCTCGTCTTCGCGCTCTCCGGCAAGACGCTGGCCGAGGGCAAGAGCGCGCTGGCCGGCAAGCTCGGCCAGCAGGTGGCCTCCGACCTCGTCACGCTCGTCGACGACCCCACCCTGCCAGGCGGCCTCGCCAGCAGGCCCTTCGACAGCGAGGGCACGCCGTCGCGGCGGGTCGTCCTGGTGGAGCGGGGCGTGCTCCGCTCGTTCCTCCACAACACCGACACGGCGGCTCGCACCGGGCAACAGACGACGGGGCACGCCCACCGCAGCTACTCCGGCACCCTGGGAGTGGCCCCGACGAACCTGGTGCTCGCGCCCGGCGCCGGCATCGCGAGCGGCGACGGCGTCCTCGTCACAGACCTCATGGGCGTACACGCCGGCGCGAACCCGATCACGGGCGACGTGAGCGTGCAGGCCATGGGCCTCGAGTCCGTCGGCGGCGAGACCTTCCCCGTGGACGACTTCGCCGTCTCCTTCAACCTCTTCGAGCTGCTGCGCCGCGTCGAGGAGGTCGGGGACGACAGCGAGACCAGACCGCTGATGGGCGGCACCGGCGCCGTGACCGCGCCCAGCCTGGCGGTGCCGGACGTGAGCTTCGCCGGCAAGTGACGCGCCGGACCTGAGTGGCAGGAGCTGAGACGCCGGCCCCGACGCCCTCCAGCGGCGCCCACTCCTGGCGCCCGCCCGTGACGCCTGTCTCCGACGCCCGCCGCGGCGGCGGCCTTACACTCTCGGCGTGCGGGGCTCGCTGCGCGGGAGGCCGCGACCGGTTCGCCGCCCTCCCGTAGACTCTGCGCGTGCGGGGCTCGCGCCCCGCTCGAGTGGAGCGCCCGCGCGCTGGAGGTTCACGTGAGTCGAGAGCTCGGTCGCCGGTTGCTGAGGGGCACGCTCTGCGCCCTCGCCGCCTTGACGCCCGCGGTCGGCTGGGCCGCGGCGCAGGACGTCGTGCGCGTCTACGCCGTCATCAACGAGGACGACGCCAGGCTGCTATCCGAGATGTTCGAGGCGGCCACGGGGATCCACGTCGAGTACCTCAGGGCGTCCACGGGCGAGCTGGTCAGCCGCGTCATGGCCGAGGCCGGCAACCCCCAGGCGGACATCCTCCTCGGCGGCCCCAGCAGCCAGTTCATAGCTCTGGCGCAGGCCGGCGCGCTGGCGCCGTACCGCTCGCCCCTGGCCGAGGGCCTGACGCCCGTGGAGGCCGACCCCGACGGCTACTGGACGGGCTTCTACCTGAGCGCGCTGGGCATCGGCGTCAACGAGGAGCGCTACCGCGAGCTGTTCGGCGACAAGCCGCTGCCAGCCACCTGGGACGACCTCCTCGACCCCGAGTACGACGGCGAGATCGTGCTGACCGACCCGACAGCCTCCTCGACCGCCTACCTCTTCGTCCAGAACCAGCTCCAGCGGCTGGGCTGGGACGAGGGCTGGGCCTACCTCGAGGAGCTGGCGCCGCTCGTCGGCCAGTTCCCGCCCTCGGGCGGCGCGCCGCCGCAGCTCGTGGGCGCCGGCGAGTACGCGATAGGCGTGGCGTACGTGCACGCCCTGGCCCGCTACCGCGCCGACGGCTTCCCCATCACCGCCGTCGTCCCGCCCGACACCGTGGGCGAGGTGGGCGCGCTGGCGATCATCGCCGGAGCGCCGCACATGGAGGCCGCGCAGCGCTTCGTGGACTTCGTGCTCTCGGCCGAGGCGCAGACGGCCTTCGCCGCCCAGTCGTTCACGACGCCGCTGAACCCCGACGCCGACGTGCCGGAGGGCGCGCCGCGGCGCAACGACTTCGACATGATCGACTACGACGCCGAGCTGGCCGGCGAGCAGCGCGACGAGGTCCTGCTCCGCTGGCAGCAGGTAGTGGATTGACGACCGGGGCGGCGGCGAGCGCCGCCCGACCGCGGCGCGGCGGGCTCGCCCGCTGGCTCGACCAGGTCAGGCACGACCCGGTCCTGGCCCTGGGCCACGCCGCCGTGGCCCTGTTCCTCCTCGGCTTCGTCGTCGCCCCGCTGGTCGCCGTGGCGTTCGCGCCCGGCGCCGACGACTGGGCGCGCGTGGCGTCCACGCCGCGCTGGCGCCAGGCCGGGCTCAACACTCTCAAGCTCGTGGGCCTGTCCACGGCCTCGTCGCTGGCGCTCGGCACGCTCTACGCCTTCGCCGTCACCCGCGCGAGGGTGCCTCTGCGCCGCCTCTTCGAGGTCGTGCCGCTGGTGCTGCTCGTGACGCCGTCGTTCGTCTCCGGCCTGGCCTTCATCCTGCTCCTAGGGCGTCGCGGCCTGCTCACCTACCACCTGCTGGGCCTGGAGACCTCCGTCTACGGCTGGCACGGCGTGTGGCTCGCGCAGACGCTGTCGTTCTTCCCCGTCGCCTACCTGGTGCTGCGCGGCGTGTTCCTCGCCCACGACGCCACCCTCGAGCACGCCGCCCGCGGCCTCGGCGCCAGCCGCTGGCGCGTGCTGGGCACGGTCACCCTGCCGCTGGCCACGCCCGGGCTCCTGGCCGCCGGGCTGTTCATAGCGATAGGCGTGCTCGGCGACTTCGGCAACCCCATGCTCGTGGGCGGGCGCTTCCGCGTGCTCGCCACCGAGGTCTACACCGAGCTGACGGGCTGGGCGAGCATCGGGACGAGCGCCGCCCTCGGCCTCGTGCTCCTGGTCCCCACGGTGCTCCTCTTCGCGGCCCAGCAGCGCGTGCAGCAGGCCACGGCCGGACGCTTCACCACGGTGGGCGGGCGCGGCTCCGGGCTGGGCGCCCCACTGCCGCCCGCGGCGCTGAGGGCGGCGCTGTTCGCCCTCTGCGCCCTCATCGCGCTGTTCGTGGCCGCCTCGCAGGGCGTGGTCGTGGCCGGCTCGGTGACGCGCCTGTGGGGGGCCGACTACACGCTCACGGGCGAGCACTACAGGTACCTCCTCACGCGCTTCGAGCCCCTGGCGAACTCGGTCCGCTTCGCCGCCGTCGCTGCCCTGCTCGGCGCCACCGTGGCGTCGGTCACCGCCTACCTCGTGCTGCGCACGCGGATGCCCCTCCGGCGCGGGCTCGACCTGGCCACGCTGGTCCCCGCCGCCGTGCCGGGCACGCTGATGGGCGTGGCCTACGTGCTGGTGTTCAACCGCCCGCCCCTCAAGCTCACCGGCACCGCCGCGCTGATCGTCATCGCCATGGCCGCGCACTACCTGCCCGTGGGCTACCGCATCTGCGCCGCCGCGCTGCAGCAGCTCCGCGCCACGCTCGACGAGAGCGCTGCGAACCTCGGCGCCAGCCGCGCCAGGGCGTTCCTCACCGTGACCCTGCCGCTCGTGTGGCCGTCCGTGGCGGCCGCCTTCGCCTTCACCTTCGTGCAGGCCGTGGGTACCCTCTCCACGGTGATCTTCCTGGTGTCCTTCGACACGCCCCTGGCCTCCGTCGAGATCCTGAACCTGGCCGCGCAGGGCAAGTGGGGCCGAGCCTGCGCGCTGGCCACGGGCCTCGTCGTGGCCACCATGGCCGGGCTCGGCCTGGCCTACGCGCTCACCGGCGGGCGGCTGCGCCCGCTCGAGTCGGCAGTGGGCACGGCGCGCTCGTGACGGTGACGTCGCCCGGCCAGCAGGCCCAGGCCGACGGGGCCGCGGCCGCCGCGGCGGGTCGCGTGGAGCTGCGCGGCCTCACGAAGCGCTTCGCCGACGTGACCGCGGTGGCCGGCATCGACCTCGTCGTCGAGCCGGGCAGCTTCACGACGCTCCTGGGCCCCTCGGGCTGCGGCAAGACCACGGTGCTGCGCATGATCGCCGGCTTCGTCGAGCCCGACGCCGGCAGCGTGCTGGTGGGCGACCGCGACGTCACCACGCTGCCGCCCGACAAGCGCGGCGTGGGCCTGGTGTTCCAGGACTACGCGCTCTTCCCGCACATGAGCGTGCGGCGCAACGTCGAGTACGGCCTGCGCATGCGGCGCCTCCCCGCGCCGGAGCGCGACGAGCGCGTCTCCCGCGTGCTGGCGGCCCTAGACCTGTCGCCCCTGGCCGAGCGCTTCCCCCACCAGCTCTCCGGCGGGCAGCAGCAGCGCGTGGCCCTCGGTCGGGTCATGGCGCTCGAGCCGCAGGTGCTGCTGCTCGACGAGCCGCTCTCGAACCTCGACGCCCAGCTCCGCGTGCGCCTGCGCACCGAGCTCAAGGAGCTGCAGAGGCGCCTGGGCGTCACGGCCGTGTACGTGACCCACGACCAGGAGGAGGCGCTCTCGCTCTCCGACCGCGTGGTGGTCATGGAGGCGGGCAGCGTCCAGCAGGTGGGCGCCCCCGAGGACGTGTACGCGCTGCCGGCGAACCGGTTCGTCGCCAGGTTCGTCGGGCAGGCGAACCTGCTGCCGGTCTCGTCGGTGGGGCCGGAGGGCGCGGGCCGCCTGCGGGCGCGCTGGCACGGCGGCGAGACGGTGCTGGCCCTGCCCGACGACAGGGTGCCGCGGGCCGGCGCGGAGGGCGTCGCTGTGGTGCGGCCGGAGCGCGTCGCCATCGCCGCGGCGAACGGCGGCGGCGCGGACGAGCTGCCGGCTCCCGCCGGGTCGTTCTCGCTGCGCGGCCGCGTCCAGAGCGTCGCCTACTTCGGCGCCTACCGGCGCTACACGGTGGCGGTGGACGGGCTCGAGGAGGCGTGGCTGGCCGACGTGCACGACCCGGACGCGCCCGCCCGCCGGCCGGGCGACGAGGTGACCCTCACGGTCACGGGCCAGCCGTCGTGGGCCTGGTGAGCGCTCTCCGGCGGCAGCCGCGCCGGTAGGCGCCGAGCCTCAGGGCAGCACCGTCTTGACGATCGCGGCGTCGAGCTCCTCGTAGGCCTCGAGGTCTATGACCTCGTAGAGCTCGGCGCGCGTCTGCATGCGGGGGAGCATGGGCTCGGCGGTGCCCTCGCGCGCCAGCGTCTCGTAGAGCTCCTGCTGCGCCTTGTTCGCCACCCGCAGCGACGACACCGGCCAGATCACGAGCCTGAAGCCGAGGTCCTCGAACTCGTCGGCGGTGATCATGGGCGTCTTGCCGAACTCGGTCATGTTCGCCAGCAGCGGCACGCCGGGCAGCGCCCGCGCGAAGTCGCGGAACATCTCGCGCGAGGTCAGGGCCTCCGGGAAGATCACCTCGGCGCCGGCCTCCAGGTAGCGCTCGGCGCGGGCGATCGCGCCGGCGAGGCCCTCGCTGGCCGCGGCGTCGGTGCGGGCCACGACGACGATGTCGCTGCTGGCCCGGCGCGCCGCGGCGACCTTGAGCGCCATGTCCTCGACGCTCACCAGCCGCTTGTCGTTGAGGTGCCCGCACTTCTTGGGCAGCACCTGGTCCTCGATGTGCACGGCGGCGGCACCGGCGGCCTCGAAGACCCTGACCATGTTCATGACGTTCAGGGCCTCGCCGTAGCCGGTGTCGCCGTCCACCAGCACGGGCAGGCCGGCGCGCGCGACCTGCCTGACGAAGAAGGCGACGTCGTCGACGGTGATGATGCCGAGGTCCGGCAGGCCCATCGACGCGCTCATGGCGCCGCCAGAGAGGTAGAGCGCCTCGAAGCCGGCGCGCTTGGCCTGCAGGGCCGCGATGCCGTTGTGGGCGCCGGGCAGCCGCAGGATGCCGGGCCGCGCCAGCAGGGCGCGGAAGCGCGCGCCCGGGCGCTCGGCGGGCAGGTGGGCGCCTACCAGGTACGGCACGTGGCTCCCGTGGCGGCGAGCGCGGCGCTCACCGGCTGTCCAGGGGCACGACCCAGCGGTCCTCCGGCCCCACGTAGTTCGCCGACGGCCTGATGATCGTGCCGCTCTGACGCTGCTCGATGACGTGCGCGACCCAGCCGGCCGTGCGCGCGATCACGAACAGCGGCGTGAACATGGCCGTGGGTACGCCCATCACCGCGTAGGCGACGGCCGAGTACCAGTCGAGGTTCGGGAACATGCGCTTGGCGTCCATCATCGTGGCCTCGATGCGCTCGGCCACCTCGAAGGTGCGCGTGTCGCCGGCCTCCTCGGAGAGGTGCAGCGCCGCCTCCTTGATGACGTCGCTGCGGGGGTCCACGACCCTGTAGACGGGGTGCCCGAAGCCGATGATGACCTCGCGCCGCTCGAGCCGCGCGCGGATGTCGGCCTCGGCCTCGTCCGGCGTGGCGTAGCGCCGCTGGATCTCGTAGGCCACCTCGTTCGCGCCGCCGTGCTTCGGTCCGCGCAGGGCGCCGATGCCGCCGCACACGGCCGAGTAGACGTCGGCGCCGGTGCCGGCGATGATCCGGCAGGTGAAGGTCGACGCGTTGAACTCGTGCTCGGCGTAGAGGATCAGCGAGAGGTGCATGGCCCTCACCCAGCTCGCCTTCGGCTCGCGGCCGTGCAGGAGCCGGAGGAAGTGGCCGCCCACGGTGTCGTCGTCGGTCTCGACGTCGATGAGCTCGCCCTTGTGCGACCAGGCGTGCCAGTAGAGGAGCATCGAGCCCAGCGAGGCGATGAGCCTGTCGGCGATGTCCCTGGCGCCGGCCTCGTCGTGCGCCGGGCCCTCGGGCAGCGTGGCTCCCAGCGCCGAGACGCCGCTGCGCAGCACGTCCATGGGGTGCGCGGCGGCGGGGATCGCCTCGAGCACCGTCCGCACGGCCGCGGGCAGGTAGCGCAGGCGCCGCAGCTTCTCCTTGTAGGCCGCCAGGCGCGCCCTGTCGGGCAGCTCGCCGTGGACGAGGAGGTGCGCCACCTCCTCGAACTCGCACTCGCGCGCCAGCTCGCGGACGTCGTAGCCGCGGTAGCGCAGCTCGTCGCCGCTGGCGCCGACGGAGGACAGGGCGGTGTCGCCGGCGGCGACCCCCGATAGGGCGACCGACTTCTTGGGCTTGGCCTGCGCCGCAGGCGTGGCGTCGTGCGCCATCTGCTACCTCCCACGGGGCCGCCGTCGGCGGCCCGCCTCGCTCCGGGAGCTCCCCGCGCTCAGAAGATGCCCGGCGGCGCCTGGGGTCCCAGCTCGGCCTCGTCGACGACGACGTTGAGCTCGCCGACCTCGGCGGGCGTGAGCTCGCCCAAGCGCTCCGTGAGCCCGAGGAACCTGTCCTGCTCGCTCTTCTCGACGATACCATCGGCCAGGGAGCGGAACTTCTCCACGTACTGCGGGCGCCCGAAGGGCCTGGCGCCCAGCGGGTGGGCGTCGGCCACGGCGATCTCGTCCTCGATCACGGTGCCGTCGCTCATGGTGATGACCACGCGCCCGCCGAAGGCCTTCTCGTTCGGGTCGTGGGAGTGGTAGCGCCGCGTCCACTCCGGGTCCTCCACGGTGCTCACCTTCCGCCACAGGCGCACGGTGTCGGGGCGCCGCGCGCGCTCCGGCGCGTAGCTCCTCTCGTGGTGCCAGGCGCGGTCCTGTAGCGCGACGGCGAAGATGTACATGATCGAGTGGTCGAGCGTCTCGCGGCTCGCCTCCGGGTCGAACTTCTGCGGGTCGTTCGAGCCGGTGCCTATCACGTAGTGGGTGTGGTGGCTGGTGTGGATCACCACCGACTCCACCGCGTCGAAGTCGCTCACGCGCGCGCCCATGCGCCGCGCCAGGTCGATGAGCGCCTGGCTCTGGTACTCGGCCGAGTGCTCCTTCGTGTACGTCTCGAGGATCCCGCGCTTGGGCTCGCCGGGCTCGGGCAGCGGCACGCGGTAGCGCGCCTCCGGCCCCGACAGCAGCCAGGCGATGAAGCCGTCCTCGCCCTCGTAGATCGGCGACGGGGCGCCCTCGCCGCGCATCGCGCGGTCCACGGCCTCGATGGCCATCTTGCCGGCGAACGCCGGGGCGAACGCCTTCCAGCTCGAGATCTCGCCCTTGCGCGACTGGCGCGTCGTGGTGGTGACGTGCAGCGCCTGCTGTATGGCCTGGTAGACGGTCTCGGTGGGCAGCCCCAGCAGCGCGCCGATGCCGCCGGCGGCGGCGGGGCCCAGGTGCGCGATGTGGTCGATCTTGTGCTCGTGCAGGCAGATGCCCTTCACGAGGGCTACGTGCAGCTCGTAGGCCGCGGCGATGCCGCGCACCAGCGCCGCGCCGCCCAGGCCCTTGGCCTGCGCGACGGCGAGGATCGGCGGGATGTTGTCGCCGGGGTGCGAGTAGTCGGCGGCGAGGAACGTGTCGTGGAAGTCGAGCTCGCGCACCGCCACGCCGTTGGCCCAGGCGGCCCACTCGGCCGAGAAGCGCCGCGAGCCGGGCAGGCCGAACAGCGCCGCCCCTGGCTCGCGCGGGTGCGCCACGGCCTGCGCCCGCGCCGCCCGCACGGGCCTGCGGGCGAGGCTGGCGGCGGCGACGGCGGCGTTGTCTATCACCCTGTTGCCGATCATCTCGGCCACCTCGGGCTCGACGGGCACGGGGTCGGTGGCGACGGCGGCGAGCCGCCACGCGAGCTGCTCCTCGCGGGGCAGGCGCTCGGCGGAGCGGTACGTGCGGACCTCGTGGACCTTCATCTGGGCGGTTCCTCCCCGGCGTCGCGCGCTGGGCGCGCGGCGTCAGAGACGATACGACGGCGCGCTCTCCGCTAAGCGGGCCGGCTAGACCTCGCCGTAGTCGTCCTCCTCGGGGAAGGGCACGACGTCGGGGTCGCCCGTCTGCGCCAGCACGAGGGGGTCGAGCGACACGACCTCGAGCAGCGCGTAGCAGTCGGGGCACTCCACAGTGGCGCCGAGGGCGAGGTCGTCGATGTCGACGAGCCCGCCGCAGGCCGGGCATGTCGTCGCTACCGCGTCAGCCACCTTGCACCTCCCCGGGGACCGCCGTCCCCACGACCACGCTAGCAGCCTCCCCTGAGGAGCCTGTAGGGCGCACGTCCCGCACCGTGTGCGGAGCGGGTGTAACCTCCGCTAGCGCCGCCGCGGCCCCGCGGGCGGCTGGGGAGCCCACCTTCTATGACGTTGAGCCGCAGAGACCGCATCTACACCTTCGCCGGCATCCTCCTGGCGCTGTTCCTGGGCGCCATCGACCAGACGATCGTCGCGACGGCCCTGCCCCGCGTCGTCGAGGACCTGGGGGGCCTCGAGCGCTACGCCTGGGTCTTCACCGCGTACCTCGTCGCCTCCACGGTGCTGGTGCCCATCTACGGCAAGCTCGCCGACATGTACAACCGCAAGGCCATCGCCCTGACCGCGGTGGGCGTGTTCCTCACGGGCTCGTTCCTGTGCGGCGTCGCCGGCGAGTTCGGCCGCCTGCCGCTGCTGGGCGACGGCATGAACCAGCTCATCGTGTTCCGCGCGCTGCAGGGACTGGGGGCGGCCGGGCTCTTCAGCATGGCCTTCATCGTCATCGCCGACCTCTTCCCGCCCGCCGAGCGTGGGCGCTACCAGGGCATCGTCAGCGCGGTGTTCGGCATCGCCAGCGTGCTGGGGCCGCTTCTGGGCGGCTTCCTCACCGACCACGCCACGGGGTTCATCCCTGGCGTCGCGGGTTGGCGCTGGGTGTTCTACGTGAACCTGCCCTTCGGCGCCCTGGCCGTCTGGTTCATGGCCACGCGCATGCCGCCCCTGAGGCCGCACGGCGAGCGCCGGCGCCTCGACCTCCTGGCCGTGGCGCTGCTGGTGGGCGGCCTCGTGCCGGTGACGACGGCGCTGCAGCTCGACCGCAGCCGGTTCCCGTGGACCTCGCCGTTGACCCTCGGCATGCTCGTGGGCGGCGCCCTGCTGCTGGCGCTGTTCGTGTGGCGCTCGCTGGGGAGCCCCAACCCCATCCTCGACTTCGGCCTCTTCCGCAACCGCGTGTTCCGCACCTCGGTCTCGGCCGTCTTCTTCCACGGCGCGGCGTTCCTCAGCATGGCCGCGTTCCTGCCCCTGTTCCTCGTCAACGTGCTGGGGGTCTCGGCCACGCGCGCCGGGCTGGCGCTCATTCCCCTCTCGCTGGGGGTCGTGGTGGGCTCCCTCATCAGCGGCCAGCTCGTCTCGCGCATCGGCCACTACCGCGCGATCATGCTGGTGGGCACCACGGTGCTGGCCTGCGGGGTGTTCCTGCTCTCGCGCATGACGCCGGACGTGACGATCCGCCGCGTGACCCTCTACATGGTGGTGGTCGGCCTGGGGATAGGCCCGGCGGGGCCCCTCTACACCTTGGCCGTGCAGAACGCCGTGGACGTGCGGCGCATGGGCCAGGCCACGAGCGCCACCCAGTTCTTCCGCCAGATCGGCGGCGCCATAGGCACGGCCGTGCTCGGCACGGTCCTGGCGACGAGCCTGGCGGCGGGCTTCGCCGAGCACCTCGCCGGCTTCGGCGTCGCGCCCGAGGTGGCTACCAGCGGCGAGGGCGTCAGCGCCGCCGGCGACCTCACCGACCAGGTGGAGGCCGCGCTGGCCTCGGCCCGCGAGAGGCTGAGGCAGGCGGTGGCGGAGGGCGACGGCGCGTCCGTGGCCGGCCTGCTGGTGGCGGGCGGCGTGCCCCAGGACGAGGCCGCCGGCGTGGCCGCCCAGGTGAGCGCCGCCGACGGCGCCGAGCGGCAGGCGCTGGCCGAGCGGCTCGACGCCGAGCTCTCGGCCCGCGCCGACGCCGTGCTCGCCGGGGTGACGGCCGGCATCAGGGCGACCTTCGCCGAGGCGATCACGACCGTCTACGCCTACGTGTTCGGCATCGCGCTGGCGGCGCTCTTTCTCACGACCTTCATCCCCGTGCTCCCGCTGCGGCGCACCTTCGAGGCGGCGCCCGCCGAGGCCTGATGGCCGCGGAGCCACGGCCCGACCTCGTGGTGTGCGAGGACGGCCTCGCCAGGCCGCGGTGGGCGGCGCGCGACCCGCTGCTGCGGGGGTACTACGACACCGAGTGGGGCATGCCCGTGCGCGACGAGCGCGGCCTGTTCGAGCGCCTGAGCCTGGAGGTGTTCCAGTCGGGCCTGTCGTGGGCCACGATCCTGCGCAAGCGCCCGGCGTTCCGCGCGGCGTTCCACGGCTTCGACCCGGACCGCGTGGCCGCCTACGGGCCGGCCGACGTGGCTCGGTTGCTGGCAGACCCCAGCATCGTGCGGAACAGGCGCAAGGTCGAGGCGACGGTGGCGAACGCCAGGGCCACCGTCGCGCTCAGGGAGGACGGCGGGCTCGTGGACCTGGTGTGGTCCTTCAAGCCCGCCGTCACCCCCGCGCCGCGCACCCTGGCCGAGGTGCCGGCCTCATCGCCCGAGTCGGTCGCGCTGGCCCGCGAGCTCAAGCGCCGCGGCTTCGCGTTCGTGGGTCCCACGACGATGTTCGCGCTCATGGAGGCCGTGGGCATCGTCGACACGCACCTGGTGGGGAGCCACAGGCGCGGCTCGTCCGGGGTGTGGACCTAAGGGTGTGGACCTAGGGACGGGGACCTAGGGACGCGTCCTTGTCCTCGTCGCCGTCGGTCCCCGTCGGCGGTGCCGTACCCGGTACCGGCCGGCGCCTTCCCGCCGTGTCGACCCCGGGGCACGGGGCCGGTTCGCGCGCGTCCCCCTCACGCGCGTTCCCTTCAGGTGGGTGCGGGCACCCGTCCCGCTCGGCCGCCGCCCAACGACTCGAGCCGGCTGCCGAGGCCGACGAGCGCATGGCCCAGGGCGGCCACGGCGGACCGCCAGCCGCGGCGGGCGCGGCGGGCGCGGCGTGAGGCGTTCTTGGCCAGGGCCAGCCTCTCCGCCTCGGCGATGAGCTGACGCGGCCTGTCGTGGGCCATCCTCTCGAGGTAGCTGAAGGGCCTTCCGTCCATCTGGCTCGTCCTTCCTGCCGCGGGCCCGGCCCGCCACCGTCGCCGCGGCTCGAACAGAGGCTAGGGACGAAACAGGACAAGAGTTGGACGGTTCTGCGCTAACCTCGCTGTCATGAGCAGCGCCCTGCCCAAGCGGCTCTTCGACCTCGTCGAGGCCCTCCAGGGGCGCGGCGTGAGGACCACCGCGGAGCTCGCGTCCCAGCTCGGCGTCTCCGAGCGGACCGTGCGCCGCGACATCGCCCGCCTCATGGAGCTCGACCTGCCCGTCGAGACCCAGCAGGGACGCGGCGGCGGCGTGAGCCTGCCCGCGGGGGCCCTGCTGCCCGCGGTGCGCTTCACCGACGACGAGCTGCTGGCGCTGGTCGTCGGCCTCAAGGCCGCCGTGGCGGGCGCGGACGAGACGCTGGGACGCGCCGCCGAGAGGGCGCTGCAGAGGCTCGAGACGGTGATGTCGCCGGGCACCAGGGAGCGCGTGAGGGCGCTGCAGGAGGCCCTGGCGCCGGGCCTCGCCGACGCCGACAGGGCCGTCCCGGCGCCCAGCCAGCACGTCATAGCGCTGGCGGAGGCCAGCCATCGCGGCGGGCGCGTGGAGATCGGCTACAGGTCCGGCGACGAGATCACGGAGCGCCGGATCGACCCGTACGGCTTGGCCAAGCTGGGCCCCTGGTACGTGGTCGCCTACTGCCACCTGCGCCGCGACATGCGCACGTTCCGCGTCGACAGGATCAGGTGGATAAGGCCCACGCCCGAGCGTTTCGTCAGGCCGGAGGGCTTCGACGCGTTCCGCTACGTGGGCGCCGCCATCGCCATGGCGCCGGTCTTCGGCGACGTGGTCTGCCGCGCCCTCCTCTACACGGACATCCAGACCGCCAGCCGGAACATGTCGCTGGCGACCATGCTCCTCGAGCCCGTGGAAGAGGGCGTGAGGCTCACGGTCCGCACCGACAGGTACGGGCTGCAGTGGGTGCTGCGCCAGCTACTGGCGCTGCGCTTCCGCGTGCGCATCGAGGGTCCGCCGGAGCTGGAGGAGGCGGCGCGTCAGATGGCCGCGCGCCTGTTGGCCTTCGCGGGCGACGACCCCCTGGCGTCGCCCGCCGCCGGCCGGGCGAGGTCCGCTTAGGCGGACCTCCCCACCTGCTCGAGGCGCCTGCCGAAGGTGACGAGGGAGCGGCCGACGCTGGCGGCGGCGCGCCGCCAGGCGGCCACGCGCTCGGCGCAGTCCGCCAGGACCTCGGCGCAGTCGGACACGAACTCCTTGGGGCGGCGCGGCGCCAGCGCCAGGCTCACGCCGGGGCGGCCCGCGGTGGTGAGCACGGTGCGGTCGCGCGCCGGCGTGCCGTCGTGCACCAGCCGCACGTCGCTCCGCGCCGTACGCGCCTGGCCGAGGCGCCGGGCCTCGGAGAGCAGCTCCCGTTGACGGTCACGCACGGCCAGCTCGAGGTATGCGAGCGTGTCGTTCATGGCGGCCTCCCTCCGGACGCGCGGGCCCGCTGCGGGGCCCGCGTAACCTGCCAAGAGGCTACACCGGTTTCGGTAACCAGTCAAGGTGCTATGATGGTTGGCGAGAGGGGGCGAGGCATGCGAGCCGCCGAGCTACTGCCGCACGAGAGCAAGCCGGCGCCCGGGGACCTGAGGTTCGTCCAGGCGTTCGTGAACACCCTGGACGTCGAGACCGGGCGCGACCAGTTCGCCGAGCCGGCCGGGCTGGAAGCGTGGCTGAGGACGCACGGGGGCCTCGGCGCGGGCGAGCGGCTGGGGCCCTCGGAGCTGCGCCAAGCCAAGCGGTTCCGCGAGGCCCTGCGCACCGTCCTCACCGAGGGCAGCGAGAGCGACGGCGAGGCCCTGGCGGTGCTGGACGAGGTGGGCCGCCGCGCCAGGCTGAGCGTCGTGGCGCGACCCGACGGCGGGCTCGAGCTGACCCCGGCCGGCTCCGACCTGTGGTCCTCCCTGGGCGAGCTGCTGGCCGCGGCCCACAGCGCCATGCGGGACGGCACCTGGGAGCGCCTCAAGGTGTGCGCCGCCGACGAGTGCCGCTGGGTCTTCTACGACGCGTCCAAGAACCGCTCCGGCACCTGGTGCAGCATGAAGACCTGCGGCAACAGGGCCAAGGTGCACAGGCACCGCGCCAGGCAGCGCGTGGCCGCCGCCTGAAGGGTCTCGCGCGCGGCCGTCCCGCGCTCATCCCTCTCGCCACGGTCGCGGCTAACTTCGTGTCATGCGCGCCACACGCGTCGCGGCCGCGGCTCTGGCCGCCCTCCTCGCCTGCGCCGGCGCGCAGGCCTACCCCGACCCCGAGTACCCAGACCAGCGACCCGAGCTGCGCGACTACGCCTGCCCCGCTCGCGAGCGCGACGGCGGCGGCCCGCCGGAGCCCGCCTCCGAGGCCGAGCGCCTGCGGCTCGAGAGCCGGGCGCGCTACCGCGAGGTCTTCCCCGCTTTCCTGGCCCGCGTCGGCGGCACGCCGGCGGCGGCGCTGCTCACCCCAGTCGAGGGCGTGAGCGCGGCGCAGATCGCGGAGACGTTCGGGGCGCCGCGCTGGGACCGCCGCCACGAGGGCATCGACATCTTCGCCCCGCGCTGGACGCCCGTGATCGCGGCCGCGCCCGGCTGGGTCTACCGCATCACCGACCAGACGCTGGGCGGCCTCTCCGTGACCGTGGTGGGCGACGGTGGCGTACGCTACTACTACACGCACCTCGAGGCCGTCCACGAGGAGCTGAGGGAGGGGCAGCTCGTGGCGACCGGCCAGCCGCTGGGATACGTGGGGAACGACGGCAACGCGGCCGGCACGCCCACGCACCTGCACTTCGGGGTATACGTCGGGGAAGAGGACGACCTCTGCGCATGGAACGCGATAGACCCGCTGCCCCTGCTCACCGACCACCCGTGATCGCCATCATCGCCGACGTGCACGGCAACCTCGCCGCGCTCGAGGCGGCGATCGCCGACATGCTGAGGTTCGACGTCGAGGAGGTACTCTGCCTCGGCGACGTCGCGAACTTCGGCCCCGAGCCGTCCGCCACGATCGCCCGCCTGCGCTCGCTGGAGCCCCTCACCGTCATGGGCAACACCGACGACTACCTGCTGCGGACCAGGACCGCCGCCGACGTGGCGAACCCCGACGAGAGGACCGAGGGGATCCTCGAGATCGAAGCGTGGTGCGCTGCCAGGCTGTCGGAGGACGACAGGGCGTGGGTGCGGTCGTTCCCGCCCACCAGGGAGCTCGACCTGGACGGCTGCCGGGTGCTCGCCTACCACGGGTCGCCGCGCAGCTACGACGACCCCGTGACGCCGGAGACCCCGGCGCAGACGCTCGACGCCTACTTCGCCGGCACCGAGGCCAAGCTCTACCTCGGCGCCCACGTGCACCACCAGTTCGTCAGGAAGCACCGCCGCTCCGTGGTCGCGAACCCGGGCAGCGTGGGCATGGCCTACGACAGGCCGGTCGGCGGCGGCGAGCGCATCGCCGTCGCGGAGTACGCCCTGCTGCAGGTCGTGGACGGCGAGCCGAACCTGCACCTCAGGCGCGTCCCCTACGACGTGGACCTGCTGCGCGAGGCCGTGGCCCGCACCGGCATGCCGCACGCCGAGACCTACCTGGACGCGCTGGCGCGGTGAGCCCCGCGCAGGTCCGCGGGCGCGGGCCCGCCGGCGGCGACGTGCTCTTCGCGTTCCTGCGGGCCGTCAACGTGGGGGGCGCGAACAAGGTGCCCATGGCCGCCCTCGTGGAGCTGCTCGCGGGCAGGGGGTTCCCGCCCACCGGCTACCTGCTCGCCAGCGGCAACCTGGCCATCGAGGCGCCGCCCGACGCGGCGCCCGAGCTGCGCGCCGCCCTGGTCGAGGCCGTTTCCGACGGGTTCGGGGTGCGCACCGACGTCGTCTTCCGCACGCCGGACCAGCTCGCCGGGCTGCTACGGGAGGACCCTTTCACGCCCGCCGGCTGGCGCGTCGTCCACGTGTCGCTGTGGGACGACCAGCCGGATGCCGAGGGCCTGCGGGTGCTGGCCGCCGACGACTACGCCCCCGACGCCCTACACCTCGTCGACGGCGCCGCCTACATGGCCTACGCGGGCTCCTCGCACACCTCGCGGCTGGGCAACGCCCTGGTGGAGCGGCGCCTCAAGGTGCCCGCCACGGCGCGTAACCTCAACACGCTCCAGCGGCTGCTCGCCCGCTTCGCCCCGCAGGACTGAGGGCCCGGGGCTCCGCCGGGCGGCGCGTCGCGGCCGGGCGACGGGGCCGCTCCCCTGGCACCGGTTCCCGGAGGCGCCGGCGCGACGGCCTCAGGCCCGGCGCGGCACCATGGCCACCAGGCCCACCAGGTTGCCGCTGGGGTCCCTCACGAAGGCGTGCACCTCGTCGTGGCCGGCGGGTCCCAGGGAGTCGTCGCCGTGGCCGAAGATCCGGTGCGGCTGGCTCACGACCTCGGCACCGGCCTCCCTGGCCCGCTCCAGCGCGTCCCTCGCGTCGTTCACGCGCAGGTAGACGGCGCCCGCGGGCGCGCCGCCCTCGAGGAGGAGCCTCACGCCGCCGACGACGAAGAAGAGCAGGCCTGGCGGCTCGAAGCGGCCGGCCGGCGCGGCGTCCAGCAGGCGACTGTAGAAGGCCTCCGCCACGTCCAGGTCGTCGGCCCTCAGGGCGACCTGCAGCAGGCCCTGCACCTCATGGGACATGGCGGATGCTAGCACCGGACGCGAGGGATCCGGCGCCGGAGGCTCGTGGGTGCTGGCGGCTGAGGCGCCTCGTTCACGACGGCGGCCACCGCCCGCTTCGTCGTCGACGCGCGGGCCGTACGGAAGTACGAGACCTGAGTAGATATAAAGTCCAGCTTGACAATCTGCGAACTCGTGCTTACCATCCTGCGACGTGCGAGCCGACGGCGGCCGCCCG
Organism: Deinococcaceae bacterium; assembly: GCA_044508445.1. GTDB lineage: Bacteria > Deinococcota > Deinococci > Deinococcales > Trueperaceae > DASRWD01. The sequence continues at coordinate 121,059 of JBIQHQ010000006.1, forward strand.
CGCCCCCTCGCCGGGGACTCCATAGCCGTGCGTGAGGGGCTCGGGCGGCCGTCGTTGGCAACTTGGCGAAGCGGGAGTATACTCCCGTCCTTGCCTCCGAGGAGGGAGGACCCATGCCAATCCGAGCCTTGCTGACGTTGTTCTCGAGGTACGCGAGTGCCTACCGCGGGACGATCGCTGTGGTAGCCGGCCTGCAGCTGATCGCCACGCTGGGGGCGCTGCTGCTGCCGAGCATCAACGCCGACATCATCGACCGCGGGGTCGTGCTCGGCGACACCGCCTACATCCTGCGCCAGGGCGCGGTCATGCTCGCCGTGTCGCTGCTCAACGTCGCCGCCACGGTCACGGCCACGTACCTAGGCGCCAGGACGGCGATGGCCTTCGGCCGCGACGTGCGCTCCGCAGTGTTCTCGCGCGTCGCCGACTTCTCGGCTCGCGAGGTCGGCTACTTCGGCGCGCCCTCGCTGATCACGAGGAACACGAACGACGTCCAGCAGGTCCAGATGGCGCTGATGATGTCGTTCACGATGCTCCTCTCGGCGCCGATGATGATGATCGGCGGCGTGATCATGGCCCTGCGCGAGGACGTCGGCCTGTCGTGGCTGGTCCTGGTGGCAGTGCCGCTGCTCGGCGCGGCCGTGGGGCTGATCGTGACGCGCATGGTGCCGGGCTTCAGGGCCATGCAGAAGCGCATCGACAGGGTCAACGAGGTCATGCGCGCGCAGATCTCGGGCATCCGCGTGGTGCGCGCGTTCGTGCGCGAGGAGGTCGAGAGCGACCGCTTCGGGACGGCGAACCGCGAGCTCACCGACGTCGCCATCGGCGTCGGCCGGTACATGGCGGCGCTCTTCCCCGTCGTCATGCTCGTCCTCAACCTGTCGTCGGTGGCTGTGCTGTGGTTCGGCGGGCTCCGCGTGGCCTCCGGCGCCATGGAGATCGGCTCGATGACGGCCTTCCTCAGCTACCTGATGCAGATCCTCATCGCCGTCATGATGTCGACCTTCGTGTTCATGCTCGTGCCGCGCGCGGCCGTGGCGTCCGACCGCATCGTCGAGGTGCTCGACACCGAGCCCACCGTCGCCCCGCCCGCGCACGGCGTGACGGCGGCGCCCGCGGGCGCCGAGCGCGGCCTCGTCTTCGACGACGTGTCCTTCGCCTACCCCGGCGCCGACCACCCCGTGCTGTCCGGCATCAGCTTCGCGGTGAGGCCCGGGGAGACGCTGGCCGTGATCGGCTCCACAGGGTCGGGCAAGTCGACGCTGGTGGGGCTCATCCCGCGCCTCTTCGACGTGACCTCCGGCAGCGTCAGGCTCGACGGCGTGGACGTCCGCGACTACGACCCCGAGGCGCTGTGGGCCCGCATCGGCCTGGTGCCGCAGAAGGCCTACCTGTTCTCGGGGACCGTGGCCTCGAACCTGCGCTACGGCCGGCCCGACGCCACCGAGGAGGAGATGTGGCGGGCCCTGGACATCGCGCAGGCCCGCGAGTTCGTGGCCGCGATGCCAGAGGGCCTCGAGGCGCCGATCGCCCAGGGCGGCACCAACGTCTCGGGCGGCCAGCGCCAGCGCCTGGCCATAGCCCGCGCGCTCATCAAGAGGCCCTACGTCTACGTCTTCGACGACGCGTTCTCGGCCCTCGACGTCACCACCGACGCCCGCCTGCGCGCGGCTCTGAGGCCCCACCTGGCCGACGCGATCAGCGTGATCGTCGCCCAGCGCGTGAGCACCGTGGAGAGCGCCGACAGGATCCTCGTCCTCGAGGACGGCAGGGTCGTGGGTCAGGGGCGCCACGAGGAGCTCCTGCACACCTCTTCCACCTACAGGGAGATCGTCATGTCTCAGCGTCAGGCGGAGGCGGCCTGATGGCGCGGCGCGGACCCGGCAGGGACGGCGCGGCGCGCGGCGCCCCCTCACGCGACGGCGAGACCGCCGGTGCACAGGCCCCCGGCGCCCAGGCCGGCGGCGCCACGAACGGCGGCCCGCAGGGCGCCGGGCGCCCGGGCGGCCAGAAGATGCTCAAGCAGACCGAGCGCGCCCGTGTGGGCGGCCCGTTCGGCGGCGGGGCCATGGTGGGCGGCAAGGCAGAGGCCTTCGGCCCCTCGGCGCGCCGACTCTTGGGCCAGCTGCGTCCCCACAGGCTCCTCGTGATCTTCGCCCTCGTCATGGGCGTGGCCGCCGTCGCGCTCTCCGCGACGGGGCCGCGCGTGCTCGGCCGGGCCACCGACCTGATCTTCTCGGGCGTGATCGGCGCGCAGATGCCCGCCGGCATCACGAGGGAGCAGGCGATCGCGGGCGCCCGCCTCAGCAGCGGCGAGAAGGTCGCGGACATGCTGTCGGGCCTCGACTTCGTGCCCGGCCAGGGCGTCGACTTCGAGGCCGTGGGGCGCGTGCTGCTGCTCGCCCTCGCGATCTACGCGTTCTCGGCGCTGCTCTCCTTCGCCCAGGGCCTGGCCCTCAACGAGGCCGTGCAGCGCACGGTGTACAGGCTGAGGAGCCAGGTGGAGGCCAAGCTGCACCGGCTGCCCCTCTCCTACTTCGACTCGCAGCCGCGCGGCGAGCTCCTCTCGCGCGTCACCAACGACATCGACAACGTCGCGCAGACGCTGCAGCAGACGCTGAGCCAGGCCGTGAGCTCGCTGCTCACCGTGCTGTTCGTGCTGGTGATGATGTTCTCGATCTCGCCGGTGCTGTCGCTGGTGGCGCTGGCCAGCATCCCGGCCACGATGTTCCTCGCCGGCCTGGTCATGGGACGCTCCCGCACGCAGTTCATCGCTCAGTGGCGCAGCACGGGCGCGCTGAACGGCCACGTCGAGGAGGCCTTCACAGGGCACGCCGTCGTCAAGGTGTTCGGCAGGCAGCGCGAGGTCGTCCAGGCCTTCGAGCGCCACAACGACGAGCTGTTCCAGGCCAGCTTCAAGGCGCAGTTCTACTCGGGCCTGATCATGCCCCTCAGCATGTTCATCGGCAACCTGAGCTACGCCGTCATCGCCGTCGTGGGCGGCCTGCGCGTGGCCTCCGGCACGATCAGCCTCGGCGACGTCCAGGCCTTCATCCAGTACTCGCGGCAGTTCTCGCAGCCCGTCACGCAGCTCGCCAGCATGGCGAACCTGCTGCAGTCGGGCGTGGCCTCGGCCGAGCGCGTCTTCGAGCTCCTCGACGCCGACGAGCAGGCGCCCGACGTGGCCGAGGAGACCCTGGGCCGCGTGCGCGGCCGCGTGGTGTTCGAGGACGTCTCGTTCCGCTACGAGCCCGACCGGCCGCTCATCGAGGACCTCAACCTCGTCGTCGAGCCGGGCCAGACCGTGGCGATCGTGGGGCACACGGGTGCCGGCAAGACGACGCTCGTGAACCTGATCATGCGGTTCTACGAGCTCGACTCCGGGCGCATCCTGATAGACGGCAAGGACATCTCCCGGATGTCGAGGGCCGAGCTCAGGCGGAACATCGGGATGGTGCTGCAGGACACCTGGCTGTTCAAGGGCACGATCTACGACAACATCGCCTACGGGCGCCCCGGGGCCAGCCGCGACGAGGTCCTCAACGCGGCCAAGGCGGCGTACGTGGACAGGTTCGTCCACAGCCTCCCCGACGGCTACGAGACGGTGGTGGACGACGAGGGCGGCGCGATCAGCGTGGGCGAGAAGCAGCTCATCACCATCGCCAGGGCGCTGCTCGCCGACCCGCCGATCATGATCCTCGACGAGGCCACGAGCTCCGTGGACACGCGCACCGAGTACCTCGTCCAGCAGGCGATGCAGGCGCTGCGCGGCGACCGCACGAGCTTCGTGATCGCCCACAGGCTCTCGACGATCACCGGCGCCGACGTGATCCTCGTCATGGAGCACGGGCGCATCGTCGAGCGCGGCTCCCACGACGAGCTCCTGGCGTCCGGCGGCGCCTACGCGAGGCTGTACCGCTCGCAGTTCGAGGCGCCCGCGGTGGAGGCTGCCTAGCGGCGTGGGTAGGGAGGCGCGGTCCAGCGGCCGCGCCTCCCCTCCGGCGCGGCCGCCGCGGCCAGCCTAGCCCCTCGTGGCCGCCGCCCAGTCGACGCGCGGGACGATGTCGGCGACTATCGTCTCCAGCGCGCGCCTGTCCTCGATGTCGAAGGTGCCCACGCGCGGGGAGTCGACGTCGAGCACGCCCACGACCCGCCCGCCCACGACCACGGGCACGACGATCTCGGAGCGCGAGCGGTCGTCGCAGGCTATGTGCCCGGGGAACGCGTGGACGTCCGGGACCACCTGCGTGCGGCGCTCGGCCACGGCCGTGCCGCACACGCCGCGGCCCACGGCTATGCGCACGCAGGCCGGACGTCCCTGGAACGGCCCGAGCACCAGCTCGCCGCCCTTGAGCAGGTAGAAGCCGGCCCAGTTCACGTGCGGCACGTGGTCGTAGACCGCGGCGGCGACGTTGGCCAGGTTCGCGAGCCAGTCCGGCTCGCCCTCGGTGAGCGCCAGCACGTAGCGGCGCAGCTCCATGTAGCGCTCCAGCTTGCTGGCGCCCTCGCCCAGCGGCGCCACGTAGTCGACCTCGTGAGCCTCGGCGTGCCCCTGCTCCATGGGAAGCGAGCTTACTCCCGCGCGGCCTCCACCCACATGTCGCGCAGCTCGTAACCCTGCACCAGCTCGTTGAACCTGACCGTAGGGGGCGTGGCCAGCCTCAGCCCGGGCAGGGAGAGCAGCCTGTGGAGGAAGACGTCGGCCTCCTCCAGCGCCAGGTAGCTGCCGGGGCAGCGGTGGTGGCCGTCGCCGAAGGAGAGCCCGTAGCGCTGCACCCCCTTGGACGTCACCTCCCTGTCGGGGTCGAGGCAGAGCGCGTGCGGCCCGAACGCCGACGGGTCGGCGTTCGCCGACCTCACGTCCACCTCGACGCGCGAGCCTGCGGCCAGCGTCTCGCCCCCGGCCAGCGTCAGGTCGTCCACCAGGCGCCGGAACAGCCGGCCGACGACGGGCTCCAGCCTGATGACCTCGGCCAGCAGCTCCTGCCTGTCGCGCTCGTCGCCGGACAGGTAGCGCCGCCTCAGCGCGGGGTCGTCGAGCAGGTGCCAGGCCGCCATGGCGATGAACTCGCGGGTCGTCACCATGCCCGCGGCGCCGTAGGTGATCGCCTCGATGAGGACGTCCTGGTCGCTGCGGCCCTGCGCGACGAGGTGGGAGATGACGTCGTCCTGAGGCCGCCGGCGGCGAGCCGCGATGGCCGGCTTGACGTCGAGCCTGAAGTAGTCGGCCACGGCCTTCTGCAGCCTCGCGAACCTGATGAGCTGCCGCGGGTCCCAGGTGAGGCGCGCCGCGCCGTTGGCGATGAAGGCCTCGATGCGCGCGTGCATGCCGGGGCGGCGGCTGTCGGTGAGGCCCACCACCTGCGCCGCGACCCCGACGGCCATGCGCATCGCCAGCCCGCTGAGCTCCGCGCGCCCGCGCTCCGCCACCTCGCTCACGAGCTCGTCGGCCAGGCGCTCCATGAGCGGCCTGTAGCGCTCCCGCGCGGCCATGGGCGTGAAGAAGCGAGCGATGGCCGTGCGCTGCCTCCTGTGCTCCTCCCCGTCCTGCCACAGCACGGGCGGTTTCGTCCGCAGCGGCGAGCGCGCCGCCTGCTCCACGCCGAAGCCGTTCTGGCGCGCCAGGCTCCCGGCGCGCAGCACCTGGCGGGCAGCGGCCAGCGACCGCACCTCCACGCGGTCGCCGCCGCGCGCCACGGCGGGCTCCGGGCCGGCGCTGGTGCCGGGCAGCTGGCTGCGGCGCGTGGGGGCGTGGTAGGGGCAGGCGCCATCGGCGGGTCTATCGTCCATGAGACTTACGATACATGGTGTTTCATAAACTGCATGAGGCTAGACTGGGCCGCGTGAGCGCAGACGTCGCCAAGGTGGACGCCCGCGTCAAGCGCACCAGGCAGCGGCTCCGGGAAGCCCTCGTCTCGCTCGTGCTCGAGCGCGGCTACGAGGCCGTGACGATCCGCGACGTCGCCGAGCGCGCCGACGTGGGTTACGCCACCTACTTCAGGCACTACCCCACCAAGGACGCCCTGCCGCTCGACCTCCTCGAGGACCTGCTCGCCGACCTCATGGGCCTGCTCGAGCCGACGCTCGCCGACGAGGACGCCTCGCGCAACGGCGCCACGGTCTTCGACCACGTGCGCCGGCACGCCGACCTCTACCGCGTGCTCGTCGCCAGCCAGCGCTCGGTGGACCTCGTGGGGAAGGCGCGGGAGGTCGCGTTCGCCGGCCTCGGACGCAGCCTGGCACCGGCGCCCGACGCGTTGCTGCCTCCCGACGCGGCCGTGAACCACCTCGTGAGGTCGCTGATCGCCCTCATCGCCTGGTGGCTGGACGCCGGCATGCCCCTCACCCCAGAGCAGATGGGCGCCGCCTTCGAGGCGCTGATCATGAGGCCGGTGCGGGCGGTGGCCTTCCGCCGCATCGTGGGCGAGGCGCCGTCCTAGACTCGGCTCCCATGGCCAAGATCGTCCTCTGCGACCTCGACGGCACCCTCACGGACACCAGGCACCGCGAGCACTTCGTGACGCAGGAGCCCGCCGACTACGAGTCGTTCTACGCCGCGGCGGGCGGAGACGCCCCCATCTGGCCCGTGATCGAGGTCGTGAACGCCCTCGCCAAGGCCGGCTACGAGATCCACATCACGACCGGCAGGCGCGACGACACGCGCGCCGTCACCGAGCGCTGGCTCGCCGAGCACGGCGTCAGCTACCACAGGCTCGTCATGCGCGGGTACCGCGACCACACCCCGGACGACCTCCTCAAGCGCCGCTGGTACGAGGCCGAGTACAGGGACGCCGACGTCCTGTGCGTCCTGGAGGACCGCAACCGCGTGGTGCGGATGTGGCGGGAGCTCGGGGTCACCTGCCTGCACGTGGCCGAAGGCGACTTCTGAGCGCCCGCCGCGCGCCGCCGCGCCGCGCGGCCGCCCGTCGCCGGGAACCGAGCGGCACGCCCGCGGGGACGCCTCAGCCGTCGAGCTTCCGCCAGCCCCAGATGAGCATCGTCGTCGGACCCGGCAGCGTGTGGCCGAACTCGCTGAGCTGGCGAGTGATCTGGCCGCGGTGGTGGGCGTCGTGCTGCATCAGGTAGGCCATCATCATCGCCGTCCGCTTGGGCATCCCCGGCACGCGCCCGCGCCTCCCGGCGATCGCCTCCCCGAACAGCGCCACCAGCGCCTCGCGGTTCTCCGCCAGGGCGGCCAGCGCCTCCTCTCTCGTGACCGTCTTGGACGGCAACGTCGGCCCCACCGGGACCTTCGCCATCTTCGTGAAGGTCCGCCTCAGTCCGTAGACGTGGGCGACGATGGCGGCTATCGTCCTGCCCTTCTGCGGCGGCGGAGCGTGCCAGTACTCGTCCGGCACCGCTCCCACCACGACCTCGGTCACCCGCAGGGCGTGCTCGAACGCCTCCAGCACCTCGCGCTCCAGGTCCAGGGGGTTCCTCTGCGCCATGCGGGATGCTAGCGACCGCGACATGAGCGGGCAACCTCGCCGCCCCCACGCGGCCGCGGCCGCCCAGCGCGCCGGCCGGGCGACGCCGTGCGGGTTGTGACCATGCCCTGGTCACTTCGTGACCACCTCGCATCGGCCTCACCACCGCCGGGGCGCGCCCGGGTTAGTAGTAGCTGATGAGGCCAGGGGACCTGCTCGTCCGCAACCGCGCCTGGGCGGCCGCCACGCTGGACCGCGACCCCGGCTTCTTCCGGCGACTCGCCGTCCAGCAGAACCCGCGGTTCCTGTGGATCGGCTGCTCGGACTCGCGGGTGAGCGCCGACGTGATCACGGGTCTCGCGCCGGGCGAGGTGTTCGTCCACCGCAACGTGGCCAACGTGGTGCCCCACGCCGACCTCAACGTGCTCACCGTCCTGGCGTACGCCGTGGACGTGCTGCAGGTGGAGCACGTGCTGGTGGTGGGGCACTACGGCTGCGGCGGCGTGGCGGCGGCACTGGACGGCCGTAGCCACGGCCTGCTCGACAACTGGCTGCGGCACGTGAAGGACGTGGCGGCCCGCTGCGCCGACGAGCTCGAGGGCCTGGCGCCGGCCGAGCGGCCCCAGCGGCTCGTCGAGCTCAACGCCGTGGCGCAGGCACGGAACCTGTGCCACACCAGCATCGTGCAGAACGCGTGGGCGCGCGGCCAGCGCCTGAGCGTGCGCGCCTGGGTCTACGGCCTCGAGGACGGCATCCTGCGGGAGCTGGGGTTCGCCGTGAACGGACCGGACGACATGCAGCCCTCGTACCGCCTGGCGATCGACGAGGGCTGAGGCGCGGACCCGACGCCTCCGTTGTGACCACGTCGTGGCCATACTGTGGTCACGACTCAGCGCAACCCGCGCGACTCGCTACGCCGCCTCAGGTGCGCGACGGCCTCCTCCCAGGAGCCGAACTCCCGCACCTCCCGGGAGATGAGGTCGTGCAGGACTATCGACCTCTCGCCGCGCCCAGACTCGACGACGCGGACGATGACGGTGGAGACCACCTTGGCGGGGCGCATGCGGCACTTGAGCGCGCCGGGCGTTACGCGGCCGTTACAGCGGACCCTGCCGCTACACTTGCCTCACATGGCGACACGCCTGAGCCTCTTCGGCTCGGCCGCGCTCGGGGACGAGGGCGGCCTGCCGATCGATCGCCGCGGCTGCCTGCTCGCCTACCTGGCGGTGGAGGGCGGATGGGTGGGCCGCGACCGCCTCGCCGTCCTGTTCTGGCCCGAATCCGACGAGACGACGGCCAAGCGCAACCTGCGCCAGCTCGTGCTGCGCGCCAGGCGCCTGCCCCTCCAGCCACCCCTCGAGGCGACGCCCGACGCCCTGCGTTGGCCGGTGAGCTCCGACCTCACCGAGTTCCGCCGCGCCCTCGCCGACGGCGACGCCGCCTCGGCGGTGGCGGCCTACGGCGGGCCGCTGCTCGACGCCTTCGCGGTCCACGACGTGGGCGGCTTCGACGCCTGGCTCGAGGGCGAGAGGGACCGCCTGCGGCTGGCCTTCCTCGAGGTCGGCGTGCGCCACGCCGACGAGCTGGTCGCCTCGGGTCGCTACGAGGAGGCCGTTCGCCTCCTGGCGCGGGTCCACGACGCCGACCCGCTGGCCGAGGACGTGCTGGCCGCCTACGTGAGGGCGCTCTACCTAGCCGGGCGGCGCGATGCCGCCCTGGCTGCCTACGACCGCTTCGAGCGCGACCTGCAGGGCGAGCTCGGCCTCTCCCCCCTGCCCGCCACGACGGCCCTGGCCGGTGCCGTCCGCCGCGGCGAGCCCCTCGAGCTGTCGCTGGCCCGCCCGCAGCCGACCGCGAGGGTGAGCCTGTCGCCGTCTCGCCTCGTGGGCCGCGACGCGGCCAGGCACGCGCTGGTGACCGCCGATACCCCGGTGGTGCTGCTGCACGGGGAGCCCGGCATCGGCAAGTCGGCGCTGCTGGCCGAGGCGGTCGCCGGGGGGCTCCGCGCGCGGGCCGTCGAGGGGCTGGAGCACCTGCCTTACCACCCCCTCGTGGAGCTGGTGCGCGGCGCGGCGCACCTGGCCGGCGGCCTGGGCCCGTACCGCGACGACCTCGCCCGCCTCGTCCCCGAGCTTTCCGACGACCCGACCCACGCGCCGCTCGAGGGCGACGCCGCCAGGGCCCGCGTGGCGGAGGCGATCGCGCGGCTCGTGGAGGCCGGGGGAGGCGTGCTCGTCGTGGACGACCTGCAGTGGGCGGACGCGGCGACGCTCGAGGTACTCGTCTACGTCGCCGGACGCGGCCTGCGGACCTACGGCGCGTTCCGCGACGGCGAGGTAGGCCCCCAGCTGGAGAGGACGCTCGCCGCGCTGCGCGGAAGCGGGCGCCTCACGCTCGTCGAGGTCGGCCCCATCGACGAGGACGCCGTGCGCTCGCTGCTGGCCGACCTCATCGGCCGCGCCGAGGGCCCACTGGCGTTCTCGCGCCGCCTGTGGCGGCACACCGGCGGGAACCCGATGTTCCTCCTCGAGACGCTGCGGTCGCTCTTCGAGTCGGGCCGTCTGCACCGCGACGACCACGGCTGGCACACCGACGTCGACGAGGTCACCGTCGACTACTCGGAGCTCGCCGTCCCGCCCCGGATCGCCGACGTGATCTCGCGGCGGCTCGAGCTCCTCGCCGCGCCCACCGTCCGCGTGCTGGAGGCCATGGCGGTGGCGCGCGCCCCGCTCTCTCCGGCCGCCGTCGCCGAGGTGACGGGCCTCTCCCCTCCCGCCGTCGCCGAGGCCCTCGACGAGGCCGAGGCGACGGGGTTCCTGCGCGACGGCGGGTTCCGCCACGACCTGCTGCGGCAGGCGCTGGACGCGCGCGTGGCGCCGGCGCGCCGGCGCCTGCTCAACGGACTCATCGCCGCGGCGCTGTCCGGCGCGGCGGACGCAGGCCTCGTGGCCGAGCACTGGCTGGCGGCCGGCGACGTCGCGAAGGCCCGCGAGGCGTGGCGCGCACGTGCCGGCGAGCTGCGCTACCGCGGCCTGCATCCGGCGGCGATCGAGCTGCTCGAGTCGGCGGTGGACCGCCTACCGCCCGGGGAGGACGCGGCCTGGCTGCGCCTGTCCCTGGCCGAGCTCTACCGCGAGACGGGGCGCATGGAGGACGCGGCCGCGCAGCTCGGGGCCGTCGGCGAGGTCGAGGACCCCTCGGCGGCGCTGCTGGCCCACGGTCTCGTCTCCGACGCCTGGCTGGCGATGATGGTGGGCCAGTACGGCCGCGCGGGACAGGTCTTCGAGCAGGTCGTCGCCATGGAGGCCGCCCTCCACGGCGCCGACGACCTGAGGCACGACATGGCGATGCTGGGCGCCTGGCTCGCCCGGGAGCAGGGCAGGCACGAACAGGCGCGGGCCCGGCTGGAGGACGCCATCGCGGCGCTGCGCCAGCGGCCGGCCAGCATCCGCCTCGTGCAGGCACTCTCGAGCCTGGGCGTGCTGCTCGACGACGCCGGACGCAACGAGGAGGCGCTGCCCGTGCACCGCGAGGCCCTGGCGCTGGCGAGGGCCCTCGGCTCGCGCTACCACCAGGTGGACACGACGCTTAACCTCGTCTACTGCCTGGCCGACCAGGGCAGGGACGAGGAGGCCGTCGCCGCCGCGCGGGCCGTGCTGGACCTCGGCGACTACGACAACGTGGCCGTGCTGAGGCTCAACATGGCCTACTCGCTGAGGCGGCTCGGGCGCCTGGAGGAGGCGCTGGAGCAGTACGAGGCGCTCGGGTCCACCGTGGGCATGCCGCACGTGAGGCTCATCGCGCTCGCCAGGGCCGCGTCATGCCTGGGCGAGCTGGGCAGGACGGAGGACGCGAGGCGCGGGATCGACGAGGCGCTCGGGGCGCTGGAGGGGGTCGAGTACGAGCTGGCCATCGCCGCCCTCGCCTGCGCCGTGCTCGGCCACGGCGACGGGCGGCAGGTCGAGCGTCTGGCGGAGGCCACCGCCGACTTCGACAGGGCGGCGCTGCCGCGCTACCTCCTCGACGAGGTGGCGGACGCGGCGCGCGCCCGCGGCCGGGCCGCCGCGGTCCCGGGCGCGTGGTGGACGCCGACGCCGAGCTCCTCACCCGACCGTGTGACGACGGCGTAACGCCCCGTGCCGCAAGCTCCGGCCATGACACGCTCAGCCATCCTCAAGACGGCGGGCCGGCTCCTCGTCGCGCTCTCGGCCCTGGCGCCGAGCGCGGCGGCGCTGGCCCAGGGCTTCGGCGGCACCTTCCAGCGGCCCGTGGACCAGGGGACCATCACGGTCCAGCTCACGGCGAGCGGCGACGAGCTCGTCGGCCACCTCGAGGGGCCTGGCGTCTACTTCGAGCTGCAGGGTCGCGTGCAGGACGGCGTGGGCGTGGGCGTGGCGAGCTCGGCGCAGGGCCAGCTCGGGTTCGAGGCCGTGGTGGACGGCGACACGCTCGGGATCTGGTTCTACGAGGTCGAGAACGGCGTCGTGAAGCCCGAGACCGAGATCGAGGTAGTCCTCACGCGCGTCGGTGGCGCACCTCTGGGCGCAGCGCCCGGCGGAGCACCCGCGGGCGC
>JBIQHQ010000006.1:133155-137255 GCA_044508445.1 Deinococcaceae bacterium
GCACCCGCGGGCGCCGCGCCCGGCGGCGGGCCCACCCCGCAGCCGGGGTCGCCGGTGATCGCCACGGGTCAGTACGCCAGCCTGACACAGGACGACGCGGCGGCCTTCATCGAGGCCCTCGAGTTCGTCCTGGCCCAGATGGGCTACGCCTACGCCTTCACCCCGGCCGAGCGCACCCAGGCCGTCCAGGCCATGGCCCAGAGCTTCCCGTCCCTCACCCAGCCGGAGCAGGTCGTGCTGTCGCAGGCCCGTGCGGTGTGGGAGCGGGTCCGCGCGAACTGGTCCACCGCCAGCACAGAGGATCAGCAGGAGTTCGCCGTGGGCGTGCTGGTGCTGGCGTTCGGCGAGGAGACGGTGGCGCAGTGGGTCGGCGCCAGCGGCGGCGGCGGAGGCGGCGGGGGCCAGTGCACGACGTTCGAGGACTGCACGGCCGGGTACGTGGACGGCGACACCTGGTCAGACACCTTCAACACCCAGGGCTGCTGGGCCGCGGCCGGCTGCGAGGGCTACGACACGTCCACGGGCACCTTCGACTACGGGAGCTACGGCGACGGCTACTGAGCGCCGGTGGGCGGCGGCCCGCCCACCGGCGCCGCGGCGCCACCAGCTAGGCGGACGCCCCCTTGCTCCCCGTGTAGTTGATCATCCACCTGACGCCGAAGCGGTCCACGAGGTTCGCGTAGAGCTCTGCCCAGTCCACCTCGGCCAGCTCCATGTGCACCTGGCCGCCCTCGGCGAGGCGCTCGTAGACGCGTCGCGCCTCGGCGGGGTCGTTCGCCTCGATCATGATGTGGACGTTGCTCCCCTCCACCAGGGGTATGCCGATCGAGGGCGGCACGTCGCTGGCCATGAGGGCGTTGCCGTCGCCAAGCGGCAGGTAGGCGTGCATGACCAGGTCCCGCTCCTCCTCGGGGAGCCCCGCGCCGTGGTCGCCGTACTGGCCGAACGTGATGATCTGCGGCTCGGCGCCGAAGACGTCGCCGTAGAAGCGGAACGCCTCGGCGGTCTCGCGGCGGAAGTTCAGGTACGGGTTGACTGTCTTCACTCTCCACCTCCGGGTCTCGCGTGGACCTCGTCCCCGGCCGCCGCGGCCAGCAGTGTCGGCGCCGTGGCCTGTGCCGCCTCCCATGCGGCGAGAGAGCGCTCGAGCTGCGCGAGGCCTTCGCTAGTAAGCGTGAGCAGACGCTCGCGGGCGTCGCTCGTCGACGCCGAGGTGACCCAGCCGCTCGCCTCGAGGTGCTCCGCGCTGCGCGACAGCGAGGTGCGCTCGAGGCCCAGCAGGTCGGCCAGCCGCGTCATCGTGGCGCCGCCGGTGTTCGCCAGCGCGGCGAGTATCGAGAACTGCGTGGCTCTCAGGCCCGTGGGCCGCAGGTACTCGTCGTAGTGCCTGGTCAGGAGACGCGCGGTCCGCCGTGCCTCCAAGCACAGGCACCCGCGCGTGGCGACGATCCGCTCGGACGCAGGCACCACAAGAGTGTATATGCACGTAAGCGCCGGGGCAACGTGACCGGGTCGGCTCGCGGTCAGCCCGCCAGCAGCCCGTGGTCCGCCGGCGTGGGGGACGGCGGGTCGGGGTAGGCCAGGCCCAGGTCGAGGGGAGCCTCGAGACAGGCCACTCCGGCGGCCTCCAGCGCCGGCTCGAGCAGCGCGAGCAGGCCCCTGCGGTGCTGGCTCGCGGTGAGGAAGAGCCTGTCGCGCGCCCGCGTGAGGGCCACGTACAGCAGTCGGCGCGCCTCGTCGGTCGCGGCCGCGGCGCGGGCGTGCCTGAGGAGGGAGAGGACCACGGGGTCGGACCGCTCGCCGTCGCCCACGGAGACGCGCACGCCGAACCCGAGCTCGGCGTCGAAGGCCAGGGAGGCGTCGTCCCTGCCCGCCTGGAAGCTGAGGTCGGCGACCACGACAACGGGCCACTCGAGGCCCTTGCTGCCGTGGATGGTCATGAGCGTCACGGCGTTCCCGGCCTGCAGCGTGGGCCTGTCCACGTTCACCCCGGCGGAGCGCAGCCGCCGCATGCGCCGAGCCACCGCGAAGGCGTCCCCGTTCCAGCCCTCGAGCTTCCTGACCAGTGCCAGGAACGCCCGCCAGTCGGCGAGGCGCCGCCGTCCGCCGGGCAGGTTCGCCACCACCGCCGAGTAGCCCGTGGCCTCGTCGATCCCCTGCAGCAGCCGGCTCGGGAGCTCGTCCCAGCGGCGCTCCAGCACACGCCCCAGCACCTCGCGCGCCCGCTCGAGCCGGCCGGAGACCGCGGCGGCGGCGGACAGGCGGCCCCACAGCGTCTCCCCGCGCGGCACGGAGCGCGCCAGCGCCAGCAGCTCGGCGTCGTCGACGGCGAAGAACGGTGAGCGCAGCACGGCCGCGAGCGCCACGCCGTCGGCGGTGTCGGCGAGGAACCGCAGGCAGGCCTCGCCGTCCTTGGCTTCGCGGGCGTTCATCAGGTCCCCGCCGGCCACCTCCACGGCCGGCACGCCCAACGACGGCAGCACCGCCGCGAACGTCTCGAAGGGCGCGTTCGCGCGTGCCAGCACCGCGACGTCGCCGTAGCGGAGCCGCCTCGCCTCGCCGGTGACGGGGTCTGTCACCTCCGCGCCGTCCTCGACGAGCCTCCGCACCAGCTCGGCCACGAGGTGGGCCTCGTTGAGGCGCCGCGGGCGCGACCTGCCGTTGCCGGCCAGGGCGTGGAACTGGAGGTACCGGCCCGCGGCGCCCGGCGACGGCCTGGCGGCGGTGAGCGGCTGGTGCAGGTCGCCCAGCAACGCCGCCAGGACGGGCTCCTGCTCGCGGGCCAGGCCCTCGTGCGGGCGGAAGGTGCGGGTGAGGACGACCTCCTCGCCCCCGCCGGCCACGATCCTGTCGCGGAAGCGGCGGAACACCGCGACGTCGGCGCCGCGGAAGCCGTAGATCGACTGCTTCTCGTCCCCCACGACGGTGAAGCGCGCGCTGCCCATCAGGTGCCCGAGGATCCGCGCCTGGACCGGGTTCGTGTCCTGGAACTCGTCGACCAGCACGGCCTTCCACCGCTCGCGGTAATGCTCGCGCACGCGCTCGTGCCCGAGGGCCCTGAGGGCGTGGAGCTCCATGTCGGCGAAGCCGAGGACCCTGGCCTCGCGCCGGGCCCGCTCGAGGAACCGCGACGCGTGCTCGAAGGCCGTCCTGACGTGCGGCAGCAGCTCGGCGAGGCGGTCGTCAGCCGGCCCCCAGGCGAGCATCAGCGGGCCCGACTCGCAGGCAGCCCTCACGGCGTCTCGCACCTCACCGGCGGCCTCCTTCACCGACCTCAGGCCGCCGTGTGGCCAGGCGCTCTCCCTGCCCCCGTTGAGGCGCACGGCGCGCGCCGCCTCCAGGGCCCGCTCGGGGTCGCGCGCCAGCAGCGCGTCGATGGCGGCGACGGCGTTCCGACGCGCCTCCTCGGCCCTGTCGCCGTCGTCGCCGCGATGGTCCGTGAGGGTGGTGCGCCACGCACGCCACCTGGGGTCGGCCGCGATGCGCTCGTGGGCCGACGCGCGCTCGCGCGCCAGCAGCTCCCGCCAATCGTCGGGGCCCTTGGCGAGCGCCTCCGCCGCCGTCAGAGGGTCGTCGAGGAGCCTCTCCAGCGCCGTGCGCAGCAGGTGGAGCGGGACCGCGTCCACGACCTCGCGGGGCAGGGTCGCCAGGGCCTCCTCGAGCCTGTCGGCGCGCCACACGGCCCGGTCCAGGTCGTCGAGGACGGTGAAGTCGGGTGCGACGCCGGCCTCGTCCGGATGGTCGCGGCAGACCCGGGCCGCCAGGGCGTGGATCGTGCCGATCTGGGCCGCCTCGAGCTCCACCAGGGACCGCCTGTCGTGCGGCCGGCGCTGGCGCACCAGCTCGCGTATGCGGCTGCGCAGCTCGGCGGCGGCCTTCTCGGTGAAGGTGGCGGCGACGACCTCCAGCGGCGAGAGCCCCTCCTCGAGGTGGTGGAGGTAGCGGTGCGCCAGCATCTTCGTCTTGCCCGTGCCCGCGCCGGCGACGACGGCGACGGAGCCGGGCGCGAAGGCGGCGCGGGCCTGCTCGGGGGTGAGGTCCCCGGGAGCGCCCGGCGGCACCGAGGCGGTGGGGCTGGCGACGCGCTCGGCGGGGGTCGC
>JBIQHQ010000006.1:137355-148889 GCA_044508445.1 Deinococcaceae bacterium
CCGCCCCCGGCGCGCTCGGCGGGCGTCACGCTGCCGCCTCGCTCACTGGCTCGCCGCCGGAGCCGCGCTTCCGCGACAGGCGCGGTCCGCGCCGGCACACGACGTCGTAGGCGCAGTAACGACAGGCCAGCAGGTCGTCGTCCGGGTCGAGGGGGAAAGAACCGTCGCCGAGCGCCGCCCTGAAGCGCGCGACGAGACCGTCGAGGGCCGCGGCGTCGATCTCCTCCGGCACCACCCTGACCTTGACCTCGGCGGCGCTTATCGAGAGGTAGCGCGCCTCCAGGACGGGCGTGCCCGGGAAGAGGGCGGGCGCGGCCGCCTCCACGTAGAGGGGGAGCTGGACGTCCAGCGTCAGCTTCCCGTTCGCGGCCTTGGCTCCCGCGGGCGCCGACGAGCCGAACTTGTAGTCGGTGAGCACCAGCCGGTCCCGCCCGTCGACGCTCACCGCGTCGATCCGGTCGACGGCCCCTGTCACCGCGAGCCCCCGCCACGCGGACCTGAACCTCTGCTCAACGGCCAACACCCGCGCGCCCGGCAGGGCGAAGTCCGGCGCCGACACGAGCCGCCGCAGCGTCTCGAGGTTGTCGCGGCGCCTCAGCGGCCACGTCAGCGAGCGCACGCGCCTGTCGCCCTCGCCGCGCTCCTCGTTCGCCAGGTCGTACGCGCTCTCCAGGTGGTCGAGCACGGCGGCGCGGAACGGGTCGTCTCGGGCGGTCTCGCCGCAGGCCGGGACCTCCTCCCGGGCGCGCAGGACGGCGACCTTGAGGGTCTCGTGGAAGATGGAGCCCAGCGTCAGCGGGCTCACGTCCTCCTCGGCCTCGTCGAGCTCGAGCAGCCGCAGACCGTACTGGACGAACCAGCGGAACGAGCACTGGCCGAACGTCACGAGCTGCGTGGCGCTGTAGGGCCCCGCCACCGGCAGCGGCACGCCTGGGACGCCGTCGTGAGCGTCGGGCGCCTCGCCTCCCTCGCGGCGCCTCTCGACGGACCAGGCGTACCGCGCCGGCCCTTCCGCCTCGTCGAGGCCGACGATGAGGCCCTCGAGGGCGCTGGCAGGCGGACGCGCGGTCGCGGGCTCGGGCTCGGCGACGCCGACGGCGGCGAAGAACGGGCTGGGCAGGCGCTCCTTGCCGCCCGAGACCTCCGGGCAGGTGAGCGTGAGACTGGTCCCACAGGCGTGCAGCACGGCCAGGAACGACAGCTCCTCGCGCTCGGCCGCGCCCTGGGCGTCCTCGAGTGCCAGCCCGGCGCGCGCCAAGGCCCGCCGCTCGTGGAAGTCGACGACGGGGTCATCGCCCACGGACTCGGGGAAGGCGCCCTCCGACAGGCCGAGCACGAAGACATGCCGGTAGCGCGCCCCGAAGACGGCCAGGGGGGTGTGCAGCTCCACGGCGCCGCGGCTGGGCGGGTCCGCAGGCATCGTGGCGGTGTCCAGCACGTCGCTCACCAGGGCGAGGAACGCGCCCAGCGGCACGACCTCGCTCGCCGCGGGCGAGCCGGCGGGCGGCAGCGCATCGCGCAGCGCCCGCAGCAGCCTGGCGCGGGCCCGCGCGTCGCGCTGGCTCGCCGGCGACGCCAGGCCCAGCCCCTCGAGGGTGGTGTCCAGCCTGTCCCTATGACCCTGCCAGGTCGCGCGCTCCGGCCAGTCGAGAAGCGCCGCCGCGTCCGCGCCGGCGGCTCGCCACTCGGCGGCGCCGGCCGGGTGGGCGACGCGCGCCGCTGCCCACGCCTCGTCGGGCAGCCTGCGGGTGAGCGGGTGGCGCAGGAGCTTGGCCGTGGGCTCGAACGGCAGGCCGCGGCCGACGGCCTCCACCAGGAGCGCCACCGCCTCGCCGAAGCGCGTCTCGCGCACGGGCACGCCGTACGCCAGGCGCACGGGCACGCCGAACTCCGCGGCGACGGCCCTCACGAGGGGGCCGTAACCGCGCTCGTCGCGCGCGACGACGACGACGTCGCCCGGCCGCTCGCCGCGCGCCAACAGCTCCTGGACGCGGGCGAGGACGAAGCGCACCTCCTCCTCCTGGTCGGAGAGCCGGCGGGCGGTGAAGGCGGTGGGTGCGGGCCCGCTCGCCGGCGTCCAGGGTCCGGCCGCCGTGGCGCCCGCGGGCGAGCCGGGGCCGTGCGCGCCGTCGGCCACCGTGGCGCCTGGGGGCGAGCCGGGGTCCTGCGCGCCGTCGGCCACCTGGCCGACGGCCGCCGTGAAGCGCGCCGCCAGCCTGGGCCCCGGCGCTTCGCTCACCCCGTCGTCGCGCACGACGGTCCAGCCGCGCCCGGAGAGCGCGTCCGCGGCGGCCGCCGTGGAGGCGAAGCCGCGCGGCAGGACCACCGACGACCCGGGAGCGGCGAGCGCGTCGAGGAACGCGACCTCGCCCCGGCCCAGGGTGGCGTACCCGCTGACCAGCACGACCCGGCGCTCGAGGGGAAGCGCGGCGGCGCGCCACTGGAGCTCGGCGGGGTCCACCTGGCCGCGCTCCAGCAGCCGCCGGCTGTAGGCCAGGGCCAGCCTGACCGCCGCGGCGCTGCGCGGGCCGACGCCGGCGGCACCCTCCAGGGAGGCGAGGAGCTCCGGGCGCGACGCGATGCCGAGCCGGAGCAGCTCGCTGACGACGGGCTCCACGCGGCGCGCCGTGCCCGCGACATCGGCGGGTGCGAGCTCTTCCGCCACGGTCCCGCGCAGCGCCAGCAGCCGCGCCATGGGCCCGGCCACCGACAGGCCGCGCTCGGCCACGGCGCGCGCCGCCAGCTCGTGGAGGCCGGGAGCGACGCCGACGCCGCGGGCGGCGCGCGCCGCCCGCGGGTTCGGGGCGACCAGCCGGCGGCCCGGGAGCAGCTCGTGCGCGACGGAGAGCGGGTCGGCGGCGAGGACGACGGTGCGACCCGTGCCGGCCGGACCAGCCCCTCTCCCCTCGCTCATCGCCTCACCTCCTCTCGACGCTCCGGACGTCTCCCCGTCGCTCCCACCTTCGCGGCGAGCGTAGGCGCGCCCTGCGACAGGTAGCGTCGCGGCCTCCGCGGCGCGCAGGCGGCCTAGCCGCCGCGGGAGCGGCGCGCCGGCGGCAGTGGAGGCAGCGGCGGCCTCACGAGTAGCGCGCCAGCGCGGCGGCGGCCTCCGCCGCCAGGCGCCGCCTTATCGACGCCGGCTCCAACGCCTCGACCTTCGAGCCCCAGCTCAGGATGAAGGCGAGCAGCTCGTGGGCGTCGCCGTCCTTGGCCAGCCGGCCGCGCAGCACCACCTGGAGCGAGCCGTCCTCGGCCTCCGACACGACCTCGATGTTGCGGTCGTAGTCCTGCTGCTCCGCGAACCAGGACGCGACCGAGGGGTCCACCCGCAGCAGCACCTCGACGGGCTCGCCGATCACCGTGATGCCCCAGGCGCCGTCGAGGAACGCGACGGGGTCGAAGTCCGGCGGGATCTCGTAGGTGTCGTCGAGGAGCCTGACGTCGCGCATGCGGGAGAGCCTGAACGCGCCTATGCCCTTGAAGTACAGCCGCTCCCGGGCGACGACGTACGGCTGGAGGTTGCGGCGGTTCAGCTCGTAGTAGAAGATCTCGTACTCGTGCGGGTGGTGCTGGCTGCCGCGCGCCGAGCGGTACTCGCAGCGCAGCACCCTGCGGTTGAACCAGGCCTGAGCCACGAGGTCGAGCGTGCGGTCGCGCCGGCTGCTGGGCAGGCGGTCGACGCTGCGCGCCAGGACGGAGCGCGCCGGCTCGGGAAGCTGCATGGCCAGCTTCCGCAGCGCGTTGCGGTAGTGCCTGTCGCCCACGCCGGTGTGGACGAGCAGGCGCGTCGCGCTGTGAACGGCCAGGGCCTCGACCTCGTTCAGTGCGCTCCCCCGCGCCGGTATGCGGTACCGGCCGCCCTCCTCGTCGAGGTCGACGACCTCGCGCAGGTCCCAGAGGTCCCGCTCGATGGTGCGGCGGCTCACGCCGAAGCGCTCGGCGAGCTCGGCGACGCGGTACGCCCGCAGCGCCAGGAGCTTCTCCATCTCCTTGAGCCTGTTGGCCTTGTTGAGGTTGCGGGTCACTCACCTGCAGACTATCAAGCGCCCTCGGAACGCGCCGGGAGCGCCGCCGTCGCACCCGCCCACGCGGCCTCACTCTCACGGTCCCCGGCCGCATGATGAGCGCGAGGTGGAACCGAGCGGCCTGCACCACGTGACCGGCGTGACCGGCGACGTCCAGGCGAACGTCGACTTCTACCTGGGCCTCCTGGGCCTGCGACTGGTCAAGCGCACCGTCAACCACCAGGACCCTGCGACCCTCCACCTCTTCTACGCGCCGCACGACGGACGACCCGGCACCACACTGACCTTCTTCGCCTGGCCCGACACGGCGGCGGGACGGCGGGGCGTGGGCCAGGCCGCCGAGGTCGGACTGAGCGTGCCGCGCCCGGAGATCGGGTTCTGGTACGAGCGCCTCCTCTCCCGCGGCGTGCGCTTCGGCGGGCCGGCGGCCAAGGGCGGCCAGACGACGCTGACGCTGGAGGACCCCGACGGCCTGCCCATCGTCATCGTCGGCACCGACGACGCCCCCGCGGCCGGCGCCGCCGAGGAGCGCGTGGGCGTGCCGCCCGAGGCGTCGGTGCGCGGCCTCCACCACGTGACCTTCTGGTCGGACCAGGCGGACGCCACCGGCGAGGTCCTCACGGAGCTGCTCGGCTTCGAGGCAGCCGACGAGGCCGGCGCGCTGCGCGCCTACCGCGCGCCCGCCGAGGTGGGCGCCCTGGTGTACGTGCGCGACGCGTCCGGGTTCTGGCCCGCAGCGGGCGGCGTGGGCGCCCTCCACCACGTGGCGTTCCGACGCGACATGGACTCGTTCCCGACCCGCCTCAGGGAGTACGCGACGAAGCGCCTCCTCGCTCTCAGCCCGCTACGCGAGCATGGCTACTTCCGCTCCGCGTACTTCCGCGAGCCCTCGGGAGCGATCGTGGAGGTCGCCGGGGACGACCCCGGGCTGACCCTCGACGAGCCCCTGGCGTCGCTGGGCGAGAGGTTGGTGCTGCCGCCCGACCTCGAGCCGCGGCGCGCCGAACTGGAGACGGTGCTGCCCACCTTCGCCCTCCCCGGCGAGGAGCGGCGGCCACGGCGCGAACTGGGGTGGGTGCACAGGTTCGTGCCCGGCACCGGCGACGCCGCGTTGGTCCTCCTGCACGGGGTGGGCGCCGACGAGACCACGCTGCTGCCGCTGGCCCGCCGTGCCTCCTCCCACGCTCACCTCCTCTCCCTCCGTGGCCACCTCGCCGACGGCGGCGGCCCCGCCTTCGTGGCGCGGTCGCCCGCCGGGGAGCCCGACCCGGCCGAGCTGCGCCTGGCCGCCGACGAGCTCGCCGTCTTCGTGCGCCAGGCCGCGCGCCACTACGAGCTGGGCGGCGCACCCCTGGTGCTGGTGGGGCACGAGGACGGCGCCGACCTGGCGCTCGCGAGCCTGGCCCGCCACCCCGACGCCTTCTCCGCCGCGGCCCTGCTGCGCCCGGGCCTGGCCCTGGAGGAGCCGCCGCGCGCACGGCTCGATGCTAAGCGGGTGCTGCTGGTGCTAGGGCGCGACGACCCGTCCCTGGCCCAGGGGGAGGCGGCCGCCGCCTACCTCGCCGCGGCCGGAGCCGAGGTCGAGGTCGTGCGGGTGCCGCTGGGGACCGTGCTGTGGGACCCTGACGTCGAGGCGTTGGGTAGCTGGCTCGGCGCGGGACCCTGAGCCGGGCCGGCGCGGCCCAGGGCCGGACCGGCGCTTCAGGGAGCGAGGGGGTATGCCGCGGCAGGTCCCGGACGGCGGGACCCGCTGCGGCGGGACAAGACTCCGTGGACGCGGCCGGCCCGCGCGCACCACACTGAGGCGTGACCACCCACGCGCAACGTGACCGCGACCCGCCGGCGGCGGGACTCCGCCCGCCCGCCCGCCGCGTGACGCCGACGTCCCTGGCGCTGTTCCTGGCCGCACACGCGGTCTTCGTGGTCCTGGTGAACCTCGGCTTCAGGGCCCGCGTGCCGGTCCTCGACACGCTGACCGCCAACCTGGCCGGGTTGGCGCTGCTCGTCGGCGGCCTGCTGTTCGGCGCGTTCCGTCTGCGGCCCGCCGACGTGGGTCTGCGCCTCCGCGACGTGCCCGCGGGCGCGGCCTTCACGCTCGTCTACTTCGCGCTCGTGCAGGCCGGGGTGTTGGCCTACGCCAGGCTGAGCGGCGTCGCGGTCGTCGACGAGTGGGCGCTGCTGGGCGCCGGCACAGCGGCCTACCTGCTCGTCTCCCAGCTCCTCGGCAACGCCCTCTACGAGGAGGTCGTCTTCCGCGGGCTCCTGCTGCCCCAGCTCTTCCTCAGGTTCAGGCGGGCGGGTACCGCCGTGGCGGTGGTCCTGGCGACCGTGGTATCGCAGGCCCTGTTCGCGCTGGCGCACGTGCCCAACCGCCTCTGGGTCACGGGGCTGCCCGCCAGCGCGCTGCCCGGCGCGCTGCTGCCGCTCTTCACGATGGGCCTCTTCTTCGCGCTCATCTACCTGCTCACCGACAACCTCTTCGCCGTCGTCGGCGTGCACGCGCTCAACAACGAGCCGCTGCTGTCGCTGGTCGCGGACGGCACGCGCCTCGAGGGGCCCTACGCCCTGGTGGTGGTCGTGGCCGCCCTGACCCTGGCGGGCGCGTGGCGCCTGTGGCGGGCTCGCGCCGGACGCGCCCGGGCGGCCTCCCGGCTCGAGCCGGCCGCCTGAGCTCGCTGTCGGTCGGCGTCAGGGACCGGGGAAGCTCGACCTCGCCTGGCGCCAACGCCTCCTTGTGGCCCTGATCTCGTACATGTGGCCGGACTCGTGCTCTACGAGGTGGTACACGGTCCACGCCGGGGACATCGCGTAGTCCTCGCCCTCCGGCTCGCGCAGCCGGTGCCAGTCCTCCAGGTCCATGCCCCCGAAGCGCTCCAGCACGCTGCGGCGCACCGCCGCGAGCCGGTCCAAGTGCGTCTCCAGGTCCTGCCCCGCCACGTGCACCAGCGTCCCGTCCGGCCCGCGGTCCTCCTGGTAGGGGAACAGCGCCGTGAGCTCAGGGGGGAACGGCTCGGCGTGGACGTCGAAGTAGCACCAGCCCATCTCCACGCCGGCGATGTGCGTCAGCAGCGTGCCTATCGAGTTGTCGCGGCCTATGGGCCCGCGCCAGTCGAGCTCCTCCTGCTCGATGCCTCGCAGCGCCCTGTGCAGGCCGCGCCTGACCTCCTCCATCGCCCACAGCCAGGAGCCGACCTCGCGCTCGCGCGCGTCGAGAGGCTCCATCGCGTACACCTGCCGGCGGTCGCTCATCTCCACACCTCTCCTCCGCGCACGGCGCCGTGCGCCATCCTCCGGGACTGGCCGAGTGTAGCGCCGCGCCCAGAGGTGCTAGGCGGCGGCCGTGGGGTCAGGACGCCGGTCGCGGCCTGTCGCGCAGGATGGGCAGGAAGCGCTCCCAGGGGCCCACTTCCTGGGCGTACTGCTTGGCCATCACCCGCGCCACCTGCGCCAGGTGGCCCAGATCGTGGGCGACCCACGTGGCCAGGAGCTGCCGCAGCGACACGGGGCCGAACTCGGGGTGGTTGGCGCGGGCGTCGAGCGCCGCCTCGTCGTGGCCCCAGGACGCCACCTCGCCCAGGTTCTCGCGTCGCGCGGCGGCGAAGTCGTCGAGTAGGTCCTCCACCGTCCGGCCGGCGTGGAGCTGCCTGTGGGCGTAACGGTCGAAGGGAGGGAAGGAGGCGCCAGGGTCACCGGCGCGGATCACCCGAGCGCGAGGCAGCCAGTTGGTGAGCTCGGCCTCGAGCAGGTGGCCGACGACCTCGAACGGGCTGAACGTGCCCTCGCCCTCGTCGGCGTGGAGCCACGAGTCGTCGAGACCGCTGAGGAGGGCGCGCAGCGTCGCCGGCGTCCGCCTCAGCACCTGGGAGGCTAGTTCGAGGTCGAAGCGCATGGGGCACCTCCGTCCGGCGCGTGGCTCTCGGCGTCGCGCCGGACGGAGGCAGGATAGCCGCTCGAGCAGCGGGGCTGGACGGCGGGACGCGACGCCGCGGTCGGGCTAGCTGTGCCACCGCGACGCCGCGGTCAGGCTGGGCTGCCAGGCGCGACGCCGCGGTCTGGCTAGGCTGCCAGCCGCGACGCCGCGGTCGGGTAGGCCCCTCAGGCCGCCAGCCCGGGAAGGAGGTCTTCGAGCCTGTCGTAGGACACCTGCATGCCCGACTCCATCCCGCTGGCGAGGATCGCCTGCAGCACCTCGGGCGAGTGGCACTCCACGCGCACCAGCATGGTGGTCACGCCTCCCTCCTCGCTCAGCTCGGTGGTCACCAGGGTGCTGGGCTCGTCCACGTCGGGGCCGCCGCCGGGCATGCCCTCGTACACCTCCGTGTTCACGAGGCGGCGGGGCCTGTCGACCTCCTCGTAGCGGCCGTGGAAGAACACCTCCTGGCCCCGGTCAAGCACGGCGTTCCTCCAGCGTCCGCCGGGGCGGACGTCCGCCACGCACTCCACCCACCTCCCGCTGGGGAAGCCCCACCAGCGCTTTATCAGCTCGGGCTCGGTGAGCGCCCTGAAGACGGCCTCCGCGGAGGCGTCGAACCTGCGGACGACCTCGTAGGCGGTCTCCGAGACCACCGTGATCGTGGCGCTGCCCTTGCGGTCGTGCCTGACGGTCATGTTCCTTCCTCCTCGATCTCGGCCACCACGTCGTCGAGGCGGTCCAGCCGCTCGTTCCAGGTGGCGCTGAAGCGCTCCAGCCACGCGAGGACCTGCCTGAGGGCGCCGCCGTCGACGCTGTAGTAGCGCCACCGGCCCTGGGGCCGTACGCGTACCAGCCCGGCCTCCTTCAGGACCCCCAGGTGCTTCGACACCTGAGGCTGGGGCATGGCGAGGCGCTCGACGAGCTCGGTCACGGTCACCTCCGCCTGGCCGATCGCCGTGAGCAGGTCGCGGCGCACCGGGTCGGCTAGTGCCGCGAAGGCGTCGCTGGTCGCTGCCTTCGCCATGCCGGCATCATATTCCAATATTGGAATATGTCAACCGGTCCGCGTACACGGGCCGGGAGCCGCGACCGACCAGGCGGGGACCCGGCGCGTTCGCTACAGTGGTCGCACCTGACCGGGAGGACCTCGATGGACCTGCGCCAGATACACCGCCGCGTCGCGTCCGTGGCCGCGCTGACGGCCTTCGCCCTGGCGGCTGCACAGCCTGACCTGCCGCCCGCCCCCGGCCGTCTCGTGGACGTCGGCGGGCGCAGCCTGCACGTCTACTGCGAGGGCGAGGGCAGCCCCACGGTAGTGCTGGAGGCCGGCCTGGGCGACGGCTCCATCAACTTCCGCGCCCTTCAGGCGCGCATCGCCGAGTTCACGCGCGTGTGCGCCTACGACCGCGCCGGCTACGGCTGGTCGGACGAGGCCGACGACGCCCGCGACCTGAACGCCGTCGTCGCCGACCTGGGCTCCCTCCTCGAGGGCGCCGGCGAGGAGGGGCCGTTCGTGCTCGCCGGGCACTCGTTGGGCGGGCTCTTCGCGCTCGGTTACGCCCGGGCCCATCCCGACGACGTCGTGGGCGTGGTGCTCATCGACTCGTCGCATCCCCGCCAGATGGCGGCGCTGGCGGAGGTGCCCGAGCTGATCGCGGCGCAGGACCTGGAGATCGAGGGGCTCGCCGCGGCCATCGACGTGGCCGCGTCGGGCGGCCTGCCGCCGGACGCCGTACGCCCGAACGCGCCGCCGGTGCTGTCACCCTCCCTACAGGACGTGTGGGCGCGGCTCTTCGTCCAGGCGAAGCAGCTACGCGCCGCGGTGGCGGAGTACCGGGCCCTCGACGCGACGCTCGCGCAGGCCGCCGACGCGCTCGACCTCGGCGACGTGCCCGTGACGGTCGTCTCGCGCGGGGTGGGCGTCGAGGCGCAGCTTCCCCCCGAGGCGCTCGAGGCGATGGGCCTGACCCCGGACGTCCTGCGCCGCTCCGAGGAGATCTGGGGCGAGCTGCAGGAGGACCTGCTGAACGTGTCGACGTCCTCGAAGCGGGTCGTCGCCGAGCGCAGCCCGCACTACGTCTACTACCAGCAGCCTGCCCTGGTGGTGGCCGCGGTGCGCGAGCTCGTGATGCGGGCGCGCTGAGCTTGCTCGCCGGCCGGCGGGCGCTCGTCGTGCTCAACCCCACGAGCGGGGCGGGGCGCGGCGCCGACTTGGCGTCAGGCGTGAGGGACGGCCTCCTCTCCCACGGGGCGGCGGGGGCCGAGGTGCGGGTGACCGAAGGCCCCGACGACGCCCTCACGTGGGCGACGGCCGCGGGCGAGGAGGGCTTCGACCTCGTCGTCGCGGGAGGCGGCGACGGCACGGTGACGGCCGTGGCACAGGGCGTGTTCGCCTCCGGGTCCCACGTGCCCGTGGCGGTCTTGCCCCTTGGCACCGGCAACGGCCTGGCGCGCGTCCTGGGCTTGCCCCTGGAGCCTGAGGACGCGCTCGAGTCGCTGGCGAGCGGCCGACCCGTGAGGCTCGACGTGCTGCACGTGACGTCGCACGGCCTCGTCTCGCTGCTCTTCTGCGGCGCCGGGCTCGACGCGAGGATCAACGAGGAGGCCGACCGCGAGGCCAAGGACAGGCTGGGGTTCCTGGCCTACGTGAGGGCGACGCTCTCCGCCGCGCGCGACCTGAAGCGGCACGACCTCCGCGTCACGCTCGACGGCCGGACCTCGCGCCTCCGCGGGCACACCGTGATCGCCTTCAACGCCACGCGGCTGGAGCTGCTGGGCGTGGAGGTCGGGCCTGACTCGACCCCCCACGACGGGCTCATGGACGTGGCGGTCATGCGCACGCCCGGCACCTGGGCCGTGCTGCGTCGCGCCATGAGGCTGCTCGACAGGGCCGGCTCGCGCGCCGACCTCGCGCCGGCCGCGCACCTACGCGTGGAGGCCACGCCGCCGCTGCCGGTGCAGGTGGACGGCGACCCCGTGGGCGAGACACCGCTGGAGGTGCGAGTGGCGCCCGGCGCCGTGACGTTCGTGGCGCCCGCGGACTACTCCGGCGGCTAGCCGGCACCTTGGTATCGTGCCGCCACGCGTCCGAGGGGCAGTGGGAGGCAGCGATGAGCGAGGCGCGAGGAGAGCACGACCGCCGCATCGACTACGTCGAGCTGGCCGTGACGGACGTCGGGGCCGCGAAGCGGTTCTACGGCGACGTCTTCGGCTGGGAGTTCACCGACTACGGCCCCGACTACTGCGAGTTCCGCGACGGACGCCTCACCGGCGGCTTCACCACGGGGCGCGAGGTCACGCCCGGCGGCCCGCTCGTGATCGTGTACGCCACCGACCTCGAGGAGGTGGAGGCCGCCGTGCGGTCCGCGGGCGGCCGCGTCGTGGAGCCCATCTTCTCGTTCCCCGGGGGGCGACGGTTCCACTTCGCCGACCCCAGCGGCAACGTCCTGGCGGTGTGGTCGGACAGGTAGGGGCGACCTCGACAGGGCGACCCCGTGCCCGCTGCCCCGTCGGGCGGCCCGGGCGTCGGCTCTCCGCGGCGCCGTCGGGCGGCCCGGGCGTCGGCTCTCCGCGGCGCCGTCGGGCGGCCTCGGGCG
>JBIQHQ010000006.1:148989-150242 GCA_044508445.1 Deinococcaceae bacterium
CCGTCGGGCGGCCCGGGCGTCGGCTCTCCGCGGCGCCGTCGGGCGGCCTCGGGCGTCGGCTCTCCGCCGCCCGGCTCAACCCCGCAGCCTGAGGACCTCCCGGCGGGTGTGGTCGTCGATGTACTCGAACCACTCGACGAGCGTCAGCGGCCCGAGGTCGTTGTGCGGCACCACGGCCCCAGGGTCGGCGCCCGACCGCGCCAGCTCGCGCGCGAGCGCGATGCTCTCCTCCCGCGTGCGCGCGAACGCCTCCTGCAGGTCCTCGAGCGAGGAGCCGTCGGGCAGGCGGTAGCCGTGATACGGCTCGAGCACGGTGGGGGGGTCCCGCCACCGGCGCACGCGCGCGAGGCTCCACCGCTCGATGCCCAGCCAATGGTTGATGGCCTCGCGGTCGCCCGGGGTGTCCTTGGCCGCGAGGATGCGCGGCAGCAGCGCGTCGCGCGAGGCGGCGAGCTGCTCGGCGAGCTGGTCCAGGGTCTTCCCCCGCGCCCGCCGCCTCACCCTGGGCCGCAGCGCCGCACCGATCAGCTTCTGCACGAGGCTCACGTCCGGCGCTACTGTAGGGCACCCACGACGCCGGCTCCGTACCCGCTGCGCGCCAGCGTCGCGGGTCGCGGTGTGCGTCGGCGTAGCGGGCAGCGGCGCGCTGGGCAGCGCGGTACCGCGGACGGTCGGGGACGGGGAGGACCAGCGTGAAGAGCGTCTACTACACGGCCAGCAGCCTCGACGGCTTCATAGCCACCGAGGCGGACTCCATCGACTGGCTCATGCAGTTCGGCGGTGAGGACCCCACCTACGCGCGGTTCATCCCGCGCATCGGCGCGGTGACGATGGGCAAGAGCACGTACCTGTGGATCCTCAACCACCACCGCGCGTCCAAGGGCGACGCGCCCTTCGAGTGGGTCTACGAGCAGCCCACGTGGGTGTTCAGCTCCACCGACCTCGAGAGGCCGGTGACGGGCGACGTGAGGTTCGTGCGCGGCGACGTGCGGCCCGTGTACGAGGAGATGGCGCGGGCCGCGGGCGGCAAGGACCTCTGGATCGTCGGGGGCGGCGACCTCGTCGGCCAGTTCCACGACCAAGGCCTCCTCGACGAGGTCATCGTGACCTTCGCCCCTGTCACGCTCGGCTCCGGCAAGCCGCTGCTGCCGCGGCGCATCACGACCCCGCCGCTCGAGCTGCAGGACGTGCAGCGCTTCGGGCCCTTCGCGCAGGTGACCTACAGGGTCCGGCGCGCGGGCGGGGGGTGAGGG
>JBIQHQ010000028.1:0-33847 GCA_044508445.1 Deinococcaceae bacterium
GCGGGCTGCGGCTCGACGGGTCGGCGGCGGCGCGGCTGGCGGCGCTCCAGGAGAGGTTCGCGCGTGCGCTGGCCGGCCCGCGCGGCGACCCGGACCGGGACGCGGCGTGAGCCGGGGAGACGAGGCGAGCGTGGTGGCGCCGTGAGCCGCGGCGGCGACACGGACCGCGGGGAGGGCGCGCCCCCTGCCGACGGGGCGGACGCCGCCGAGCGCGCGCTCAGGGCGGGGCTCCACGCGCTGCGGCGCGCCCGGGCCGAGGCGCCGCGCGAGCTGGCTCGGGAGGAGGTGGGCAGGGTCGCGTCCGTGACCCACGGCGTGGCCACCGTCTCCGGCCTGCCGGGCGTCACGGCCGGCGAGACGGTGACGTTCCCCGGCGGCGCCCTCGGCGTGGTCAGCGAGCTGCGGGAGGGCGGGGTGGGCGTCGTGGTGCTGCGTGGCGCCCGCGACCTGGCCGCCGGCGCGCCGGCCCGCCGCACCGGCCGCGTCCTCGACGTGCCTGTCGGCGACGCCCTGCTGGGGCGCGTGGTGGACGCTCTCGGTGCACCCCTCGACGGCCGCGGGCCCGTGGAGGCCGCGGCGCGCCTGCCCGTGGAGCGCGCCGCGGCGCCCATCGTCGACAGGGCGCCCGTGAGCGTGCCGCTGCACACCGGCGTGAAGGTGATCGACGCGCTGTTCCCCGTCGGCAGGGGCCAGCGCGAGCTGATCGTCGGCGACAGGCAGACCGGGAAGACGACGCTGGCGCTCACGGCGGTCCTGGCCCAGCGAGACACGGGCGTGGTGTGCGTCTACTGCTCGGTGGGCAGGCGCGGGGCGGAGGTCGCGCAGGTCGTCGACAGGCTCAGGCGCCGCGGCGCCCTGTCCTACACGACGGTCGTGGTGGCACCCGCGGAGGCGCCGCCTGGGCTGCGCCAAGCGGCGCCTTTCGCGGCCATGAGCATCGCCGAGGCGTTCATGGAGGCCGGACGTCACGCGCTGGTGGTCCTCGACGACCTCGTGCAGCACGCCAGGGCCCACCGCGAGGTCTCGCTGCTGCTGCGCCGGCCGCCCGGCCGCGAGGCCTACCCCGGCGACGTCTTCTACCTGCACGCGCGCCTCCTGGAGCGGGCCACGCAGCTCAGGCCCGAGCGCGGAGGCGGGTCGCTCACGGTCCTGCCCATCGTCGAGACGCAGGAGAGGGACCTCGCCGCCTACATCCCCACCAACCTGATCTCGATCACCGACGGCCAGATCGTGCTCTCGCCCGAGCTGTTCCGCCGCGGCCAGCTCCCCGCCGTCGACGTGGGCCTCTCCGTCTCGCGGGTGGGCGGCAAGGCGCAGCTCCCCGCCTACCGGGCGGTGGCGGGCGGCGTGCGCCTCTCCTACGCGCAGTTCGAGGAGCTCGAGCAGTTCGCCCGCCTCGGCGCCGACCTCGACGAGGCGACGCGACGCACGCTGGCGCGGGGACGGCGCGTCAGGGAGGTGCTGAGGCAGGGCGCCCTGGAGACCGTGCCGGTGGCGCGTCAGGTGGCGGCCCTCCTCGCCGTCGACGAGGGGCTGTTCGACGAGGCGCCCGTCAGGGCGCTGGGGGCGCTGGAGGCGTCCCTGCACAGGGAGCTCGCCGCCCGCTTCCCCGCCGTGGCGTCCGGCATCGAGTCCGGGGCGCCGCTCGGCGACGCCGAGCGCGCGGCGCTGCGCGAGGTCGCCGCGTCGGTCGTCGCGCGCGCCCGGTCCGCCGCGCACGGCGGCGCGCACGGGAGGACCGGATGAGCTGCGGGCGTGAGCGGCGCGGGCCCGAGGGTCCGGGGTCGAGCTCCGGCGGGAGGCCCAGGTGAGCGGCGGCGAGCGCGTGCGGCGCCGGCTCGAGAGCACGAGGAGCCTCGGGTCGGTGGTGCACACGATGAAGACGCTCGCGTCCGTGCGCGTGCATCAGTACCGCCGCACGATGCGCGCCCTCGACGCGTCGACGCTCACCCTCGACCGCGCCGCGCGGGCGGTGCTGCACCTCCACCCCGAGCTCGCCGAGCCGCCTCCCGTGGCCCCCGACGCCCCCACGGCCCTGTTCGTGTTCGGTTCCGACAGGGGCCTGTGCGGGCCGTTCAACGACCGCATGGCCCGCGCCGCGGCGGCCCACCTCGCCGACGACACCGCGCGCCAGCGCACGCGGGTCGCTGCCGTGGGCAAGCGCGTCGGAGCGCGGCTGAGGGCGAGTGGACTGGCGACGTACGTGCAGCTCGCGGCGCCCAGCTCCCTGGCGACGGTCGAGGTCGCCATGGCGGCGCTCCTCGACCTGGTGTACGAGTGGCGGCGCGAGGGCGCCGCCGAGCGGCTGCTGCTCGTCTACAGCCGCCCGCTGGGCGCGACGCGCTTCGAGCCGCGCACCGTCCAGGTGATGCCGCTGGACCCGGCCTGGCTGCGCAGCATCCGCGACCGACCGTGGCCGACCAGGCGGGTGCCCATGGAGCTCGCTGACCCCGGACGACTGGTCGCCGCGATCGTCCGCCAGCGCATGGCGCTGGCGATCGTGAAGGCGTTCGGCTCGTCGCTGGCCGCGGAGAACGCCGCGCGGCTGGCCGCGATGGACGCGGCGTCGCGGAACGTGGAGGAGCGCCTCGAGAGGCTGCGCGCCGCCTACCACGGCGCCAGGCAGGCGGCCGTCACCGCCGAGCTGCTGGACGTCCAGGCCGCCGCCGAGTCCCTCGAGGAGCGCTGAGCGGCGGCGCGGCCCCCGTCAGCGCACCCGGGCCGTGTCGGGGTCGACCATCAGTGAGGAGACGTCCACGGCCTCGAAGTCCGAGCCCGCGATCCCGCGCAGGTCCCTCAGGGCGTCGTCGTCCCACCTCTCGTCGGGCGCGCCGGAGAGGAACCAGGCGGAGCCGTTGTCGGCGAGCACGATGCCGTAGCGCTTGAGGGCCGTCACGATCACCCGGGCCTCGGGCGCGAAGCCCGAGTCGTCGAAGTCCGCGCGCAGGCGGAAGCGCTGGCCCATGGGCGGGTAGCGCTCGTCGCCGAGGTCGGAGGCGTCGTGCCGCGCCGGCCACACGTGCGCGTCCCGCGTGCGCGGCGCCGTGAAGCGCAGCGCGTGCCTCACCTCTCCCGCCGCCACCTCCTCGTACCTGACGAGCCCGGGGAGGATCGGCAGGCCGGCGGCGTCGGCGGAGGTCCAGCCGTCGGGCCTGAGGTCGTAGCCGCCGAGGTCGAACACGGCGCCGGAGCCCGCCTCCCAGGAGCCGTCGGGCTGCCTGACGGCGGCGTAGAGCTCGTAGAGGCGGCAGTCGGAGGCGTCCACGACGAGCACGTGCCTGTCGCCCTCGGGCGCGACGCCGCCGGGCGGCGCCCCCTCGACGGGCGCGTCGGGAGGCACGGGGTAGGGACCCGGGTCGCTCTCGTCGTCCCACAGGAACGAGACGTCCACGCGCGGCTGGCCCGCGCCGACGACCGTGTAGGGGATGCCGATGGGCGCCCCCTCCCACAGGCCGGAGCCGAAGTCGGGGTGCACGTGGTCGTCGGCGCCTATCGCGTCCACGTACTGCGCCGACCTGGGATCGACGGGGAGGCCGTCCACGCGCGCGTTCCAGTAGTGGTCGGCCGGGAACACGTCGCAGCCGGCCAGCGAGGGCGGCTCACCCGCCGGACCGCCCGGCGAGCCCGGCGCGGCGCCGCAGGCGGCGAGGAGAGCGACCAGAAGGGGCAGCCGCCACGGCCGAGGGTTCCTGCTCATGGGCGGATGGTAGCGGCCGGCGACCCGGGCCTCAGCGGCGTCCTGCATATGCCGTGGGCGCTCCCGGGGGCCCCGACCCCCGGCGCGAGGCGGGGGTGGCTCCGCCGCGCCGGGCCGCAGCCCACGGGCGCCGCGGCGCTCACGCCCGTGCTGGACGAGCGAGTGAACTACGTAATCATCCCGTAAGAACCGAAGTTGCATGCTCGCCTGCGTGCGAAGCTTCCAGGCCCTGCTAGGCCCGCTCGCGGGGTCGCTGGTCGCGTTCCTCGTCTTCTGGCTCCTCTACTCCTCCCCCGAGAACGACCCGCGCCTGGCCGCCCCCCTGACCCACTTCTGGGTCGTCTCCATCACGTCCCTGCTGGCCGTGGCGCTGGCCGTCCTGGTGGGCGTGGCCGGCGCCAGGGCGCGCGACTCGCGCATCGTCTACCTGGCGGCGGGCTTCGCCAGCATGGCCGGCTTCTTCGCGCTCCACGGCCTCTCCACGCCGGGCGTGATCCTCGGGGCGAACGCCGTGACGCCGGTGGCGTCGCAGCTCGCTCTCATCGCCTTCGCCGCCTCGATGGTGGCCGCCGCCTACCTCCGGCCCGTGGAGCGGCGCGGCTCGCTGCTCGGCGTGCTCGTGGCGTGGGTGGGCCTGATCGCCGTGTTCGACGTCAGCCTCATGGTCCGACCCGACCTGGCGCGGTTCGTGCCCGTGCAGAACGAGCCCCTCAAGGACGGCGTCACCGTCGTCGTCCTGGGCCTGCTGGCGCTCGCCGGCACGCGCTTCCTCGAGGGCTACCGGCTGTCGCGCTCGACGATCCACCTCGTCATGCTCCACGTCACCGGCTGGGTGATGGTCTCGCAGGTGATCATGGTCATCGGCGAGACGTTCCGCCTGTCGTGGTGGCTCTACCACGTGGTCCTGCTGCTGGCGGTCACGGTGATGCTGGTGACCTTCGGCCGGCAGCTCCGCGCCGGCAAGCTGGCCTCCGACCTCACCGCCCTCCTCGACGACGACGCCCTGCGCCGGCTCGCCTACGGCCTGCGGCCGGAGGTGCGGGCGCTGGTCGTGGCCACGGAGGCCAAGGACCCCTACACGGCCGGCCACATGCAGCGCGTGGCGGACATGGCCGTGAGGATCGGGAGCGCCCTGGGCCTGCAGCCCGAGGACCTGCGCGTCCTGGCCCAGGCCGGCGTGATCCACGACGTGGGCAAGATCGAGGTGCCCGACGCCGTGCTGAACAAGCCCAGCCGCCTCGACGACGTGGAGCGGGCGCTCATCGAGCAGCACCCGGCGAACGGCGAGCGCATAGGACTCTCGCTGGGCATGCACAGGCTCGAGCTCGAGGTCATCAGGCACCACCACGAGCGCTGGGACGGCTCCGGCTACCCCGACCGCCTGGCGGGCGAGGCGATACCGTACCTGGCGCGGATCCTCGCGGTCGCCGACGTCTACGACGCGCTCACGTCGGAGCGCGCCTACAGGCCGGCCTGGTCGTCCGAGGAGGCGCTGAGCCTGCTGGAGCGCGAGGCGGGCGAGGCCTTCGACCCGCGGGTCGTGTCCGCTGCGCTCGCGGTCCTGCGCGGGGCGCCCGAGCCCGTCAAGGTCCGCCGCCACGACGTGCGCCTCACGCTCGTCGGTGCGGAGTGAGCGGTCGCGCCGGCCCGGCTCCTCGGCGGCGCGCTCGGGCCGCCCGGTGCGTGCGTGGACAGGCTCGCCGAGGGTCCCGGCGGGCGGTCGCGCCTGTCCGCCCTGACGGGCTCGAGGCGGTGACGGGGACCGACGTATGCTCTCGGTGACGGGAGGCCTGCCATGAACGCTTTCCAGGCGCTGGGGCGGACCGCCGACGAGGCGAGCGAGCTGAGGGGCACGAACGTGCTCTACGAGCCTCCGACGCAGGAGCCCGTCACGTCGCCGGCGTCCGGCCGGCTGCGCCGCGTCGTGGGCGGCAGGATGCTGCGCTTCGACTACCGCTGGAGCCTGCGCTCCGAGGCCCACGAGGGCACGGTGCTGCTGGCCTGCGACGACAGCGGCCGCGCCACGGCCGCCTGGGGCGACAGCTGGCACCAGAACCGCGAGCTCATGTCCCTGGAGGGCACGGCGACGGACCGCGCCGTGGCGCTGGTGGGGAGCTGGTCCGTGGGCGACAGCCCGCCCTGGGGCTGGCGCATCGACCTCGGCCCCGGGGACGACGGAGGCGTGACGATGGAGATGTGGGTGGTCACGCCGGAGGGCGAGGAGTCGCGCGCCGTCGAGATGAGCCTGGCGCGCTGAGGGGGAAGACCGTGGAGCGAGCCGACCTCGGGGCGCCGGCCTACTCCGACCTGAGCCACGTGTGGCGCGAGTGCGTCGACCTGGCCTGGGAGGCCCACGTGGCCGGCTCCCTGCCCATAGCGGCGGTGGTGGTGGACTCCGAGGGCAGCGTCGTGGCCCGCGGGCGCAACAGGCTGAACCTGGAGGTGGCCCGTCCGCCTCACGTGCCCGGCACGCCGTACATCGCGGGGGTGCCGTTGGCGCACGCCGAGGTGAACGCGCTCCTCGAGTACGGCTACCGCCGCCCCGGCGAGCCGCGCCCGACGCTCTACACGACCATGGAGCCGTGCCCGCTGTGCATGGGCGCCTTCGCCGCCGGGCGCCTCCTCCGCGAGGGCGGCGAGCTGGACGCCTTGGCCGCGTCCGGAGCGCCCGCCGAGGAGGCGTGGAGGTCCGTGCTGCAGGCGCTGGAGGACCTGGGGATCCAGGCCGCCTCCGCGTTGCCCTAGCGCCGGCCGGCGGCCACGCCTACTGGCCCTAGTCCCCCGCCAGGCCCAGCCAGCGCAGGACGTCCCAGCCGCGCTCCTCGAAGGCGACGTCGCCGTGCTCCCGCGCCCACGCGACAGTAGAGAGGGCCCCCAGCGCCGACAGGCGCCGGAGCGTCCCCTCCTCGTCGGCGGTGAGCTCGCGTCCGTAGCCGGCGAGGAACGCCTCGCGCAGCGCCGGGTCGCGCCGCCACTCGCAGCTCCAGAGCCTCTCGAGGTCGGCCAGGCGCAGGTCGGGGCGCGCGTGCTCTAGGTCTACGACCACGAGCGCGCCGTCCGCGGCGACGAGCCAGTTCCGGGGCGTGTAGTCGCGGTGGCAGGGGACGCGCGAGGCGACGGCCAGCAGCGGCAGCGCCTCCTCCACGGACGCCCGCACGGAAGCGACGACCGCCTCCGGCACCACGCCGCGCGAGCGCTGCGACCAGGCGTCGAGGCGGGCGGCGTACGCCGCGGCGGGCGCCACGGGGTCGACGTCCCGGTACGGGAGGTCGTGCAGCGCGCGCAGGAAGGCCCCGGCGCGCTGGCGGAGCCGCAGCTCCCCGCCGCGGTCCGGGCTGGCGCCCTCGAGCACGACGCCCGGTTCCCAGCTCAGGACGAGCGCCCGCGGGTGCTCCTCCCTGTGGGCGAGGAGGCGCGGCGTGCGCACGCCGGGCGCGCCGACCCAGGCCCCGCCGCCCGCGGCCGCGCACGGCCCCGCGCCTCCGGCCGGCAGCGCCGGCAGCCAGTCACTGTAGGCGGTCAGCTCCTGGTCGAACTTCCTGCGCTGTCGGTGGGCCTTCACCGCCACCGTCGCGAGGGGGCCGGAGACGCGCCACACCTCCGACTCGCCATGGTCCCAGGAGAGGTCGACGACCTCGCTCGGCTCGCCGGTGAAGGGCAGGGCCAGGTCGTGGAGCTCGCGCAGCACGGCCGGCCAAGCTAGCACGCGCCGCGGGGCCGCGGAGCTCGAGTCGCCCGTCACCCGGCCGTGGGGCGACGTCGAGCTCGAGCTGCGGGACCCGGACGGTCAGTGGTGGGCGTTCACCGAGCAGCGGTAGGCGCGCGCGGTGCGTCGACGGGCCGGCCCAGCGCGGGAGGCGGCCAGCCCTCGGGCTCGCCCAGGTAGCTGGCGTCCAGCTCCGCCACGGACGGGCAGCCGAGGAGCCGCAGGGTGCGCTCTAGCTCGCTGCGCAGGACCTCGAGGGCCTTCGCCACGCCCTCGCGTCCGGCCGCCCCGAGCCCGTAGGCGTAGGCCCGGCCGACCAGCACCGCCCGCGCACCCAGCGCCAACGCCTTGGCCACGTCGCCGCCGCGCCGCACGCCGCCGTCGAGCAGGACCTCCACCCTGTCCCCCACGGACGCGATCACCTCGGGAAGGACGTGCAGGGTGGGCGCCACGCCGTCGAGCTGCCTGCCGCCGTGGTTCGAGACCACGACGGCGCTCGCGCCGGCGTCCGCGGCGCGCCGGGCGTCGTCGGCGGTGTGCACGCCCTTGACGACGATCGGACCGCCCCAGGCCTCCCCGATCCACTCCAGGTCGCGCCACGACACGGCCGCGGCGGCGAGCTGGGCGCCGATGTCGGCGTACGGCATGGGGCCCTCGGGCAGCACGATGTTCGGGAAGCTCAGCGGCATGCCGTCGCGCCAGAAGTCGAGGAGCCAGCGCGGACGCGCCAGCACCTGCGGCAGGAAGGGCACGACGTGGGGGAAGCGCCTGGCGATGAGCTGGCTGGTGCCGTTGCGCACGTCGCGCTCGCGCATGCCCGCCACCGGCGTGTCGATGGTCACGACGAGGGCGGAGTAGCCGGCGGCCTTCGCGCGCTCCAGGGCGGCGAGGCCCACGTCGCGCCCCCCGCACAGGTAGAGCTGGTACCAGCACGGTCCGCGGGTGGACGCGCGCACCTCCTCGAGGCGCGTGCCGGAGAGCGTGGACAGGGTGTAGACGGTGCCCGCCGCGCCGGCCGCGGCCGCGGCCTCGGCCTCGCCGCGCGGCCAGAACATGCGGCTCGAGCCCACCGGCGCCAGGATCACCGGCATGGCGAGCTCGTGGCCCAGCACCGTGGTCCTCAGGTCCACCCGCTCGTGCACGACCGCCGAGCGCGGGCGCCACGTCAGCTCTGAGAAGGCGGCCACGTTCGCGCGCAGGGTCCGCTCGTCCTCGGCGCCGCCGTCGATGTAGTCGAACACCATGCGCGGCAGCCGGCGACGCGCCAGGCGCCTCAGGTCGGCGACGCTGACGACTGTTGGTCCGAGGCGTGGCAACACGGCGAGTATAGCGGCGAGGCGTTACGCTTCGCCGGTGCTCGCCGCCGACCCCCTCCTACGAACCCGCACCGGCAAGCCGCAAGAGGACACACCAGGACTCGCAGAGCTCGCCAGGGCACGCGCGCTCGTCCTCGCGCACGGCTGGAACTCGACCTCGCACCAGGTGCTCGACAGGGGCATGCGCCGCTGGTTCAGCCGCGCCGGCGACGCCGTGGTGGGCTACGTGAGCGCGGCGGGGCTGCGCGTGGTGGCCGGGGCGCCCGTGGCGCCGGACGAGCGCCTCGAGGGCGTGGCCGCGGAGTTCGAGGCGGACGCCCGCCGGTCCGGCGAGCAGGTCTGCTACTTCGCGGCCGAGGAGCGTTTCGTCGCCGCGCTGGGCGGGGGGCGCCACGTCGGGCACGTGATAGGCCTCCAGCCCATCTGGGAGGCGCGGTCGTGGGGGACGCGCTTCGACGCCAAGGCCTCGCTGCGGGCACAGCGCAACAGGGCGGCGAACAAGGGCGTAACCGTGGCCGAGGAGCCGGCGGCTACGGAGCTGGGGCCGGAGCTGAGGGCCTGCCACGCGGCGTGGCTGCGCCACAAGCGCCTGCCCCGCCTGCGGTTCCTGGCGCACTCCGACGCCTCGCGCGCCGACCCGCGCGTGATGCGGGACCGGCGGCTGTTCGTGGCGCGCTGGGCGGCCGGACACGGGGACGGACCGGATCCGGGCCGCGTCGTCGCCTACCTCTGCGCCTGCCCGGTGCCGCGGCGCCGCGGCTGGCTCGTAGAGAAGGTCGTGAGGCACCCAGCAGCCCCGAACGGGACGGCCGAGCTGCTCATCGACGCCGCGCTGCGCGCCCTGGCCGCGGAGGCCGACAGGCTCACCCTCGGCCTCGCGCCGCTCGCGACGGTGGTCGCGGGCCGCCGCGCCCCCGACGACGCTCGGCCGGCGACGGACGGGCCCGCGGCGCGGGCGCGGGACGGCGCGCCGGCCTGGCTGAGCCGGCTCGAGCGCGCCGCCGTCCGCCACGGACGGCGCCTCTACGACTTCGCCGGGCTCCAGGCGTTCAAGGGCAAGTTCGACCCCGACGCGTGGGAGCCCGTCTACCTGCTCAGCACCGAGCCCCGGCTGACGCCGCGGACGCTGCTGGCCCTGGGCGCCGCCTTCCTGGTCGCCTGAGGGCGGTGCGACGAGCCGCGGGCGCTAGGCCGACTGGCCCACGTGCATCCCCTCGGCGACCTCCTCGACCAGCTTGCGGGTGAAGGCCGGCAGGTCGGACGGCCGCCGGCTCGTGACCAGGCCCTGGTCGACGACCACCTCCTGGTCCAGCCACTCGCCGCCGGCGTTCATGACGTCGGTCCTGAGGCTGGGGTACGAGGTG
Source organism: Deinococcaceae bacterium (assembly GCA_044508445.1). Classification (GTDB taxonomy): domain Bacteria; phylum Deinococcota; class Deinococci; order Deinococcales; family Trueperaceae; genus DASRWD01. Next base: position 10,084 of record JBIQHQ010000028.1, read on the forward strand.
AGCTGCCTGCCCTCCACGACGCCGGCCTCGACCAGCACCCACGGTCCGTGGCAGATGGCCGCCACGGGCTTGCCGGCCTCGAAGAAGGAGCGCACGAACCGCACCGCGGCGTCGTTCATGCGCAGCCTGTCGGCGCCGACGGTGCCGCCGGGGACGACCACGGCGTCGTAGTCCCTCTCCCTGGCGTCCTCGTAGGCGACGTCGACCTCGTAGTCGCTGCCGGGCTCGAGGTCGTGGTTGCGCGTCGTGGCCTTGCCGCCTTCGGGGCCGACCAGCACGGTCTCGGCCCCCGCCTCGAGCACGGCGCGCACCGGCTCGACGAGCTCCACGTCCTCAGTGCCCTTGTCGGCGACGAGGAAGGCGACCTTCTTGCCTCTCAGGTCGTGCGCCATGTCCCACCTCCGTGGGCGCGAAGCTAGGGGCTGGCCCGATGAGGACGGTGGGGCGCCCATACCGGCCGGTGAGGACGCTCCGGCGCTGGCGGGGCCCGGGGGGACGCAGCGTGCGGGTCTCGGCTCCCCGCGCGGTCCTGGTAGCCTGGCCGGATGACGGAGAGGCTGAGCGCGGCGGAGGCTCGGCGCGTGTTCCTGCACGCGCAGGGCCTGGCGCGTCGCCGCCCCGGCGGCGCCGTCGGCGAGCGCCGCTTCCGCGACTACCTGCGGCGGCAGGGCGTGCTGCAGATCGACAGCGTGAACGTGCTGGCGCGGGCGCACTACCTGCCGCTCTACTCGCGTTTCGGCCCCTACGACCGGGACGCTCTCGACGGCTACCTGTGGTCCTCCGGCGAGACCTTCGAGCACTGGGGCCACGAGGCCTCTGTCATGCCGCGGGAGCTCCTGCCCTCGCTGCGGTTCCGCATGGAGGAGGACCTCCAAGAGAAGTGGGCGAAGTACTTCCGCAAGCGGCCCGAGCGCTTCAGGCCGGAGCTCTTCGACGAGGTGGAGCGGGCGGTGCACGAGCTGGGCCCCTTGACGGCCAAGGACCTCGAGCACCTCGAGGAGGAGCGGGGCCGTCGCCGGCGGCAGGGCTGGTGGGACTGGAGCCTCACCAAGGAGGCGCTCGAGTACCTGTTCTTCACGGGTCGCGCCGCCGTGGCGGGCCGCCCGAACTTCCAGCGCCTCTACGGCTCGCCGCGGAAGGTGTGGGGTGAGCACGCCTGCCTGCCCCCGCGCCCGCGCCGGGAGGCGCAGCAGGAGCTCTTCGACAGGGCGTTGGCCGCCACCTGGATCGGCACCGTGGCCGACATCGGCGACCACTTCCGCATCAAGGTCACGGAGGCGAAGCCGCTCGCCGAGTCGGCGGTGGAGCGCGGCCTGGCCAGGTGGGTGCGCGTCGAGGGCTGGCGGGAGAAGGCGCTGCTCTACGCCGGCGCCGAGGACCCCGGGCGCGCGACGGGGGCGGCGCTGCTCTCGCCCTTCGACCCGGCCTGCTGGTACCGCGACCGCCTGCTGCGGCAGTTCGGCATGGACTACCGCATCGAGATCTACACGCCCGCCCACAGGCGCGTCTACGGCTACTACACGCTGCCCTTCCTCCTCGGCGACCAGATGGTCGCTCGCGTCGACCTCAAGTCGGAGCGGCGCGCACGCGAGCTCCGCGTGCTGGCGGCCTGGGCCGAGGAGAGGCCGGCGCCCGGGGCGCGACGGCGCGGCGAGGCCGAGGTGGCCGCGGCGCTGGCCCGCGAGCTGCGGACCATGGCCGAGTGGCTGGGCCTGTCCGCGGTGGCCGTGGAGCCGAGGGGGACGCTGGCCCCGGCGCTGGCGCGCGAGGTCGCCGCCCTGGGGGACGCGTGAGCTCGGCGCTGAGCCCCACGGCGGAGCGCAACCGCCGCATGCTGAGGGCGCGCGACGAGATGGACAGGCTCTACCGCGAGGAGCTCGACGTGAAGCGCCTGGCGGAGCTGGTGGGTATGTCGCAGGCGCACTTCATAAGGACCTTCAAGGAGGTCTTCGGCGAGACCCCGCACCGCTACCTCCAGCGCCGGCGCGTGGAGCGCTCCATGTACCTGCTGCGCGAGCAGGGTCGCAGCGTCACCGACGCCTGCTTCGACGTGGGCTTCAACAGCCTCGGCACCTTCAGCCGCACCTTCAAGGAGGTCGTGGGCGTCTCCCCGGTCGCCTACCGCCTCGGCAAGGGCCCGGCGCCGGTGCCCACCTGCTTCATCAGCGCCTGGACGCGGCCCAGCAGTTTCGGAGAAGCGCCCGCGGCGGGACGTCCCTACACTGACCCCACGGCCGCAGGAGACGAGCTAGAGAGCCCCGAGGCCACGGAGGCACGGCGATGATCAACGGCATCAACCTCTCCCACGTCTGGGTGTTCGACCAGGACGAGGCCCTCGAGTTCTACGTCGGCAAGCTCGGCCTCGAGGTCTCGGCCGACATCGACTTCGGCCCCATGCGCTGGCTCACCGTCAGGCCCAACGGCCAGGACGGACGCGACATCCTCCTCGAGCTGGTGGCCCCGCCGAGCGTGGACCCCGAGGCCGCGGAGCAGATCCGCGAGCTGGTGGCCAAGGGCGCGTCGGGCTTCGCCGTGGGCTTCGTCACCGGCGACGCCCGCGGCTTCTGCGAGGAGCTGAGGGCGAAGGGCGTGACGATCCGCGAGGAACCAGAGGACCGCCCCTACGGCATCGACTTCGCGATCCGCGACCCGTTCGGCAACCACATCCGCATCGTCGAGCGCAAGCCGCTGCGCATGCCCGCCGACTGGAAGGGCACCGCCGCCGAGACGGCCTGACCGCCTGGCCGCGCGCGGCCCCCGCGGCCGCGCGTGACCCCCGAGGTCCTGTCGACCCCCTGCAGCCAGTAGCCCGCTCGCGGGATACCGGCTGCCGGGGCGGTCGCTGCCGTGTCGTCGTCCACCACGAGCGTCGGCGCGCGAGCCCGGCCGCAGGCAGTATGCCGGTACCGAGATACTGGCTCGAGGCTGGCGCGGCATGACCCCGCCACGCTGCCTCGCCCCTCGCGAGCCCGTAGGCAGGCGCGGCCACCCGCGGCCCTACCCTCCCGTAGCATCGGGGCATGGCGGACGAGACCGCGCCGGACGCTCTCCCCGAGCACGTGGCGCACAACCGCGAGTACTGGGACGGCAACGCCGACTGGTGGGCGGAGCGCGGGGCGCTGGCCTGGGCGCGCACCGAGCCCGTGTGGGGCATCTGGGGACTGCCCGAGAGCGACCTGCGCCTGCTGCCCGACGACATGACCGGCATGGACGCCGTCGAGCTGGGGTGCGGCACGGCCTACGTGTCGGCGTGGATGGCGCGGCGCGGCGCGCGCGTGACAGGCATCGACAACTCGGCGAGGCAGCTAGCGACCGCGCGGCGGCTGGCCGACGAACACGGCCTCCACCTGACGCTCGTCCACGGCAACGCCGAGGCGACCCCTTTCGCCGACGAGAGCTTCGACCTCGCGATCAGCGAGTACGGCGCGGCCATCTGGTGCGACCCCTACGCGTGGGTGCCCGAGGCCCACCGCGTCCTGCGGCCGGGCGGGCGCCTGCTGTTCATGGGCAACCACCCGGTGATCGAGGTGTGCACGCCCCTGGACGGCGGCGACGTGAGCTACCGCTTGGAGCGCGACTACTTCTCCCTGCACCGCCTCGACTTCAGGAACGCCGCGCACGACCCCGGCGGCGTGGAGTTCAACCTGCCCTTCTCCGGTTGGCTGGCGCTCTTCGCCCGCGTCGGGTTCGAGGTCGAGGAGCTGCTAGAGCCGCGCGCCCCCGCAGACGCACAGGGCGAGCCCTTCGGCATCCCCGCCGACTGGGCGCAGCGCTTCCCCTCGGAGCAGGTGTGGAAGCTGCGCAAGCGCTAGGAGGCCCCTACGGCTCCTCCCGCCGGTAGAGCGCGACGCTGAGCGTGTAGCCCTTCGTCGCGCGGCGGCCCGACCCCAGGCCGCGCTCGTAGCGCTCGAAGGCCCCGTAGAGCAGGCGCTGCAGCTCGGCCGCCTCCTCGTCGGTCAGCTCGAGGTCGACTATGTAGTCGATGCCGACGCCGCGCCCCTGTTCGAGCCAGTCGACCCGCGCGTGGGGGTCGCCCGCGCTCACGGTCCACGTCTCGCCCTGGTCGTCGCGGTAGAGGAGCTGTCCCGACCAGCCCCGCTCCCGCAGGCGCTCGGCCTGGACCCGCACGCGCTCCTCGAGGTGCGGCTTGAGCTGCGCCAGCATCCGCTCCTCGAGGCTGGCGAAGGGCGTGAGCTCGTAGGGCACGAAGTAGGCGTCGTGCGCCGACCGGTAGACCTTGATCGGCCGCCCGGGACGCTTCACCTCGCGCGCCACCACGAGCAGCCCGGCGCGGAGGAACTGCCTGACCCTGTAGAGCACGGCGTTCAGGTCGGCGCCGGTCTCCCGCGCGGCCTCGCTCGCCGTGAGCTCGCGCCCCAGGAAGGGGTGGAACAGGCGCGACGCGGCGGCGTCCGTGAGGAGGCGGGCCTGCTCCGGGTCGGTGACGGTGGCGAAGGCTAGCCCCGGCGGCGGCTCCGGCGCGGAACGACGCGGCGACGAGTCTCCCGGGTCCCTACCTGGATCTGGCTCTGCCATTCACAGTAGGGTACCCGCCATCCTCGCCTCGCGATGCAGAGGCTGCCCGTCCGCCACGCCTACTACCTGGTCACGTCGCTCGCCTGGTTCGCGGCGGTGCTGCCCATGGCCGTCATGGTCCTGCTGGCGCAGGCGCGCGGCATGACCCTCGCCGAGGTGGGGCTCTTCATGGGCCTCTACTCCGTGGTCGTGGCCCTCCTCGAGGTGCCTTCCGGGGCCGTCGCCGACGCCGTGGGGCGCAAGCGCACCTACCTGCTCGGCGGGGCGCTCGACGTCGTGGCGCGCGTCGCGTTCCTGCTGGCCTTCGACCTGGCCGGGTTCCTCGCCTTCGCCGTCCTGCTCGGCGCCGCGCGGGCGCTCACCTCGGGCGCGCTCGAGGCCTGGTTCGTCGACGCCCTCCAGGGCGAGGACACGGGCGTCGACCTGCAGCCGGCCCTGGCCGCCGCCGGGAGCTACCAGCTCGCGGGGCTGGCCCTTGGCACGCTCGCCGGCGGCGCGTTGCCGACGCTGTTCGCGTGGCTGCCGACGGACGGCGTGCTCACGCCGCTGGCCGTGCCGGTGCTGGCCTCGGCGCTGCTGCAGGCGCTGGTCGTGGCTCTGGCGGCAGTCGTGGTGGTCGAGCGCCGCCCCGTCGTCGGCAGGGAGGACGGGGGCGAGGGGACGGGCGCTCCGCGAGGGACGGTCCCAGGCGCCGTCCGCAGCGCGCTGGCCCCGCGCGCCCTGGCGGGCCACGTGCGCCAGGCCTTCGCCGCGGCCGCGCGGGTCCCGCGCCTGCGGCGTCTGCTGGCCGTGGACCTCGCCGTGGGAGCCGTCCTGGCGGCGTCGGAGAACCTGTGGCAGCCCTACTTCGCGGCGCGCCTGCCGGGGGACGGCGCACGGCTCGCGGCCGGCGGCGGGACGCTGGCCCTCGGCGTGCTCCTGGGCGGCTCGTTCGCCGTGGGCATCCTCGGCAACCTGCTGGCCACGCGCCTGGCGGCCCTCCTGGGCAGGCGCCACGCGCTCGTCGCCGCCCTCTGCCAGGTGGCTCACGGCGCGGCCTTCGTGGCCCTAGCGCTGACGGGAGGCTTCGCCGCCGCGGCCGCCCTCTTCTGGGGCACCTACCTGGCCCGCTCCGCCTGGAGCTCGCCGCACCTGGCGCTCTACAACGAGGGCCTCCGGCCGGCGAACCGCTCGGCGATGCTCTCCGTGCAGTCGTTGGCGTCCTACGCCGGCGCGTTCGTGGGGAGCCTGGCCCTGGGCGCGCTGGCGGACGCGTCCTCGATCGGCGCCGCCTGGGCCGTGGCCGGCGCGGCCGTGGCGGCGACGTCGCTCCTCTACCTGGGGCTGGACCGCAGGCCGAGCTCGGCCAGCTCGCGCAGCACGGCGCCGTCCACGTCGGCGAGCTTGTTCAGGTAGACGCAGCCCGCGCCCCGCCTGTGCTTGCCGAGCCTCGCCAGCAGCTCCTCCGAGCCCGGCGCCCCGCTGAACCCGTAGAGCACGATGTTGGCCTTGCGCGGCGCGAAGCCGATCCGCATCGTGTCGCCCTCGCGCCCCGACGCGTAGCGGTAGTGGAGGTCGCCGAAGCCCACGATCCCGTAGGTCCACACGACCGGCTCCTCGCCGGTGACCTCGCGGAGCAGGCGCACGAGCTCCTCGGCATCGGCGCGGCGCCTGGGGTTCTCGATGCCGGCGAGGAACGCCTCGACCGGCTGGTCCGTGGGCACGAGCTTGGGTCCGTCGTCCCTCTTGGCTGCCATGGGCCCAGTATGGGGCAAGGCGTCGGCACGTTCTCACGCGCGCGTGTCCCGCCCTCACGCGCCGGCCCCTAGCGTGCCGGCACGGAGGGAGGGGACCATGAACCACGCCGAAGCGGAGGACCGCCGCCACGTCGCCGCGCAGGACCCGCCGGACGAGGAGCGCTTCGACGACGACCTGAGCGAGGAGCTCGAGGAGGACCTACTCGAGGAGACGAGCCCCGACGCCGTCGACCCCGTCGGGCCCGGCTCCGACGAGGCGACGGACGGACCTTCGGGCCTCACGGCCGACGACCTGCCCGACACGCCCAACGAGGACATGGGCAACCTGGCGTCGCCGCGCCCCGACGTGGGGATGCAGCGCCTCTCGGACGACAACGACCTGGACCCCTCCGGCAGCGTCACGTTCCGCCCCCACATGCGCGGCGTCTACGAGGCCATGGCGCGGCGCGACGACATCGCCCGCCGCGTCGACGAGCTGCTCGTCGAGGTCGAGGAGTGGGCCGAGGAGGACGGCTCCCAGGAGGCGCGCGAGGTGCTCGACGCGCTGGAGGACCTCTCCCAGCGTCTGGGTGAGCCGCCGGAGGACTCGGACACCTGATACGTTGGCCTGGCCACCGAAGCACGTGGCGAGGTGAACCGATGGCGGAACGACCACCACACCCTTGGCTGCGGGGCCCCGTCGAGGGCGTCCCGCGCGAGCTGCAACCCGTCGCCCACGGCCTCCTCCAGACGCGCGAGGAGGTCGCCGAGTTCACCGCCGGCTTCCCCGACGCGCTGCTGTGGGAGGGCGTAGCGGGACTGGCCCCAGTGGGCTTCCACCTCAAGCACATAGCCGGCGTGATAAGCAGGCTCTTCGGCCAGGCCCGGCTGGGCATGGTGACCGACGAGATGCGCAGCGCCGTGGAGGTGGAGCGCGCTCACGGCCAGCCCGCCGGCGTCACCACGGCGGACCTGGTGCGCGCCGTGAACGAGGCCGTGGACCGCGCCATCGACCAGCTCAGGGAGACGAACCCCGCGACGATCTACGACCCCCGGCCCGTGGGCGCCAAGAAGCTGCCGTCGAACGTGGTCGGGCTGCTCTTCCACGCCGCGGAGCACGCGCAGCGGCACTGTGGGCAGCTCCTAGTGACGGCGCGGGTCGTGCGGGAGCGGGCAGGGGACTAGCCTCGGCCGCCCAGCGGTCCGCGTGGCGGGGCCGCTGCCCGTCTGGGCAGCGGACGGCTGGGGCCGGGCAGGAGCCGAGACGGCCCGCCCCGCCCCGGGCCCCTCGTACTACTCTTCCCCGAAGAAGCGCCGGCGCGCCCGCTCGTCGCTGGGGCCGTCCGGCCCGAGCCCCACCACGTCCGGCGCGCGCGTCGGGTCGGCCACGAAGAGGGGCAGGGCGCGCTCGCGCAGGGCCTCCGCCTCGGGACCGGGCGTCCTGAACATCGTCGTCAGCCAGCCCGTCTGGCGGCGCAGCGAGCCGTAGTAGTCGTCGTGGAGCGCGGCGTAGGCGCGGGCGGCGTCCGCCGGGTCGCCGTGGGCGAGGAGGGCTTCGGCCAGGGTCCTCACGTCGCGCCAGGCGAGAGCCAGGCCGCTGCCCCAGTTCGGGTCGCTGGTCGCCGCGGCGTCGCCGACGAGCGTCACGCCGTCCCGGTAGGGGGAGGGAGCCCAGGAGTCGGCTCCCGAGAACTCGGCGAGTGGCCCGGCGAGCCGGACGCCCTCGAACCACTCGGCGGGCGCGCCGGCGGCCACGGCCGTGGCGACGAACGGCCCGAGGGCGGCGCTGCCGCTGAGGAGGCGCCGTCCACCGGCCAGGTGGTAGCCGGCGTAGACGCGGTGATGCCCGCGGCCCACCGGCACCGCCATGCCCAGCTCGCCGCCGGCGGGCCGCATGAACACGTGGGCGGCGTCGTTCGGGACCCCCGAGCCCTCGAGCAGGGCGCCGGCCAGCACCAGCGCCTCCGGCTGGCGTTCCTCGGCGAAGCCGGCGCTGCGGCGCACCAGGGAGTCGCGGCCGTCGGCGCCCACGACGAGCCTGGCCTCGTGGCGCCTCTCCCGCCGGCCCGGGCCCTCCCGCGTCACCACGGCCGGCCGTGGGCCCGCCACCACGCTCCTCACGGCCGCGTCGCGCACGACCTCGGCGCCGGCCGAGGCGGCGGCGGCCAGGAGGAGCTCCTGTACCTCGGGGTGGTGGAACGAGATCACGGGCGCGCCGGCCGGGGAAGTGGCCGGCACGTCGCGCCGGCGCTCCGGCAGCGGGGCGATGGTCGTGGACCACGTCGTCACCTCGGTCACGGCGCTCGCCACGTGCTCCAGGAGGCCGAGACGACGGCCCTCGGCGACGCCCCAGGGGTAGACGAGCTCGCCCCTGACCCGGTCGCGGAACTCCCGCTCGCGCTCGAGCACCAGCACTCTCACCCCGCCGCGGGCCAGCGCCAGCGCCAGGGAGGCGCCCGCGAACCCGCCGCCGACGACTATCACGTCATGACGCGGCACGGACAAGGTTTAGCACGCTGGCTACGGCCCGCGCGTCCCGTAGCGGCAGACCGGGACGGCGCCGGCGCAGCGTTCTCGCGGCGGCCGGCGTCGACCGGCCGGGAGCGGCCGTGGGCTCGCTCCCGGCCAGCTCCTCGTCAGTACCTGTCCCTGTCGGTGGTGCCGCCCGCCGGCTCGATGCGGTCCGTCTCGGTCTTGACGGTCGTGGCGGGCCCGCGCCTGTCGGCTGCCCGCTCGGCCTCGCCCAGCGCGCGGTCGCGGTCGGCCGCGGCGACGGACCGGTGGGCGGGGTCGTGCCAGCCCGACTCCACGTCGCCGCTCTCGACCATCTCCTTGAAGCGCCTCAGGTCGCCGCGCATGCGGCCGTTCACGAGCCCCAGCGCGGTGCCGACGTTCTCCACGAAGCCCTCGGGCTCGTACTCCACGTGCAGGTGCACGCGGGCCGAGTCCTCGTCGAGCTTGTCGAAGCGGACCTCACCGGCGTTCCTGGCGCCCACGACGCTCTCCCAGGCGATGCGCGTGTCGGGCTCGTCCGCCGTGACGCGGGCCTCCCACTCCTCTTCCCTGCCGCCTACGTTCGCGCGCCAGAACAGGCGGTCCGCGCCCTCGCGTCGGACCTCCTCCACGCCCTCCATGAACGAGGGGAAGCGCTCGAACTGCCTGAACAGCGCGTAGGCCTCCCTGACCGGCGCGTCCACGTCGATAGATTCGTCGAACGAAGCCATGGGGACTCCTCTCGGGCCCGATGCTAGGCAGCGGCGAGATGGGAATCGTCAGCCCCGCCTGAGAGCGGCGCGGGTCGCGCGCGGCCCGGCGCGGACCGCGGCGCCCGCTCACGTGGCTCTAACGCGCCCGGTCCCGCGGGGCGGCATAGTCGGGCGGGCATGTGCGCTACGAGAGGGACGGGAGGAGGTGCGCCGTGGCGTCGGACGAGGACGGCACCGTCCCCATCGAGTCGGCAGGCGTGCGCCCCACCTACGAGGACCCGCCGGACCTGCCGGAGCCGCCCCACGTCGCCAGGCGCATAAGGCTCACGCCCACGCACCTGGCCGGGCTGGCGATGGTGGGCCTCCTGCCGGTGCTGTCGCTCTTCGGGCTCTTCGGCCTGGGGCGCGGGACCGCGCGGGGCGAGGGCGGGCCCGTCACCGTGAGGGCCGAGTACCCGACGGTGCAGCGCCACAAGGTGAGGCAGCCGCTCTACCTGTTCGTGACGAACGGCTCGGGAGCCGACCTGCCGCGGGTGGAGCTGCGGCTGTCGCGGGGCTACCTCACGGCCTTCTCGGACGTCTCGTTCACCCCCAGCCCGGACGAGATCGAGGAGGAGGCGTACGTGTTCGAGCTCACGGACCTGGCGCCCGGCGAGACGAGGAGCGTCTGGGGCGAGATGCAGGCGACGGACTACTGGCGCCACGAGGCGAGCGTCACCTGGCGGGTGCTGGGCGAGGACGGCGCCGAGACGGGCGCGGGCGCGCTCGGTTTCGCCACCTTCGTGTGGCCGTGAGGAGGCTTCCGTGGAGAGCGTGATCCGCGTGGTGGTCGTCTACCTCTTCGTCCTCTTCGCGCTCAGGCTCCTGGGCAAGAGGGAGTTCGGGGACCTCTCGCCCATGGAGTTCGTGATGCTGATGCTGATCCCCGACATCGTCACGCAGGGCATCATCAAGGAGGACTTCTCGCTGACGAACGCCCTGGTCGCCGTGAGCACGATCATGCTCCTCGTCGTCGTGACGTCGATGCTCACGCACGTGAACCGCCGCGCCGAGCTGGCCGTCACCCCGCGCGCCACCGTCCTCCTCTTCGACGGCAACCTCTACACCTCCACCCTCGACGAGGAGCGCGTCTCGCCGGCCGAGATCCTGCAGGTGGCGCACGAGTCCGGCCTGGAGACCCTCGACCAGGTGAAGTGGGCGATCCTGCAGTCGGACGGCAAGATCGCGATCGTCCCCAAGGAGTCCGCTCAGTAGCGCCGGGCCGCCCCGCGGCACGACGGGCGCGGGGCGGCCGCGCGGTCGACGGCGCATGGACGCGCCCGGCGCGCGGGCGACCGGCCCGCCGGCCGCGGCGGCGCTACGCTCGTGTCATGAGCATCCCCGGCGAAGAGCTCCACGCCCCCGCGGTGAAGGCGCGGGCGGGGGCGCCCCTGGAGAGCGCCACGGCCGCCACGGTCCTGGTGCACGGGCGCGGCGACAGCGCCAACGGCATCCTCGGCCTGGCCACCGTCGTGGACGCGCCCGGGGTGGCCTTCCTCGCGCCGGAGGCGCGCCTCAACGTCTGGTACCCGCACACCTTCCTGGCGCCGCCGGAGCAGAACGAGCCGTGGCTCTCCTCGGCCCTGGAGGCCGTGGACGCCGCGGTGCGGGCGGCCACCGCGGCCGGCGTGCCGCGCGAGAAGGTCGTGCTGCTCGGCTTCTCACAGGGCGCCTGCCTGGTGTCCGAGTACGCGGCCAGGCAGGGAGGGAGGTTCGGGGGCGTGGTGGCCCTCTCGGGCGGGGTCATCGGCGACGTCGTCGACAGGGGGCGCTACGCCCCCACGCTCGCCGGCACGCCGGCGCTCTTCGGCTGCAGCGACGTGGACCCCTACATCCCCGTCGAGCGGGTCCACGAGTCGGCCGCCTTGTACAGGGAGCTGGGAGCCGTGGTGGAGGAGCGCATCTACCCCGGCTTCGCCCACAGCGTCAACCAGGACGAGGTCGCCTGGTGGCAGGCGCTGCTCGATGACCTAACATCGGGCGCATGAGACGAACCGCGCGCACCGCCTCGCTCGCGCTGGCCCTCGCGCTGGCCGCCCCGACGGCGGCGCCGGCTCAGGAGGCCCCGAGAGGAGGGCCCATGCCCGCCGAAGCCGAGCTGCCCGTGACCCGCGTGGTGCTGTTCACCAGCGGCGTCGCCTACTTCGAGCACGAGGGCACGGTGGTCGGCGACCAGTCGTTCGAGCTCAGCCTGCCGCCCTCCGAGATGGACGACATGCTGCAGACGCTGGTCCTGCAGGACCTGGACGGCGGCACCGTGCAGCCCGTCACCTACGACTCCCGCGACCCCCTGTCCCGCATCCTGGCCGGCTACTCGATAGACCTCTCCGGCTCGCCGACGCTGGCCCAGATCCTCGCCCAGCTCCGCGGCGAGGTCGTGCACCTCGAGGCGTCGCGTCCGCTCACGGGGGCGATCGTCTCGGTCGAGCGCGTCGAGGTCCCCGACGAGGCGCCCCGCACGTTCCTCACGCTCGCCGCCGAGAGCGGGCTCACCCGCGTCGACCTCGCGCAGGTCACCAGCGTGAGGCTCGACGACCCGGCGCTGCAGGCGGAGCTGGAGGAGGCGCTGGCGGCGGTCGCCAGGCACCGCGCCGCCGAGGCCACGACGCTCAGGCTCGAGTTCTCCGGCGAGGGCGAGAGGCGCGTGCGCGTGGGCTACGTGCGCGAGATGCCTGTGTGGAAGAGCACCTACCGCCTCGTCGTGGGCGACGACGGCACGGCCACCTTGCAGGGCTGGGCGATCTTCGACAACCCCACCGACCTCGACCTCGAGGACGTGCGCGTCTCGTTCGTCGCCGGCCAGCCCGCCGCGTTCGTCACGTCGCTCTACGACCCCGTCTACGCCGAGCGCGCCCGCGTCGAGCCGCCCACGGCGGCCGGCCTGGTTCCCGGCGCCGACGCGGGCGTGCTGGGCCGCGCCGCCGTCCCGCCGCCGGCCGCGCCCGCGTTCGCCCCGCAGGCCGAGGCGCGCGAGGCAGCCGACCTGGGCGCCGGCGTCGAGGCCATGGCCACCGGCGCCCGCAGCGGCGCCACCTTCGCCTACCACGTGAGCACCCCTGTGAGCGTGGGTCGCCACCAGTCGGTGATGGTGCCCATAGTGCAGACCACGGTCGCCGCCACCAGGCTCTCGCACTACGACCCGGGCGTGCGCGAGGGGAACCCGCTGGCGGCAGTGCGCATCGTCAACGACACGGGCCTCCACCTGGCCGCCGGCACCGTGACCGTCTACGACGAGAACGGCTTCGCCGGCAACGCCCTGCTCGCCGACCTCGTGCCCGGCGACTCGCGCGTGCTCACCTACGCCGTCGACCTCGAGGTCGCGGCCGAGGTGGAGGGCGGCAGCGAGCCGCAGCGCGTCGTGGCCGCCCGCCTCGTGCGGGGCCTCCTCGAGACCGAGACCAGGCAGCGCGTGACGCAGACGGTCCGGCTCACGCCGCGCACCGACGAGCAGCGTCTCGTGCTCGTGGACGTGCCGCGCGTCGAGGGGTACGAGGTCGTGTCGCCGCGGCCGGCGCCCCTGCTCACGCCCGACGCACTGCGGTTCGGCGTCGTGCTCAACGGCGGCGCCGACGCCGCCGGGCCCGACGGCGTGCCCGTGCAGCAGAGCTGCCCGCCGGCCGAGGAGCCCACGGCCTGCGAGCTCCGGGTGGTCCTCGAGCGCGTGACGCGCCGCTCGGTGTCGCTGGTCGACCTGGCGCCCGACGTCATCGCCGTCTACCTGGAGGACCTGGACCTCGACGACGCCACCCGCGGCGCCCTCGAGGGCGTCATGGACCTGCAGCGCGAGGCGGCACGGCTCCGCGACGACATCGACGCGCGCCAGGGCAGGGTCGACGAGATCGCGGCGGACCAGGAGCGCGTGCGCGCGAACATGCAGGGCCTCGACAGGGACTCGAGCCTCTACCGCCGCTACGTGGCCGACCTCGAGGCGCAGGAGGACGAGCTCGACGCGCTCGAGTCGGAGCTCGCCGACCTCAGGCAGCGTCTGCAGGACACGCAACGCCGGCTGCAGGACCTGATCGCCGGCCTCGGCGGCTGACGGAGGCACCGCGCCCGCGGTGGCGGGCCAGCGATTCCCGCCGGGCGCGGGGTGAGCCGCCTAGAGCAGCCTGGTGCCCTCACCGCCGAGCGCGAAGCGCACCTCGCGCAGCCCGGCCAGCGCGGCCCTGACCTCCTCCTGCTGGCCGTCGGGGCAGCAGACGACGGCGTAGGCCCCGACCTTGCCGCCGGGGAACTGCACGGTGGCGCCCAGGGACCGCACCGACTCGTCCACCGTCGCCACGAGGTCGTCGGCGAAGGCGCCGGGGAGGAGCTGCTTGAGCCGCTGCTGCTCGCCCATCGCGCGCGCCACGGCCGGCAGGTCGCCGCGCTCGAACGCCTCCGCCGCGGCATGGCCCAGCGCCCTGATCTCGTGCAGCACGTCCAGGGCGCCACCCAGCCCGCCGGCGAGGCGCCTGAGGCTCGCCCTCGTACTGGCCGCGCGGCCCGTCTCGAAGAACAGCAGGGAGCGCTGGAAGCGCTCGAGGAACCCCGGCGGCGGCCGGAGGCGGCGGGCCGTGACGCGGTCGCCGCGGTACTCCAGGCGCAGCAGGCCGCCCCTGGCGCAGACGTGCGGGTCGTGGTAGCCGGAGGCGCCGCCCAGCCGCTCCACCTCCACGTGGGCGGCGTCGGCGGCGATGCTCTCGACCGCGCAGGCCTGGCCCATGAGCGCGCGCAGGGCGTGCACCACGCCCACGGTCACCGCTCCCGAGGCCCCGAGCCCGCCGTGGTCGCGGGCCTCCACCTCCACGGCGAGCTCGAGCGGCTGCCCCTCGTACCCGACCTGCAGCGCCGCCTCGCGCACCAGGTCCACGTCCAGGTCCTCGAGGCGGCGCGCCTCGTGGACGCTCCCGCCCCAGGCCACGCGCCAGCGACCGTCAGCGGCGCCCCTGGCCCTCACCCTGGCGCCGCGGTCGAGGGTGGAGCTCACCGTCACGCCGCCGAAGCGCTCGGCGTACTCCTTGAGGTCGGTGAGGCCGCCCGCGAAGGGCACGCGCAGGGGCGTGAACGTCTCTACCACGGGCGCTCCCTCAGGCCCGCGGGCCCGGCTCGAGCAGCCGCCTCACGACGTTCCTCACGTTCTCCTCCGGGCTGGGCAGGGTGCCGCCCAGGTGCACCCACTCATCGGCGACGACGTAGCCGCAGCGGGCGCCGGCGTCGATCGCTCGCTGCAGGTTCGGGAGCGCCCGCACCTCCCCGCCCGGCGCGACGACCTCGTCGATCCGCGCCAGCACCTCGGGCGAGAGCTTCCACAGGCCGACGTCGCAGAGCGGTCCCTCGCCCTCCCACACCCGGGCGACGACGCCCCCGCGCACCGTGGCCCTTATCTCCCGCGGCTCGTCCTCGTGCCCCGGACCCAGCGTGACCGCGTTGGGCGCCTCGTGCCCCGCCACGGCGCGGAACATGGGCGCGGTCACGAAGAGGTCGGCCTGCCAGGCCACCACGGGCCGCTCCGGCCACAGGGCCTCGCGGGCGAGGCCGAGGGCGTGGCCGGTGCCGCGCCGCTCCGCCTGCCTGACGTAGACGATGGCCAGGCCCTCGAAGGCGCCGCCGAAGTAGGCCCGCACCTGCTCCTCGTGGTGACCCACGACGAGCGCGAGGCGGTCCCGGCCCGGCGCGGCCACGCCGCTGGCCAGGAGCTGGACCAGCGTGTGCTCGAGGAACGGCCTGAGGCCGATGGGGTACATGCACTTCTGCAGGTAGTCGCCGAGCCGTCCCAGGCGCGTGCCGTGCCCCGCGGCGAGGCAGATCAGGTCCACCAGCGCAAGGTATCACCCGCGCCGCGCGCCGCCGGCCCCCGCCGGTGAGGCGACGCCCCCAGACCGCCGCGGCGGGAAGCGATAGAGTCAGGTTCCGTCGAGAACGTCGCGCCGGCACGCGCCGGACGCCCCCGGAGGTCGCCCCAGCATGGTCGCATGCGCTCACGCCCCGTCACGCACACGCCGCCGGCCGCGCGCGGAGACGAGGCGGGCTTGACGGCGTCGGCGCGGCCGCGGCTCAAGACGGCGAGGCCACCTTTCGACGACGTCGTCGCCGGCGTGACGGTGGCGCTGGTGCTGATCCCGCAGGCGCTGGCCTACGCCGCCCTCGCCGGCCTCCCCCCCAGCGCCGGCATCATGGCCGCGATCTTCCCGCCCCTGGCGTCGGCGCTGCTGGGCTCGAGCCCCTACCTCCAGACGGGACCCACGGCCCTCACGTCGCTGATGACGCTGGGCGTCCTCGCCGGCTCGTTCGTGCCGGGAAGCCCCGGCTACGTGCAGGCCGCGGCCATGCTGGCGCTGATGGTGGGCGCCATACGCGTGGTCATCGGCCTGGCGCGGTTCGGCTCGCTGGCGTACTTCATGAGCCTCCCCGTGCTGCGCGGCTTCACCAGCGGCGCCGCCGTGATCATCATCGTCTCCCAGGTGCCCGCTCTCCTCGGCCGGGGCTCGGCGGGCCTCGGGGTGTGGGCCGCCGCCTGGCGGGCGGTGAGCGATCCGGCCTCCTACAACCTCGTGGCGATGGGCCTCGCCGTCCTCACGATCGCTCTCGTCCGCGGGCTGAGGCGCGTGTCGCCGCTCATCCCCGGCGTGCTCATCGCCGTGCTGCTGGGACTGGCCGCCACGGCCGTGTTCGGCCGCGTGACGCCCGTGGTGGGGCCCATGCCCACGGCGCTGTCGGCGCCGTCGCTGGCCCTGCCCTGGGGCCAAGCGGGCACGCTCGCGCTGGGCGCCGCCGTGATCGCGGTCGTGGGCTTCGCCGAGCCCGCCGCCATCGCGCGCACCTTCGCCTCCCGCAGCCGCCCCTGGGACTCCGACAGGGAGCTCATAGCCCAGGGCGCGGCGAACCTCGCCTCCGGCCTCATGCACGGCATGCCCGTGGGCGGCAGCTTCGCCCGCTCGGCTCTAAACCGCCAGGCCGGCGCCCGCACGCGCCTCTCCGGCGCCGTCGCCGGTCTGGCCGTGCTGGCCTTCCTCCCGTTCTCGGCGGTGCTGGAGGGCCTGCCGCGCGCGGTGCTGGCGGCCATCGTGGTCGTGTCCGCCGTGTCGCTGCTGCAGCTCGGGGCGCTGGTCAAGCTGTGGCGCTACGCGAAGATGCAGGCCACGACGGCGTTGGTGACGTTCGCGCTGACGCTGGTCATGACCCCACGCATCGACTACGCCGTCGTGCTCGGCATCTCGCTGGCCGTGTTCACCCACCTCTACCGCGAGGCCCAGCTCGGCGTGACGGTCGAGCGCGAAGACGGCACCGTGACGATAAGGTTCGACGGCGTGCTGTGGTTCGGCTCGCTGCAGGCGCTGGAGCGCGCGCTGCAGCGCCTGGAGGAGGACCTGAAGGGCGTGGAGAGGGTCGTGCTCGACACCAGCCGCCTGGGCCGCGTCGACTTCTCCGCGCTCATGCTCCTCTACGACGCCGAGCAGCGCCTCGCCGACCAGGGCCTCGACGTCTCGATCACCGGACTGCACGGTCGCGGCGAGATGATCATGGGCCGCATCAGGCGCGGCTGAGGCGGCCGCATCAGGCGGGGCCGGGCCGGGCGCCTGCGGCCGGGCCGGGCGCGTGCGGCCCGGCGTGGGCGCCTGCCATCAGCGCGCCTCGGTGCCCCGGCCCGCCTCGGGTGAGCCGCTAGTCCTCCTGGGGACCCCGGACCATGAGGAACGGCTTGTCGGCGCGGCGCAGCGCGCCCTCGGCGACGGAGCCGAACATCCAGCGGTTGAAGCCGCGCCGCCCGTGGGTGCCCATCACGACGGCGTCGTGCTCCTTGCTGGCGTCGACGATCGCCTTCACGGGGTCGGTGTCCTCGACCAGGCGCGTGGTGGCCGACACGCCCTGGGCCTCGGCCCTTGCCTGCGCCTCGCGCAGGATCTGCTCGCCGCTGGCACGCAGGTCCTGGTAGAGCTGCGCGGCGTAGGGCATCGCCTCCGGCGTGGCGTAGCCGCTGACGAGCGGGTTCTCGAGGACGTGGAGGAACGTCACGCGGGCGTTGGCGAGCCGCGCGAGCTCGAGGCCCTTCTCTATGGCCTTGTCGGAGGTGCTGCTGCCGTCCGTCGGGATCAGGATGCTCTCGAACACGGTTGGCTCCTCTCCTCACCTCACCTCAATGGTACGCGCGGGCCCCGGGACTGCCGTCCCGCGGCGCTCCCTTATCATGAGTCACGGCCGGCCCGCCGCCGGCGACGGGAGCGCGGGGCCGCTGCGGACCGCGCCGCTGGAGGCCTCCATGCGCATCCTTCACCCGACGGACTTCTCGCGCACCGCCGAGAAGGCGCTGACCGTGGCGCGCGACCTCAAGGAGCGCCTGGGCGGCGAGCTGCACCTGGTGCACGTCCAGACGCGCTTCGAGGAGGCGCTGGGGGCGGTCAGGCTGCGCCCACACCTCGACAGCGTGAACCCCGAGCTCGAGAGGCGTCTCGAGGAGGCGCGCCAAGAGGAGGTGCGGCGGCTCAACGACATGCTGCGCAGCCTCGCCAGCCCCGACGGCACCTACGAGCTGCGCTGGGGCGACCCGCTCCAGGAGCTGCTGGCGATGCAGGGCGACTTCGACCTGGTCGTGATGGGCGCCCACGGCTCGAACCGGCTCGACAGCTACTTCCTCGGCGGGGTGGCGGGCAGGTTCGTGAGGCGCACGCGCGTGCCCGTCGTCACCGTCCGCGAGGAGTGCCAGGTGACGAGCGTCAGGCGCGCCCTGGTGGCCACCGACTTCAGCGAGGCCGCCAAGGGCGCCGTGGAGGCCGCCAAGGCGCTGGGCCGGCACGGCGTGAAGCTGGTGCTGTGCCACGTGGTCGACGACCCGCGCTTCCGCGACGACCCCACCTACGTGAGCACCGTGACAGACGCCCTCGACCTCCTCGGCGAGGGGTACGAGCGCCACACGATCCGCTACGGCGACCCGGCCCGGGAGCTGCCGGCGGCCGCCGAGGAGGTGGGCGCAGACCTCATCGTGATCGGCCTGAAGCAGCAGCGCGGCGCCGTGGGCCTGCTGCTGGGCAGCCGCGTGGACGCGCTGATCCGCTCTAGCGCCTTCCCCGTCTTAGCCGTGCCCACCGAGGTCGACTGACCCCGCCGTCCACGCTCTCCGCCGCGCCCGAGGCCGGCTCCGGCGGCACGGGGGTCGGCGGCGTCACGGGGGCCGCGGGCTCCTCCGGCCGCGTCTCCACGGGGGCGGGAGGGGCGGCGGTCTCGGCCGGCCGGCCCAGCCACACCATCGCGGCGCCGCTGGCCATGAGCGCCACGGCTATGAGGGTCTCGATCACGCTGACGGTGAACAGCGAGACCAGCGCCAGCGCGGCGAGCGCGACGGCGAGGTAGAGGCCCCACGCCGGGGCGCGCGGCGAGCGCCTGTGGAGCAGGAACAGCGTGGCGGCCAGGCCGGCGAAGAGCACCCAGCCGTTGTCGAGCCGCGGGAACGCTCCCTCGAGGAGCGCCATGAGGCCCAGGCTGACGAGCGCCCCGCCGGCGAGCAGCAGCCAGCGTCCGCCGTTGCCGCTCAGGTAGAGGGCGACGCACACGGCTCCCGCGAGCCCGAGCAGCAGCCCGCCGCCCACGTTGCCCGCCACCACGGCCGCGGCCAGTGCGGCCAGCCCGAAGCCCGGGAACAGCGCCCACCACTGACGCCGGTCGCGCCCGTAGAGGACGAAGAAGAGGGCGGCGGCCGCGCCGAAGAGCACCGCCCACAGCACGCTGCGCAGGCCGAGGGCCCAGGCGAACCTGTCCACGAAGAACAGCGCCCCGGCGCCTATGAGCAGGGGGCCGAACGCCGCCGGTCCCGGCGCCCGCGGCGCCGGCTCCGGGGGCGTAGGCGCGGCGGCGGCAGGATCGCGCCTCACGACGCCACCCCGGCGGCCGCGAACGCCGCCGCCACCAGCTCCCGCGCCTCTTCCTGCAGCCTGGCCAGGTGCTCGGGGCCCGCGAAGCTCTCGGCGTAGACCTTGTACACGTCCTCCGTGCCAGAGGGCCGCGCGGCGAACCAGCCGCTCTCGACCACCACTTTGATGCCGCCCAGCGGCGCGCCGTTGCCCGGCGCCGTGTCCATCACCGCCACCACCCTCTCGCCGGCCAGCGTCTCGGCCCTCACGTCCGCGGGGCGGAGGCGCTTGAGGACGTCGCGCTGCGCGGCGTCGGCGGGGGCGTCCACCCTGGCGTACGCCGGCTCGCCTAGCCGCGACGTGAGGTCCGCGTAGAGCTCGGCCGGGTCCTGCCCCGTCGCGGCCACGACCTCGGCCGCCAGCAGGCCCATCACGACGCCGTCCTTGTCGGTGGTCCACGCGCTGCCGTCGCGGCGCAGCAGCGTGGCGCCGGCGCTCTCCTCGCCCGCCAGCCCCAGGCTGCCGCTCCGCAGCCCCGGCACGAACCACTTGAAGCCCACGGGCACCTCCGTCACGCTCCGGCCCGCCGCGCCTGCCACCTTGTCCAGCAGGGCCGTGGTGACGACGGTCTTGCCCAGGCCCGCGGCGGCCGGCCAGTCGGGCCTGTGGGCGAAGAGGTACGCGGCGGCCACGCACAGGTAGTGGTTCGGGTTCATGAGCCCGCCGGCCCGCGTCACGATGCCGTGGCGGTCGGCGTCAGGGTCGTTGCCGAAGGCGACGTCGTAGCGGTCCTTGGCCGCCACCAGGCCGGCCATCGCGTAGGGCGACGAGCAGTCCATGCGGACCTTCCCGTCGTGGTCCACGCGCATGAAGCCGAAGGCGGGGTCCACGACGTCGGAGATCACCTCGAGGTCGAGGCCGTAGCGCTCGGCCAGCGGGGCCAGGTAGGGCAGCGCCGCGCCGCCCAGCGGGTCGGCGCCCACCCTCACGCCCGCCGCGGCCACGCGCTCCAGGTCCACGACCGCGGCGAGGTCCTCGACGTAGGGGCTCACGAGGTCGCGCACCTCCACCGACCCGCCGGCGAAGGCGCGGCGGACGTCGACGCGGCGCACCCGCTTCAGGCCGTCCTCGAGGTGCCCGTTGGCCGCCGCCTGGATGGCCGCCGTCTCGTCGGTGTCGGCCGGGCCGCCGTGGGGCGGGTTGTACTTGAAGCCGCCGTCCTCGGGCGGGTTGTGGGACGGCGTGACGACGACGCCGTCGGCCGGCCCCTCCCGCTCGGCTCTCGCGGCGTTGTGCGTCACGACCGCGTGGGAGACCACGGGCGTGGGGACCGGCAGCAGGGCCGGCAGGGCGCCGGCGCGCGGCGAGCGCCAGCCACGCGCGGACTCGGGCGCCGATGCGGCGCCGGAGACGACGACGCGCACGCCGTTCGCCGCCAGCACCTCGACGGCGGTGAGGAGCGCCGGCTCGGAGAGCGCGTGCGTGTCGGCGCCGAGGAAGAGCGGTCCCGTCACCCCGCGCGCCGCCCTGCGGTCGGCCACGGCCTGGCAGATGGCCGCGATGTGGTCCTCGTTGAAGGAGGCGGCCAGCGAGGTGCCGCGGTGCCCCGAGGTGCCGAAGGACACCCTCTCGGCGCGCTCACCCGGGTCGGGCCTGAGCGCGTAGTAGGAGGCCACGAGGCGGGGGACGTCGACGAGGAGGCTGCGTGGCGCCGGCTGGCCGGCCAGGGGGTGGATGCTCACCTGTGCGTACCTCCGTATGCCACGAACACGTTACAACTCGTCCGTGAGTCGGCCCGACGCGGCCGGCGCGCGCGGGAGCGCGGCCCGTCCACCCGGACGCCTCCCGCCGGCGGCGCCGGGCCGGGGCTCGGGGAGCGGGCCCGGCGGCGCGGATGGTACACTCCCCGTTGCTTCTCCGGCCCCGGCGCTGGATGGGCCGTTGCGGTCGTGGCACCAGGTGCTGCGGCCGCGCACCGTGCTGGGGGCGGCCACCACAGCCAGACAGTGGAGGAACGATGGACCTGTTGATCACCCTCGTACCGCTGGCAGCCATCGCCGCGCTCGTCGCGGCGGGGCTGCTGGCGAGGAGCATCATGGCGGCGCCCACGGGGACCGAGCGCATGGTCTCGATCTCGGACGCCGTGCGGCAGGGCGCGGCGGCGTACATGAACCGCCAGTACCGCACCATCGCCGTCGTGGCCGTGGTGATCGCCGCCGTCTTCGCCGTCGTCGCCCTCACGGCCGAGGCCGGCCACGACCGCGCCGTCTGGTGGTGGACCACCGTCGGCTTCCTCGTCGGGGCGCTGTTCTCCGGCATCAGCGGCTACGTGGGCATGAACGTGGCGGTGCGCGCGAACGTGCGCGTGGCGCAGGCGGCGCGCGGCGGCCTGGCGGGCGCGCTGAAGATCGCCTTCGACGGCGGCGCCGTCGCCGGACTCGCCGTGGCCGGCCTGGCGCTCCTGGGCGTGGCCGGGTTCTTCTGGCTCTTCACCGTCGTGCTCGGCCTCTCCAACCCGGTCGAGCCGCTGGTGGGCTTCGC
This sequence comes from Deinococcaceae bacterium, assembly GCA_044508445.1. Taxonomy (GTDB): domain Bacteria; phylum Deinococcota; class Deinococci; order Deinococcales; family Trueperaceae; genus DASRWD01. The sequence continues at coordinate 31,945 of JBIQHQ010000028.1, forward strand.
GTTCGGCGCCTCGCTGATCAGCCTCTTCGCCCGCGTGGGCGGCGGCATCTACACCAAGGCCGCCGACGTGGGCGCCGACCTCGTGGGCAAGGTCGAGGCCGGCATCCCCGAGGACGACCCCCGCAACCCCGCCGTGATCGCCGACAACGTGGGCGACAACGTGGGGGACTGCGCGGGCATGGGCGCCGACCTCTTCGAGACCTACGCGGTAACGGCCATCGGCGCCGTCTTCCTCGGCTTCCTCCTGCCCGGCACCGGCACCGTCACTAGCCTCGTGACGTTCCCGCTGCTCCTGGGCGCCATCGCGATCGTCGCCAGCGTCATCGGCACGCAGTTCGTGAGGCTCGGGGCCGACGGCAACATCATGGGAGCGCTCTACAAGGGCGTCTACGCCAGCGCCGCGATCTCGGTCGTCGGCTTCCTGCTCGCGAGCTGGGGCCTCTTCCGGGGCGTCGACCTCGCCGCCCTGCTCGGCCGCGAGGTGAGCTGGTTCGGGCTCTTCCTCGCCAGCCTCATCGGCATCGCGGTGGTGCTGCTGATCATGTACATCACCGAGTACTACACGGCCACGCGCTTCCGCCCGGTGCGGCGCATCGCCTCCGCCTCCGTCACCGGTTCGGCCACGAACATCATCGCGGGCCTGGCCGTGGGCATGCAGTCGGCGGCGCTCCCCACCCTCGTGCTGGTGCTGGCCATGTTCGGCGCCTTCCAGCTCGCCGGCCTCTACGGCATCGCCGTCGCGGCCGTGGCCATGCTCTCCGTCACGGGCATGGTCGTGGCGATGGACACCTACGGGCCCATCACCGACAACGCCGGCGGCATCGCGGAGATGGCGGAGCTCGACGACTCCGTGCGCGCGAACACCGACGCCCTCGACGCCGTGGGCAACACCACCAAGGCCGTCACGAAGGGGTACGCGATAGGCTCGGCGGCCCTGGCCGCCCTGGTGCTCTTCTCCGACTTCGCCGAGCGCCTGAAGCTCGTCGACGACCTGAGGTTCGGCGTGGGCGCGTTCCGCCTCAACGACCCCGTCGTGCTGGTGGGCCTGCTGGTGGGCGCCATGCTGCCGTTCCTCTTCTCTTCGTTCTTGATGGAGTCCGTCGGCAAGGCGGCGGGCTCGGTCATCGAGGAGGTCAGGCGGCAGTTCCGCGAGATCAAGGGCATCATGGAGGGCACCGCCAAGCCCGACTACGGCAAGGCCGTGGACATCGTCACGCGGGCCGCGCTGCGCGAGATGGCGCTGCCCGGCATCATGGCGGTGGCCGCGCCGCTCATCGTCGGCTTCCTGTGGGGGCCCCTGGCGCTGGGCGGCCTGCTGATAGGCGTGATCGCCTCCGGCCTGATGATGGCCCTGACGATGTCGAACGGCGGCGGGGCCTGGGACAACGCCAAGAAGTACATCGAGGACGGCAACCACGGCGGCAAGGGCTCGGACGCCCACGCCGCGGCGGTCGTGGGCGACACCGTCGGCGACCCCTACAAGGACACCGCCGGGCCCTCCATCAACCCGCTGATCAAGGTCATCAACACCGTGGCCCTGATCTTCGCGGGCGTCATCGCGCTCTCCGGCGGCTGGCTGCTCTGAACGCCGGCCGCGGCTAGGCCTGGCTCCGGCGGGGCTCTCGGGCCCCGCCGGCCGCGTAGGCGCCGCGCCCGCGCACCGGTCCTCGGCCGGTCACGCGGGTCGGTCGCGGCGGCTTCGCGGTATGCCGCCTTACGGCGGTGCCGCGCTGCCGAACGGGGTTCCAGGGCGGGTTCAGGGTCGCAGGTATGGCCGCGAACGGCCCCAAACGACCATGTTAGCGCTGGAGTGCCTCCGCCATTGCGACCTGCACCCATACTCGCCCAGGCCGACATGCCCTAGCATCAGGGGCGAAGGAGGTTCTGTTATCGAAGAACAGAC
>JBIQHQ010000052.1:0-4013 GCA_044508445.1 Deinococcaceae bacterium
GGCCCGCCGAGCGGCTGTGGTAGCGAACATCTGGAGGGCCACCGAGAGGCTCGAGCCGCTGGACGATCGCAGGGACGAGTTCACGTGAACGGCCCCAGCAGCCCGCCCTCAGTCCACGCCTATGTCCTCGTTCCAGAGGTCTGGATGCGCGGCGATGAACGAGGTCATCATGCGGACGCACTCCTCGTCGTCGAGGTCCACCACTGTCACACCCTGCTCGCGCAGCCAGGCGGCGCCGCCCTTGAACGTCCGGGACTCGCCCACGACCACGGTGCCGATCCCGAACTGCTTGACCAGACCGCTGCAGTACCAGCACGGCTCCAGGGTGGTCACCATGATCGTGTCGCGGTAGCTGTGCTGGCGGCCGGCGTTGCGGAAGGCGTCGGTCTCTCCGTGGGCGCTGGGGTCGCCGTCCTGGACGCGCCGGTTGTGACCGCGCCCCAGCAGGGTTCCGTCCTGCCGGAACAGCGCGGCGCCGATGGGGATGCCGCCCTCGGCCAGCCCCTTGCGGGCCTCCTCCAACGCCACCTGCAGCATCTCCTCGTAACTCGGTCCCTGCGGCATGGGGTGCCCCCGATCCAGAAGCGCTCGACCAGATGGTACCCGGCGAGCTGCCGGCGCTCGCGGACCCCGGCTCTCGGCTACGAGGCCCGCTCGCCCCTCAGTCTCTCAGCCTCGGGTCGCTGGCCGCATCGCGGTACATGGCCGGGCAGCCCTCCTCGACGGCTCGCGGGCGCAGCTCGAAGTGCCACGGCTCGTTGCGGTAGACGCGGCACAGACCGAACCGAGCTCCGTGAAGGGCCAACCACTCGTAGGCGCCGGCCGGGCCGACGTCGACGGCGTCGCCGGAGACGTGGAGCGAGGTGTCGGCGGGCGCGACCCAGCGAGCGGCTTCTGCCAAGGAGCCGTGCTCGGCGATCGCCTCGCACAGCAGTCGGGCCTGGTGCTCCGAAGACCGCCAGCCGCTGGTGACGAGCAGCAGGACGCCGTCGCGGGCAGCCTCCCGAGCGGCCGCACGCAGCGCTGACAGCAGCTCTGGCTCGAGGTTGGCTATGCCGGCACGATGGTCGTCCCAGGGGGAAGCGCCGGCGGCGGGGAGGACGCCGTCCTGCGACGTCGTCCCTGACGAGGTGCAGCGTGGGGGGCCTGGTGGTGGGAGGACCTCGACGTGCGGCTCCGACTCGCCGTGCCGGTCACGGCCGGTAGAGGCACGCCCAACAGGTAGTTGCACGCCGCCCTCGGCGGGAGCGTGCGTCTCGCTCTCGAGTGGCCTGGGCGTACCGCCCCCGCCCACCACCCGCACGCCGTGCTCGTCCGACGTCGAAGGCATCCGGCTCTCACCGAGCGGGAAGGCGGACGAGGCCACGAGCCAAGCGGCGCCGACGAGCAAGACGAGAAGACCGACGGCCCTGCGCAGGGTCCGGCCGGGACACCCGGATCGGCGAGGAGCATGGCGCACCCCCCCACTCCACGCCACGCGCCGTTGCCGGGCCGTTTGTGGTTCTCGATAGGGAAACGATAGGCGGCGTCGCCTAGCATCGGGAGCGTGCGCGTGCTGGTGGTCGAGGACGAGCCGCTGATGGCCGAGGCCATCCGCGCCGGCCTGCGGCTGCAGGCCATCGCGGCGGACATCGCGGGGGACGGCGACGCCGCGCTCGAGCTGCTGAGCGTGAACGACTACGACGTGGCGGTCCTCGACCGCGACATCCCCGGCCCGTCGGGGGACGAGGTGGCGGCGAGCATCGTCGCGTCGGGGAGCGGCACGCCCATCCTCATGCTCACCGCCGCCGACAGGCTGGCCGACAAGGTGTCGGGCTTCGAGCTCGGCGCCGACGACTACCTCACCAAGCCCTTCGAGCTGCAGGAGCTGGTCGTGCGCCTCAGGGCGCTGCACCGGCGCCGCGAGATCAAGCGTCCGCCCGTCCTGGAGCTGGCCGGGCTACGCCTCGACCCGTTCCGGCGCGAGGTCTACCGCGACGGCAGGTACGTGGCGCTGACCAGGAAGCAGTTCGCGGTGCTCGAGGTGCTGGTGCAGGCGGAGGGCGGCGTCGTGAGCGCCGACGAGCTCCTCGAGCGCGCCTGGGACGAGAGCGCCGACCCCTTCACGAACGCCGTGAGGATCACGATCTCGTCGCTGCGCAAGAGGCTCGGCGAGCCGTGGCTCATCGCCACGGTGCCGGGCGTCGGCTACCGCATCGCCACCGACGACGGACCGGGGGAGCGTGGCTAGGCGACCCGGGGTCAGCGTTCGGCTACGGCTCGCCCTCAGCTACGCCGGGTTCCTCGTGGTGGCGGGCACGCTGCTGCTCGCGGTCGTGTGGGTGTTCCTCCTGCGCTACGTGCCGCCCGACGCGGTCAGGACCATGGGCGGGTTCGTGCCCGGACGCGACGACCTGATCCGCGCCTTCGCGCCCAAGGCGGCCTGGGCGTTCGTCTCCCTGCTCGTGTTCGGCCTCGCGGGCGGCTGGTTGCTGGCCGGGCGGATGCTGGCGCCCCTGGACCGCATCACGCGGGCCACGCGCAAGGCGGCCAAGGGCTCGCTCTCGCACCGGATCGAGCTCGAGGGACGCATGGACGAGTTCAGGGAGCTCGCCGACGCCTTCGACGCCATGCTGGCCCGCCTGGAGGCGCAGGTCGCCGAGCAACAGCGCTTCGCGGCCAACGCCTCCCACGAGCTGCGCACGCCGCTGGCGATCACGCAGACCCTCCTCGAGGTGGCACGCGACGACCCCGGGCACGACCAGGACGAGCTCATCGAGCGCCTGCTCCTGGTCAACGCGCGGTCGATCGAGCTCACGGAGGCGCTGCTCCTCCTCAGCCGCAGCGACAGGGGGGCGTTCCAGCGCGAGCCCGTCGACCTGTCGCTGGTCGTCGAGGAGGCGGTGGAGACGCTCCTGCCGCTGGCGGAGAGGCAGGGCGTGGACGTCGAGGCGTCGGGCGAAGCGGCGCCCACGATGGGCTCGCACGCGCTGCTGCTGCAGGCGACGACGAACCTGCTGCACAACGCGATCGTCCACAACCTCGAGGAGGGCGGCGCCGTGCGAGCTGCCACCGCCGTGGACGGTGGGAGCGCCGTGCTCACGGTCGAGAACACGGGACCCGTCCTCTCGCCGCACCTGGTCTCCACGCTCACCGAACCGTTCCAGAGGGGCCCGGGGCGCGTCCGCCGCGGTCACTCCGGCGTGGGCCTGGGGCTGGCGATCGTGAGGAGCGTCTGCCGCGCCCACGACGGCGACCTGAGGCTGGCTCCCCGCGCCGGCGGCGGGCTGGTCGTCACGGTGCGACTGCCGCTCGCCGCCGAGCACGCGGCGGGGCGCGACGGTCGCGCGGAACCCGTGGCCGCGCCCTCGGCTCCCGCCGGCTGAGCCTGGCGCGCGGATGGACCTCGAGCCAACGACCCGGGCGCGCCGCTAGCCGCCGCGGGCCTCGCGGCTGCCGTGGGCCCTGTCGGCCGGCGCCCGTGTCGCGGCCCCGGATACACCTAGCGAACGAGGGCCGTAAGAACGCGGTGACACCGAGGTCGCTATCGTTGTCAAGCGGACGAGACCGTTCCCACCGGTACGTTCTACGCAAGGGGGGCAGCGATGAGACGAACCACTGTTGCCAAGCTGATGAGGCGCGTCGCGGCGGCGGCGCTGCTGGCGATGCTGCTGAGCCCGGCGCTCGCCGGCACGAGCCTCAACCTGGGCGCGACCTTCCCGGGCTGGGACGAGCTGAGCTCGTACGGCCCCGAGGCCCGGGTCGCGGACGCCGTCGCCGACCTGGCGAGCGACTACGCCCGCCAGCTCGGCCGCTTCTGCTCGCTGCCCGAGGTGTTCCTGCGCGACGGCAGCTCGAGCGTGCTCACGGCGCTGGTCTTCTACCAGGGCTACCTGCCCTACGGTTCCCGCGAGGAGGTCCTCCTCGACTCGTTCGACCAGCGAGTGTCGGTGGTCCACAAGAGCTTCGGCGGCGACGCGCTCGTCCTCCTCATCGACCTGGACGACCTGGGCGTGGCCATGGCCGTCTGCAGG
>JBIQHQ010000029.1:0-32095 GCA_044508445.1 Deinococcaceae bacterium
GTGAGGCGGCTCGGCGAGGGCGACGAGGCCCCCTTCGCCCTGACCTAGCCGGCGGTACCGACCTCAGCCCCGCGCCGCCGCGAGCAGCGCCGACCTCAGCGCGGCGGGATCGGCACGAAGCGGCAGCGCCCTCTTCTCCGCCCGCTCGAAGCGGGCCAGACCCTCGTGCCGCGGCGGCGCGGCGCCGGTGGCGCGCGCCACGGTCTCCGGGAACTTGGCCGGGTGGGCGGTGGCCAGAACGACGGCGGGCCCCGGCCTCCCCCGCGCGCGCTCCCTGTACGCGGCCTCGAAGGCGACGGCCGTGTGCGGGCAGGCCAGGTAGCCCAGCCGAGCGTGCAGGTCGCGCATCCTCGCCAGGGTGGCGTCGTCGCCGACGGCCTCCCCCTTCACCACGTCCCGCAGGCGCTCGCCGTGGAGCGCGTGGAGCCGCTCGAAGTTCGAGGGGCCGCCCACGTCCATCGCGCTCGACAGGGTCCGCACGCTGCCGGCGAACTGGTAGGGACCGACCTCGCCCGCCAGGTAGCGCACGAAGTAGTCGTTCGCGTTGTGCGCGGCCACGAAGCCGGACGCGAGGCCGGCCAGGTCGGCGGCGAGCAGGCCCGCGGTGAGGTTCCCCAGGTTCCCGCTGGGCACCACGAACCAGGGCTCGCGCTCCCCGCCGGCGGCCTCGAGCCGCGCTGCCGCCCACAGGTAGTAGACGACCTGCGGCAGCAGCCTGCCGACGTTCATCGAGTTCGCCGTCGAGAGGCCGAGGGGCGCCAGCTCCGGGTCGGCCAGGGCCGCCTTCACGAGGCGCTGGCAGTCGTCGAACGTCCCCTCGACGGCGAACGCCGTGACCCCCGGCCGCACGGCCGTGAGCTGCGCCTCCTGCACGCCAGAGACCTGTCCGCGCGGGTAGAGCACCGCGACGCGCAGTGTGCTCAGGCCGGCGAAGGCGTCCGCCACGGCACCTCCCGTGTCACCCGAGGTCGCCACCAGCACCGTGGCCGTCCGCGCGCGGCGCCTCAGCGCCGCGTCCATGAGCCGCGCCATGGTACGAGCGCCGACGTCCTTGAACGCCGCCGTGGGCCCGTGGAACAGCTCCAGCGCGTACATGCCGGCGTCCACCTCCACCACGGGCAGTGGGAAGTCGAGGGCGGCGCGGAACACGGACGCGACCTCTCCCGCCGGCAGGCCCAGCAGCGGCGGCAGCGCGGCGGCGGCCGCGTCGGCCGGGTGCGCCGCACGGCGCCACGCCCCTCCCGCCCGCGGCGGTTCATGCGGCAGGTAGAGCCCGCCGTCCGGCGCCAGACCCCGCAGCAGCGCCTCCTCGAAGGAGGCCTCGGGCGCACCGCCGCGCGTGGAGCGGTAGCGAACCTCCGCCACCGGGGTCACGTCGCCACGACCTCGGCGCCGGCCGGCAGGGGCCCGGCGGCTGCCAGGGCCAGGGCGGTCTCGGCGTCGGCAGCGACGGCGACCGGGGTGTGTCCGCGCCCTCCCGCCAGCGCGTCCACCACGTCGGAGACCACGGCAGTAGCCGTGGCGCCGCCGCCCGCGCCGGGCCCGCGCACGAGCACCTCGCCGAGGGGTTCGCCGCTGAAGACGACCGCGTTCGTCGGCCCCGAGACGACCAGCGGGTGGCCGTCCGGCAGCGACACGGGCCGCACCGCCGCCCGCCAGCCCGTCGCGCTGGGGAACACGCTGGCCACGAGCCTCACCCCACGTCCGCGCGCCGCGTGGGCGATCACGACCTCCCGCGCCAGGCCGGCCACGCCGCGCGTCGCGGCGCGCACGTCCTCGAACCGCAGGCCAGGATCGAAGGCGAGGCGCGCCAGGAGGGACACCTTGTGCGCCGCGTCGACACCCTCCACGTCGAGGGTAGGGTCGGCCTCCGCGTAGCCGGCCTCCTGGGCGCGGCGCAGAGCCGACTCGTAGCTGGAGCCGGCCTCCATGTCGCTGAGGATCACGTTGCAGGTGCCGTTGAGGACCGCGTGCAGCGTCGCCGGTCGGCAGCCGCGCAGCGCGCCCGTGAGGGCGCCCACCACCGGCGCCCCGGCCATCACGGCGGCCTCGCACCAGACCAGCCCCTGCCGCAGGTAGGGAGCGAACTCGTCCCAGCGCTCGGCCAGGGCGGCCTTGTTGGCGGTGACGACGCGGGCGCCGCGCCCCAGGGCCGCCAACGCCAGGTCGGCGGCGGCGCCCGTGCCCCCCGCCACCTCGACGAGCACGTCGGCCTCATCGGCGACGGCGGGGTCCGTGGTGACGAGGTCGCGCCAACCGGCGAAGCCACGCTCCTCGTCGGCGTCGCGCACCAGCACCGCCGCCGGCTCGACGCCTGCGACCTCGCGGAGCAGCTCCACCACGCGCGAGCCCACGGTCCCGGCGCCCACCACCACGACCCGCTCGCGCCCCGTCCCAGACGGCATGCGCGCGACTGTATCACGCGGGTCCGCGGCGCTTCCGGCCGTGCGCGTCTGGTATGCTCCCCCTTCGGCGCCGACCGCGCCGGGACGGCCCTGCGGCCGCGGGAGTGTCACTTGCTAGGGATAGGCATCGTGGGGCTGCCCAACGTGGGCAAGTCCACGCTCTTCAACGCCATCACCAAGGCCGGCGTCGAGGCGGCCAACTACCCGTTCGCGACCATCGACAGGAACGTGGGCGTGGTGGCCGTGCCGGACGAGCGCCTCGAGGCGCTAAGGCGCCTCTACGCCAAGCCGGGCCGCGACGTGCCCGTGATCCCCACCAGCGTCGAGTTCGTCGACATCGCGGGGCTGGTGAAGGGCGCCTCGCGTGGCGAGGGCCTCGGCAACCAGTTCCTGGCGCACGTCCGCGAGGTCGCCGCCATCGCCCACGTCGTGCGCTGCTTCGACGACCCCAACGTCGTGCACGTGGCCGGCCGCGTGGACCCCGCCGCGGACATCGAGACCATCGAGACCGAGCTGATGCTCGCCGACCTCGCCGCCCTCGAGCGGCGCCACGAGCGCCTGCGCCGCAGCGCCAAGGGCGACCCCGAGGACGCCGCCCTGCTCGAGGTCGTCGAGGCCCTGATGGCGAGGCTCGGGGAGGGCGTGCCGGCGCGGCGCAGCGGCGTCGAGGCGCCGGCCTCGCTGGGCCTCATCACGGCCAAGCCCGTCATCTACGTCTGCAACGTCGCCGAGGAGGACGTGGCCACGGGCAACGCACACGTCGAGTCCGTGCGGGCGATCGCCGCGGCGGAGTCGGCCGACGTCGTCGTGGTCTCGGCCCGCATCGAGGAGGAGCTGGCCCAGCTCGAGCCCGAGGAGCAGCGGGCCTTCCTCACCGACATGGGCCTCGACCGCTCGGGGCTCGAGCGCCTCATCAGGACGGGCTACCACACGCTCGGCCTCATCACCTTCTTCACCGCCGGGGAGAAGGAGGTGCGCGCCTGGACGGTGAAGCAGGGCACGAAGGCGCCGCAGGCGGCGGGCGAGATCCACTCCGACTTCGAGCGCGGCTTCATCAGGGCCGAGGTCATAGGCTGGGACGAGCTCGTCGCGGCCGGCAGCATCGCCGCGGCGCGCGCGAAGGGCCAGCTCCGCGTCGAGGGCAAGGAGTACGTCGTCCGGGACGGCGACGTCGTGCACTTCCTCTTCAACGTCTGAGGGTCCGTCTGGCGGCCAGGCGGGGCCTGCTCATCGCCGCGGCGCAGTGGCCGCGACCGCCGCGGCTCGGCGCGCGGCACGTCGGCCACGTGTGTCACGTCTCATCTGCGCGGCGGTATCGTCGTCGCTAGGAGGACGTGCTCGTGAGCACGGTGAAGAACAGCCCGGTACTGGACCAGCGGCAGGCCGAGAGCGGCGAGGTGCTCCTCTTCCCCGGCCGCGCGGACCACCTCTACAGGCTCAAGGGCGGGCTCATCCGCCTGTACACCGTCGACGACGACGGCACCGGCGTCACCCTCCGCTACGTGAAGCAGGGCGGCTACTTCGGGGAGGAGGCGCTCACCGGCGAGCAGCGGCGCTACTTCGCCGAGGCCGTGACGCCCTCGGTGGTCGAGGTCATAGACCCCGCGGGGCTCGACGAGGCCGAGCTCAGGCGCCTCGCCACGGTACTGGCCGCCGCCCTCGACGGCATGGGCCGCGCCCTGCACCGCCTGGCGGGCAAGCCGCTACGGGCGCGCGTGGCCGCAGAGCTCCTCGAGCTGTCCGACTCCGACCTCTCCGGACGCAGCCCCGACGGCTCCCCCATGGTCTACATCACCCACGACGAGCTCGCCACGGCCGTCGGCTCGGTGCGCGAGACGGTCACGAAGGTCGTGGGCGAGCTCGTGCGCCTGGGGGCCATCCGCGCCGGCTACGGCAAGATCACGGTGCGCGACGAGCGGGTGCTGCGCGAGGTCGCGGGCGAGTAGGACCCACTGGAGGGCGGCGCCGAGGCCCCCGGAGGCGCGACGTGCGGCGCCAGGCTGTGGGACATCTAACGGCCACCGCGCGGTGAGAGGGCTATGAGTGACCGCGGGGGGAGTCCGTCTTAGACCCACCGTCCTCGATCCATAGCTGACCCCCGGGAGAACACCATGACAACTTGGCTGCGGCTTCCCGCCGCGCCCGCGCTGCGCCGCTCCGGCGCCGGCGCGGACGAGGCGCAGCGCGTCATCTCCGGCGTGAGCCACGACCCGGTCGACACGAGCGTCGAAGCCCACGTCACCAGCTCCGCCCTCGGGACCGCAGGGGCGACGACCGCCCGCGGTCGCGGAGGCCCGCGGTGAGGCGCGCCTGCCGCGCCGCCGCGGCGCTGCTCCTGCTGGCCCTCGCCGCCTGCGGAGGACCGAGCGCCCCTCAGCTCGGCGAGCCGAGCCTGCTCGGCGTGTCCCCGAGCCGGGTGTCCCAGGAGGGCGCCGAGGTGACGATCACCGGCGCCGACCTCTTCCAGCCGGTCTCGGGCACCGCTCTCCCGAACCAGCTCGGCGCCACGCTGTGCGGCGCCGGCCTCGTGGACCTCGAGGTGCAGGGCGAGACGCGCACCGTGTCCCTGCCGTCGGTGGGCACGACCGAGGTGCGCGTCGGCGACACGGTCACCGGCACCCTGGAGAGCCACGACGCGACCGGCCCGAGCGACCTCGTGCTCACGCTCCCCGACGGACGCGAGCTGACGCTAGAGGACGCCGCCACCTGCTACGACCCCGCTCCCCAGGTCACCGGCTTCGGCCTAGACGTCGACAACGCCGGCGTCGGGCAGCCGGTCACCTTCGCCTGGCAGGCCGAGAGCCCCGACGGGCTCGACCTCACCTGCAGCCTCGACCCCGGCGACGGCAGCGCGCCGATCGCGCCCGGCGACTGCGCGAGCGGCGGCGTGGAGCACACGTACGCCACCGAGGGCGACGTCACGGCCACGCTCACCGTCACCGACAGCGAGCAGCGCGAGACCGTGACGGAGCTGACGTTCCACGTCAGCCTGCTGCCGCCGGAGGCGAACGCCGACGCGGTCACGGTGAACGTCCTCGACCTGCCTCTCGCCATCCCCGTCGCCGACCTCCTCGCCAACGACGTGGGCCTGGGCCTCTCCGTCGTGGCGGTCGCGCCGGCCGGCAGGGTCACCCTCAGCGGCGACACGGTCACCTACGACCCCGGCTCCGACTACGACCACCTCGGCAGCGCCGACAGCGCCGTGGACACCTTCACCTACTCGATCAAGGACGACGACGGGATCACGGCGGAAGGCGAGGTGCAGGTGACGGTCACCGGGCAGGACCGCGTGCTCGGTCTCACCGTCTCCGTCCCGGACGGCGTGGGCGCGCTCTACCCCGGCCAGGAGGTCGAGCTGCAGGCCGACGTCGACGTGGCCGGAGCGGCCAGCACCGACGTCACCTGGGAGAGCAGCGACGAGGGCGTCGCCACCGTCGACGCCGCCGGCCACGTCCAGGCCGTGAGCGTGGGCAGCGTCACGATCACCGCCACCAGCGTCCAGGACCCCGGCTTCGAGGACGGCGTCGACCTCACCGTGGACGCGCCGCTCACGCTCCAGATCGACCTGACCCTGGAGGGCGTCGACGGCACTACTTTCGAGCTCCCGGTCTCCGGTGTCGGCGAGGTCACCGTCTACTGGGGCGACGGCGACAGCGAGACGATCTCGAACCCGTCCATGCCGCAGCACGACTACTCCGCCGCGGCGGCCTACACCATCAACGTCACCGGCACGCTCACGAGCGGAGCGCGCTTCGGCGTCGGCATAGGCGTCGGCAACGACTCCGGCTCGTACCTGAACGCCGCGGCTGTCACGTCCCTGGACTCCTGGGGCGACTTCCAGTTCGTGAGCCTGGCCCAGGCCTTCGTCAACGCCGTCAACCTGACGCACGTCCCGGACCACATCCCCTCCACGGTGACCGACCTGACCGAGACCTTCAGGAACGCCGAGAAGTTCGACGGCGACATCGGCGGCTGGGACACCAGCAACGTCACGTCCATGGCCTACATGTTCGACGGAGCGCTCGTCTTCGATCAGGACATCGGCGGCTGGGACACCAGCAACGTCACGACCATGAAGTCCATGTTCTCCCTCGCGAAGGAGTTCGACCAGGACATCAGCGACTGGGACACCAGCTCGGTCACGGACATGGGGTACATGTTCGACCTCGCCTACGTGTTCAACCAGGACATCGGCGGCTGGGACACCAGCAAGGTCACCAGCCTGCGGGCCACGTTCTCCGACGCCTACGAGTTCGATCAGGACATCGGCGGCTGGGACACCAGCAACGTCACGGACATGAACAGCCTCTTCCTGAACGCGACGAGCTTCGACCAGGACCTCACCGGCTGGTGTGTCGTGCAGTTCGACCACGAGCCGACGAACTTCAGCCCCGGCTCGCCCCTCTCGTCCGCCCACAAGCCGCACTGGGGCGAGCCCTGCACCTAGCCGCTCTGCCGCGACGCCGCGGCCCCCTATGGGGCCAGGCGTAGGGCTTCCCTTACGAGAGCGTGGGCGGCGACCCCGCAAGAGGTCGCCGCCCTTCCCTCGCGCCCCGGCGAAGGTGACGGCACCGGGCGACCGGCACCAGCCGGCAGCGGATCAGAACACCGGCCCCACCCTGAAGCTGAAGACGCCGGTGGGGTGGCGCTGGCTGAAGGCGTAGTCGAGGCGCACGGCCGGCAGCAGCACGCCGCCGAAGCCGAGGTTGATCTGCACGCCCACGCCCGCCGACGCGAAGAGCGGCGTCTCGTACTCCGGGAAGCCCGGCACCGTCGAGGCCCAGCCGAGGTCGACGAACGCCACGCCTATCACCGTCTGCGTGGCGAACGTCGAGAGGTTGAAGTCGTAGCGGTACTCGAAGCTGCTCGTCATGTAGGTGCGCGAGAGGCCGAAGTCCTCGCGCCTGTAGCCGCGGATCTGCGTGGCCACGTCCACGCTCTGGCCCACGAAGAAGCGCTTGCTGGTCGGGTAGAGCCCTCCGAACTGGTGCCCCAGGTCGAGGCGCACGCCGAACACGTGGTTCTCGTCCTGCACCTGGTCGGGTACCACGTCGGCCAGCTTGAAGTACGTCCGCGCCCCCAGCGTGGCCTGCTCGTAGACGTAGGTGACGCGCTCGTCGGTGTCGGGGTGCAGGAAGTCGTTGCCGAAGCCCACGCCCAGGGACCCGTAGGCCGCCACGCCCTCGGTGGGGAAGTCAGCGTCGTCGCGGTCGTCGTAGTTCACGCGCGCGGTCGTGAAGCCCGACAGGCCCGAGGTGGGCAGGTACTGCTGCGCCTCGCTAGTGGGCAGGAAGCAGTTCTTGGGGTTCTGCACCTCGTCGCCCACGATCTCGCAGGGCGTGCCGACGGGCTCGAGCATGTACTGCGTGTAGGAGCCGTTCGCGCCGAAGGTCACCGTGATCTCGTCGGTCACGGGCCGACCGACGGTGAACCCGAAGCCCGTGGAGCGCGACGTGTACTCGCCCACCCGGACGCGGTTCTCCTCCGTCTCCGGCAGGCCCGGGTACTGGATCGTGGTCTGACCGCCGGCCGTCAACGGCTGGTTGTTGGTCACCACGCTGAACAGCGACGCCGACACCGAGGTGGGCACCTCCTGGAAGTCCAGCCAGTCCACGTACAGCCACGGCACCTCGTAGCTCACCCGGCCGCCGAGCATGAACCCGACGTCGGTGCTGGTGGCGTTCACCTCGCCGCTCACCGAGTGCGCCAGGCCCAGGAAGTCGCGCTCGTTGTAGCTCAGGCTCGCCGAGAACCCCGTGTCGGTCGCGTACTGCGCCGCGGGACGCAGCTCGCCCGTCGAGCGGTCGCGCACCGTCACTACCACGTTCACCTGGTCGGTCTCCGCCGTGGGCTCCAGCGCGTAGTTCACCACGTCCACCACGCCGAGGCGCGCCACGTCGAGCAGGCCCTGGACGATCCTCTGGTCGTTCACCACGGTCCCCACGTCGGGCAGGTAGCGCGTGATGACGGTCTCCTGCGTGCCGCCCTGCTTGCCGTCGTACACCACCGAGTAACCCGCCACCTTCAGCTCGGTCACGCGCTGGATGTAGGTGCCGTCGTCGTACGAGTAGTCCGGCGTCGTGATGATGCGGTAGCCGGCGTCCTGGTAGGCCCGCACGATCTGCCTGAAGTCCTCCTCCGCCACCGCCGACGCGAAGTTGTCGCCCACCTCGGTGCGGAGCGCGTCGCGTAGCACCTCGTCGGAGACGACGGTGTTCCCCTCGAACTCGATGCGCTGCACCGGCCCCGCCGTCTCCGGCGCCCCCAGCCGGAACGTCACGCGCACGCCGCCCGTGGCCGACACCGTGGCCTCCAGCTGTATGTCGCTCGACCGGCCGCGCGCCAGGCGGCGCACGTCCTCCAGCAGCGTGTCGTAGTTGAAGAGGTCGCCGGGCTTCAGGCTCAGGTCGGCGGGGTCGACGCCCAGCGCCGTGGTGTCTATCGAGGCGATCGTCAGCTCCCGCACGGTGACGTCGAGCACACCGCCCGAGAGGCTCGTCGCCGTCACGTCCACGCCGGAGCCGCGGTAGCCCAGGGCCGCGTAGCGGTTCGCCACGGCCTGCAGGGCCTGCCTGTAGAGCTGCGGGTCGAAGCCGTCGGCCTGCAGCACGCCCTGGAAGACCTGGCGCAGGTCCGACTCGCTCAGCACCGTGTTCCCGCTGAACCGCGCCTCCTCCACCTCGGCGCTCTCGTCCACCACGTAGGTGAGGCGCACGGGCACAGCGTCGGCGGACTCGGCCAGGTCGGGCGCCGGCGCTACCTCCAGGTTCACCTCGACGTCGAACGGGAAGCCGGCCTGGCGGTAGGCCTGGCGGATCGTGTCGCGCGCCTCGCTGGCGCGGATCGTGTTGTAGACGCGCCCGGGCGCCAGGAGGTGCGTGGACGACAGCAGGTCGCGCAGGGCGTCCTGCGACAGCGACTCCACGCCGTCGAACTCCACCTCGCCGATGCGGGGGTTCTCGACCACGCGCACGACCAGCACCGGCCCGCCGCCGCCCTGCTCGATCTCCACGCTCACGCTCTCGAACGTCCCGAGGCTGTAGACGCGGTTGCGCTCGGCCTCGAGGTCCACCGACGCCGCGTCCGCGCCCACGCGGGTCGTGATGATCGTGCGCACGATGTCGGCGTACGTGGTCGTGCCCTCGACGCGGACCTCCACGATGCGACCGGACGGCGCCACCTGCGCGAGGACCGGGAGCGCGAACGACAGAGCGAGGCAGAACGCGAGCACGACGGCTAGGCGGCGCGGCATGCGGGCATCTTACCTAGGCGCATGAGACGGCGGTGCGCCGTGCTCATGCGGCTCGTACCGTTATCATCGCGGCCATGAGCCGAGCAGACGCCGCTCGCCCCGTCGGCGACCCCGGCCAGGTCCCGGCGGCCGTGAGGGCCGTGCGCGAGCGCACCGCGCTGGTGCCGAAGATCGGGCTGGTGCTGGGCTCGGGCCTCGGCGCACTGGCGGAAGAGGTGGACGGCGTCTCGATCCCCTACGCCGACGTCCCCGGCATGCCCGTCTCCTCCGCCCCCGGCCACGCCGGCCGCCTGCACGTCGGCTACCTGGAGGGCCGCGAGGTCGCGGTCATGCAGGGCCGCGTGCACTCCTACGAGGGCTTCACGGCCGCGCAGGTCACCTACCCCGTCGCCGTGATGGCCGCCCTGGGCGTGAGGTCGCTGGTCGTCACGAACGCCTGCGGCGGTCTCGACCCGAACTGGCGCGCCGGCGAGCTCATGCTGCAGGTCGACTTCATCAACATGACGGGTCAGAACCCCCTCGTCGGGCCGCTCACCGACCCCACCCATGAGCGCTTCCCCGTGATGTTCGACTGCTACGACAGGGCGTACAGGGAGGCGGCCCGCAGCGCGGCGCTGCGGCATGGCATCGCGCTCAGGGAGGGCGTGTACCTGGCCATCACGGGCCCGAGCTACGCCACCCGAGCCGAGCTGCGCGCCTACAGGTCGCTGGGCGCCGACGCCGTGGGCATGTCGACGGTCCTCGAGGTGCTGCGCGCCAGGCAGCTCGGCATGCGGGTCCTCGGGCTCTCGGCGATCACCGACATGGCGATCCCCGACTCCGAGGAGCACGCCACCGGCGACGAGGTCGTGGCCATGGCCGAGCGGATGGGCGACTCGTTCAGGCGGCTCGTGCGCGCGGTGCTGCCGGAGCTGTGATGAGCTCCGCCCCGGTCGAGCCCGGGCAGGAGGTGGGAACGTGCGGCTGAGCCCGCTCGAGATCGAGCACATGGAGTTCCCGCGCGGCGCGGGCGGCTACCAGCGACGCCACGTGCGCGACTTCCTCGAGCGCGTCGCGTCCGACGTGGCCGACCTGCTCAGGGAGCTGCAGGAGCTGCAGGGGGAGCTGGACGCCTCCCGGCAGCAGGTGTCCGAGCTGCAGGCGAAGGAGGCCGAGCTGCAGCGCGCGGTGATCGCGGCCGAGCGCATCGCGAACGAGATCAAGGAGAACGCCAAGCGCGAGGCCAAGCTCATCCTCGACGAGGCCGAGCGGGTGCGCGAGCGGCGCCTCGCCGACCTCGACGACGAGGTCGCGCGCACGCGGGCCGACCTCGACAGGCTGCAGCGCGAACAGGCGCTGTTCCGCGAGCAGTTCCGTGGGCTGCTGCAGGCCTACTCGCGGTCGCTGGAGGCGCTGGGCAACAGGTCGGCGTCGGCGCAGGAGGGGTCTCAGGAACCTGTGCCTCAGGGCGCCGGCGAGACCTCCGGGTAGCGGTCCGACGGCGCCTGCTCGTCGCCGGTCCGGGGGCGTCCTAGGAGGTTGGGGTGGGCGCCGCTCCCAGCTCGGCCAGCGCGTGCTCCAGGGTCACCCACGGCAGCGTCGCGCACTTCACGCGGGCGTGCAGGCGGCTGACGCCGCTGAGGACCCTGGCCTCCCCGAGCCGCTCCGGCGGCTCCTCCCCCCTGACCATGGCGCGGAAGTCGGCGGCGAGCGCGAGGGCCTCCGCCGCGCTCCTGCCCCGCACCGCCTCCGTCATGAGGCTGGCCGACGCCTGCGAGATCGCGCAGCCCACGCCCTCGAACGCCACGGTCTCCAGGGCGCCGTCGCGGAGCGCGAGGTAGAGCGTGATCTCGTCGCCGCAGCCGGGGTTCACGCCCGGGTAGGCGAGGTCGTAGCGCTCGGGCCGGTAGCGGTTGCGCGGGTGACGCGAGTGCTCGAGCACCGCCGCCTGGTAGAGGTCGGCGAGCAGGCCCATCAGACCGGCGCCGCGAAGTGGTCCACGACGCGCTCGAGGGCGCTCACGAAGGCGTCTACCTCGGAGAGCTCGTTGTAGACGTAGAAGCTAGCCCTGGTGGTGGCGGCGATGCCCAGCTCGCGGTGCAGCGGCTGGGCGCAGTGCTGGCCGGCCCGCACGGCCACCCCTTCGAGGTCGAGGGCCGTGGCCACGTCGTGGGCGTGAACGCCGTCGACGACGAAGGTGACGAGCCCGACCCGACCCTCGGCAGGACCGACCAGGGCGACGCCCGGCAGCTCCGCCAGCCCGGCCACGGCCCGCGCCACCAGCGCCTCGTCGTGGCGCCTCACGGCGTCCATGCCCAGCGCCCGCAGGTACCTGACGGCGGCGGCGAAGCCGACGGCCTCGGCGATGCTGGGGGTGCCGGCCTCGAAGCGCTTCGGGGGCGGAGCGTAGGTCGTGCCCTCGAAGGAGACGCGCGAGATCATCTCGCCGCCGCCCATGTACGGTGGCATCGCCTCGAGGAGCTCCGGCCGCGCCCACAGCGCCCCGATGCCGGTGGGACCCAGCATCTTGTGCGCCGAGAACGCGTAGAAGTCGCAGCCGAGCGCGTCCACGTCCACGGGCAGGTGCGGGGCGGCCTGAGCGCCGTCCACCAGCAGCAGCGCGCCGGCGGCATGCGCGACCTCGGCCACCTCCGCCAAAGGGTTCACGGTGCCGAGGACGTTGCTCACGTGGAAGACGCCGACGAGCCGCGTGCCGGGCCCGACGGCGGCCCGCAGGGCGTCCATGTCCACGGTCCCGCGCGCGTCGAGACCCACGGGCCTCAGCACGGCGCCCCGCTCGGCCGCGACGATCTGCCACGGCACCACGTTCGCGTGGTGCTCGGCGACGGTGACCACGACCTCATCGCCGGGCCCCAGGTTCGCGCGGCCCCAGCTCGACGCCACGAGGTTGATGGCCTCGGTGGCGTTGCGCACGAACACCACGCCCCCCGGGTCCGCCGCTCCGACGAACGCGGCCACCTCGGCCCTAGCCTCCTCGTAGAGGGACGTGGCCTCGACCGACAGCACGTGCGCCCCCCGGTGCACGTTCGCGTGGTGGCGGTAGTAGTACTCGCTCATGGCCTCGACGACCTGCCGCGGCTTCTGCGAGGAGGCGGCGCTGTCGAGGTACACCAGGGGCCTGCCGTTGACCTCGCGCTCCAGCACGGGGAAGTCGGCCCTCAGCGAGCGGACGTCGAGCGTCACGCCCGATGCTACCAGCCGCCGACCGGGCCTGGCGTCCCGGCGGACGGCGCTCAGGACCCGCGGCGGTAGACTGCCGGGGTGCGCCTGCGGTCGCTGACGCAGCTCGCGTTCCGTAACCTCGCCACGCGCCGGGTCTCGTTCCCCGACGGCGTGGTGGCCGTCGTGGGCCAGAACGCCTCGGGCAAGAGCAACCTGCTGCACGCCGCTTACCTCGGCTGCAACGGCACCCTGGCCGCCGGCAACCTCGGCGACATGGTGGCGTTCGGGCACGAGGAGGCGTACGTGGCCGTGGAGGTCGAGCACCTGGGCGGCGTCAGCAGCGTCGAGGTGGGCTTCGCCGCCGGCCGCAAGGTCGTGAGGCTCGACTCGCAGGTGGCGCGCGCCGCCGACGTCTCACGACACGTGGCGGCGGTGCTGGTGACGCCGGAGGACTCCGAGCTCGTGCACGGCTCGCCCAGCGCGCGGCGCGCGTACCTCGACGCCCTGATCTCGAAGGTCTCGGCGCGCTACGCGGCACTGGCTCGCGAGTACGGCCGCGTGCTCGAGCAGCGCAACGCCCTGCTGCGCCTCTCCCCGCGCGACGCGTCGCTGCCCGACTGGACGGCGCGGCTGGTGGGAGTGGGCGCCGAGGTCGACGCCATGCGCGAGCGCCTCGTGCGCCGTCTCTGCCCGTTGGCGGCCCAGGTGTACCGCGAGGTCTCGGGCGACGACGCGCCCTTCGGCGTGAGGCTGGCGCGCAACTGGGAGGGCGACGACCTGGCCGCGGCCGTGGCGGCGACACGGGCGGCGGAGCTGGCTCGCGGCGCCACCGTGGTGGGTCCGCACCGCGACGACCTGGAGCTCACGCTGGGCGGCATGGACGTGCGGGCCTTCGGCTCGCGCGGCGAGGCTCGCACCGCCGCGCTCGCCCTGCGCGTCGCCGAGTACCGACTCCTCACCGAGCGCCACGGCGAGCCGCCCGTGCTGCTCGTCGACGACTTCTCGGCCGAGCTGGACGCCGACAGGAGGGCCTACCTGCTGTCCCTCACCGCCAGCACGCCGCAGGCCATCGTCACCGGCACGGAGCCGCCCCCGCACCACGACGCCCTGTTCCGCGTGACGGCGGGAGAGGTCGCCCTCATCGACGCCGTGGGAGCGCCGGCGTGACGCGGCGCCGTCCCGCGCCGGAGCGGTGGGAGCGCGCCTCGTGAGGGGCGGGGGACCGCGCAGCGCCGGCGAGCTGATCGCCGAGGTGTTCAGGCGCCGCGGCATGATGCGGCCCCTGCGCCGCGCCGAGGCCGTGCTGTTGTGGCCGCGGGTCGTGGGCCACGACGTGGCCCGCTTCAGCTCGGCCAGGGCGTTCAGCGACGGCGTGCTGTACGTGGACGTCACCGACTCGGAGACGGCGATGCACCTGAACATGCAGCGCCAACGGTTCGTGGCCGTGTACCACGAGACCTACGGCCTGCGTGAGCTGAAGGACGTGCGCTTCCAGGCCGGGCGGCTCGCCGCCGACGCGGACGAGCCGGGAGCGGCGGAGGGCGGCGCGCCCGAACCCGACCCGGCCGACGTGGCCAGCCTGGAGCGGGTCGTGGACGCCGCCGAGCTGCCGAGCGACATCGCCGACCTGGCCCGCGCGGCGGCACGGACGCTGGCGGGCCACTGGGCCAGGCAGCGCGCCGCCGGACACGCCGCCTGCCCCACCTGCGGCGTCCTGCACGACGGCGCCGTGGCCGGTCTGGCGCCGCGCGACAGGCGCCTGGCCGAGCTGGGTCGCCAGAGCGTGGAGCTGCGCGACCGCGAGCTGTGCCCGAGCTGCCGGCGCGCCGCCAGGGAACCGCGCGTCGTAGCGGCCGCCCGGCGGATGGCCCTCGACCCGGCGGAGCCGCACCCGCAGCTGGCCGTGGAGGAGGCCGCGGTCGCGCGCCGCCTGGCCTCGATCTACCTGGAGGAGACCTTGGAGGACCTGCTGCCCCGCGTCGTCTCCGACGCCTCCCTGAGACCGCACCTCGAGAGGGCCGCACGCTGCCGCGCCGCGCTGGCCACCGGCAAGCACCCCGACCGGCTCGCAGACGAGGACCTCCGCGTCCTGGGCGAGCGCGTCGCCCGCGTCCTCGGCTGGAGCTGGTCGTGAGCCGGCCCGCGCGGCCCGTGATGCTGGTGGTGCTCGACGGCTTCGGCCTGGCGCCACCGGGGCCCGGCAACGCCGTCGAGCTGGCCAGCACGCCGTGCTTCGACGCCGTCTGGCGGGCGGGCCCCCGCACGACGCTCGACGCCTCGGGCCCCGCCGTGGGCCTGCCGGCCGGGCAGATGGGCAACAGCGAGGTGGGGCACATGAACATCGGCGCCGGGCGGCGCGTGGTGCAGAGCCTCACCTACGTGCAGGAGCGCATAGACGACGGCACCTTCTTCCGGGACGAGGTGCTCCTCGAGACCTACGAGGCCGCGCGGTCCAGCACCCTGCACCTCCTCGGCCTCGTCTCTGACGGCGGCGTCCACAGCGACCTCCGCCACCTGCTGGCGCTGCTCGAGCTGGCCGCCAGGCTGCGCCTGCCCCGCGTGCGCGTCCACGCCTTCACCGACGGACGCGACAGCGCCCCCGACGGCGCGCCGCGGTACCTGGCGACGGTCGAGGCCAAGCTGGCCGAGCTGACACGGGCCGGCCTGGACGCGCGCATCGCCACGGTCTCGGGCCGCTACTACGCGATGGACAGGGACAGGCGCTGGGACAGGACGTCGCGCGCCTACGACGCGGTCGCGTGCGGGCGCGCGGAGCACGCCGCGCCCACGGCGGCCGAGGCCGTGGCGGCGGCGTACGCCCGCGGCGAGACGGACGAGTTCGTGCTGCCCACGGTCGTGGGGGCTCCCGAGGCCATGAGCGACGGCGACGCCGTCCTCTTCTTCAACTTCCGGGCAGACCGCGCCAGGCAGCTCACCTACGCGCTCACCCAGCCGGGCTTCACGGGCTTCGAGCGCTGCGCGGCGCCGCGCGTGCGCTTCGCGTCGCTCATGGAGTACGACCGCGAGCTGGGCCTGCCCTACGCCTTCGCGCTGCCGCCGCTGACGATGGGCCTCTCCGAGGTCGTGTCGGCGGCGGGGCTGCGGCAGTACCACACCGCCGAGACCGAGAAGTACGCCCACGTGACCTACTTCTTCAACCTCCAGCGCGAGGAGCCCTTCCCCGGTGAGGAGCGCCTACTGGTGCCCTCCCCCAAGGTCGCGACCTACGACCTGCAGCCGGAGATGAGCGCGCCCGCGCTCACCGACGCCACGGTGGCGCGCATCGCGCAGGGCCTGGACGACTTCGTGCTGATCAACTACGCGAACCCGGACATGGTGGGGCACACCGGCGTGCTGGCCGCGGCCGTGAGGGCCTGCGAGGCCGTGGACGTCGGGTTGGGCCGCCTCCTCGCCGCCTGGCGCGCGCGCGGCGGCACTGCCGTCGTGATCGCCGATCACGGCAACGCCGAGAAGATGCTGGAGGCGACGGGCGAGCCGCACACGGCGCACACGTCGAACCCGGTGCCGTGCGTGCTCGTGTCCGACGACCCCGCCGTGGCCTCCCTGCGCCTGCGCGGCGGGGGCGCGCTCGGCGACGTGGCGCCCACGGTCCTCGAGCTGATGGGGCTCCCGCAGCCACCGGAGATGACGGGGCGCTCGCTCATAGAGCACTGAGGGCCCGACGAAGAGCCGCCGCCAGGCGCGAAGCCCGGCGGCGGCCGTGTGCCGGAAGGTCTGGCGGGGTCTAGAAGTCCATGCCTCCCATGTCGCCGCCGGGCATGCTGGCGGCCTTCTCTTCCTTCTCTGGGTGCTCGGAGATGACCACCTCGGTGGTGAGGAGCAGGCCGGCGATGGAGGCGGCGTTCTGCAGCGCGGTGCGCGTGACCTTCGCCGGGTCGACGATGCCGGCGGCGAACATGTCGTCTACGAAGGAGTCGGTCGCGGCGTTGTAGCCGAACTTGCCGTCGTTCTTGTTGCGGATCGCGTTCACGATCACGCTGCCCTCGGCGCCGGCGTTCGCCGCGATCTGGCGCGCGGGCTCCTCGAGGGCCCGCATGAGGATCTGAGCGCCGGTGCGCTCGTCGCCCTCGAGCGAGTCGGCGACCTTCTTGACGGCCTCCATGGCGTGGATCAGCGTCACGCCGCCGCCCGCGACGATGCCTTCCTCGACCGCGGAGCGCGCGGTGGAGAGGGCGTCCTCGAAGCGGTGCTTCTTCTCCTTGAGCTCGGTCTCGGTGGCCGCGCCGACGCGGATCACGGCCACGCCGCCCGCCAGCTTGGCGAGGCGCTCCTGGAGCTTCTCGCGAGCGTAGTCGGAGTCGGTGGTCTCGAGCTCGGCCTTGATGCCCTTGATGCGCTCGTCGATGACCTTGCGGTCACCCTGGCCCTCGATGATCGTGGTCTCGTCCTTGCTGGCGCGGACGCGCTTGGCGCGGCCGAGCTGGTTGAGGCGCACGTTCTCGAGCTTGTGGCCGAGCTCCTCGCTGACGACCTCACCGCCGGTGACCGCGGCGATGTCCTTGAGCATCTCCTTGCGCCGGTCGCCGAAGCCCGGGGCCTTGACGGCGAGCACGTTGAGGGTGCCGCGGAGCTTGTTGAGGACGAGGGTGGCGAGGGCCTCGCCCTCGACGTCCTCGGCGATGATCAGGAGCGGCTTGCCGGTCTGGATGACCTGCTCGAGCACGGGCAGGAGGTCCTTCAGCGCGCTGATCTTCTTCTCGTGGATGAGGATGTAGGGGTCCTCGAGCACCGCCTCCATGGCTTCGGAGTCGGTGATGAAGTAGGCGCTGATGTAGCCCTTGTCGAACTGCATGCCCTCGACGACGTCGAGCTCGGTGTCGAGGGTCTTCGACTCCTCGACGGTGATGACGCCGTCGCGGCCGACCTTGTCCATCGCCTGGGCGATGAGCTCGCCGACGGCAGCGTCGTTGGCGGAGATCGAGGCGACCTCGGCCACGGACTTGCTGTCCTCGACGCTCCTGGCCAGGCCCTTGATGCGCTCGACGGCGGCGTCGACGGCCTTGTCGATGCCGCGCTTGAGGCCCAGCGGGCTGGCGCCGGCGGCGACGTTCCTCAGGCCCTCGCGCACGATCGCCTGGCCGAGCACGGTGGCGGTGGTGGTGCCGTCACCCGTGATCTCGTTCGTCTTGGTGGCGATCTCGATCAGGAGCTTGGCGCCGATGTTCTCGAGCGGGTCCTTGAGCTCGATGTCCTTGGCGACGGTGACGCCGTCCTTCGTGATCGTCGGGCCGCCGAACTTCTTCTCGAGGACGACGTTGCGCCCCTTCGGCCCGAGCGTGACCTTGACGGCGTTGGCGACGGCGTTGACGCCGCGCTCCAGCGCGCGCCGCGCCTCTTCCTTGTAGATCAGGTCCTTTGCCATCTTCCCTCTGCTTCCCTGGTGTCCGGTGCTTGGCTGACTCAGCCGAGGACGGCGTGGATGTCGCGCTGGCTCAGGATCATGAGCTCGCGGCCGTCGAGCTCGATCTCGGTGCCGCCGTACTTGGCGAAGACGACGGTGTCGCCCACCGCCACGTCGATGGGCTCGCGCGACCCGTTGTCGAGGTACTTGCCCGGGCCCACGGCGAGGACCTTGCCCCGCTGGCTCTTCTCCTTGGCGCTGTCGGGCAGCACCAGACCGCTGGCTGTGGTCTGCGGCTCGTCGATGACCTCGACGACGACCTTGTCGCCCAGCGGCTTCAGCGTCAGCTTCTGATCAGCCATGCTTCCTCCACTTTTCCCGGATGTGCCTGTTTGGCACTCGGCACGTGCGAGTGCCAACCGCCCCCAATGGTATCCATGCCCCTCGGGGACTGTCAACTGGTGTCTATCAAGCTGTCTGTGCCCAACAGGCTAAGGTCACTTGACATCCGCGCGCTCACGTCTGCGGGCCCCGCGCCGGCCCGCGACGCCCCCGTCAGCCGCGCCGCAGTCCGATGACGAAGGCCGGGACGAAGGCGGCGGCGAAGGGCACGTTGTAGGTGAGCAGCGCCAGCAGCCCCTGCCACGTGCCGCGCAGCGAGTCGCCGGTGAGCAGGGGGTCGACCCGCTCCTGCACCACGGACCAGTTCACGCTCACGAACCCGGACCAGGCCAGCAGCTGCACCGCTATGAACAGGATGCCCAGGACCAGCGCCACGACCTTGCCCACCTTCTTCACCGCGTAGCCGGCGACGAAGCCCGCCACCGCGCCCACGCCGATCTGCTCGACCCAGGGCCACACGGCCGACAGCTCGGGCGCGTCCACGCGAGCGACGTTACCACGCTGCAGGACGGGCTCCCTGGCCGGGCGCCGGGTACGCCCTCGCCCCTGCCCGCGCGGTCGGCCGGCGCCGACCTCGCCCGCGGCCCGCCGTCGCGGCGGCGTCCGGACCTCCCCTCGGACCCGCCCGTGCCGGCGGCATCGGTAAGATGGCGCCGTGAACAGAGGGGTCCCATTCCGCCTCGGGACGCGCGTCCGGGACGCGCTGAGCGACGGCGCGCCCGTGGTGGCGCTGGAGTCCACCGTCATCACCCACGGGCTGCCCAGGCCGCGCAACCTCGACGCCGCCAGGCGGCTGGAGGCGATGGTGGCGGGCGCCGGGGCCGTGCCGGCCACCGTGGGCGTGCTGGACGGCGAGGTCGTGGTGGGCCTGAGCGGCGTCGAGCTCGAGCGCCTGGCCGCCGCCGACGCCGAGAAGGCGTCGCTGTGGAACCTCGCCGCCGTGGTCGCACAGCGAGCGTCCGCCGGCACGACCGTGGCGGCCACCCTGTGGGCTGCCGACCGCGCCGGCATCGACGTCTTCGCCACGGGCGGCATCGGCGGCGTCCACGACGTCCCCTTCGACGAGTCCGCCGACATCGCTGCCCTCGCCCGCTACCCGGTGCTGACCGTCTGCGCCGGCCCCAAGAGCATCCTCGACGCCCGCGCCACGCTCGAGAGGCTGGAGAGCGCCGGCGTGCCGGTGGTGGGCTACCGCTCGAGCACGCTCGCGGGCTTCCTCGTCAGCCACACCCACCTGCCGCTGCCCGCGCGAGTGGACACCCCGGAGGACGCCGCCGCCATGCTGCTGGCGCAGCGCGGGCTGGGGTTATCCTCTGGCGTGGTGCTCAGCAACCCGGTCTCGGACGGGATGGAGGCGGCGGAGCTCGCTGCGCTGAGGCAGCGCGCCGAGGCCGAGCTGCGCTCCCGGGACGTGCGCGGACGCGACGCCACCCCGTTCCTCCTGGCCGAGCTGGCGCGGCTCTCGAGCGGGCGCACCGTGGAGGTCAACACGCGTCTCCTCGAGGAGAACGCCGCGCTGGCGGCGCAGGTCGCCGCGGCCTTCAGGCGCCTGTCGGCCGACGCCAGCCCCGTGGGAGGACGGGCTTGAGCGACGAGCACCGCATCGACACCACCTCTGTCGGCCGCCCGCAGGGCCTGGGTGAGCTCCTGAGGTCGGCTCGCGAGAGCCGCGGGCTCTCCCTGGCCGACGTCGCCGAGCTCACGCATGTCCGCCAGGAGTACCTGCGAGCCCTCGAGGAGGCGCGCTACGGCGACCTGCCCGAGGACGTCTACGCGCGCAACTTCGTCAGGCTCTTCGCCCAGGCGGTGGGCGTGGACGCCGAGCGCGCCCTCGCCGCCTACCAGTCGGAGCGCCGCCAGGCGGGCGGCCTCTCCACCCTGGAGATGCGCCTCGAGCAGGAGCGCCGCGGCGAGCGTCCGCCGCCGCGGCGTCGTCGCCGCTCCGAGTCCCGCGACCGGCCCGGCTTCAGCCTCGGTCCGCTGGTGCCCACGATCGTGCTCGTCGCCGCTCTCGTCGGCCTGGCCGTGTGGGGCTTCAACAGGCTCATGGCGCCAGGCAGGCCCGTCGGCGGCGCTCAGCTCGACCAGGCTCCGCCCGTCGCCACGCCCGAGGCGCCGCCGGACGAGACCCCGGCGGCGGGCGCCGGCGAGGCCCCCGGCCTGCCGGCCACCGTGCTCGTGAGCGTCGTCTCCGACCCGCCCGGCGCCACCGTCAGCATCGACAGCTTCGTGCTGCCAGGCACGACGCCCATACGCGACGTGCCCGTCACCGCGCGCGCCGGACGCGTGCTGCGCGTGAGCCTGGACGGCTACCAGACGCTGGAGCAGCCCGTCGACCTCCTGGAGGACCAGACCCTTACGGTGACGCTGGCGCCCGAGCCGGCGGCGCCGGCCGAGGGCGCGGGCGCGCCGCCCGCCGGACAGGTGGGGGCCGACCAGCTCGCCATCGCGGTGACGGCCCCGACGTGGCTCGAGGTCTACCGCGGCACGGCGCGCAACCAGGGCGAGCGGCTCGTCTACCGCACGGCCCAGCCGGGCGAGACCTTCACCTTCGACCTCCCCGTCTACGTCCACGTGGGCAACGCCGCCGGCGTGCAGATCACGCTCGGCGACACCGTGATCGGCACGCTCGGCTCCTCGGGGGCCGTGGTGGGCCGCGCCTTCACCGGCCAGTGAGGGGCGCCGTCACAGCCCAGCTCGCCCTGGCGTCACTGCGCCACAGGCCGCTGCGCACCGGTCTCACGGCCCTGGGCATCGCCATCGCCATCGCCTCCACCGTCGTCTTCATGTCCATAGGCGAGGGCCTGCGCAAGGCCTTCGCCGACCAGCTCGCCGGCCTGGGGCCCGAGGTCCAGGTCACCTACGGGGAGGCCGGCGACGACATCATCCCCACGGCGCCGGACCTGCCCGCCGCGTACGTCGAGCGGCTGCGGGACGACGCGGAGCGCTTCGGCATCAGCTCGGTCACGCCCGTGCTCACCTACCTGCGCGGCGGCCTCTCCCCCAGCCAGTCGTTCGTCTTCGAGGGGCTGCCCACCGACGTGCCGCTCGACAGGGTCTTCATGGGCGCGTCCGTCGTGGACGGCCGCCTCCTCACGCCGGAGGACGAGCGCGCGCTCGTAGCCGTCGTGGGCCGCTCGGTGGCGTCGCGCGCCGGGCTCGAGCTGGGCGACAGGCTGCGCCTGAACCCGGAGGCGACGTTCGAGGTCGTGGGCGTCGTGTCCTCGGACGCGGGGCTCCTCGAGAACCTCGTGGTCGTGCCCTTCGACTCGCTGCGCGCCGCGATGGGCGTGGAGGACCGCGTCAGCCTGATCCTCGTGAAGCTCGACGACCCCACGCGCGCCGAGGCCGTGGCGGACGCGATCGAGGCCGCCTACCCCGACCTCGGCGTCCAGACCCAGGCGGGCGCGTTGAGCGTGGTGCAGGACTCGCTGCGCATCTCCGACTTCGTGCGCCTCGGCATCAGCGCCATAGCCCTCGTGGTGGGGGCGATCGCCGTGGCGAACACGATGATGATGAGCGTCTTCGAGCGCACGAGGGAGTTCGGCGTCGTGCGCGCCGTGGGCGCGCGGCCCACCTTCCTGTTCTCGCTCGTGGTGCTCGAGTCGGTGATCCTGTCGCTGGTGGGCGCCGCCGTCGGGGTCGGGCTCGGCGGCCTGGCGACGCGGGTGGTGAACGCCATCGCCAACGACTACGTGGGCCTCGCCGTGGCGGCCGTGACCCCGCGGCTAGTCGCTTTCGCCGTGCTCGTGGCCGCGGTGACAGGCCTCCTCGCCGGCCTGCTGCCCGCCGGGCGCGCCGCGCGGGTACCCATCGCGGTGGCCGTCGCGCGCGAGTGAGCGGGGACGCGGCCCCCGGCGCCCTGCCTGCCGCCGCTCCGGGTCGTGAGCGAGCGTCGGCGCCGCGCGCCCGGCGCGGCGCGCCCTCCGCGTCCCGCACGCTCCGGCCCCGACGACCGTAAGATGACCGCCATGCCGCGACAGATGACGCGGGCGCTCGCGGCGCTCGCGCTCGCCCTCGCCACCGGCCTCGCCCTGGCCCAGCGCTACGAGTGGCGCGACGTGGTGCAGGTCGTCACCATCGAGCCGTCGGGCGACGTGGTCGTCGACGACACGCGCACCCTGTGGACGGACGACGACTTCGGCGAGGCGTTCATCTGCCTCGAGCTCGAGGACGGCCAACGCGTCGACCTGCTGCCCGGCTCCGGGGCGGTGAGCAGCGGACCGCCCGCGACGGCGTTGATGCAGCCCTGCTCTGCCGGCACCGAGCTGGTCGTGCGCAACGCGACGCGGGTGAGCGAGAGGCGGGTGCGCTTCCACTACCGCCTGTCCGGCACCATGCGGTTCTTCACGGACGCGGCCCAGTGGTACTGGAACCTGATCCAGCTCGACCACCCGCCGATCGTGGGCTACCAGCTCCGCGTCGAGGCGCCTGGGCCCATGGCAGCGCCCTACGACGCCTACGTGCACCGCTACGCCAACCCAGAGAAGCCCGTCGTGACCCTGTCCGACGACCGCTCGGTCCTCACCGTGACCTTCGAGCGCATCCCGCCGGGCGCCGGCGTCGAGGTCGACTACCTCATGGACCCGGACCTGTTCGAGCCGAAGGGCCGGTTCCCGGGGATGGAGCAGGCGCTCATCGAGGAGGCGCGGGTCGCCGGGATCAGCGAGGGGGCCGCGGCGCGTGCGGCGCTGCGCCGATCCGCCTGGTGGGCGCTGGTGCCGGCCGCGATCGTCCTGTTCCTGCTGGTGGGCGTGGTCAGGGCGTACGTGCGGCACGGCCGCGAGCCGGACGTGCAGGTCATGCGCTACCCGTTCGAGCCGCCCAGCGACCTGCCGCCGGCCGCCGTCGTGGCGCTGCTCACCCAGTCCTTCCAGCCCGGTCTGATGGGCAACGCCTTCATGGCCACGATCATGGACCTCGCCAGGCGCGGCTACGGCGAGTTCACCTCCAAGCGCGGGCGCTTCGAGATGCGCCTCGACCTCCAGCGCTCCACCGAGGGGCTGCAGCCCTTCGAGGCCGACGTGCTGCGCTACCTGAAGAACGCCGCCATGACCTACAGGCGCGGTGACCCCAGCCAGCTCGAGTTCCGGGAGATGCGCAGCTACTCGCAGCGCTACGCCTCGGCGTTCATGCAGAGCTGGGGCAAGGCCGTGCGCCAGTGGGTGGAGGCCAAGCGCGGCGGCCCCCTCGTGAACGCCGAGAGCCAGCGCGTGGCGAACGCGTGGGCGGCGCGGGCTTTCGGCGGGATGCTCGTGTGCGTGGTCGTGGCCGCCGCGGCGGTGGGTCCGGGGCGGTTCGCGGGGATCGCCGGGGCCGCGTGCTCGCTGGCCCTCGCCATCGCCGCGGGCGTGGCCGTGCCGCGCTGGCGCCCGGAGATCGCCGCCGAGGTCGCGGCCTGGCGGGGCTTCAAGCGCACCCTCACCGACTACACGCGCATGAAGGACGCGCCCGACGACTTCTTCAGGCTGTGGGACGTCTACTACGTGTACGCCGCGGCGTTGGGAGTGGCCGAGAGGTTCCTGAAGAACCTCGCGCGCGCCGCGCCGCTCCGCGGCATCGACGAGGCCACCGTCGCCAGCCACGCCGCCTGGATCGGCTCCAGCGGCAACCTCACCAGCTTCGCCGACGTCTCGCGCTCCGTCATGTCGCTGTCGCAGTCGCTGTCGGCGGCGTCGGCCTCGGCTTCGTCCGGGGGCTCGTCGTCCGGCGGGGGTGGCGGGGGCGGCGGCGGGGGCAGCTCCGGAGGCCGCTGAGCGACGAGACAGGGGTACGATCGCCGGGTGTTGCGCGCCGAGAGCCTCAGCAAGGTCTACCGCACCGGCGCGGCCGACGTCCACGCGCTCACCGACGTCACGGCCGCCTTCCCGCCCTCCTGCCTCACGGCGATCCTGGGCCCCTCCGGCTCGGGCAAGTCGACGCTCCTCAACCTCCTGGCCGGGTTCGACACGCCCACGTCCGGCGCCGTGACGCTCGACGGCCAGGCGCTCGGTGAGCTGAGCGAGGGCGAGCGCGCCGACCTCCGCCTGCGGCGCTTCGGCTTCGTGTTCCAGTCCTTCAACCTCGTGAGCGTCCTCGACGCCGCGCAGAACGTGGCGCTGCCCATGGCCCTGGCCGGCGTGCAGCGCGCCGAGCGCTCGGCGCGCGCCATGGCGCTGCTGGAGCGCTTCGGCGTGGCGCACAGGAGCGACCACCTGCCGCACAGGCTCTCCGGCGGCGAGCGTCAGCGCGTGGCGTTGGCGCGGGCGCTGGCGAACGACCCCGCCGTCGTGTTCGCCGACGAGCCCACCGGCAACCTGGACTCGCGCAGCGGCGAGCTCGTCATGCGCGCCCTCAGGGACGTGGCCGCGGAGGGCCGCACCGTGGTGATCGTGACCCACGACAGGGAGCTGGCCGAGCTGGCCGACGCGCGCATCGAGTTGCGCGACGGCGTCGTGCGCGGCGTGACAGGACCGCGGGCCGCCGACGTGTCCCCCGGGGCGGCCGCCGCGCAGACCCCGCCTCCTGCCGGCGTGGCGGGGAGCCCTTGAGGCTGAGCTCCCGGGCGGCGGGGGCGCTGGGCGCTCTGCTCGTCGCGCTGGCCGTGGCGGTCGGCGCCTTCGGCGCCCACACGCTGGAGGGCCGGCTCCCCGCGACCAGGCTGGGCACGCTGGAGACGTCGGTGCGCTACCAGACCTACGGCGGTCTGGGGCTGCTGGCCATGGCCCTCGTGGCCCGCGCCGCCCGCCGCAGGGCGGGCGCGGAGGCTGTCGGGGACGCGGCAGCTGGTGCTCCCGCCGCCGCGAGGACGGCCGCGTCCGCGGAGGGCGCGGCCGCGCTGCTCGCCCTGGGCGTGCTGCTCTTCTGCGGCGCCCTCTACCTGCTCGCGGCCGGCGGCCCGAGCCTACTCGGCCTCGTGGCCCCGTTCGGCGGCGCGGCGATGATCGCCGCGTGGTTGTGGCTGGCGCTGGCCCTGTGGCGCGAGCCCGTCACCTAGGCACCCCCACCGCCGCGGCGGGCGGCACGCTGCCGCTCGCGGCCACCTCGCGAAGCACGTCGTAGGAGAGCTTGGGCACCCTCCTCAGGGTCCCTGGCTCGAGCCTCACCAGCCCGTAGCGCCTGGCGAAGCCGTCCGTCCACTCGAGGTTGTCCACGAGCGTCCACACCAGGAAGGAGTCGACGTCGCAGCCGTCGGCATGTGCCGCCAGCGCCGCCCTGAGGTGCGACACGAGGAAGGCGGCCCGGCGCCGGTCCTCGACGCGTCCCGACGGGCGAGGCTCGTCGTGGTACGCCGCGCCGCACTCGGTGACGGCGACGCGCGGTCCGCCGTACTCGTCGCGGAGGCGCCACAGCACCTCCCGCAGTCCCTCCGGGTAGACCTCCCAGTCCATGGCCGTGGTGTCCGCACCCGGAGGCGCCTCGGCGAGGGCGAGCCCGACGGGGCTCTCGGAGTCGGCGCGCACGCGCAGCCTGGTGTAGTAGTTGACGCCCAGCACGTCGGGGGGCCGCGCGATCTCCGCCATGTCACCGTCCCTGACCAGGGACGCCACGACGCCGTCCACGGGCTCCGGGTAGCCGCGGCCGAAGAGGGGGTCGAGGAAGGCGCGGTTGAAGGCCGCGTCGGCCAGCGCCGCCGCGGCCTCATGGTCCTCCCCCTCCGCCGCGGGCACGACGGGCTGGAGCATCAGCACGGTGCCGAGCTCGGCGCCAGGCATGGCCTCCCGTAGGCGCGCGAGGGCCAGGCCCGTGGCGAGGTTCTGGTGGTGCACGGCCCCGGCGAAGGCCCCCAGGTCCGCGAGGCCCGGGGCGTGCCGGCCCGCCAGGTGACCCAGCACGGCGTGGACGTTGGGCTCGTTGAGGACGAAGACCCGGCGCGCCCGGCCGGCCAAGAGGTCGGCGACGGCCTCCGCGTAGTCGGCCAGGTAGAAGGCGGTGTCGCGGTTCGCCCACCCGCCGCGCTCCTGGAGGGCCTGCGGCAGGTCCCAGTGGTAGAGGCACGGCCACGGCTCGAGCCCGCGCGCCAGCGCCTCGTCCAGCATCCTGTCGTAGACGGCCAGGGCGTCGCGCCGCGGACGACCCTTGCCCCCTGGCATGAGCCGTGGCCAGCTCAGCGAGAACCTGTAGGCCGTGATCCCCAGGCCGGCGGCGAGGTCCAGGTCCTCCTCCAGCCGCGCCAGGTGGTCGGTGGCCACGGTCCACTCCTCCGGCCGCAGGCCGGTGCGGGAGAGGAAGCGGTCCCATATCGACTCGCCCCGACCGGACGCGGCGCCCTCCGTCTGGAAGGCCGACGTCGAGACGCCGAGGCGGAACCCGGCCGGGACGTCGAGCTCGGCGTCGGTGTCCACGACACGACGTTAGCGCCGCCGCGCGCGCGGGGTACCATCGACCGCGTGACGCGAGCCAACGAGGAGCCTCGGCGCGGCGTCGTGTTCCTGGTGCTGGCGGGCGCGCTCGTCTCGGTGAGCTTCGCGGCGGTGTTCATACGCCTCGCCGACGCGCCCGCGCCGGCCGTAGCCCTCTACAGGCTCGCCATCGCCACGCTCGTGCTGCTGCCCGCGACCCTGCGCGCCAGGGCCCGCACGCCGCTCCGCGGGCGCGCCGCCTGGCTCACCGCCGCCTCGGGCCTGGCGCTGGCGATCCACTTCGCCACCTGGATCCAGTCGCTGTCCTACACCACGATCGCGGCCAGCGTCACCCTCGCCACCACCACGCCGCTGTGGACGGCGCTGCTGGGCTGGTTCGTCCTGGGCGCGGCGCCCACGCTCTCGGTGATGTTCGGCATGACCATCGCCGTGGGCGGGGCCGCCGTCATCGGCTTCGGGGACCTGGGCGGCGGCACGAACCCGGTGCTCGGCGACGCTCTGGCTCTCTGCGCCGCGGCCGCTGCCGCCGTCTACTTCCTCATCGGCCGCGAGGTCATGCGCGGCGGGGTATCGCTGCCCGCCTACGTGGGCACGGTGTACGGCTGGGCCGCCGTCTGGCTCGCGCCGCTGCCCCTCCTCACCGGCACGCCGTACTGGGGCTACCCCCTGGAGTCGCTCGGCTGGGTGCTCCTGCTCGCCCTCGTGCCCCAGGTGCTCGGCCACACCGGACTCAACTTCTCGGCGCGCCACCTGGGCGCGACCGTGACCGCCACCGCCGTGATCGCCGAGCCCATAGGCTCGGGGGTCCTGGCCGCCTTGGTGTTCGGCGAGGTGCCGGGTCCCATGACGCTGCTCGGCGCCGTGCTGGTGCTCGTGGGCGTCATGCTGGTCGTGCGGTCGGGGGAGCCGCGCCCGCGCGGAGCGCGGCGCTCGCACGCCGGGGACGGGCCGGTGGGAGCGGCACGAACGGAGACCTGAGCGACTCCTCACATGGTGCAAAAGGTGCTTTCATCTGGTAGTATGGAGTACGTGAGCGTCACACGGGTGGCCACGATCTTCGCTGCCCTGGACGCTCGGAACACCCATCAGACAGTCCCGACGCTCATGCGTGCGAACCGTGCGGTCATCCGCGCCAGCGGGCGGCCGCTCGAAGGGAGCGAGCCACGTTGAAAGACTCAGCGAAGACGTTCAAGAGCGGCGACCAGGTCGTCCTCCCGCCCTACGGCGTCGGCGTGGTGTCAGGGACCACCGACCGCGCGGTCGGAGGCACGGTCCAGAAGTACTACCAGGTCGAGTTCCCCAACGGAACGTCTCGCGCGTACGTCCCCGTCAACGCCCCGTTCGGTGCCGGCCTGCGGCCCGCCCTGACGCAGGAAGAGGTCCAGAGCGTCCTCGAGCGCCTGCAGAACGGCCGCATCACCCTGCCGAAGCAGTGGGCCGCGCGTCACCGCAAGGTGACGGACATCCTCACCAGCGGCGACCCCTACCAGATCGCCACGCTCGCGAGCGAGCTGCGGCGCTGGGACCTCGAGCGCGGCCTGCCCGACCTGGACCGCCAGGCCTACCGCCGCGCCATCCGCCTCCTCGCGGGAGAGATCAGCGCCGTGCTCAGCGTCACCGAGAGCGAGGCGCGCGCCCTCATGGGCGTGGGCGAGGAGGACGCGCTCAACTGAGCCCCTGGGGCGCATCGTCTCGCCCCAGGCCGTTCGAACTCGCGCAGCGCCGGGCCTGGGCGGCCCGGCGCTCTTCTGTGGCGCGCACCCGTCACGCGCCGGCTCCGGGGCGCCCAGCCAGGTACCTCAGCGCGATCGCGTAGGCCGCGTAGTCGTCGAGCGGCAGCCCCGGCGAGCGCATGCCAGGCGGGACGAGGCGCGCCAGGAGTCCCGGGGGGTTGTCGCGGTAGTAGAGGGACCTCGCCTCCAGCGTGGTCCCGCCCTCCGGCACCACCACCGGCTCGTGGCCGGCGCGGCGCAGCGCCGCCACCAGCGCCTCGCTGCCGGTGCCGTCCCCCACGAGCACCGTGGCACCGGCCGGCAGCTCGAGCCTCGCCGCCTCCTCGGGCGAGACCACGGCCCGGCGCAACAGCTCGCCGGCGTCGCTGACGAACGCGACGCCCACGTTCCGCCCGGGGTCGAAGGCGACCAGCACGGCGTCGAGCCTAACGCGACACGCGCCCGGCGGCCCACCGCCGCCGGGCTGGGCCCCCACCCGTGACGAACGAGGGCGCGCCCGCGGCGGGCGCGCCCTCGTGGTCGCCTGGAACGGCCCGTGGCCTAGCCGCGCACCTCCGGCTGCGGGGCCGGGACCGAGGCGGCGGGCCGCTGCGCGGCCGGCGCCTCCTCGGCGGGGCGCTTCTCGGCGAGCTTCGCCAGCGTGCGCTCGTCGGCGACGCGGGTCTTGCGGATCGCGTCGAGGCCGGTGCCGGCGGGCACGAGGCGGCCCAGGATCACGTTCTCCTTGAGGCCGACGAGGTCGTCGGTCTTGCCGGCGAGCGCGGCCTCGGTGAGCACGTGGGTGGTGTGCTGGAACGAGGCGGCGGACAGCCAGCTCTTCGTGGAGAGCGAGGCCTTCGTGATGCCCAGGAGCAGCGGCTTCCAGGTCGCGGGCGTCTTGCCCTCGGCCATGAGCTGCTGGTTGACCTCCTCGACGTCGAAGCGCTCGACGGTCTGGCCCGCCAGGTAGTCGCTGTCGCCGCCGTCGATGACCTCGACGTACTTCAGCATCTGCCGCACGACGATCTCGATGTGCTTGTCGTGCACGCTCACGCCCTGGCCGCGGTAGACCTTCTGGATCTCGTCGACGAGGTAGGAGCGGACGGCGTCGGGCCCGCGCGACTCGAGGAGGTCGTGCGGGTTGATGCTGCCGCGCGTGAGCGGGTCGCCCGCCTCGACGCGGTCGCCGTCCTTGACGACGAGGCGCATCGTGCGGTCGATCTTGTAGGTCTTCACGAACTCGCCGTCGTCTGAGGTGACGGTGACGCGCACGCGGTCGTCCTCCTCCTCGAGGGAGACGACGCCGTCGACCTCGGAGATCACGGCCCTGACCTTCGGCTTGCGCGCCTCGACCAGCTCGATCACGCGCGGGAGGCCCTGAGTGATGTCGGCGCCGGTGGCGATGCCGCCGGTGTGGAACGTGCGCATCGTGAGCTGCGTGCCGGGCTCGCCGATCGACTCGGCGGCGATCGTGCCCACGGCCTCGCCGAGGCTGACGTCGCGCATCAGCGACATGTCGAGCCCGTAGCAGGCGATGCACACGCCGGCGCGCGTCTGGCAGGTCAGCGGGCTGCGGACCGCCACCGAGCGCACCTCGGGGTCGTCCGCCATGCGCGCGGCGATGGCCCTGACGTCCTCCATGTAGAGGACCTCGCCGGCCTGCTTCTTCAGGTCGCCGATCTGCAGGTCGAGCGCCAGGCGGCGACCGTAGAGGCTCATCTCCAGGTGGCCGCGCGGGCGCGGACGGCCCTCCGGCAGGTAGAGCGGCACCTCGACGAACTCGGCGCTACCGCAGTCGTCCTCGCGCACGACGATCTCGTGGGCGACGTCGACGAGCTTCCTCGTGAGGTAGCCGGAGTCGGCGGTGCGGAGGGCCGTGTCGGCGCCGCCCTTGCGGGCGCCGTGGGTGGAGATGAAGTACTCGAGGACGTCGAGGCCCTCGCGGAAGTTCGCGCGGATGGGCAGCTCGATGGTCTCGCCCGAGGGGTTCGCCATGAGGCCGCGCATGCCGGCGAGCTGGCGGATCTGCTGCGGGTTGCCGCGGGCGCCGGACTGCGCCATCACGAAGAGGGGGTTGAACGGCATGCTCTTCGAGAAGTTCTCGAAGACGGCGTCCTTGACCTGCTCCGTGGTGTCGTTCCACAGGCGGATGACCTGGCTGAAGCGCTCGCGCTCCGTCATGAAGCCGCGCTCGGCGGCCTCCTGGATGCGGTTCAGCTTCTGCTGGGCCTCGGCGATGAGGTCCTTCTTCTTCTCGGGGATCGCCACGTCGTCGAT
The DNA here is from genome assembly GCA_044508445.1 of Deinococcaceae bacterium. GTDB lineage: Bacteria > Deinococcota > Deinococci > Deinococcales > Trueperaceae > DASRWD01. The sequence goes on from JBIQHQ010000029.1 coordinate 30,915, forward strand.
GCCGATGGTGATGCCCGAGGTCGTGGACAGCTCGAAGCCGTACTGCTTGAGGCCGTCGAGGAGGGCGGCGGTGCGCTCGATGCCGAGGCGCTTGAAGCTCTCGACGACGAGGTCGCGCAGCGCGCCCCTCTCGTAGACGGTGTCGTAGCGGATCAGGTCGGCCGGCACGTCGCCGCCGGCGGCCAGCGTCTCGCGGACGATGCGGCCGAACATCGCGCGGCCGGGGCTCGTCTCGACGATCGTCCCGTCGATCCTGATGGTGACGGGGTCCTGCATGTCGATGACGCCCTCCTGCACCGCCATCAGCGCCTCGTCGACGCTGCCGAAGCGGTAGCGCAGGCGGCCGACGCTCGTCTCCCTGCCGGCCACCACGATCGGCGAGTTCAGGTCGAGCTCGCCCCTGTCGAAGGCCGCGAGGGCTTCCTCGGCGCTGTCGTACTCGTTGCCCGCTCCCTTCCTGCCGGTGTGGAGCTGCGTGAGCACGTAGAGGCCGAGCACGATGTCGCGCGTGGCGTTCACGTTCGGCCCGCCGTGCGCCGGCGAGAGCAGGTTGTGGCTGGCCAGCATCTGCAGCCTGGCCTCCGACTGGGCGTACACGGACAGCGGCACGTGGATCGCCATCTGGTCGCCGTCGAAGTCGGCGTTGAAGGCCTCGCAGACCAGCGGGTGGAGCTGGATGGCCTGGCCCTCCACGAGCACGGGCTCGAAGGCCTGTATCCCGAGGCGGTGCAGCGTGGGCGCGCGGTTGAGGAGGACGACCTTGTCGGCGATGACCTCCTCGAGGGCGTCCCACACCTCGTCCTGCACGTCGCGGTAGCGCTCGAGCTTCTTGCGGGCGCTCTTGATGTTGTTGGCCAGCCCGCGCTCCTCGAGCTTCTTGAACAGGAACGGCTTGAAGAGCTCCAGGGCCATGCGCTTCGGCACGCCGCACTGGTGCAGCTTGAGCTGCGGGCCGACGACGATCACCGAGCGGCCCGAGTAGTCGACGCGCTTGCCCAGCAGGTTCTGCCGGAACCGGCCCTGCTTGCCGCCCAGCAGGTCGGTGAGCGACCTGTAGGGCCTGTCGGAGCCGGGGTGCAGGACCGGCGCGCCGCGGCGGCCGTTGTCGATGAGGGCGTCCACGGCCTCCTGCAGCATGCGCTTCTCGTTGCGCACGATCATCTCGGGCGCGCCCTGCTGCA
>JBIQHQ010000030.1:0-30985 GCA_044508445.1 Deinococcaceae bacterium
AGCGCGACCTCGCCGAGCCCCTCGTGCCTGTGCCGGCGCTGCGCGACCTGGAGCGTCTGGGCGAGCTGGGCGAGGACGACCCGTTGGCACACGCCATGGCTACGCGCCTGCACAGGTCCGTGAGCAGGGTGCGTTTCGGCCTGCGGAACGCGGCCAGGGTCGCCAGGGAGGCCCTCGCCGAGCTGAAGGGGGACGCTGGTCCCGAGGGGAACCGAAGCCCAGGACGCGAACGGGGAGGGTGACGGGCTGCGGGCGGTCCAAGCGTCGCCTTAGCGTCCAGGCGGGCCGATGTCGGTCCGAACGTCTCCGGAGCGGCGGCGTTCCTCGCGCTCCGGCTCCCGCCGCTCTTACCACAGCGGGTACGCGCGGCAGTAGCGTTGCGGCGACGTCACAAACGTCTCCAGGAGGAACGCCATGGCTCGCGCGTTCGATCGTCGTGGCAAGGCCGTTCACCTGCGCTTACGACTGGGAGCGTCCCTGCTCCTGGCCGCAGCGCTCGCCGCCTGCGGCCAACCGACCCCGCCGCTACCGCCCATCGAGGTGGTGGTGGACCCGGCCGTGAAGCCCACGCGTGACAGCATCCCCGGTTTCGACGACGGGGTGCCTCGCCCGCTCGCGGCCGCCGCGAACGAGGACGGCCAGGTCGCCGACTTCGTGGCCAACGAGGTGTGGTTGGCCACCGACGACGAGGCCGAGCTAGACGCGTTCCTCGCCCGCTGGAACGGCGAGGTGCTGGCCACCTTCGACCCGGACGAGGCCGGGCTGCCGGGGCTGAGCAAGCAGTACCTCATCCGCGTCGACACCTCCGCCGTGGACGACCCCGCCGCCAGCCTGGCGGACGACCTCAGGTCGCTCGACGAGCACGCCACCGGTACTCACGGCGTGTCGAGCCAGCAGGGCCTCGAGCTCATGGGCCTCACTAGCTCCGAGGCCGCGGACGGGCTCGACGTGGGCATCAACTGGGTCGGCAGCGGCGCCGGGGCCTTCACCGACCGCACCTCCATGGAGGCGCCGTCTGGCCCGAGCCTCGCCGGTGTGCCTTACAACCCCGACGCCTTCACCTGGCCGTCGCACGCGCAGTTCTCCGTGCAGGAGATCGGCGTGGCCGAGGCGTGGCGCGCGCTGGACATGGCCGGGAAGCTCGGCAACAGGGTGAAGCTGGCCGTCCTCGACATGGGCTTCCAGCCCGACGACGACACGCCCTCGGGCTGGGTCGCGATCTCGAACGTCCCCCTCGAGGACCCCATCGGCACCGAGAACCTGCTGTCGTGCAGCGGGGGCAGCGACTGCCCGTGGCACGGCCAGAGCGTGATGAGCGCCTCCATGGCCTTGGCCGACAACGGCTTCGGCTCGGCCGGCACGGGCGGGCCGGTGGCCCAGCCGGTGCTGATCTTCACGCTCTACGACTTCTTCACGTCGATCACGGCGCTGGGCGAGGCGAGGATCGCCGGCGCGCGCATCGCGAACATGAGCTACGGGGCGCCGGTGCCGTGGTACCTGGCCTGGAGCGTGCTGCCCTTCGAGGCCGCCACGATCGCCTTCCGGGAGACGGGCATGTTGCTCTTCGCGGCCGCCGGCAACGACGGCAAGAACGTGGACAGCGAGGGCTGCACGTTCGGCGTGTGCTGGGAGCGCACCTGGTGGACGCCCTGCGAGAACGGCGGCGTCATCTGCGTGGGCGGCATGGCCGGGAACTCGAAGAACAAGGCCCTGAACTCGAACTACGGCGGCGAGCAGGTGGACATCTTCGCCCCCTACACGCTGTGGCTCGGCCCCGATCCGGAATCGCCGGACAACCGGGCACGCGTCCTCAACGGCACCAGCTTCTCCTCGCCGTTCGTCGCGGGCGTGGCGGCCCTGATCTGGGCGGCCGACCCGGACCAGAGCGCCGACGACGTCGAGTCGGCGCTGATGGACAACGCCCATCCCAACAACGACGACCGCGTGAAGCGGCACGTGGACGCGTTCAGCGCGGTGACCTCCGTGCTGGGCAACGTGCCGCCGTCCATCTCCCTCGCCGGCGGCGGGGACGTGCCGGTGAACCTGCCTCTGACGATCTCGGCCACGGTCAGCGACCTCGAGGACCCGTTCCCGTGCTGCACGCTCACTTGGTCCTCGAACGTCGACGGGCCGCTGACCGGCAGCGGCTTCCAGCTCGAGCACACCTTCACGACGCTGGGCAGCCGGACGATAACGGCCACCGCTACCGACAAGGACGGCGCCAAGAGCTCGGCCAGCGTGACCCTCAACGTCGTGAACAACGCGCCAGAGGTGAGCATCGGCGCTCCCGCCGGCGGGGCCGAGGTGTTCCGCGGCGCCGACGTGGTCCTGCGCGGCAGCGCCACGGACCGCAACGAGCCGGGCGAGGTGCTGGCGTGCAGCGCTCTCGTGTGGACCTCGAGCGAGGCGGGCGACTCCGCGTTCCCCGTCAGCGGCTGCGAGCTGCAGGTGCAGTTCGGCTCGAACGGCCCTCGCACCCTCACGCTCACGGGCACCGACTCGATGGGAGCCACGGGCACCGACAGCGTGAGCGTCACCGTCGTCGACCCGCCGCCGAACCTGCCGCCTAGCGTGCAGATCACTAGCCCGACGAACGGCACCACGCCGCCCGTCGACGACCCCATCACCCTGTCGGTCACGGCCTCCGACCCCGAGGGCGACACGCCCCTCACCTACGAATGGACGGTGAGGCTGGGCAGCAACGCGCCCATCGTGGTGGGCACGGGAGCCACCGTGGAGTGGACGCCCCGCGACACCTTCCTCTTCAACCAGGAGGGCGACTGGACGATCGAGGTCAGGGTCAACGTCACCGACAGCGAGGGACACGTGGGCACCGACGCCGTCACGCTCCCTTACGTCGTGATCCTCTGAGCGACACGGGCCCCCGCGGCGGCAGCGCTGCCGCCGCGGGGGCCCGCCTCAACCCCTAGCGCCCTGGAGCCGCCTCGACCTCTCGCCGAGGGGGTCCGTGAGGAGGTTCATCCTCATCGTCTGCCAGTGCTCGAGCACGAGGTTCTCCACCCTGTCCAGGTCGCGGTTCTCCAGCGACTCCAGGATCGACCTGTGCTGCCGCGAGTACGCCAGGCGCCACACCTTCGTGTACGCCGCCTCGGCGGCGTTGCCCCAGGCGATCCCCGACCACGCGCCGCTGAGCACCGACTGGATGGCCTCGAAGACGGGGTTCTGGCAGGCGGCGACGAGCAGCTCGTGGAACCTCTCGTCCCAGAGCTGGAACTCCTCCACGGAGCGCGCGCCCAGCGCCTTCTCAGTGGCCTCCTGCATCTGCTCCACGTGCCCCGCCGTGGCGCGCTGGGCGGCGAAGCGGGCCACCGTGGGCTCGAAGGTCAGCCTGGCCTCCAGCACCGCCGCCGGGCTGGAGGAGCGCGCCAGCGTCGAGAGGCTCGAGCTCCCCTTCAGCGAGCGCCGACCCACGAAGGTGCCCTGGCCCACGCCGCGCCACACCTTCCCCTCGGCCTCGAGGACGGCGAAGGCCCTCTGGATCGCGCGGCGGCTCACGCCCAGGCTCTCCGCGAGGTCGCGCTCGCCCGGGAGCTTCGCCCCCTCCACGTAGCCGCCGTCCCTCAGGAGGCGGCGTAGGCGCCTCAGCACCTCGTCGTCGGCCGCCGCCCCCGAACCATTCCTGGGATGGCTCGCGAACTCTGATGGCATCCAAGCCACCCTAGCACGCGATTCTGGCCTCGAGATCCGTAGCCGATTGACACCAATTGACTAATGGTCTACGCTCTGCGCACTCGCTCAATGGTCGGCGTCGGCACCACCGACGCACCCGGCGGTAACGACAACGGGAGTGTGCCGATGACGGCATCGTATATCTTCCAGCCCAACGCCCCAACCAGCCTAGCCGTGGCGGGCACGGCGGCACGCTTCCCCGTGAGGCGCGTGTACTGCGTCGGCAGGAACTACGCCGAGCACGCGCGCGAGATGGGCCACGACCCGGACCGCGAGCCGCCCTTCTTCTTCTCCAAGCCTGCCGACGCCGTCGTGGCCAGCGGCGCGGTCCTCGACTTCCCGCCCATGACCGACGACCTCCACCACGAGGTCGAGCTCGTCGTCGCGCTCGGGAGAGGCGGCGCCGACATCCCCGAGGACAGCGCGCTGGAGCACGTCTTCGGCTACGCCGTCGGGCTCGACATGACGCGCCGCGACGTCCAGGCCGAGGCCAAGCGCCTGGCCAGGCCGTGGGACCTCGCCAAGGGCTTCGACTCCTCTGCGCCGCTGGGAGAGGTCAGGCCGGCGACCGAGATCGGCCACCCGCGCCGCGGGGCCATCGAGCTGCGGGTCAACGGCGAGGTCCGCCAGAGCGGCGACCTGGCGCAGCAGATCTGGCAGGTGCCAGAGGTCATCGCCTTCCTCAGCCGCTACGTGCGGCTCGCGCCCGGCGACCTGATCATGACCGGCACCCCAGCGGGCGTCACCCGCGTGATGCCCGGGGACGAGCTGGTCGGCCGGGTGGAAGGGGTGGGTGAGGTCCGTGTGACGTACCGCAGCGCCTGACCCCGCACCGCCGCCCCAAGACCCACGACCCACTCACGATCGGAGCGAGATGATCACAGGGATCGACCACATCGAGATCATCGTCGACGACCTCGAAGCCTACGTCGACTTCTTCACCAAGCTGGGCTTCGAGGTCCTGGCCCGCACGACGCACCACGGGGGGTCCGTCGAGGTGAAGCTACCCGGCGAGAACCAGCCCATCTTCGAGCTCCACAAGGTCATAGGCGAGGAGAACCCCGGCATCAACCACATCGCGTTCCGCAGCACCGACGTGGTGGCGGACCACGCGGCCCTCAGCGCGGCCGGCGTGAACTTCGCCTCCGGTCCTCACAGGGTGGCCAGCACCGGGCGGACGAACGCGAACCTCCGCGACCCCGGCGGTTGGCGGATGCAGCTCGTGGACGCGAAGCGCGCGGAGTGGGAGGCTGACCCGCACTTCAAGTGACCCCGCTCGCCGGGGCTACCTACCGGCGGCGAGACCCGGCTCGGGCGCTCCCAAGGGGCACTGCCCCGCGCTCGGGCGGCAGCGGCAAGGAGGAGGTGCAGTCGATGTCAAGGCATAGGTTGGCAGGCAGGCTCGGGGTCGGTGGGGTCATGCTGGCGCTGCTCCTGGGCGCCCTCCCGTGGGCGTTCGCGCAGGACGACGCGGTACGCATCCGCTACCGCGGCGACATCACCACCCTCGACCCGCAGATGCAGGCCTCCCTGCACGACTACGGCGTGGCCGACAACATCTACTCGCAGCTCGTGAAGTACGAGGTGGGCACCTCGAACGTCGTGCCGGACCTCGCCGAGAGCTGGGAGATCAGCGAGGACGGGCTCACCTACACGTTCCACCTGCGCCACGGCGTGCAGTGGCACCGCGGGTTCGGCGAGGTGACCTCGGAGGACGTCAAGTGGACCTACGAGAGGATGATCGGCCCCGACTCCCAGTCACCCGGCCGCTTCGACTTCTCGTCCATCGAGAGCATCGACGCCCCCGACCCCTACACGGTGGTCTTCCACCTCTCCGCCCCGCACGGGCCGCTCCTGAACAAGCTGGCCTACAACCGCAACACGGGCATCGCGAACCGTGAGGCCATCGAGCAGTACGGCGACGACTACAACTTCCACGCCATCGGCAGCGGGCCGTTCATGCTCGAGAGCTGGACGCCCGGCCAGGAGATCGTCCTGGTGGCCAACCCCGACTACTACGAGGAGGGGCTCCCGAAGACGCAGCGCATCGTGCTGATCCCCATCCCCGACGACGCCGTCGCCGGCGGTGCCATGGCGACGGGCGAGGTCGTGCTCGGCCTGTTCCGCGACCCGAACACGATCGCCACGCTCGAGGCGAACCCGAACCTCGTCGTGGACAGGGGCCAGCAGTCGGCGATCTCGGCGCTGTACCTGCGTACCGACAGGCCGCCTTTCGACGACGTGCGGGTGCGCCAGGCCGTCATGCACGCGATCAACAAGGACGAGCTCATCGCCGACGTCCTCACCGGCGTCGCCACCGTGGCGCAGACCTTCATCACCCCGCTCGCGCGCGGCAGCGCCGGCGACACCGTCAGGCACTACGAGTACGACCCCGACCTCGCGCGCCAGCTCCTCGCCGAGGCCGGCTACGCCGACGGCATCTCCGTCGACCTGCTGACCACCCAGCTGGAGCCGTGGCCGCTCGTCTCGCCGATCCTGCAGTTCTACCTGGAGGAGGTGGGGTTCGACATCGAGTTCAGGCAGCTCGAGCACGGCGCCTACGGTCAGGAGCGGGCCAACTCGAACTACGACATGGTCGTGGTCACGGTCACGGGACCGCCCGACCCCGACACCTGGATGGGCCTCGTCCACTCCTCAGACACGCCGCCGGGCCTCAACAGCGCCTACTACGACAACCCCGAGGTCGACGCGCTGGTCGAGCAGGCGACGTCCACCGTGAACGAGGACCAGCGGGCCGACCTCTACAGGCAGATCCAGGAGCTCGTCCTCGAGGACGCCCCGTTCGTCCCGCTCTTCCACCTGGGCGTGCAGGTCGTGCGCGACCCGTCCGTGCGGGGGTTCCCCGTGCCCATAGCCCACGACTTCCCGCTCAAGTACCTCGAGATCGTCCACGAATGACGACGTGATCGAGCCTACCGCCGGGTCCCGGGCCGCCGCCCGGGACCCGCTGTTCGCCTAGGGTCAGGGCGTTGCTGAAGTACGTGGCCAAGCGGGTGATCGCCGCGGTTCCCACCTTCCTCGGCGTCATCTCCCTCGTCTTCGTGATCATGCGGCTGGTGCCGGGCGACCCCGCCATGCTCATCCTGGGCGAGGACGCGAGCCGCGAGGCCGTCGAGCAGCTCAGGCAGCAGCTCGGCCTCGACGAGCCCCTGTGGCGCCAGTACCTGGGGTTCCTCGGCGGCGTGGTCACCGGCGACTTCGGCCGCTCGCTGCGCACCCACCAGCTCGTGATCGTCGAGGTGGGACGCGTGCTCCCCTACACGGCAGCGCTGGCCACGGCTGGCCTGCTGATAGGCGCCGTGCTCGGGGTCTCGGCCGGGCTCCTCGCCGCCCTGCGCCGCGGCACCACCGTGGACTACCTGGTGTCGGGCGCGGCGACGCTGGGCGTCTCCATGCCCGTCTTCACGCTGGGCATGATCCTGCTGATCGTCTTCGCCTACGGGCTGGGCTGGTTCCCTTCCATAGGCGCCGGCCAGCCGGGGCGGCCCCTCGACCAGGTGCGCAGCCTCGCGCTGCCCGCGCTGGCCCTGGGCCTCAGCGCCGCCGCCCTCATCGCCCGCATGACGCGCTCCAGCGTGCTGGAGATGCTCGGCCAGGACTTCGTGCGCACGGCCAACGCCAAGGGCCTCCACGACCGGCGGGTCGTGCTCAAGCACGTGCTGAAGAACGCGATGATCCCCATCGTCACGATCCTCGGCCTCAGCTTCGGGCGCATGATGAGCGGCTCAACGATCACCGAGACGCTCTTCGTGCGTCCCGGCCTGGGGCGCCTACTCATCGATTCGATGTACGCGCGCGACTACACGCAGGTCGAGGCGGCCGTGGCGTTCTTCGCCGTCAGCTTCATCCTCATCAACCTGCTCGTGGACCTCTCCTACGCGGCCCTCGACCCGAGGATCCAGTATGGCTGAGGGCGCTTCCGGCGTCGCCGTGACGACCAGGGCCGAGCGCCCGTCGCTGAGCGCCTCGCGCCTGGCGTTCCGGCGCCTGCGCCGCAACGTGCCGGCCGTGATCAGCTTCTTCGTACTCGTGGCGCTCGTCGCGGTCGCGCTGGCCGCCCCGTGGGTCGCGCCCATGGACCCTGACCGACCGCACCTGGGCGACAGGCTGCAGCCCCCCAGCGCCGAGTACCTCTTCGGCACCGACCACTACGGGCGCGACGTGCTCAGCCGCACGATCTTCGGCGCGCGCGTCTCGCTGATGGTCGGGTTCGCCGCGGTGGCTCTGGGCGCCGCCATCGGCATCGGGCTCGGGCTGCTGGCCGGCTACTTCGGCGGCGCCGTGGACAGCGTGATAAGCCGGCTCATCGACATCATGCTGGCCTTCCCGCTGCTGCTGCTGGCGCTGGCGCTGATCGTGGTGCTCGGTTCGAACGTGCTCAACGTCATCATCGCCACGGCCGTCACCACGATCCCGCAGTTCGCCCGCGTGGTGCGGGGCTCCGTGCTGAGCGTGCGGGAGCTCGACTACGTGCTGGCGAACCGCGCCCTCGGCGCCCTGCCGCTGCGGACCCTGGCCGTGCACGTCCTCCCCAACGTGGCCGCGCCCATCATCGTCATGGCGAGCCTGTACACGGCCACGGTGATCATCCTCGAGGCGAACCTGGGGTTCCTGGGCTTCGGCGTGCAGCCGCCCCAGGCGTCGTGGGGGAGCATCGTCAACGACGGCCGCCGCTACCTGGCGCAGGCCCCCTGGGTGTCGATATTCCCCAGCATCGCCATCACCGTCACGGTCCTGGCGCTCAACAGCCTGGGCGACGCGTTCCGCGACGCCATGGACCCGCGCCTGAGGAGCTAGCGCCGCCGACCGCCACCGAGTAGCCAGGGCCGCGGAGCGCCGGCGGCTCGGGCTCGACGCGGGCGGCGGGCGGTTCACCACGATAGTCGGCTTGGAAGCGGCGTGATCCACGTCGATCGTAGGGTTGCCGGCTGGCTGCCTCGCCCTGCAAGTGTGCTCTTTTCTCCCAATTTCGTGCTACCTTCTGACAACTTGACTGAGGGGTGTGGGGGCACGGGGGAGGGAGCCATATGGTCCCATCAGAAGGCCGCGTGAGGCAGCGGCGAGCTGCCTTATTGGTGGCTGTGTTCGCCTTCTCGGCGAGCATCGCTAGCGTTGGCCTGGCCCAGGCCACAGAGGACGACGCGACGATCCGCGTGGTGACGAGACCCGCGGACGCAACGGTCGTCCTGCAAGGCACGGAGGTCACGGTCACACCTGCTTCGGGCCAGGAGGTGAGGGTACCAGCTGGTGTCTACGTGCTCCGGGTGACCGCGGATGGGTACGAGCCCCTCGACGAGGTAGTGATGGTCCAGGTCGGCAGCCAGACCCATCACGTCGAGCTGCGCTCCGCATCTTCGGCTGCCGCTGCGACGACTGGTGCCCTTCAAGCGCGCGACGGTTGGCGCTACGTGGTTGTCGGTGTCCTCGGGGTCGCTCTGATCGTCGTGATCGGCTACCTCCTCTACCTATATCGAATCCAGCGGAGGTACTACCGACTCCTTGAGTGCGCCGTCTGCCGCGACGGCGTGGACCTGAAAGTAGGGCAGACGCCGGCGACCTACGCGGCACGCGTGCAACTCACGGACGCTGCTACAAAGCCGCTCACGATCCGAGGTCCGCTTTCGGTGCGACTGGGGGGTCGTCCGGCGGTGTTCGAGATAGTGGAGAAGGAGGACGACAGCGGCAAGTCGCTTGCCGGATTCAGCTGGTCAGTAGAGCCCGCCGGCAACGCGGTCGTGAGTCCCGCGCCCGACGGCCTCTCCGCGAGAGTCGCGGTCTCTGCTGTGGGTAGCTACAAGGTGAGAGCTACCAGCGACGACTACGCCGGCGAGGCCGTGTTCGTCGCCTTGCCGGCGGAGGACAACGCCGAGGTCGAGATCCCATGGGTAGGCGAGGGCTATGGGGCGGTCATCGTGTCCGTCTTCATCCTGGGTACCGTGCTGATCCTCGCCTACGTCGGCGCCGTGGAGGGAGCGGTAGTAGGCACGGTGCTCGGAGCTCTGGCGGGCTACATCTTCGGGAAGAGGTAGTCAGCAACGTGGGGCGCGAACCGACGGGACCCAACGGCTGAGCAAATCGGGTCCCTACGAGGGACCGCGCCTCATACCACCGGACGAGGTCGTCGCGGGCCCCACCGGCATAGGGTTCGCCCCATGCCAGGAGACCCACCCACTACCGACAGCGGGGCGGGCCCGTCGGCGGCGAGCGCCGCGCCCGCCACCACGACCCCGGGGACGCGCCTCGCCCTGCCCCCGCGCCGGGCGCTGCTCGCCCTCGCCACGCTGGCGGCGGCCGTCTGCGCCGCCGTGGTCACCCAGGTGTTCCTCGCCGGGCTCGGCCTGCTCGTCGACCCGAGCTACCTGGCCTGGCACACGTCGTTCGTGCACGTCATCGAGGCGGCGGCGCTCGCGCTCGTCGTCCTCGGCGTCGCGGCGCGGCGCGGCGGCGCGCTCGCGGCGCTCAGCGCGGCCCCGCTGCTGCTGATCGCGGCGCAGTACGCGCTGATCCACGGCACCGACGGCCCCGCCCGCGCCCTCCACGCCGTGAACGCCTTCGTGCTGTTCGCTGTGGGCTGGGTGCTCGCCAAGCGGTCGTCCGCCCTGCTGGCGGTCGACGACGCCGCCTCGCCGACGGCGGCGCCTCCCGCCGGCCCGGACGCGCGCCTGGGCCTCACGGTCGCGGGCCTGACGGCGGTCTTCATCGGGGTCGCCAGCGTGATGGCGGGCCAAGGGACGGCCGGCCAGGCGCCCGACACGCAGGCGACCGCGGCCGGAGCGGCCGTGGTCGGGGACCTGTCCACCGGGGAACGCGACGCCGCCCTCGGCGCCCGCGTGTACGCCGACAACTGCTCCGGCTGCCACGGGGCGCGGGGCGAGGGGCGCGTCGGTCCGCGCCTGGCCGGCAACCGCGACCTCGCCGACCGCGAGTTCGTGCTGCACCGGGTCAGCGAGGGCGAGGGCATCATGCCGGCGTTCCGGCGCACGCTCTCCGCCGAGGAGATCGCGGCCGTGGTCGAGCACGTGAGGTCGAGCTTCGGCAACGACTTCTAGCGTCCCGGTCGTCCCCCTGGGGCACGGCGCGCTAACGTGCTGGACCGAGATGACGAGGAGGTCACCATGGCACGGCCGCTCCTAGAGGTCTCCCATCTGAGCCGCAGCTTCGGGGACCTGAGGGCCGTCAAGGACGTGTCGTTCACGATCCACGAGGGCGAGACCTACGGCCTGCTCGGCCCCAACGGCGCGGGCAAGACGACGACCATCTCCATGGTCTCCGGCGTGCTCCGCCGCGACGCCGGCGAGGTCAGGCTCGACGGCGCTCCGGTGCGGGCGACCGACGCCGCCGGACGCGCCGCCATCGGGCTGGTGCCGCAGGACCTGGCCATCTACCCGGACCTCACGGCCCGCGAGAACCTGGCCTTCTTCGGGCGCCTCTACGGCATGTCGGGCGCCGAGCTCGCACGGCGCGTGCGCGAGGTGCTGGAGCTCGTCGGCCTCGCCGACCGCGCCGGAGCCCTGGCGCGCACCTACTCGGGAGGCATGAAGCGGCGCCTGAACATCGCCGTGGGTCTCCTCCACCGCCCCAAGCTGCTCGTACTCGACGAGCCCACCGTCGGCGTGGACCCGCAGTCGCGCAACGCCATCCTCGAGAGCGTGGAGCTCCTGGCGGGCGAGGGCATGGCGGTGCTGTACACGACCCACTACATGGAGGAGGCCGAGAGGCTCTGCGACCGCGTGGGCATCATCGACGAGGGCGAGCTGAAGGCCGAGGGCACGCGCCGCGAGCTCGTCGACCTCGTGGGCGGTGAGGACGTCGTGCGCCTCGAGGCGTCGGGCGAGCTGGGACAGGCCGCCGAGACACTGCGGGGCCTCGACGGCGTGCGGAGGGTAGACGTGCAGGGCGGCACGCTGCAGGTGGTCACGGCGGGCGCCGCGCGCCTGCTGCCGGCGATCGTGCGCGCCGTGGCCGACGCGGGGGCCGGCGTCGCGCGCGTGGAGGTGAGCGAGCCCGACCTCGAGTCGGTGTTCCTGCACCTCACGGGCAAGGCGTTGAGGGACTGATGCGCGCCGCCCTGCTGGTGGCCGCCAAGGACCTGCGGCAGCGGCTGCGCGACCGCTCGCTGTTCATCTTCGGCGCCATCGTGCCGTTCGCGTTGACCTTCATCTTCGACCTGCTGCTGGGGCCCGTCTCTGGGGACGCGCCGTTCACGGCGCACCTCGGGCTCGTGGACCTCGACGGCTCGGTCGTGTCGCGCGGCCTGCGCACGGCCCTGGACGCCGCCGCCGACGCCGGCGTCGTCACGTGGGAGGAGGTGCCGGACGGCGAGACCGCACGCGCGCGCGTGGGCGCCGGGGACCTCAGCGCCGCCATCCTCGTACCGCCGGGCTTCGGCGCCGCCGTGCTGTCGGGTACGACCACCGACGTCACGGTGATCGGCGACCGCGACGAGGGCCTCGCCGCCCAGGTGGCCGAGGGCGTGGCGTCCGCGTACGTGGGCCGCCTGCGCGCCGCCGGCCTCGCCGTCGCGGCGTCGTCAGGCGCCGGCGTCCCCGCCCCGGCCGCGCTCGTCTTCACGCAGGTGGCGTCCGCTCCGGACCCCGTGTCCCTCGTCCCGGAGCCCACGTCGCCGCGCCAGCTGGACATCACGACCTACTACGCCGCCGGTCTGGCCGCGTTCTTCGTGTTCTTCATCGTCCAGCTCGGCGTCACGGGGCTCCTCGACGAGGAGCGCGACGGCACGCTGGCCAGGCTGCTCGCGGCGCCCGTACCGCGCCGCGCGGTGTTGCTCGGCAAGGTACTGTCCAGCATCGCGATAGGCGTGGTGAGCATGGCGGTACTGGCCGAGGCCAGCACGTTGGTCATGGGCGCCCGCTGGGGCGACCCCCTCGGGGTGGCGCTGCTCATCGTCGCGCTCGTAGCGGCCGCCGCCGGCGTGCTGATGCTCGTGGCGGGCCTCGCGCGCACGGCCGAGGCGGCCGGCAACCTGCAGTCGATCATCGCCATCACGCTGGGCAGCGTGGGCGGCGCGTTCTTCCGCGTGCCGGCGCAGAACGGGCTGCTGCGCGTGCTGCAGGACGCGGCGCCGCACCACTGGTTCCTGCAGGGCATGGGGGACCTGGCGGGCGGCGGCGGGGTGGGCGCCCTCGGCCACGAGCTGCTGGCCCTGGCCGCCTTCGCCCTGGTCGCTGGCGGCGTGGGCTGGCTCGCCCTGGAGAGGCGGCTGAACCGCTGATGGGCGTCGCCAAGGCCCTCGCGATCGCACGCGCGAACCTCACGCGGTTCCTGCGCGACCGCTCGAACTACTTCTTCGTCTTCCTCTTCCCCGTGGGCCTCATACTCATCTTCGGCCTCACCTTCGGCGGCGACGAGGGCGTGGCCATAGGCGTGACCGCCGGGCCAGACCCGCTGGCGCAGCGGTTCGTGGCCGCTCTCGAGGACCGCCCTGGGGTGACCGTGACGCGCGTCGACGACCCCGCGCAGCTCAGTGAGCGTGTCGAGCGCGGCGACCTGGCAGCCGGCGTCGTGGTGCCAGACGACCTCGGGGACAGGCTGGCGTCCGGCGAGGCGGGCGAGCTCGCGTTCCTGGCGAGCGCCACGGGCGGGCAGTACCAGGTGATCGTGGCCGCCGCCGTGAGCGAGCTGGCCGAGCGCCTCAGGGCCGCGCGGTTCGTGGCGGAGCGCTCGGGCCTGACCCTCGACGACGCCCTGGCGCGCGTCGACGACGCGGCCGCCGGCGGGCCCGCCCTGCGGGTCGCGCGCCAGTGGGTGGGCGAGAGCTCGTTCGGCGACGACGTGCAGACCTTCGACGTCGCCGCCGGGTCACAGCTCGTGCTGTTCGTGTTCCTCACCGGCCTCACCGGCGCCGCTGCGTTGATCCAGAGCCGGCAGCTCGGCGTGAGCCGGCGCATGCTCGGCTCGCCCACCTCGGCGGTGACGATCGTCGTGGGCGAGGCGCTGGGCCGCTACGCGACGGCCGTGTTCCAGGGGCTCTACATCATGGCGGCCACGCGGCTCCTCTTCGGCGTCCACTGGGGCGACCCGCTGGCGGCCGTGGCGCTGCTCGCCGTCTTCGCCGCCGTGGCCGCGGGCGCCGCCATGCTCGTGGGGTCGACGTTCGCGAACGACCAGGCCGCCTCGGGGGTGTCGATAATGCTCGGCCTGGGGCTCGCCGCGCTGGGCGGCGCGATGGTGCCGCTGGAGATCTTCGGCCCGACGATGCGCGCGGTCGCCAAGGTCGTGCCCCACTCCTGGGCCGTGGAGGGCTTCGCCGAGTTGCTGCGGCACGGCGGCGGCATCGCGGACGTCCTGCCGCACCTGGGCGTGCTCGCGGCGTTCGCCGTCGTCCTTTTCGCCCTAGCGGCGTGGCGCTTCAGGGCCAAGCTCCTCGAGGGGTGAGGGTTAGGCGCCGGCCGGGCAGGTGCCTGGCCGGCGCCGGTCCGTACGCCGGGACCTAGATCGGCGGGTTGAGCACCGAGATCTGGATCTCGTGCACGTCGAAGAGGCCCTCCGAGTCCGTGGCTCTGAGGCGGACCCTGTAGGTCGTGGCGTTGTCGCTGCCGTACACGACGAACAGGGTGAACGAGGCGCCCGCGCCGGCGTCCTGCCACTGGGTGCTGCCCTCCCTCAGGTACGACCACGCCAGGCTCGCCCCACTCAGCGGCCCGTCCTCGGGGTCGCTGCCGGTGCCGGTGAAGACGACCTGCGGGGAGGCGCCGAGGTCCACGTAGGAGAACTGGGAGCCGTCGGCAGGGCTGGTGATGTTGGCGCTGGGGGCCTCGTTCGAGGTGTCCACCACCGCGATCGTCACGGAGTCGCTGGCGGTGCCGTACTGGAAGTGGATCACGTGCGTGCCGGCGGAGAGGTCGTCCCTGGCGAAAGCGAGCGTGTCCTGGGCGATCACGGTGCCCGCCGGGCCACCGTCGCGCCAGGTGAGGGGGTAGATGGCGTCGTCGGTCTCTGGGTGGTCGTCGTCGATCTGGGCCCCGAACTGGATGCTGGCGCCGAGGGCGAAGGTGTCGCCGTCGCTCGGGGCCAGGATTGTGGCGCTGGGCGCGCACTCGGGCGGCGGCGGGCTCGCGTTGGCCACGGTGATGTCCACGTGGTCGGAGACGGTCTCGGAAGTGATGGCGTTCACCGCCTCCACCACGACCGTGTAGGAGCCGTCGCAGAAGCGGTGCGTGACGGTCTCGCCGTTGTCGCTGAAGAACGAGAACGGGGAGCCGTCGTGGCGCGTGTACGTCCACTTGACGACGACGGCGTCCGGGTCCTCGCCTCCCAGACCGGAGGCCACGGCGAGGAACTCGACCAGGTCCTCCTCGGAGAACGCGCCGCCGTCCGCCGGGCTCAACACCTCGAGCGACGGCTCGTCGTCACCGAACGTGAGACGCGCTGTCGAGCTGCCGTCCATCCGCACGTCGGAGACGAGGGCGTAGACGACGCGCGACAGGCCGGCCGGCACCGTGACCTCGATCTCCTCGGCGTCGGGGTCGGTCCAGCAGCTCGTCGTCCTCGTCGCAGGTGAGGCCGCGGTCGTTCACTCCCTCGTCGTCGAAGTACAGGCAGGCCGCGAGGAAGCCGGGTCCCGCCTGCTGTGCGATGAGGCGAGAGCTCGGGCCGGACGGAGAGCCGAGCTCAGGCGTGGACCACCCGGGCACCTCGACGAGGGCGACCGTGCGGCCGGACTCTGCCAACAGCGCCACGGTCGTGACGAAGTAGCCTCCGTCAGGGTCGTAGACGCCAGGCAGCAGCTCCCACTGGGGCCCTGTCAGCTCGTCGGTGTCGGTGAGGTCGCTAGGGTCGAGCAGGACCGCGAGGGCCAGCGAGCCGTGGTCTGCGGACCCCGGTACCGGGACCCCGAGCACGAACGGGTTCTCGGACCCGAACACGTCGCGCTCCGCGCTCACGCGCTGGAACTCGCCGACGGCCTTGGCGACGTTGGGCAGCCCGACGCCCGGGGCCGGCGACCGCGCGATCTTCCGTCGCGGGCCGAATCTAGGAAGGCGACGTCAAAGCCGCGTCAACGAGCCGAGCCGGGGGAGCGGCACGTCTAGCCCGCCCCGACGTACGCGGCCAGGTGCTGGCCCGTGAGCGTCGAGCGCTGGGCGACGAGGTCGGCCGGCGTGCCCTCGAACACCACCCGCCCGCCGTCGTGGCCGGCGCCGGGGCCGAGGTCGATGATCCAGTCGGCGTGGGCCATCACGGCCTGGTGGTGCTCGATGACGATCACCGACTTGCCGGAGTCCACGAGCCTGTCGAGGAGCCCGAGCAACTGCTCGACGTCGGCGAGGTGCAGGCCGCTGGTGGGCTCGTCGAGGACGTAGACGCCGCCCTTCTCGCCCATGTGCGTGGCCAGCTTCAGGCGCTGGCGCTCGCCGCCCGAGAGCGTCGTGAGCGGCTGGCCGAGCGCCAGGTAGCCGAGGCCCACGTCGGCGAGGCGCTTGAGGACCGCGTGCGCGGCCGGCGTACGCGCCTCGCCGGAGCCGAAGAACTCCAGCGCCTCGGCCACCGGCATCTCGAGGACCTGGCTGATGTCCCTGCCGCCGAGCCGGTACTCGAGCACCTCGGCCTGGAACCGCTTGCCCTCGCAGACCTCGCAGGTCGTGGCGACGCCCGCCATCATCGCCAGGTCCAGGTAGACGACGCCGGCGCCGTTGCAGTTCGGGCACGCCCCCTCGGAGTTCGGGCTGAAGAGCGCGGGCTTCACGCCGTTGGCCTTCGCGAACGCCTTGCGGATGGGGTCGAGGAGCCCCGTGTAGGTGGCCGGGTTGCTGCGACGCGAGCCCTTGATCGCCCCCTGGTCGACGACGACGACGCCGTCCCTGCCGGCCACAGAGCCGTGGATCAGCGAGCTCTTGCCGGAGCCGGCCACGCCGGTCACGACGACGAGCACGCCCAGCGGGACGTCCACGTCCACGTCCTTGAGGTTGTTCGTGTTCGCGCCCCTCACCTCGAGGGCACCCTTGGGCCGGCGCACCTCCTCCTTGAGCGCGGCTCGGTACTCGAGGTGGCGACCGGTGAGCGTGCCGCTGGCGCGCAGGCCCTCTACGCTCCCCTCGTACACGACCTCGCCGCCCCCCGAGCCGGCGCCGGGTCCGAGGTCGACGACGTGGTCGGCGATGGCGATGACCTCCGGCTTGTGCTCGACGACGAGCACCGTGTTGCCCTTGTCGCGCAGGCTCAGGAGCAGCTCGTTCATGCGCTGCACGTCGTGAGGGTGCAGGCCGATGGTCGGCTCGTCGAAGACGTAGGTGACGTCGGTGAGCGCCGAGCCCAGGTGCCTGATCATCTTCGTGCGCTGCGCCTCGCCGCCGGAGAGCGTGCCTGCGGCGCGGTCGAGCGAGAGGTAGCCGAGGCCTATGGCGACGAAGGAGTCCAGCACGTCCCGCAGCTTCGCCAACAGCGGCGCCACCGAGGGCTCGTCCAGACCGCGGACCCACTCCGCCAGGTCGCTGACCTGCATCGCGCAGGCGTCGGCGATGCTGACGCCCCGGATCTTCGACGAGCGCGCCGCCTCGTTCAGCCTGGTGCCGCCGCAGTCCGGGCAGGTCACGAAGGTCACGGCCCGCTCCACGAACGCCCGTACGTGCGGCTGCAGCGACTCGGGGTCCTTGGAGAACGTCGACTTGTGCAGGCGCGGGATCAGGCCCTCGTAGGTGACGTTGATGCCCTCGACCTTGACCTTCGTGGGCTCCTTGTAGAGCAGGTCGTGGAGCTCGCGCTCGCTGTAGTCGCGTATCGGCTTGTCCGGGTCGAGGAAGCCGGCGCCGCGGTAGATCCGCCCGTACCAGCCGTCCATGGTGTAGCCGGGGACCTTGAGCGCGCCCTCGTTGAGCGACTTCGAGGCGTCGTAGAGCTGCGTGAGGTCGACGTCGTTCACGCGCCCGAGGCCCTCGCAACGCGGGCACATCCCGCCCGTGACGGTGAAGGTGCGTCTCTCGGTGACCTTGGCGCCGCCCTTCTCCACCGTGATCGACCCGCCCCCGGAGGCGGAGGCGATGTTGAAGGAGAAGGCCTGCGCCGAGCCTATGTGCGGCTCGCCGAGCCGGCTGAAGAGGATGCGCAGCAGGGCGTTCGCGTCGGTGGCGGTGCCCACCGTGGAGCGGGCGTTCGCGCCCATGCGCTCCTGGTCGACGATGATCGCCGTGGTGAGGCCCTCGAGGACGTCCACGTCGGGACGGGCCAGCGAGGGCATGAAGCCCTGCACGAACGCCGAGTAGGTCTCGTTGATCATGCGCTGCGACTCGGCGGCGATGGTGTCGAAGACCAGCGAGCTCTTGCCCGATCCCGACACGCCGGTGAACACGGTGAGCCGGCGCTTGGGTATGGCGACGCTGACGTCCTTGAGGTTGTTCTCCCGCGCGCCCTGCACGCGGATCGTGTCGTGCCTGTCGGCGGGGTGGCGCGGGTCGTCGCGGCGCTCCGGATGCGTCCTGGTGGCGGTGGTCATCTGGCCTCCGTGTGGGCAGGGCTAGAGGGCTGGGGCCCGGGCTGGCGCGCGCTGGGCCGGCGAGCCGACCAGCATAACCCGCCGGCCCTCGCTACAGGCCCGCCGCTCTCCTCACCAGCGCCGCGACCCTCTCCGCGACCTCGGGCGTCACCTCGGTGACCGCGTAGTACGCCGGCCACATGTGCCCCTCGTCGAGCCGAGCGACGTCGTTGAAGCCGAGCATCGCGTACCGGGAGGAGAACTTCGACGCCGGCTGGAAGAAGCAGAGGCGCTTGCCCTCGAGCGCCCACGCGGGCATGCCGTACCAGGTCGTCGGCTCGAGCTGTGGCACGGCCCGCGTGATCACCTCGTGCAGCCTCTCGGCCATGCCGCGGTCCGGCTGCGGCAGCGCGGCCACCTTCGCGAGCATGTCCTGCAGGCCGGCGCCCTTCTTCTTGGCGCGGCGGGCCTCGGCCTTCAGCTCGGCGGCGCGCTCCCGCACCGCCGCCTTCTCGGCCTCGCTGAAGCCTGCGGCGTTGCCCTCGCCTGCCCTCTTCTTCGCGGCGGACCGCTTGGGGGCCGCCTTCGACGCTACCTTCGCGCCCATGTGGACCTCCTCTGTAGTCGACTCGCCCGTACGTCCATCGCGCGACGGCTCGGGTGCCGGCCCGGCCGCCGCGGCACGCCTCAGCGCCGCTCCTGGATCCTCACCAGGTTGCCGGCGGGGTCGCGAAAGGCGCAGTCTCGCACGCCGTAGGGCTGGTTCGTGGGCTCCTGCACGACCTCGGCGCCGCTGGCCTCGAGCCGCGCGAACACGGCGTCGAGGTCGCGCGCCGCCAGGTTGATGCTGGCGTAGGTGCCCTTGGCCATCATCTCGGCCACGACGCGTCGCTCGTCCTCGGTGAGCCCGGGTGTCGCCTCGGGCGGGTAGAGGACGATAGAGGTCTCGGGCTGGCCCTCCGGCCCCACCGTGATCCAGTGCATGCCCTGGTACTCGACGTCGTTGCGGACCTCGAAGCCCAGTCCGTCCCGGTAGAACCTCAGGGTGGCCTCGGGGTCGTCTTGCGGGAGCATCGCGGAGTGGATGGTTATGTCCATGTCCGCGACTATAGGATCGGGGTCGCCTCCCGCGCTTCTCGATTCCTGATCGGCCGCGTGACCTGTTTCGCCACGCAGGGCGGCACGCCGTGCATCTGCCCGGCGAAGCGCTGCCTGTACACGCTGGGCGGCACGCCGACGAGCTCGGTGAAGCGCGTGCTGAAGGTGCCGAGGGACGAGCAGCCGACCTCGAAGCAGACGTCGGTGACGCTCAAGTCGCCGCGGCGGAGCAGGGCCATCGCCCGCTCGATGCGCCGCGTCATCAGGTAGGAGTAGGGCGACTCGCCGAACGCCGCCTTGAACCGCCGGCTCAGGTGGCCGGCGGACATGCCCGCGTCGCGGGCGAGCGTCTCGACGTTGAGGGGCCGGGCGTACTCCCTGTCGATGCGGTCGCGCACGCGGCGCAGCACGACGAGCTCGCGCAGGCGGTCGGCCTCGGCCGGGCTCCGTGCCATGCGGCGATGGTGCCACGGACCGCCAGCCAAGTCCAGCGCAGCGACCGCCGGCACAGCAGATCGCGACGCCGAGGCTCTAGGCTCCTCCCACCCCGCCAACCTGCACCGCGTCTCGCCCACGGCCTCGGGGAGAGGGGATGGGGCTGCATGAACCTGCCTCGCATCGTCATATCCGTGCTCGGCTTCCTGGCAGTACTGACGTTCTCCGTGCTCGCGTTCTCGCACTCGGTGGCCATGATCGGCTCGGTGCGACCTTGCCTGACCCGCGACGACGCCGTGCCGACGGCCCGGGCACAGGAGCCTCGGGGAGTCGAAGGCCCCCCGGAAGACGGCCGGGACCAGGGTGAGGACGGAGGTCAGGAGCAGGAGAAACGCTCTTGCCGGGTCCCCGCCGTCGGCGAGTTCACCCAGTGGACCATGTCGAGCCTTGGCGCGGCGGCCACGACACTCGTGGGCGGCTTCCTCGGGCTCTCGGGCCTCACCTACAGG
Source organism: Deinococcaceae bacterium (assembly GCA_044508445.1). Lineage (GTDB taxonomy): Bacteria > Deinococcota > Deinococci > Deinococcales > Trueperaceae > DASRWD01. The sequence continues at coordinate 20,176 of JBIQHQ010000030.1, forward strand.
ACGGAGGCGAACCGGGACCGCGTGGGAAAAGTGAGGCGCACTCTGGCGAGCACGGGAGGCGGGAGCGCCCTGCTCGGGGTGTTCCTGTGGGCGTCGTCCGCTCTCTACGTAGCGGTGCTCCTCTTCGCCCTCGGCACCATGGTCTGGGTGGACGCAAGCGTCACGAGCGCGGAGGTGGTGTTGTCGCCTGCGCCAACCCTGCTGCGCCAGCTGGCCTCGACCGGCGTGGGCCTGCTGCTCGCGGCGATCGCGGTCCTCGGCCAGGCCTCGGCGAACGACTAGCGCGGAGCGCGCGGGGCCGTCACGTTACGGCTCCTCCCCCGCCCGCTACTGCCGGCAGGGGCTGGTGCGGCTCGACACCTCGAAGCGGGGGAGCTGGCCCGGGACGGGCTCGTACGTGACGCGCGTGTGCGTCACGGGGTCGTCGTGGGCGAGGTAGGAGCCGCAGTAGTCGGCGAAGACCTCGCCGAAGTCGTAGACCATGCGCGGCTCACCGCCGGCGAAGGACCACAGGCTGGCGTAGCGCTGCAGCGAGCCCTGCCCGAACTGGTCCGTGATGAGCACGGCCTCGAGGAGGCCGTCGAGGTCGACGTCCTGAACGACGTACACGTTGGCGCGCCGCGCGAGCTGGGCCAGGACGTCCTTGCCCTCGTACAGCACGAGCGCTCCCGGCAGGGGGCTCTCCTCCACGTCGTCGCAGCGCCTGAAGCGCACGCTCACCAGCACCTGCTCGGCCTTGGCCCGGGTGAAGGCGCCCCGTGCCCGCGAGGCGACGGTGGGCGTGAGCCAGTGCACGACGCCCGTGGCGCAGTCGTCGCGCGAGGCGCCCACGCCGAGGGTCGCGGGCATCAGCCCGAGCTCGACCTCGCTCAGCCCGCTCTGGCCCTGGCGAGCTATGGGGGTCGTCTCGGTGTCGAAGAGGAGCACCTGCTGGTCCTCGGCGTGGGCCGAGCCGACGACCAGGCAGGCGAACGCGACGGCCAGCCGCCACGCGCACGAGCCTGCCGGGCTGCTGCGCATACCGTAGGCCAAGATACCCGTGCCACGCGCCCGCGGACGCTCGTCCCGAGACGGACGGAGGCGCCCCGCGGCGGGGCGCCTCCTCTCCTGGCAGCGGCACTCAGCGATACGGCATGGGCGTCGGACGGAGGACGAGGCCGATGGGGCGCGCGTTGGAGGCGGCGCGCAGGGCTCCGGGCTCCGGCACCTCGTAGTCGTCCACGACGAGGTAGTTGACGTCGTAGCCGAGGTCCGCCAGGCTCCCCGCCGTGATCGAGCTAAGGGGGTTCGGCCCGTCGTTGAGGTAGCCGGTCATGACCTCGTTGTCGTAGGTGTCCTCGTCCCAGTGACCGCAGGCGGTGCCGGGGCCGCCGTCGGTCTCCACCATGAGCTGGTCGGCGACGCCGCCCACCTCCACGTGGCGCGCGTTCGCCTCCAGCCCGACGAACCGGCTCGACGCCGGCGGCGTCGTCGAGTCGCAGGGGGCGTCGAGGTGCATCTCGGGTGACTGCCAGAACGTGCCGATGCCGAGCACGTGGCCCATCTCGTGGAGGATCACCGCCTGCAGCGAGCCCTCTGCCTCGAGAGCGGCGATGTCGGCCGAGTCGAACGACATGACGCCGGTGAAGGGCAGGTGGGGCGTGCCGGGGAACCTGTACCAGCAGGGGCCCGCGAAGCCGAGCCTCCCGCCGGGCCCGTCGTCCGGGGCGATCTGCGCGAAGATCACGACGTCGTCTATGTCCTCGTTCGTCAGGTCGGGGTGGCCGCAACCGGCGCCGGACGCCGTCACGTCGTCCAGGTCGGGCAGGTCTCCCACGATCACCTCGGCCCACCGAGCCGCGGCGTCCGTGAACACGGCCTGCTGCGAGACGGTGGGCAGCGTCGCACCGAAGAACCTGACCTCGATCTCGAATCCGCTGGGGACGGTGTCGTGGCACGTGAGGCTCACGGCGACGCTCTTGGGGCCCACGCCGCTCTCGTTGTGGGCGATCGTGACCGTGCCGTCGTAGTCGACCACGGGGTCGTCCTGCGGCGGGCACTCGCCGGTGACGGTGACGGTGGTCTCCTCGCCGACGTCCATCGTCGCCTCCGTCTTGTCCACGGAGAGCCAGGCGGCCGAGGTCGAGAGGTCCACCTGCAGCGTCGCCGAGCCTTGGTTCTTGAGGACCAGAGCGGCGCTCCTCTGGAAGCCCTCGGAGGCGTCGTCCAGGGCTAGGGTCGTCGTCGACAGGGTCAGGTGGGGCTGCGGGCCCGGGCCTGTGTTGCAGGCCGTGACGGTCAGGCCCACGACGAGGCAGGCGGCCAGCGATCGTGCGCGACTAGGTTCCACTTACGTGGTCCTCCCTCCGCTTCCTGGCAGGCGAGCAAGGCTAACCCGGCGGGCCCGCGCGCGTCGGGGCGTCTTACACTCCGGCCGCGCCAGCGGTTAGGGTCTGCGGATGCGTGAGATCGTGCGCCAGGTCCTCACGGCCCGCGTCTACGACGTGGCCATCGAGTCGCCCCTCGACCCCATGCCGCGGCTCAGCGAGCGGCTGGGACGCCCGGTGAGGCTCAAGCGCGAGGACCTGCAGCCCGTCTTCTCCTTCAAGCTCCGCGGCGCCTACAACAAGGTCGCCGCGCTCGACGCCGAGTCGAGGCGCGCCGGCGTCATCTGCGCCTCGGCCGGCAACCACGCCCAAGGCGTCGCGGTGGCCGCGGCCCGCCACGGCGTGAGGGCCACCGTGGTGGTGCCCGTCACGACGCCGGAGATAAAGGTGCGGGCCATAAGGCGGCTGGGCGCGGAGGTGATCGCCCACGGCGAGGGCTACGACGACGCCTACGTCCACGCCCGCGCGCTCGAGGAGGAGAGCGGCGCGGCGTTCGTCCACCCCTTCGACGACCCCGAGGTCATCGCCGGCCAGGGCACGATAGGCGTGGAGCTGCTGCGCCAGCACCCCGAGCCCCTCGAGGCGCTCTTCCTGCCCATCGGGGGCGGCGGACTGGCGGCCGGCGTGGCCACCCTCGTGCGCTACCTCAGGCCGGAGGTGCGGCTGGTGGGCGTGGAGCCGGAGGACGCCGCCTCGATGCGGGCGGCCTTCGCGCACGGCGGGCCCGTGACGCTGCCCGAGGTGGGGCTGTTCGCCGACGGCGTGGCGGTGCGGCGCGTGGGCGACCTCACCTACAGGCTGTGCCGCGACGCGCTCGACGAGATCGTCACCGTGGACACCGACGCGATCTGCGCGGCCATCAAGGACGTCTACGAGAACTGCCGCGCCATCGCGGAGCCGGCCGGCGCGGTCGCCCTGGCGGGGCTGAAGGCGTACGCGGCGCGGGTGGGGGCGGGCGAGGGCGGGCTCGCCGCCGTCCTCTCGGGCGCGAACCTGAACTTCGACAGGCTCAGGCACGTGGCCGAGCGCGCCGAGCTGGGCGAGGGGCTCGAGGCGCTGCTGGCCGTGGGGATGCCGGAGCGGCCCGGCAGCTACCGCCGCTTCATCGGCATGCTCAACGGCCGCATGATCACGGCCTTCAGCTACCGCTACGCCGACCCCGAGCGGGCGCGCATCTTCGTCGGCGTGGCGCTGCGCGAGGGCCAGCGCGAGAAGCACGACCTCATCGCGCGCGTGCGCGAGGGCGGGTTCGACGTCATCGACCTCAGCGACAACGAGACGGCGAAGACTCACACCCGCTACCTGGTGGGCGGCAGGGCGCGGGCGGTGCGCCACGAGCGGATCTTCAGCTTCCAGTTCCCCGAGCGGCCGGGAGCGCTGCTGCGGTTCCTGGAGAGCCTCCACCCCGGCTGGAACGTCACGCTGTTCCACTACCGCTACCACGGCGCCGACTACGGCCACGTGCTGGCCGGCATCGAGGCGCCGCCGTCGCAGGACGACGAGCTGCGCAGCGCGCTCGACGCCCTCGCCTACCCATACGAGGACGTCACCGACGACGTCTCGGTGCGGTTATTCCTGCGGGAGGGGTGAGGGCCCGTGGAGGTCGCGGTGTCACTCGGAAGCGTCCCGCGCCGCTGGGGCGGCCGGCAGTGGTTCCACGAGCACCGCCTGACCGGCCACTCCCGCGGGGAGCAGCAGCGGCGTGTTGCTGGCGGCTAGCGTGAACCATCTGCCCGGCTGGAACGTCTCAGCGACTTCCTGTCCCGCGAGAGGTGGCCACCACACCCTCCACAGCTCCGCCACAGGCACGGGCAGGTCGAGAGCCATACATGCCGCGCCTTCCGGCAGCTCGACCAGATAGGCGGAACCACCAGTGGGAGTCGTCACCCCGTTCGCCTCGGTGACCGTCACGGCCTGCGCGTCGCTGCAGGCCCGCCGCGACGCTTCGAGGTAGGCCTCCTTGAGCGGCTGGAGTAGCGGCCCGTCGAACGCCCATTCCTGGCTCATCCGGCGCACGCTCAGTCGCTCGACGCTGCTCAGCACGAGGAGGCGCGGTAGCGGCAGCATCACGTTCATGAGGTCGTCGCTCGTCACCCTGTTGACGTTCACGACCCGCGCCCCTGGCCCGAACAGAGCGAATGTTTCGGGATATACGCCGAGGAAGGAGTCGTGGACGACCAACGCTCCTTCAGTGCCGCCGATCGGCGTGCCAAGTACCAGAGCCTCGATCTCCTGCGGGGCACGCGGCCCTACCTCGGTTGTGTGTCTGCCGACGGCCAGCCTGGGAAGGTCGGTCTCCTTCTTCTCGGTCCACTCACCGCCCGCAGCTATCTCCAGCGGCCCTACCCCAGGTTCGAGCGCCTGTCTTAGCTGCCACACGGCGCGCAGGTAGCCCACCCGGTTCCAGTGCGTATCGGTCGCCCAGTAGTACTGGGGCCCATCTTTCGACCTGGCCAAGACCTCGAGGTGGTCGACCACGGTCGGCGCCAGCTGCTTCACGATGTCGCGAAAGAGGATGGCGGCCTCCCCGTTGCAGGGGGCGAGGGCCTCGGCCCTGGGTCCAACCTTCTCGGGGTGGACGACCGACTTGTCCGGTGCGATAGACCACACCAGGCGCATGCCAACGAGCTCGGCCATCGCCCGCGCCGTCGCTGCCGCGTTGGCCGCCTCCACGTAGGGGTCGGGGCCGGGAGGGCACTTGCCGTCCTCGAACTGGTCCCTGTAGAAGAGCCACCCGCTCGCCCCTTCGATGACCGTGGGGGTGTCTATGGTCCCGAAAACGTAGGCCTGAAGGAGGTTCTTGGGAACGCTCACGAGCTCTTGGAACCGCCCGACGCTCATGAGGTCCTCGAACGCGGACTCTCGCTCCGCGGGGGACCCTGTGACGCGGACGAGAAACGCGTCAGGAAGGCCACGAGCGACGACCTTCGCCACGGCCGCTGTGGCCGGCACCAACATCCAAACCAGCAGTGCGGCTATGAGTATCCCTTCGAGGCCGCGCTCTTTCATCAGAACTGGAAGTAGAGGAACGGACTGAACCCGGCCGTCAGCACGGCGATTCCCGCAGCGGCTAGCGCCGCCACGCCGTAGGCCCCAGCCAACCAACGGACGCGAGGCGACTCCAGACGCGCCTCGAGCCGCACTCCGGCCGAGGGTCCCGACTGGAATAGGATCATCAGGAACCCGGCCGCCGTCATGGCGAGCGCGCTGGGCGTGGCGGCCACCAACAGGGGATCCGACAACTCCAGCGCCCTCGGCGCGAAGAGCGCCGTGAGGGCGACGAGATGCTCGGCGGCCTGGGCGAACGACCCCGAGCGGAACAGGACCCAACCGACCATCACGACGGGCAGCGCGTAGGCGTAGCGCCATGCGGCGCCGCGCCGCGTCAGAACATCTCTTCCCCACGCCAGACGCTCCAGTACGAGGAACGTCCCGTGGTAGGCACCCCAGGCTACGAACGTCCAGGCAGCACCGTGCCAGAGGCCGGTCACCAGGAAGACGATGCCGAGGTTAAGGTACGTCCGCCTCGCGCCACGGCGGTTGCCGCCCAGCGGGACGTAAAGGTAGTCCCGGAACCAGGTAGACAGCGTCACGTGCCACCGGCGCCAGAACTCCGTGATAGAGCGGCTCGCGTAGGGTTTTAGGAAGTTCTCCGGGAAGCTGATGCCGAAGAGCTTGCCCAGGCCAATGGCCATGTCCGAATAGCCAGAGAAGTCGTAGTAGATCTGCACCGTGTAGGACACCGTGCCGAGCGCCGCCACGGCCCACGTCACCTCGCCGGGGGCGGTCCCGTAGGCAGCATCGACGAGCCTGCCAGCGTTGTCGGCCACTAGGACCTTCTTGGCTAGTCCGTGGGCGAACCGCACCACGCCGGCCGCGAAGAGGTCTGCTCGGGGAAGGCCCTGGCCCTTGAGGTCCTCTGCGACGTCCGCGTACCTGACGACGGGGCCCGCGATGAGCTGCGGGAAGAACGATAGGTAGGCGCCGTACGTGACAAGCGAGCTGGCCGGCTCGACCTTCCGCCGCGCCACGTCGAGCACGTAACTGGCGGCCTGGAAGGTGAAGAAAGAGATGCCGGCCGGGAGGATCGAGGCAGCCGCTGCCAGCCAAGGCAGGCTCTCTCGGACACCGAACGTGTCCGCGATGAACCCACCGTACTTCACGAAGACGAGCGGGGCGAAGAGCAGGATGAGCGATGCTGCCTTCGCCAGGGGGGCCCTGGGCCCAACCACCAAGCGCCCCCCCAGGTAGGACACGACGACGGCCCCCAGCAGCAGCAGTGTGTACGTCCCCGCCGAGTAGGCGTAGAAAGCGATGCTGGCCAGGAAGAGCCAAGCGACCTTGGCGCGTAGCCAGACGGCCACGAGGAGGCCGGCTAGAGCAAGCGGCAGGAAGAAGAAGGTGAATACCTGGTCCGTAAAGACCATGAGATTCGTGAGAATAGACCAGTTCTCGGTGGCTGCAGTGGCACGCCGCACACCACGATGGCCTTGATGGGGCCAACGCCCCGCTTCTACCCGATGCCGCGGGGCCGGCTCCCGCCCGCCGGCCCCGCGCCGCAGGTCGCGCCGGCCTCAGGCCAGCGCGGGTTCACCCGTCCGACGCTCGGGCCGCGGCCGGCGTCCGACGCCGGCGGACGGTCCGTGGCGCAGCGCGGCGTGAGCCGCGGCGAGCCGCGCGATGGGCACCCGGTAGGGCGAGCAGCTCACGTAGTCGAGGCCGAGCCGGTGGCAGAGGTCTATCGAGGCCGGGTCGCCGCCGTGCTCGCCGCAGACGCCGACCTCGAGGTCGGGCCTGACCGAGCGGCCGAGGCTCGTGCCCATCTCCATGAGCTTGCCCACGCCCGCCCCGTCGATCGTCGCGAACGGGTTCTCCTCGATGACGCCCCTCTCGAGGTACTGCATGAGGAAGCCCTTCTCGGCGTCGTCGCGCGAGACCCCGAAGACCGTCTGCGTGAGGTCGTTCGTGCCGAAGCTGAAGAACTCGGCCTCGGCGGCTAGCTCGTCGGCGACGAGGGCCGCGCGCGGGACCTCGACCATCGTCCCGAACTTGTAGGGGACCTCCACGCCCTGCTCGGCCATCACGGCCCGCGCCTCGTCCTCGAGCGCGGCCCTGAGGACGCGCAGCTCGTTCGCGTGCGCGACCAGCGGGATCATCACCTCGGGGTGGACGTCGATGCCGTCCCTCTTGGCGGCGCAGGCGGCCTCGAAGATCGCCCGCACCTGCATGCGCGGCAGCTCCGGGATCAGGATCCCCAGGCGCACGCCGCGCGTGCCCAGCATGGGGTTCGCCTCGCGCAGCTCGGTGACGCGAGCGAGGTGGTCCTGCTTGCGCCTGATGACGGCGAGCGCGGCGTCGACCTCCTCGAGGCGGTGGAAGTGCTGGAGCTGCATCTTCAGGTCGGCGAGGTCGGAGACGAGCTCGTCGTGGGAGGGCAGGAACTCGTGGAGCGGCGGGTCGATGAGCCTGACGATCACCGGCAGGCCCTCCATCGCCCTGAACAGGCCCTCGAAGTCGCGCCGCTGCAGCGGCAGCAGGTCCGCCAGCGCCTCGGCGCGCTCCGTGGTCGTGCGGGCCATGATCATCCTCTGCACGATGGGCAGCCGCTCGGTCTCGAAGAACATGTGCTCGGTGCGCACCAGGCCGAGGCCCTCGGCGCCGTAGGCGCGGGCGCGCTCGGCGTCGGCGGGGTAGTCGGCGTTGGCCCGCACGCCGAGTGTCCTGATCTCGTCGGCCCAGGAGAGCAGCTCGGTGAGGTAGCGGTTGCTGATGTCGGGGACGACGGTCGGCAGGCGACCGAGGTAGACGTGGCCGAGCGTGCCGTCGATCGAGACCGGCTCGCCCTCCCTGACGACCACGTCGCCCACGCTCATCTCGCGCCTCTCGAGGTCGATGGCGAGCGCCGCCACCCCCACCACCGCCGGCTTGCCGAACTGCCGCGCCACCAGGGCGGCGTGGCTGGTGCGCCCGCCGGAGCTGGTGAGGATCCCGCGCGCGGCGAGCATGCCGTGCACGTCGTCGGGCTTCGTCTCGGGCCGGACCATGATGACGTCGCGACCCTCCTTGGCCCAGCGCTCGGCGGTGTCGGCGTCGAAGGCCACGTCGCCCACGGCTGCCCCCGGCGAGACGTTGAGGCCGCTGGCCAGGAGCCTCGCCGTCTTCAGGGCGCCGGCCTCGAACTGCGGGTGCAGGAAGAAGTCGACCTGCTCGGGCTTCACGCGCCTCACGGCCTCGCGGCGGTCGATGAGCCCCTCGTGAACCATGTCGACGGCGATGCGGACCTCGGCCTGCGCCGTGCGCTTCCCGTCGCGGGTCTGCAGGACCCAGAGCTTGCCGTGCTCGACGGTGAACTCCATGTCCTGCATGTTCCTGTAGTGCCGTTCGAGGCGCTTGGCGATGGCCTCGAACTCGGCGTAGACGTCGGGCATGACCGCGGCCAGCTCCTCCAGGGGCTGCGTCTGGCGGATGCCGGCCACGACGTCCTCGCCCTGCGCGTTGACGAGGAAGTCGCCCTCGAGGCGGTCCTCGCCGGTCGTGGCGTTGCGGCTCATCGCCACGCCGGTGGCGCAGTCGTCGCCCATGTTCCCGAAGACCATCGTCTGGATGTTCACGGCGGTGCCGAGGTCGTGGCTGATGCCGGAGGCGTTGCGGTAGTCGACCGCGCGCTTGCCGTTCCACGACTTGAACACGGCCTCGGTGGCGAGCCTGAGCTGCTCGAGCGGGTCCTCGGGGAAGGGCGCGCCCGTGTAGGTGCGGACGATCTCCTTGAACTTGCGCGTGATCTCCTTCCAGTCCTCGGCGCTCAGCTCGGCGTCGACGGACACGCCGGCGGCCTTGCGCCGGGCGGTGATCACGGCCTCGAACACCTCGTCCGGCACGCCCAGCACCACGCCGCCGAACATCTGCACCAGGCGGCGGTAAGAGTCGTAGGCGAAGCGCGGGTCGCCGGTGAGAGCGATCAGCCCGTCGGCGACCTCGTCGTTCAGCCCGATGTTGAGGATCGTGTCCATCATCCCGGGCATCGAGAACTTCGCGCCCGAGCGGCAGGAGACGAGGAGCGGCCGCGCCGGGTCTCCGAACCTCTTGCCCGTGCGCTCCTCGACGCTGCGCAGGGCCGCCAGCTCCTGCTCCCACATGCCCTCGGGGAACCTCCCGCCGGCGGCGAGGTAGGCGTTGCACGCCTCGGTCGTGACGGTGAACCCGGGCGGGACGGGCACGCCCAGGCGCGTCATGTCGCCGAGGTTCGCGCCCTTGCCGCCCAGCAGCGCCCTGGCGCCGTCCCAGCTGCCCGCGAGGCGCTCGGCCTCCCCGACCTCGTCGAACAGGTACACCCACTTCTTCACGCTCATCGCGGTCCCTTCCCGGACGCGGTGAACGCGTTGCTAGGGGCCGGACATCGCGTCCACCGCGAGCCTCGTGGTGGCGGACATCGCGTCCTACGCGAGGCTAGCCGCGCCCGTGGACGAGCCGGCAGAGGCCTATGTCCTGCGGCGCCGACGTGGCGGCCGCCGCGTCGTCGAGTAGCCGCGAGGGCCGCGTCCGAGACCGCAGGCAGGCGGTAGGGAGCGAAGGCGCTGCGTGGCGGGTGTCCGCGTCCGAGACGGCTGGCAGGCCGCCTGCCCGGCTGCCGGGGACGCGGTCGGCGCGGGGCGTCGGCTACGAGCCCGCCGCGCCCTGCCTCCGCACGAGCACGTCGACGAGGATCGAGGCCAGCAGCACCACCGCCGTGGCGATGAGCTGGATGGCGGCGCTGAGCCCGAGCAGGGCCATGCCGTTGACGATCGCGGCGATGACGACGCCGCCGAGGACCGCGTGGAGGGGGTGGCCTCTCCCGCCGAACAGGCTGGTGCCGCCGATGACCGCCGTCGCGACGACGTAGAGGACGATCGTGCCGCCGTCGAAGCTGGTGGACATCGAGCGCAGCCGCGAGGCGTAGACGATGCCGCCCACGCCGGCGGTGACGGCCGCGCAGGTGAAGGCCCACGTCCTCACCCAGGCGACGGCGATGCCGGCGCGGCGCGCGGCCTCGGCGTTGCCGCCTATCGCGTAGACGTAGCGGCCGAAGCGCGTGCGCCCGAGCACGACGCTCCACAGCACCAGCACGCCGAACAGCACCGGGAAGACGATCGGCATGCCGCGCAGGCTGAACGCGCCCACGCCCCTGTCGGCGTTCGTGAGCAGCGTCAGCGCGGCCGCGGCGGCGGCGGCGAGGGCGACCTTGAGGACGCTCTGGCCCACCGAAGGCGCCGCCAGGCCGCTGCGTCGGCGCCTGCCGTCCTCGAGGAACGTCAGGGCGGCGAAGACCACCACGACCACTGACGCCAGCACCCAGCCGCCCAGGGGGCTGAGCGTGCCGTTGGCGATGGCGTTGATGCGGCGGTCGGGGATGGGGATCGTCCCGCCGGTGCCGAGGATGATGATCAGCACGCCCTGCCAGGCGAGCA
>JBIQHQ010000053.1:0-3781 GCA_044508445.1 Deinococcaceae bacterium
GCGGCGCGACCCGCGTCCTGGAGAGCGCCCGCGGCCCCTCGTTGGGCATGGCCCGGCCCGGCAGTGTGGAACGCCGAACTTCGCCGGCTCGCGGCCCGAAGTTAGACTCGGGCGCCCGCGCCCCCGGGCGCACCCGGACCGCGGCGCAGCGAGAGGCTGACTACGCATGCACACCGGCGCCCCGTCCACGGGCAGCCCGCAGCAGGCTGACTCCTGGGCCACGAACCCCCTCAACCCGCATCGCATCCGCGACTCCCGCCTCGGCGACGAGGTGGAGCTGTTCCGCGCGCTGGAGGCCCAGGCCGCTCACGAGCCCGAGCTGATGCGCGCCTTCGGCGCCGCCAGGGCGCTGGCGGAGGACCTGCAGGCCGCCCGCCGCGAGTTCTGCCGAGCGGCGCCGCCCGGGACCCGCATCGAGGAGGAGCTCCTCGCCCTCGAGCGCCTCTCGCCTTGGGGCGGCGACCCGGCGTTCGACGCCGGCCGGTACGCGGCGGCGCTCCGCGCCTCCTCGACCCCGCTGGAGCGGGCGCGCGGCGCCTACCTGCGCGCCATCGCCGCGGCGCACGAGGCGTACGCCGCCGCCTTCAGGGGCCCGTGACCGGCCGCTCTCGTCGGTCGCGCTCGGGGGCCGTCCGAACTGAGAGGACGCCTCAGCCCTCAGCGATCGTCCACTCGAGCAGGTCCCTCAGAGGCGCCGTCGCCAGGCCTATGACCCTGTCGGCGCCGCCGTAGTAGAGGTAGACCTGGCCGTCCACGACGGGGTTCGCGGTGCCGAAGACGACGTTGGGGACGTCGCCTTTCATCTCCCAGGTCTCCTGCGGCTCGAGCACAGGCTCCGCGGGGCGCCTCAGCACCCGCCTGGGGTCCTGGAGGTCGAGGAGCGCCGTGCCCATGCGGTAGACGTGGGTCTCGTCGTAGCCGTGGTAGAGGATCAGCCAGCCCTCGTCGGTGCGTATGGGCGGGCCGCCCGCCCCGATGCGCTTGCCGTCCCAGTTCCCCGGACGCGGGCGCATGACCTCCGCGTGGTCCTCCCAGGCGCGCATGTCTCGCGAGAACGCCAACCAGATCGACGGCGGGCGCCTGTGGAACGTGACGTACCTGCCGCCCACGAGCTCGGGGAAGAGCGCGTGGTCCTTGTTGTCCTCGCCCACGACAACGGGGCCTATGCGCTCCCAGGTGATGAGGTTGTCGCTTACGGCGTACATGGGCGTGATGCCCGTGGCGGTCTGGCCCACGCCGGGGTGCGCGCCGGCGCGCCCGTAGGCGGTGTAGGCCATGTAGAAGCGTCCGCCCAGCTCGGTGACGCGCGGGTCCTCGACGCCCCTGGCCTCGTACTCCTCCCGCGGCTCCAGTACGGGATGCTGGAGGCGGTTCCAGTGCACGCCGTCGGTGGAGACCGCGTAGCCGATCCGCGAGACGTAGTCGGTGCCCTGGGCCCTGTAGTGCATGTGGAAGAGGCCGCCGTGCACCACCACGGACGGGTTGAAGACGTTCAGTGCCTCCCAGTCGTTGAGGACGTTGGGCTTGAGCACGGGGTTGGCCGGGTGGCGTGTCAGCTTCATCTGCTTCACTCCTGGGCGGGCGCCGCGAGCGTCAACGCGAAGAGGTGCATGGTCTCGCGGTCGGGCAGGTCTACGCGCACGAGAACGCGCTCGGGGTCCACCGGCACGACCTGGTGGAGGATGCGGCAGGTGATGCGCTCGAACTGGCCGCTGGTGCCGCGTCGCTGGGCGAACTCCACGCCCACGGTCTCGCCGTAGCGCGGCGGCTGGCACCAGTCGGAGAGCCCGAGCGTGACGGTCTCGCTGGAGCCGTCCTCGTAGGTGAGCGTCACGTCGGCCTGGTAGTTGCCCTGGTCGGAGGAGCCGAGCAGGTGCAGCGCGGCGTAGCGGCCGGGCGGCACCTCGAGCCTCTGCCCGAGCATGACGACGTTGTTGAGCAGCGCGTCCGTGGGCGGGAAGAGGAACGGCACGCCGTCCGCCGCGAAGCGCGAGGACGGGTCGGGCGCGAACTCGGCCGGGAACGTGGCGCCGTAGACGCCGGAGCGGTTGTCGAAGTTGCCGCGCTGCGGCCGCGACGGCAGCGAGAAGGCGTCGGCGTTGAAGGCCGGGCCGAGGTCGAGGGCGAGGTGGCCGCCTTCCTCGAAGGCCGCGGCGAGGTCCAGCAGCGGGCCCACCCGCGCCGTGGTCAGGCCCAGGTCGGGGAGCGGCGTGTCGTCTGGCCACTCGACCAGCGCGAAGCCGTAAGGGGGCAGGCGCAGGGCGCCGTCGTTCCCGGTGGGCGCCTCGTTCGCCAGCGCGTCGTAGGCCGTGGCGGCGGCGCCCCGCGCCGCGGCCAGCGGCGGGACGAGCTCGGCGGTGACGGGCTCCTCAGCGGGCGACCAGCTCTTGACGAGGAGCAGGCGGGAACCCTCGCGCCCGTAGAGCTTCCACTCGACCACGGGCCTCAGCACCAGGGCGTCGAAGCGCAGGTCGCGCCCGCCCGCGTGGCTCAGGGTGAGGCTGAGGGGTCCCGCCGCGAGGTCCACGGTCCCCAGCTCCCGCATCACGAAGCGGGACTCCTGGGACGGCGTGGTGGCCACGTTCCCGAGGCGCTCGCGCCCCACGAAGACGGTCGCGCTGGCCTCCCAAGGGTCGTCGCGGTAGAGGGCGTAGACGACGTAGCGCCCGGCCGCCGGCACCTCCGCGCGCAGTGCCAGGCTGGCGCCCGGCTTCAGGACGGCGGCGAGCTGCCCGCTGGCGGTGCCGTCGACCTCGGTGGCCGGCGCCTCGCCGAAGTCGGTGCCGCTCTCGGCCTCCACCGTGAGCTCCGCGTGCGCGTCGAGCCACTGGTAGTCGAGCGTCCCCCGCGCCGCGGGCCTGGCCTCCGCCTGGGTGAGGGCGAGGATGCCGGTGATCGTGGACTCCGCGCCGGCGTTGCGGTTGATGACCCCGCGCTCGAGCCCGTCGTAGACGCGCCCCGTCTGCGGGTCGTACATGGCCTGGCGCAGGCTGTTGTTGCCCAGCAGCCAGCCTGTCGTGAGGCCGCCGAGCCTGTCGTAGACCTCCTTGCCCGTGGCGTCGGCGAGCGCGAAGTAGCCGCTGGCGACGGCCTCCATGCCGTAGGCGATCTGCGGGTAGGCGCGCACGGCGGGGTTCATGCTCGTGTAGGGGCCCCTGTCGACGAGCAGGTGGACGAAGAAGTGGCCCGCCTCGGCCTCGGCCGACGCCAGGTAGGCGTCGGCCGCGTCGGGGTCGGCGTCGACCGCGGACTCGGCCGCCCGCGCCAAGGCCTGCGTCTGGCGGCTCCCCCAGGCGTGCCAGTCGAGGGGGTCGCGGGCGAAGGGCATGTGCGCGAGGAAGGGATAGGTGCCGGCGGGGCCGTACTGGAGGACCATGAGGCCGTCGGCGACCATGCCCTGCAGGCGCCTCACGTGCTCGTTCTCCTCCGACCTCAGGAAGATAGAGAGTCCCAAGAGAAGGTTCGACGCCACGTCGGCGCCGTCGTCAGGCAGCCACGCGGGCGCCTCGAGGCCATGGCGCGTGACGTAGGTGCCGTAGGCCGGCGCGATCCGGTCCGCGAAGGGCTTCACGCCGCGCAGGAACGCCTCGCGCAGCTCCGCGGCGAAGGCCGGGTCGTCAGCGGCGAAGGACCTCATGCCCTCGGCCAGCGCCCACATGGCCCTGGCCGCCCAGAACCCGGCGCCCTTGCGGCTGGTGATGCCCAGCCTGTTGATCGTGCCGTCGGCGAGCACGAAGTTGTAGAACTCGCCGTCCTCGGCCTGCATGGCCAGCACGTAGCC
>JBIQHQ010000054.1:0-3667 GCA_044508445.1 Deinococcaceae bacterium
GTTCCCTACGCGCTCCGCGCGGGGCCCCTCGGCCCGAGGCCGAGGGGCCCGGGAGCTTCTCAGTCGTGATAAGGCGGCAGCGCCGACTCGCCGAACACCTGCGCGGCCAGCGACCAGATCTGCTCCGGCTCCAGGGTGGCCCCCAGGTAGGTCTCGTCGCCGCGCCACACCTCCACGTGAGGGTGCGGGCCGTCCTTGGTGCCCTGGGCGGCCTCGAGGGTGCCCGAGTTGCCGGTCGTGGCGATGATGTCGCCCTGCCGCACGTGGGCGCCCACGACGACGGCCTCGGCGATCGAGGAGAGGTGCGCGTAGCGCGTGATGAAGCCGCCCGCGTGGCGGATCCACACCTGCCGCCCGCGCAGCTCGTCGAGCAGCTCCGGCGGCGTGTCGAGGGAAGCCGTGGCGGCGGCGATGATCTGGTTGTACTCGTCCAGCGTGTGCTCCACGTAGTCGTGGTCGGCGCGGATCACGACGCCGTCGGCGGCGGCTCGGATCGGCGTGCCGTACTCGATGGGGACGCTGACCGTGCCGGAGTAGAAGTCGAAGCCCTCGTGGACCCCGTTGCGGTACTCGCGCGGCGCGCCGGGAAGGTGGTGGCGGCGCGACGAGATCGTGGCTCCCTCCACGGGCACCACGTAGCCGCTGGGCCAGCCGCGCACGAACGCCACGTCCTGCAGCTCGACGAGCCTGACGTAGGCGCCGGAGGTGCGCACCGCCGGGTTGGACGCGGCGTGGTCCGCGGCCGAGCGGCCCTCGGCGTCGCGCACCGTGGGGTCGGCGCCGGCGTTGAGCAGGTAGACGACCTGAGCGGGCGTCCCCTGTGACGCCGCCAGCATCAGGGCGGTCAGCCCGTTCGCCGCCTGCTGGTTCACGTCGGCGCCCGCCGCCAGCAGCTCCTCGGCCACCTGCGTCGGGGCGTTGGCTGCTATCGCGGCCATCAGCGGCGTGAGGCCCGCCTCGTTGAGGGCGTGGACGTCGGCGCCTCCGGCGATGGCGGAAGCGACCTGATCCGGGTCGCCAGTGTCCACGACGGTGAAGATCTCGGGGACGGGGGGAGGCGCCGGTTCGCGCGGGCCGAAGGGGGGCAGGCCGAAGGCGTAGAGGGCGCCCAGAGCGAGGACGGCGACGAGCAGCGCCGCAACCAGGACACGCATGCCGCGATGGTACCAACAGCGCCGCCGCGGGTATCGTTGACGGATGCCCGCCGGCGCCCGCGGAGAGCTGAGGAGCCTGCTCGTCGTCGCCGCGCCGCTGGTGCTGGCGCAGCTCGCCCAGAACGGCATGAGCTTCGTGGACACGGTGATGGTCGGCCGGCTCGGCGCCGGGCCCCTCGCCGGCCTCGCCCTCGGCGCCGTGGCCTTCAACTTCGTCTACCTGCTGACGATGGCCGTCGTCATGTCGGTGAGCCCCGTCGTGGCCCAGTCCGTGGGCGCCGGCAGGCACGCCGAGGGCGCCGGGGCGCTGCGCCACGGCCTGGTGCTGGCGCTGGCCCTGTCCGTGCCGGTGGGCGCGCTGGTGGCGAGCCTGCCGCCCCTGCTCCGGCTGCTCGGTCAGGACCCCGCGGTCGTGGCGGCCTCGGCCGGCTACCTGCAGGCGGTGGCGTTCGGCCTGCCCGGCGCGCTGGCGTTCGTGGCCCTGCGAGGGTTCCTCGAGGGTCATGGCCAGACGCGGCCCATCATGTTCGTCGCCGGCGCCGGCGTGCTGGCGAACGCCGGCCTCAACGAGGTCCTCATCTTCGGTCACCTCGGCCTGCCCGCGCTCGGCCTCGTGGGCGCCGGCATCGCGACCGCCGTCACCTACACCCTCATGGCCGTGGGAGCGGCGGTGGTCGTGGGCCGCGGCTACCGACCCCTGCGCGTGTTCCGCGGCTGGCGCCTGGAGTGGCGCGTGCTGCGCGAGCTCCTGGCCCTCGGCTGGCCCATGAGCCTCGCCCTCGGCTTCGAGGCCGGCCTGTTCTCGGCCACCGCGCTGGTCATGGGCTACTTCGGTGAGGGCCCGCTCGCCGGCCACCAGATCGCCATGCAGACGGCCTCGCTGTCGTTCATGGTGCCGTTGGGGGTGGGCATCGCCACGGGCGTGAGGGTCGGCCAGGCGGCGGGCCGCGGGGACCGCGACGGCGTGCGCCGCGCCGGCTGGACTGGCGTGGCCGTCGCCGCCGGGTTCATGTGCCTGACGGCCGCGCTGTACCTGCTCGCGCCGCGGCTCGTGACCTCCCTGTACCTCGACGTGAACGACCCCGCCAACGCCGTCGTGGTGGGTTGGGCGGCCACGTTCCTGGTCCTGGCCGGCGCGTTCCAGCTCTTCGACGGCGTGCAGGTGTCCGCCGTGGGCGCGCTGAGGGGCCTGAAGGACACGCGGGTGCCCATGCTCATCACGCTGCTCTCCTACTGGGTCGTGGGCTTCCCGCTGGGTCTGTTCTGCGCCTTCGGCCTCGGGCTCGGGCCGCGCGGGATGTGGTACGGCCTCATCGCCTCTCTCGTCCTCGCGGCCGTGCTGCTGTCCCTGCGGTTCAGGGCCCTCACCGGGCGTGGCGGGTTGGCTGCCGCCGCGGAGGGTGCCTGAGGTATGCTCTGCTCCCAGGAGGAACCGTGGAGAGCTTCCTGCCCATCGCTCGCAACGCGGTGATCATCGTCGTCTCGCTGGCGCTGTTCGCGGCCGCCGGCGTGGCGGTAGGCACCTGGTTCGCCCGCCACACGCACGAGCCCCACTGAGGCGCGGCGCGCTGCGCCGCCTGACGACCTCGTACCTGGAGGCCGGTGAGCTGAGCGTCGGCCGGGCGGCCGCGTTCCTGCGGCTCGCCTACGCCGGCACGTTCCTGGCGCAGACGGCCGCCGCCCTCGTCGTGGGCGTCGGCGTCGTGGCGCTGGCCGGGGGCGAGCCGCGACCCAGCGGCCTGTTGGCGTGGACGCTGGTGGCGCTCGCGTTCCTGCTGCTGCCCCTCGGCGTGGCCTCGCTGGCGCGCCCCGCGGCGGTCGGCAGCCGGCAGGCCGCGCTCTCCCGCGCGATCTTCGCCGGCGTCACACTGTCCGGCACCTCGTGGTTCGCCGCGCTGGCCCTCGCGACCGGTCAGCGGGGCGCGCCCGTCCTCGTCCTGCTGGCCGTGCTCCTGCTGGCCTACGGCGCGGGCTTCGCGTCCGCCGGCCGGCTGGCACGGGCTGCCGCGGCGACGCCCCCGCTGCGCCGGGAGGCGCCCGGCGCCGCCGACCGCTCCCCGGGGGGCCCTCAGGCCTCGTAGCGGGCGTCGCGCAACAGGTGGACCATGTCGAGGGCCTGGGCGGTGCCCAGCACCACGCAGTCGGCGGCGTTGGGGGCCACGCCCACCGGGATCGACGTCACGGCGCCCAGGTAAGCGTCCAGGTTGCGCAGGAGCGCCCCGCCGCCCGTCATGACGATGCCGCGCTCGATGACGTCGGACACCAGCTCGGGCGGCGCCTGCTCCACGACCTTGCGAAGGCCGGCGGCCAGCTTCTCCAGCGAGGGGCTGAGGGCCGTCACGACGTCCTGCGTGGACACGGTCACGGTCTTGGGCATGCCGTCTATGAGGTCGCGTCCGCGCACCTCTACGCTCCTGTCGTCCTCAGGCGAGACGTTCCTCGCCGCGCCGACGGTGCGCTTGATCTCCTCGGCCGTGCGGTCGCCGATGAGCAGGTTGTGCTTGGCCTTGACG
>JBIQHQ010000031.1:0-9737 GCA_044508445.1 Deinococcaceae bacterium
CCGTCGTGGCCCTCGGCGCCGTGGTCCGCGGCGAGACGTCGCACTACGACCACGTCTGCCAGGCCGTGACCAGCGGCGTACTGCGCGCCGGGCTCGACACCGGCGTCCCCGTCATCTTCGGCGTGCTCACCGCCGACACCATGGAGCAGGCCCTCGACAGGGCCGGGGGCAAGGCGGGCAACAAGGGCGCAGAGGCGGCCGTCGCGGCCATCGAGATGGCGAACCTCGTCGCGATCGTCGCCGGACAGCCTCCCGACTGAGCACACCCGGAGCGTTCCACCAGGAGACGCTCCGCCCCCGGCTGCCACGCGAGGCGCGCCGACGCGCCGTGGGCGTGCCGCGCCGGCCTAGCGCTCCGCCCCCGACCAGCCCTGGGCGGCCGCGTAGCGCCTCAGCAGCCGCTCGGCCCCCTCGCGGTCGGCCACGTCGCCCACCGCCCGCGCCTCCGCGACCAGCCGCAGCGCCTCGCCGACGCGGGGACCCGGCCCGATGCCCAGCAGCGCCATGACGTCCTCGCCCGTGAGCAGGGGCGCCGCGGCGGGCCGCTCTTCAAGGGCGGCCAGGACGCGGCTCACGGCCACGCGGTAGCGCACGCGCGCGGCGGCGCTGGCGGCGCGACCGCGAGCCGCCTCCCTGTCGGCGAGCATCACCCTCAGCAGGTCTGGCAGCAGGGCGCGGTGCCTGTGGGCGAAGCGCCGGGCCGCGCGCTCCGTCGTGGGCAGAGGCAGCATGTGGCGCCGCACCAGGTCGGCCGCGCGCCGCACCGTGGCGCCGTCGAAGCGCAGCCGCGTCAGGGCCGCCCGCGTCAGGTCGGCGCCCACGGCGTCGTGGCCGTGGAACGTGGGTCGGCCCGCCGGACCGGGCGCGGCCGTGACCGGCTTGCCCACGTCGTGGAGCAGCGTCGCCAGGCGCTCGGCCAGGCCGGCGTCGGGGAAGGTGGCCACCAGCACGCGCAACGCCTCGAGCGAGTGGCCGAGGACGTCGAGGTGGTGGAGCGGCCCCTGGTCGACCCCGCGGCAGGCCGCCAGCTCCGGCAGGAACGTCGTGAGCAGGCCGAGCTCGTCGGCGAGGGCGAGCGCGCCGGCCGGGTCCTCGCTCGTCAACAGCGCCGCCAGCTCGTCGCGCACGCGCTCGGGGGCCGGGGCGGGCAGCCTGCCGGCCGCGATGTCCGCGGCGGCGGTCCGGACCGCCGCCCCCGTGGACGCCTCGAGCGCGAAGCCCAGGCCGGCCGCGAAGCGAACAGCGCGCAGGGGCCTGACGGTGTCGGCGCGCAGGGCCTGTTCCGAGGTCATCCTCACGACGCCGTCCCGCAGGTCGGCGAGGCCGCCCGTGGGGTCGTGGACGCGGCCGCTGGGGTCGAGCGCCAGCGCGTTGACGGTGAGGTCGCGCCGCCTCAGGTCGCCGTCCAGGTCGCCGCGCAGCGGCGCGAAGTCGTGAGTGGCCGCGCCGCCCGGCGCCACGGCGCGCCAGTGGCCGCGCTCCTCGTCGAGCGGGAAGCAGGAGCCGCCGAGGGCCGCCGCCGTCGCCTCGCAGGCCGCGTGCGGGTCCGGCACCAGCCAGTCGAGGTCGGTGGGAGAGAGGCCGAGCAGTGCGTCGCGCACCGCCCCGCCCACGAGCAGGCCGCCCTCGGGCCACGGCGCGAAGGCACGCGGGTCGGGGTCGCGCGGGCGGGCGGCACGTCGGCCGCGAGAGGGCGCCATGCCGCCAGCGTAGCGGCGCCCGACGGGTGAGAATGCGGGCATGGCGGAGCGGGCGCGGCCGTTGCGGGTGGGCCTCACCGGCACCATCGGCGCGGGCAAGTCGACGGTGGCCCGACAGCTGGCCGAGCTGGGCGCGTCGGTGATCGACGCCGACGCGCTCGCGCGCGAGGCCACCGAGGACCCGGGGGTGCTCGCCAGGATCGCGCGCGAGCTCGGCGCGGACCTGGTGGTGGCCGGGCCACGCGGGCCCGAGCTGGACAGGTCGGCCACGGCCGCGCGCGTCTTCGGCGACCCCGAGGCGCTGGCCCGTCTGAACGGCATCGTCCACCCGTGGGTGAGGCAGCGCGCCGCCGAGCTCATGGCCGCGCTGGAGCGCTCGCCGGCGCCGCCGCCGGCGATCGTGCACGACGTGCCCCTGCTCTTCGAGGCGGGCCTGGAGGGCGACTACGACGTCGTCGTCGTGGTCGACGCCCCGCCCGACGTGAGGGCCGAGCGGTTGGCGGCGCGGTCCGGCCTGAGCGCGGCGGAGGTCGCCCGCCGCGAGGCCGCCCAGATGCCGGCCCACGAGAAGGTCGCCCGCGCCGACCACGTGCTGGTCAACGCGGGCGACCTCTCAGAGCTGAGGGCTCAGGTGGCGCGCCTGTGGCGCGCGATCACCAGTCCACGAACGAGTGGCCCTCGCTCCTGATCGTGGCGCCGTCCACGGTGCTGTAGGAGACCGAGCCGCCGAACCTGTCGGTGGCGAACGTGAGGAACTCGGCGAGGGCGGAGGTGGCGGCCTCCACGGCCTCGAAGTCGATGTCGCCGCCCGTGATGCCGCTCAGCATCCCGAACTGGTCCACGAGCGTCTGCGCGGCGAAGGACATCGCCGCGCGGTCGTCGGAGAGGGAGAAGGAGCGCACGCCCTGCGGCACCTGGCCGCGCAGCGGCGACAGCGTGGCCGACAGGGCCGCGCCGCCGGCGCGGGCACCGAGCGCCGCGTCCATGGCCTCGGGCGTGGTGGCTATGAGCGCGTAGCCGTCGGTCACGGCCACGCTGATCGTGAAGCCGTCGGAGAGCTGCCAGTCGGTGACGCTGACGCCGCTCACCTCGCGCTGCGCCGGCGCCACCATGCCGCCCTCGCCCATCGGGTCCATGAAGGAGGAGGCGAGGCCCGTGGCGAGCGTGAAGAACTCGTTCAGGCCGGCGGACGCGGCGGCCTCGTCGGTGGCCTCCACCAGGTAGACGGCGTCGCCCAGCGGGTTCGTGAGGTCCGCGGGCATGGCCGTGGCCGCGCCGTAGCCCATGGTGATGGCGGCGAACTCGTCGCCCATCCAGCCGAACAGGGCGCGCTGCGGGTCGAGCCCCACGGCGTCCATCACGGTCTGGTCGAGGTCGCTGATGCCGATCTGCGGCTCGGAGGCCACGACGTCCTCCAGCCAGTCCCACCAGCCGGGCAGGTCGGCGGCGCCGGCGGAGACGCCCAGCGCCGTGGCCGGCACGAACGCCAGCACGCCGTCGCTCACTGGTCCGCCGCCCGACAGCAGCTCGTAGAGCCGCGGGTCGCCGGACTGGCTGCCCAGCACGCGCACCGAGACGGTCTGGAAGCCGTCGTCGGTGATCGTCGTGACGCCGCCGTAGACGCCGGCGGTGTTCGCCGCGGCCGTGAGGCGCTCCACGAGGGCGTCCATGCCCATCGTGGAGGCGAACGGGGCCGCGACCTCCACGGCGGCCGGCAGGTCGAGGTAGGTGTAGGCGTTGCCCGAGCGCAGGGCGCCGACGGTGGCGAGGAAGCCGCTGCTCGTGGCGAGGTTGGGCTCGGAGGCGCCCTGGTAGCGGCGCAGCACGCCGCGGGCGACGTCAGGGTTCGAGGAGACGAGCACGACGTCGTCGAAGGTGGCGTAGGCGATGGGGGTGGGGACCTCGTCCTCGTCCGCGGGGGTGACGACGGTGAAGGTCACGTTCCCCTCGGTCAGCTGCTGGGCATCGCCCGCGGTGCCGACCTCCGCCAGGAGGTCCTGCACGGCGGCCATGCCCTCGGGCGTGACGCGCGCCAGGACGGTGACGGCGGGCAGCGGGTTGAACTGCGACGCCGACACCGCGAGCCAGGCCTCGCGGCCGAGCAGGTCGAGGAAGCCGGCGCCCAGCTCGGGCAGGTCGGCTTCGTCCTCGCCGACCTCGGAGGCGAAGGCCGCCTCGAGCAGCTCGCCCAGGTTCAGGCGCTCCCACTCGTCGACGAACGGCTGCGCCTTGGCCTCGTGCTCGGCCAGTCCCTCGACGCCCACGGCGAGCAGCGTCCCGTCCGGCAGGAAGGAGGGCAGGTCGGCGGCCGTGGCGGCGCCGGCCAGGCCTAGCGCGAGCGTCAAGAGGAGCTTCGTGGCGGTGGTTCTCATCGGACCTCCAGTGGTGCCGTAGGGCGCCGCATCATAGACGCGAGAGGGACCTCTTGGCTGCGGCGACCACGGCCTCGGCCGTGAAGCCGAGCCGGCTCATGACCTCGTCGCCGGGCGCCGAGGCGCCGAACCTGTCGAGCCCCACGGTCTCGCCCAGGTCGCCCGCGTAGCGCTCCCAGCCGAGCGTCGCCCCGGCCTCGACCGTCACGCGCGCGCGCAAGGCGCGGGGCAGCACGCTCTCGCGGTAGGCGTCGTCCTGAGCCTCGAAGAGCTCGAAGGAGGGCAGGCTGACCACGCGGGTGGGCACGCCCTCCGCCTCCAGGGCCTCGCGGGCCCGCAGGCAGAGCGCGACCTCCGAGCCCGTGCCCACGAGGACCAGCCGCGGCTCGCCGCCTGTCGCCTCGGCCAGCACGTAGCCGCCGCGGGCCACGGCGCCCTCGGGCACCGCCAGGGTCGGCACGGCCTGGCGGGTGAGCGCGAGGACCGTGGGCCCGTCGCGCCGCTCGGCGGCGATCCGCCAGGCCTGTGCCGTCTCGTTGGCGTCGGCGGGCCTGAAGACCACGAGGTCGGGCATCGCCCGCAGCGACATGAGGTGCTCGACGGGCTGGTGCGTGGGCCCGTCGCCGCCGAGGCCTATGGAGTCGTGGGTGAGCACGTAGATCACGCCCTGGCGCATGAGGGCGGCGAGCCGCAGGGCGGGCCGCAGGTAGTCGGAGAAGACGAGGAACGTGGCCACGAACGGCGCCAGGCCGTGCAGGGCCAACCCGTTCGCGATGGCGCCCATGGCGTGCTCGCGCACGCCGAAGCGCACGATGCGGCCGCCCATGTCCCCGCGCGCCAGCGGCCTCTCGCCGGCGATGTCGGTGAAGTTCGAGCCGGCCAGGTCCGCCGAGCCGCCGATGAGCGACGGCACGACCGCGGCCACGGCGTTGAGCGACGCCTCCGACGCCTTGCGGGTGGCGACCTTGCCGCCCGGTTCGAAGCGGGGCAGCGCCAGGCCGGAGAGGTCGGGGTCACCGCCCTCGAAGACCGCCCGCAGCTCGCGGGCCTCGCGCGGGTGCTCGCGCTCGTAGCGCGCGAAGAGCTCCTCCCACTGCTCGCGGGCCGCGCGCCCGCGCTCACCCGCCGCGCGCATGTGCGCGAGGACGTCGTCGGGCACGGTGAAGGCCGGCCAGTCGACGCCGAGGCTCTCCTTGGCGAGGCGCGCCTCCTCCTCGCCGAGGGGCGAGCCGTGCACCTTCGAGGTGCCGGCGAGGTTCGGCGCGCCGAAGCCTATGACGGTGCGCACGGCCACGATGCTCGGCCTGGCGGTCTCGGCCTCGGCGGCGCGCACGGCGCTCCTCAGGGCCTCCACGTCGTTGCCGTCCTCCACGCGCTGCACGTGCCAGCCGTAGGCCTCGTAGCGCCGCAGGACGTCCTCGGAGAAGGTGATGTGGGTGGCGCCGTCTATCGACACCCTGTTGTCGTCGTAGAGGACGATGAGCTTGCCGAGGCCCAGGTGGCCGGCGAGCGACGAGGCCTCTCCGGAGACTCCCTCCATGAGGTCGCCGTCCGAGGCGATCACGTAGGTCCTGTGGTCGACGACCTCCAGCCCCGGCCTGTTGTAGCGGGCGGCGAGGTGCGCCTCGGCGATGGCCATGCCCACGGCGGTGGCGATGCCCTGGCCCAGCGGGCCCGTGGTCGTCTCGACTCCCACGGTGTGGCCGTGCTCCGGGTGGCCGGGCGTGAGGCTGCCCCACTGGCGGTAGCGCCTCAGCTCGTCCATGGGCAGGTCGTAGCCCGTCAGGTGCAGCAGGGCGTACTGGAGCATCGAGCCGTGGCCGGCGGACTGCACGTAGCGGTCGCGGTTCGGCCAGCGCGGCTCGGCGGGGTCGTGCCGCATGGCGTCGACGAAGAGGACGTAGCCCATGGGCGCCGCGCCGAGCGGCATGCCGGGGTGGCCGTCGCCGGCGGCCTGCGTGGCGTCGATGGCGAGGGCCCTGATGGCGTTGATGGCGCGCGTCGTGACCTGCGAGGCTGGCGTGTCGGGCATGCTCCCTCCGGCACGCGACGGGATCGCCCCGCGCGGCCCCGGCAAGGATAACAGTGGCCCGTGAGCTTCCTGGCGGGGCCGCGGGAGGGGCGGGACGCCGGCGGCGTCCCGCCCCGCAGCCGCGTTCAGCGCACGGTGATCGGGACGCTCGCCAGCGTGTGCCCCTGGCGTCCCGTGACGTACCTGACCTCGTACTGCCCGGGCTCGTCGGGGGCCCTGAGGGAGACCGTCGCCCCGCTGCCGCTGGCGTAGACGTAGTCGAGGTAGGTGCCCTCCGGCGAGCCGGCGGGTGCCACGGTGACGTAGTCGCCGCTGTTCCCGGGGCCCTCCCAGGTGACGTCGAAGCGCTCGCCGGCGGTCACCTCGGCGGGAGCCGACACCGAGGCCGTGGCCGCCACCACGGTGATGGGCGCGCTGGCCAGCGTGGACCCGCTCTGGCCCGTCACGTAGCGGACCTCGTACGCGCCCGGGTCCTCGGGCGCCCTGATCGTCAGGGGTGAGCCGCTGGCCGTGTAGGCGTACTCGAGGTAGGTGCCCTCGGGCGCGCCGACGGGGACCACGGTGACGTAGTCGCCGGCGTTGTCTGGCCCCGTCCACGTCACCTCGACGCGGCTGCCCGCCACCACCTCGGCCGGCCCCGACACCGTCGCGGAGGCCGCCGTGACCTCGATGGGCGCCAGCGCCAGCGTGCTGTCGCTCTGGCCGGTGACGTACCTGACCTCGTAGTCGCCGGGCTCGTCCGGCGCCCTGATGGTGAGCGGGGACCCGGCCGTCGTGTACTCGTAGTCGAGGTAGGTGCCGTCGGGTGACCCCGCCGGCGCGATCGTGACGTAGTCGCCGGCGTTGTTCGGACCGGTCCAGGTGACCTCGACGTCGGCGCCGGCCATGACCTGCTCGGGGGCCGACACCGTCGCCGTGGCCTCGGTCACGACGATGGTCGTGCTGGCCAGCGTCTTGTTGCTCTGGCCCGTGACGTACCTGACCTCGTACTCGCCGGGCTCCTCGGGGACGCTCACGCGCGCCGGGCTGCCGGTGGCCGTGTACTCGTAGTCGGTCCAGGCGCCCTCCCTGGCGCCGGCGGGTACGACCGTGATGAAGTCGCCGGGGTTGTTCGGGCCCTCCCAGACGACCTCTATCTCGCCGCCGCCCACGGCCTCGGCCGGGGCGCTCACCGACGCCGTGACGGCCTGGGCCTCGAAGGCGGCGCGGCCCACGACCTCGTAGCCGCCCTCGGGCAGCGGCAGGACGTAGCGGGCCTCGTAGGCGCCGGGCTCCTCGGGCACGCGCAGCACGGCCTCGCCGGCGGGGCCATCGACGTAGGCGAAGGTCAGCCACACGTCGTCGCCGGCGTCGGCCGGGGCGAGCCACACCTCGCCAGGGCCCTGCGGCGCGCCCTCGTAGGCGACGGTGAGGTCGGCGCCTGCCGCCGGCGCCTCGTCGGCGACGGTCAGCGTCACCTCGGCCCGCGGGGCGAGCTCGAAGGCGAAGGCGTTCTCGCCCTCGGTGACGGACAGGCCGGCGAAGGTGAGCGGCTCGCCGGAGAACGCGTCGGCGACGCGCGCGGCGTAGGCGCCGGCGGGCAGGTCGGCCCTGAACTCGCCGGCGGCGCCGCCGGCGGCGAACGGGTAGCGCTCGTCGGTGACGGCGGAGACGAACTCCACGGTGGCGCCCTCGCTGGCGGGCGCCCCCTCGCGCGTCAGCGTCACCGTCACCGGGTAGGTGGCCTCGGCGGGCGCGACCTCCACGGCGCGGTTCAGCGCCCCCAGCAGCTCGGCGGCGCTGGTGGCGTTCTCGAAGGTGCCCAGGCCCTCGAAGGCCGCCCGGGCCGAGGCGTCGAGGTCGATGCCGATGATGCGCAGGTCGACGTCCACGCCCTGCTGCCTGAGCCGCTCGGCGACCTCGCGCAGGTCGCTGCGGCACGACTCGATGCCGTCGGTGATGAGGACGATGACCTTGCGTCCCGCGGCGGGGAAGTCCTGCGCGGCCAGCTCCAGCGACAGCGCGATCGGCGTGGCGCCCAGCGCCTCCGTCTCGCGGACAGTGGCGAGGAGCCGGTCGCGGTCCACGCCCTCCATGGGCACGACGAGCTGCGAGTCCTCGCACGCGCCGGGGTCGCTGGCCCAGTGGTTGGCGCCGTACACACGCAGGCCCACGTTCAGCCCCTCCTGCTCCGGCAGGGAGGAGACGAGCTGGGTGAGCACGTCCTTCGCCGCCACGATGCGGTAGCGGCCGTCGGCCAGCTTGTTCCACATGGAGCCTGAGGCGTCGAGGACGAGCTGGATGTAGACGGGCTCCTGGGCCGCGGACCAGGCCGCCGGGAGCAGCAGGCACAGGCCGAGGATGGTCGACTTCAGGATGCGCAGCGTTCTGGCCACCTTCCACCTCTCGTCGGGCCGTCGCGCGGCCCTGGTCTGGGACGAGGGACTCTACGCCAAGCGCCGCGCCGGGGGCGGTGGGTTCTCGCACCAGGGCAGCGCCGGGTCCCTCACGTGGGCTGGTGGGCCCTACCCTGGCGGCGCTTCTCGATGGCGTCGCGCACGCGCTGGCCGGTCTCCCAGTGGCGCCTCTCCATCTCCGTCTCCACGCGCAGGCGCGGGACGGGCGTGGGCTTGCCGTCGTCGCCCAGCGCCACGAAGTTCAGGTGGCCGACGGTGCACAGCCGACGCTCGCCGGTCAGCGGGTTCTCGCCGTGCACCTCGCAGCGCACGATCATGCTCGTCCTGCCGGTCCACGCCACGCGGCTCTTGACCTCCACGATCTCGCCCACGTGTATGGGGGCGCGGAAGTCGATGGGCTCCGTGGAGGCCGTCACGACGACCCGGCGGCAGAAGCGCGTGCAGGCGACCGCCGCGTTCACGTCCATGAGCTGCAGCAGACGCCCGCCGAACACCGAGCCCAAGGGGTTGACCTGGTTGGGGAAGACGGTGTCCACGGTGACGACCCAGTCGGAGACGCGCGTTCCCAGGGGGCCTCGCTCCACCAGAGCAGTATAGGTGGGCCCGCCGACGCGCTAACATCGGCGACCATGACACACAGGACAGCGGCCCTCCTGGACCTCCTCGTGCCCGTCCGGAACGCGCCCGTCGCGAGCGCCGCGACGCGGTCGCTGCTGTGCGCCGCCGGCGGCGTGCTGCTGCTCGCCCTGCTCTCGCAGGTCCGCGTGCCAATAGGCCCCGTGCCGGTGACCGGCCAGACGCTGGGCGTGCTCCTCGTGGGCGCCGCCTTCGGCGCGCCGCTGGGGATCGCCACCGTCGCCGCCTACCTGGCCCTCGGCGCCGCCGGCCTGCCGGTCTTCGCCGGCGGACAGGCCGGCGTGGCCTACGCCCTCGGCCCCACCGGCGGCTACCTCGTGGGGTTCGCGCTGGCCGCGGCGCTCTTGGGGCGCCTGGCAGCGCGCGGCTGGGACAGGGGCCTGCTCTCCTGCGCGGCCGCGATGCTGCTGGCCAACGCCGTCGTCTACGTCCCGGGCCTGCTGTGGCTGCGCTACTCGCTGGGCCTCGACTGGGGGGCGACGCTCGCGGCCGGACTAACGCCCTTCGTCCTCGGAGACCTCGTCAAGCTGGCCATCGCCGCCGCCGCCCTGCCGGCCGCCTGGCGCCTGGCGGGCCGGGAGCCCGGGGCCTAGGCACCCAC
>JBIQHQ010000031.1:9837-29358 GCA_044508445.1 Deinococcaceae bacterium
GGGCCGACCGGGCGCGACCCCGCGAGGCCCAAGAGAACTCGCCCCGCTCTAGGAGCGGGGCGAGCCGGTGTCCGCCTGGATTGAGGGGAACCCGATGTTCCTTCCTCTCACAGGAGGCGGTCCTGGTTACCCTCGACGGGCACCTCCACTGGTCACATCGGAACTCTCACTGATACGGACCACCTCCTTCCCGTGGTAGTGGGATTCTATCGCTCCCGACGCGGGAGGTGTGATGAACCGGGTCACAGTAAAGTGGGGCGTCCGGCAGCAGCGCGCCTCGTACGCCCGCCGGCGGGGGAGGAGGGAAGCCCGATGCTCACCGTCGCCGAGAAGGTCATCTTCGTCCTCCTGGCAGGCGCCTCCCTCTACCTGACCTACGTGGGCTTCGCCCGCGTCGTGAGGTCGGTGGCGCGCGGCCAGAAGGGGCCGCTGCCGCGCACGAACGGGCTGGTCACGCGCGCCGTGCAGGGCGTGCTGAAGACGCTCTCGCAGCGCACCGTGTTCCGCACCAGGCCGGTGGCCTCCACGTTCCACGCCTTCGTCTTCTACGGCTTCGTCCTCTACCTCTTCGTCAACGTCATCGACGGCCTCAACGGCTTCCTGCCGCCCCGCTGGACCTCCCGGCTCCACTTCGGGGCGGTCGGCGACGCCTACCGCCTGCTGTCGGACGTCGTCACCGTGCTGATCCTCGTGGCCATCGTCTTCTTCCTGCTGCGCCGGTTCCTGGTGCGCCCCGCCACGATGCGCCAGAACGAGCGCACGCTCCTCCACGAAGAGGTGAGGCAGGGCGCGGTGCGGCGCGACTCGCTGGTCGTGGCGCTGTTCATCCTCCTGCACGTGGGCTTCCGCCTCACGGCCGAGTCGTTCCTGCTGGCCTCCGAGGGGCACGCCGACCCGTTCCAGCCCTTCGCCTCGCTGCTGGCCGGGCTCGTGGGCTTCGGCGAGGGACGCATCGTGGGCTGGCACGTCGGCTGGTGGGGCGCCCTAGGGCTGATCCTCGCGTTCCTGCCCTACTTCCCGCGCTCGAAGCACATACACCTCTTCGCCGCGCCGGCGAAGTTCACGCTCGAGCGCCGGCGCGAGGACCTCTCGCCCGTGCCTACCGGCGTGCTCGAGCCGCTGGACCTCGAGGACGAGACGGCGGAGCAGTTCGGCGCCGCCCGGCTCGAGCACCTGCGCTTCCCGCAGCTCCTCGACGCCTACGCCTGCATCCAGTGCAACAGGTGCTCGAACGTCTGCCCGGCGAACCGGACGGGCAAGGCGCTCTCGCCCGCGGCCCTCGAGATCAACAAGCGCTACGAGCTGAACCTCATCGCCGACGCCTTCGCACGCGGCGAGGAGAGCCCGCGGCCGCTGGTCGAGTTCGCGATCTCACCGGAGGCCGTGTGGGCGTGCACCACCTGCGGCGCCTGCATGGAGGTGTGCCCGGTGGGCTGCGAGCAGATGATCGACATCGTCGACATCAGGCGCGACCTCGTCATGATGCAGGGCGAGTTCCCCGCCGAGCTGCAGAACGCGTTCAGGGGCATGGAGCGCACCGGCAACCCGTGGGGCATCGCCCAGGACGACCGCATGGCGTGGGCCGAGGGCCTGGGCGTGCCCACGGTCGAGGAGAACCCGGGGTTCGAGGTGCTGTTCTTCGTGGGCTGCGCCGGCTCCTACGACCCGGCCGCCCAGCGCACGACCAAGGCCATGGTGAGGATCCTCGAGCACGCCAAGGTGAACTACGCCGTCCTCGGCAAGGCCGAGCGCTGCACGGGCGACCCGGCCAGGCGCGCGGGGAACGAGTACCTCTACTACCAGCTCGCCACCGAGAACGTGGAGACCCTGAACTCCGTGCTCATCGAGGAGAACCTGGACAGCGCCAAGAGCAAGCTCGTGCTCACGACCTGCCCGCACTGCTTCAACGCGCTGGTGAACGACTACCCGCAGCTAGGCGGCCACTACGAGGTCGTGCACCACACGCAGCTCATCGAGCGCCTCACCGCCGAGGGGCGCCTGCCGCCGCTGGCCGAGACGCGCACGATCACGTTCCACGACCCCTGCTACCTGGGCCGGCACAACGGCGTCTACGACGCCCCTCGCGAGGTGCTGGCGGGCGGCGGCACGCCGCTCGTCGAGATGGAGCACAGCCGCAACGATTCCTTCTGCTGCGGCGCCGGGGGCGCCCAGTTCTGGAAGGAGGAGGAGCCGGGCGACAGGCGGGTCTCCGAGGAGCGCTTCGGCCAGGCCCTCGCCACCGGCGCCGAGGTCGTGGCGACGGGCTGCCCGTTCTGCAAGGTCATGCTCTCCTCGAGCGAGAGCGCCCAGGCGGAGGGCGCGCCCGAGGTGCTCGACGTGGCGCAGCTCGTGGCGGCGCGCCTCGACGCCATCCAGGCCCGCCTCGACGCCGCCCCCGCGGCCAGCGACTGAGGCGTCGCCCGAGGCGCAGGGTCGAGCGGCCGGCGCCCGAGGCGGCGCCGGCCGCGTGGCGGCGGAGCGCGGGGGAGGCCGGCGGGCCTCCCCCGACTCAGGCGGCGATCACGAGGACCACTCGCTGTCGTGCCTGTCCAGCGCCGCCGCGATGGCCTGGGGCACGGGCTGCCCCGTCCTCTCGGTCACGAACAGGTACTCGCCGGCGGGGTTCACCTCCAGGAACACGTGCTCCCCCTCCGGCGTCACGCGCATGTCGATGCCGCCGAAGCGCAGGTCCAGCTCGTCCATGAGCCGGCCGAGCCTGGCCTCCACGTCGGAGGGCAGCTCGTAGGCGAACACCTGCGCGCTCCCCACGCCCGGGCGGTAGTCGGCCCTGTGCTCGGGGGCCGAGCGGATGGCGGCGGTGAACGTCTCGCCGTCGACGTAGGTGACGCGCAGGTCGAGGTCGGCGGGCACGAAGCGCTGGAAGATCACGGGCGCGAAGCGCACCGTGTCGATGAGCCTCAGGTCGTCCTCGCTCACCAGGCTCGTCTCGCGCGGCGCCTCGGCGATGTTGCGGAACGCCTTGCGCACCACGCCGCCCGGCCCGTGTGAGACCACGAACTCACGGGCGCGCGCCGGGTCGTTCGTGATCAGCGTCTCGGGCACGCTGAGGCCCACGGCGCGGGCGAGCTGGAGCTGGCGCACCTTGCGCTGGCCCACCTCGTCGGCCCAGGGCGGGTTCATCCAGTAGCAGTGCAGCGAGTACCACAGGCCCAGCAGCGCCTCGTTCGACTCCGACCAGGCGAAGAGCCTCCCCGTGGGGTCGGTCAGCGACTCGTCCAGCCCGAGCGGGCTGACGCGCCGGTGCCACACGGCGCCCACGGAGGCGAGGTCGATGGCGGTGCCGCCCTCCGTCGTCAGCACCAGGCTCTCGCAGCACTCCTCGACGACCACGGCGAGTCCGGCGCGCGCGGGGAACGAGCCCGTGTCGAAGAGCGCCCAGGGGCGGGTGAGGTGCTCCACGACCCGCTCGACGTGGGCGTAGTTCGGGTAGCTGACGATGAGGATCAAGGCTCACCCCGGCGGCTCTCAGCTCCCGATGAGCTGCTGGTAGGCGGCGGCCGCCTGCTGCCACGCGGCCAGACCTGAGGCGTCCAGCATGCCGGCCGCGTGCAGGCGCGCGAACTGGCCCAGCAGCTCCGTGTAGGCGGCGAGCAGCGCGGCGCTCGGCTGGCGGCCGGCGGCCTGTGGACCCGCGACGCCCGTGCCCAGCACGAACGGCAGGTTGCCGGGACCGAGGTCTATGGGCGGCTCCATGAGGCCCTTCGGCGGGTCGAAGACGCTCTTGGGTCCGTCGGCGATGGGCGGCTTCTGCGGGTCGAAGACCCCCTCCTTCGGGAGGTCCTTGATGAGCTCCTTGGGCCTGTCCTTGGGGAGGTCCTTGACGATCTCCTTCGTGAGCTCCTTGGGCAGGTCCTTCGGCGGGTCCTTCATGAGGTCCTTGCCGAGGTCCTTCGGGGAGTCCTTGTGGAAGTCCTTCGGGAGCTCCTTCTGGAAGTCCTTGGGGTTGTCCTTGGGCAGCTCCTTCGAGACCTCCTTCGGCAGGTCCTTCGGGTGCTCCTTGATGGGGTCCTTGGGCAGGTCCTTCGGCAGGTCCTTGGGTTGCTCCTTCGAGACCTCCTTCGGCAGGTCCTTGGGGTGCTCCTTGATCTGGTCCTTCGGGAGGTCCTTCGGGTTGTCCTTGACGATGTCCTTGGGCCCGTCCTTGATGACGTCCTTCGGCAGGTCCTTGACCTGCTCCTTGAGCGGCGCCTTGGCGCAGGGCCGCGTGACGCCCACGGTGCTGCGGTTGCTGTCGAGGGCGGCCTGCATGCGCACGACCTGCTCGGCCGTGAACATCACCATGGCCGCGTCGTCGACGTAGTCCATGAAGTTCACGAACATGTCGCCGTTGGGGCCGTTGCCGCAGCTCACGTGCGGGAAGGTGGGCACGCCGTAGTTCGGGCCGCCCTGGTTGGGCGTGTCGGCCACGAAGTCGCTGCCGGCGCAGCCGGTGCCGTCGTCGCCCCAGATGTGCCTGAGGTTCAGCCAGTGGCCGATCTCGTGGGTGGTGGTGCGCCCGCGGTCGAAGGGCGCCGCCGCGGTGCCCGTGGTGCCGAAGGCGCTGTGGAGTATCACGACCCCGTCCGTCGCGGCCGGACCGCCGGGGAACTGCGCGTAGCCCAGCACCACCTGGCCGCCCGAGCCCACGATCCGCGGGGCCACCCAGATGTTCAGGTACCTGTCGGCGGGCCAGGCGTCCGAGCCGCCCTGCGAGGAGAACTTGATGTCGTCCGCCACGGTGGAGAACTCCGACTTGTCGGTCCTCACCCTCACGATGCCGTCCGTCGGGTTGCCGTCCGGGTCGGTCGTCGCCAGCTCGAAGCCGAGGCGCGCGTCGCCCGCCACGGCCGCGAAGGGCGCCGGGGCCGTGGTCAGGTCGGCGTTGCGCATGCGGAAGTCGTCGTTGAGGACGGCGATCTGGCTGTGGACCTGCGCGTCGGAGATGTTCTGGGCGGGCGTCTTGTGCACCACGTGGACCACGACCGGGATCGTGGTGCAGCCCTCCCTGGCCATCTGCGGCAGGACGGCCGCGCGCATGGCGTAGTTCTCGCTCCTCGACCGGGCCTCCGCGTAGCCCGGCACCTGGCGCAGCAGCCGCTCGTGCACCTCCATGGTCCCGCACTCGCGCCGCATGGTCTGTTGGTCTTCCGCCATCGCCGCCTCCCTCCGCTCCCTACTCCTGCTTGCGGATCACGAGCCGGTCCCGGCTCGCTACCACCACCCTGTAGGTGCCCGCGAGCACCGGGGCCTCGATCGTCAGCAGGTCGCCCTCGAGCCGCCACGAGCCCGCGGCGTCGCGCGGGCGGTCGTCGGCGCCCGGGGCGCCCACGACCAGGGCGCCGTCGGCGCGGAACGTCAGGACCACGCGCCCGCGCGAGGGCGGGAGGTCGGCGCCGCGGCGGAGGAAGACGAGGCCCTCGCCGTCCTCCTCGTGGAGGTGCAGCCAGGTCCCGTGAAGCAGCTCGACGTCTACCTCGTGTCCCACCGCTGACCATCTCCCCTCCGCGGTCGCGGCTCGCCGCGCCACGGGTACCCCGCGCCAACGTGACGGAGGCGAGAAGTGGCGAGTGACCTGCGCGGGTCAGGTGGCGACGTGAGGCGTTGCAGGGAGGCTGGAGGCAGGCTGGCCCGGGTCCCACTCGCGGCCCCCATGGGCCGGTAGGCGAACGCCCGAAGCTCGCGTGGAGCCATGGTGCACGAAGGGGCGTGCGCCTGCAAGCGGGTGGAGGCCGGCCGCTCTCATGGAGCGCCGGGCTCCCGGCCGGCGCCGGCGCGCAGCACCGCGCGTTCGCGCGGCGGACGCTCCAAGGCGCGCCGACGACCCTCGGCCGCCGCTCCGAGCGCGCCGGCGTAGTGGCAAGTTCATCAGCCCGCGGCGCCGGGCACGACGTATCCTGTGGCGGTGACTCCCCTCGTGGCGACGGCCGCTGACTGCGCCCGCGGTACCGGCGCTGGGGGCGCGCCAGGCCCCACGGAGGGCTGAAAGTGAGCCCGGGCAGGCTGGCACCCGACAAGCAGACGGAGTCCGTCAGCGCGGCGAACCGCGCGGTGCGGCTGCTCCAGGAGATGCTGGAGCACACCAGCGAGGCCGTCTTCGTACTCAACGCCGACGACAGGGTCATCGACTGCAACCCGCGCGCCGAGCTCGCCCTCGGGGCGCGCCGCGGCGAGCTCGTCGGCCTGCCGCTGAGCGACCTGGTGCCCATGGGCTCGCCGCTGCTGGCGCTCCTCGAGGTGCAGGACGCCGACGAGCCGCTGCGCCTCGAGGTGGAGCTGGAGCGCCGCGACGGCGGCTACGTGCCCGTGGAGATGCTGGCGCGGCGCCTCGACGACGGCGCGACGCTGCTCCTCTGTCGCGACACCACGCTGACGCGCTCGGCCGAGCAGGCCCTCGAGCGCAGCGAGCGGCGCTTCATGGCGCTGGTCAAGCACTCCTCCGACGTCACGATCGTCCTCGACGGGCTGGGCGGCGTGAGCTTCGTGTCCCCCTCCATCGCCAGGCTGGGCGTGCACCAGCCGGTGTACAGCGAGTCGCAGCTCTGGCGCGTCGTGCACCCGCGCGACCGCGCCCGCGTGGAGGGGGAGATGCGCGACCTGAAGGCGTCGCGCGCCGGCTCCGCGCCGCAGAGCCCGCCGCGCGTGTCGCGCTTCCGCTACAGGGTGCGGGGCGAGTGGCGGTGGGTGGAGGCCGTGGGTGCCGACCTGCGCGACGACCCCGACGTGCGCGGCATCGTCCTGAACGTCCGCGACGTCACCGAGCGCGAGGAGTCGGCCCAGCGCCTGCGGGTCAGCGAGGCCTACTACCGGGCGATCTTCGAGAAGAGCCTAGAGGGCGTCGTGCTCCTCGACCGCGAGAGGCGCGTGCGCTCGGTGAGCGGCGCGGTCGTGAACATGCTGGGGTTCCCGGCGGACGAGTTCGTGGGCCTCGACCGCACCGACCTCGTCCACGCCGAGGACCGCGACGCGTTCCTCGACGCCCTCGACATGGCCGAGGCCATGCCCGGCGCCACCGAGAGCCTGCGCTTCCGCTGCCGCGACGCGCGCGGCGACTGGCGCTGGCTCGAGGGCACGGTCACGAACCTGCTGGAAGACCCCGACGTGCGCGCCTACGTGCTGAACTTCCGCGACATCAGCGACCGCGTGCGGGCCATGGAGAAGATCCAGAACCTCAACGAGGAGCTCAAGCGGCGCCTCGACCACGTGCAGTCGCTGCGGCGCATCGACATGGCGATCACGAACTCGGTGGACGTGCGCCTGGTGCTCGACATCTTCATGGACCAGCTCGTGCAGGACCTGGCCGTGGACGCCGTGGCCGTGCTGCTCTACGAGCCGGCCGGCCAGGTGCTGCGGCCCGCCGTCGGGCGCGGCTTCACGGGCGAGCTGAGGCAGCGCCTGCGCCTGGCGCTCGGCGACGGACCGGCCGGCCGGGCCGCCCTCGAGCAGCGCTCGATCTTCCTGCCCGAGCTCCGGCACGAGCCCCAGAAGGGCGCGGCCGTGGCCGAGGCGCAGCAGGAGGGCTTCGCCAGCTACATGGCGGTGCCGATGTTCGCGAAGGGGCAGCTCCAGGGCGTCATCGAGCTCTACTCGAAGGAGACGCTCGTGCCCGGCGACGAGTGGCTCGAGTTCCTCGAGACCTACGCCGACCAGGGCGCCATCGCGATCGAGAACGCCCAGCTCCTGCGCTCGCTGGAGCGCTCGAACGTCGAGCTGCAGCGCGCCTACGACCGCACGATCGCCGGCTGGGCGAACGCCCTCGACCTCAAGGACGAGGACACCGCCGGCCACAGCAAGCGCGTGACCGACATGACGGTGCGCCTGGCGCGGCGCCTGGGCATGGCCGCCGAGGAGCTCGTGCACGTGCAGCGCGGCGCCCTCCTCCACGACATCGGCAAGATGGGCATCCCCGACTCGATACTCCTCAAGCGCGGCCCCCTCACCGAGGAGGAGTTCGAGGTCATGAAGCGCCACCCCGTCTACGCCTACGAGCTCCTCGGGCCCATCGAGTTCCTCAGGCCCGCCCTCGACATCCCCTACGCCCACCACGAGCGCTGGGACGGCACCGGCTACCCGCGCGGGCTGAAGGGCGAGGAGATCCCGCTCGCGGCGCGCATCTTCGCGATCGTCGACGTGTTCGACGCGCTCACGTCGGACCGTCCCTACCGCCGGGCGTGGACGCGCGAGGAGGCGCTGGCGCACATCAAGGAGGGCGTGGGCTCGCACTTCGACCCGCGCGTCGCCGAGGCGTTCTTCGAGATGGTCGAGGCAGCGGGGGAGTAGGCGCCGCGAGGGTCTCATGCGCCCCCCGGGCCGCGCCGGGGCCGAGGCTATGCTGGCCGGCGTGAGAGGCCCCGCGCGCTTCGTCGTCACCTTCGCCCTGCTGGCCGCCGCCGGGGCCGGTGCCTACTTGCTGGGCGCGTGGCTGCGCCCGCGACCGGAGCCCGCGGGCACGGCGCTGAAGGACCCCGTGACCATCGCCGGCCTGACGCTCGTGGACCAGCACGGCGACGAGTTCCACCTCGCCGAGGACCTGCGGGGCGACGTCACGCTCGTGTTCTTCGGCTACACCCGCTGCCCCGACGTCTGCCCGCTCACGATGGCCCAGCTCTCCAGCGCCTACGAGGCCGTGGGCGAGCCGGACGACCTGAGGGTCGTGATGGTCAGCGTCGACCCCGAGTACGACACGCCGGAGGTGGTGGGGTCCTTCGTGGAGCGCTTCGACCCCGCGTTCATAGGGCTCACCGGCGCGAACTCGCAGGTGGCCGAGGCGGCCAAGGCGTTCTTCGTGGGCTACGGGGGTGCGGGCGTGGACACCGTGCACACCGAGTACGTGTCGGTGCTCGACCGCGAGGGGCGCCTGCGCTACGTGTACGGCTCCGACGCCGTGCCCAGCCTGGGCCGCGACCTGCCGCGCCTGCTCGACGAGCTCTAGGCCGGCGTCGCCTGACGCCCGGCGTCCTGGTCAGTTGAGGGAGGCGTCGTGCGCGAACGCGCGCAGGGCGCGCGGCAGCACGAGGTAGCGCCCGCGCGTGCCGGCGATGAGCCCGGCGCGCCTGAGCTGCTGCACGGCGGCGCTGGTCGTCTCGCGCGCCGCGCCCACGAGCCCGGCCAGCGTGTCGTGGGTGAGCGGCAGCGTGAGGCGGACCATGCCGTCGGCCACCTCCTGCCCGAACCTCTCGGCCAGGCGGGCGAAGGCCGTGGCCACGCGCGCCGCCACGGGCGCGCCCTCCTCCTCCACCTGCTCGGTGAGGCGCGTCAGGCGCCGGGCCGCGGCCCTGTCGAGCAGGTCCTTGGCGGCGTCGGAGCCGGGCGCGAGGGGCACCGCGACCACGCGGGTGTCGGGCCCCAGGGCCGTGGCCGTGTCGAGGTAGAGGTCCTGGTGCGCGGAGAGCGCCCCTATCACGTCGCCCGGGCCCGCCAGGTCCACGACGCGCTCGCGGCCGCTGGCGGCGCCCACGGACAGCGCCAGCAGGCCGGAGGCCACCAGGTAGGAGGACTCGACCTCGTCGCCCTGGCGGTAGAGGGTCTCGCCAGCAGCGAGCGTGATGCCGCGCCCCAGGTCGTGCTGCGGCAGCAGCAGGACGTCCGCGGCGGGCGCGGGCTGCGCCTGGGGTGGGAGCAGCTCCTGCGGGGCCGCGACGCGGGGTGCGGAGGCGTCGTAGGCCGGCGTCATGGCCAGATTGTAAGCCTCGACGCCGTCCGCGCGCGTGTACCCGGCCTCAAGCCGAGCCCGTCACGGTCCGTGCCCCTGCGCGCCCGCGAGCCGGCCCTGCCGGCCTGCCGGATGACAGTGCCCGCAGGGCCGGCCGGTCGGCGCCGACGGGCCCTAGTCGGCCCCGTGCACGAGCCGGCCCGCCACCACCGTCGCGGTGGGCCAGCCCCTCAGCGCCTCGCCCTGCCAGGGCGTGTGCTTGGCCTTGCTCCTGAGGCGCGCGCCGTCCACGGCGCGCTCGGTCTCCAGGTCGAGCACCGTCACGTCGGCCGGCGCGCCCGGCTCGAGGCGCGGCGCCGGCCAGCCCATGACGCGCGCCGGTCCGTCCTGCAGCAGCCACAGCAGGCGCTCCAGCGTCAGCAGGCCGGCGGCGACGAGCCGCGTGTACAGCAGCGGGAAGGCCACCTCGATGTTCGCGATGCCGAAGGGCGCCGTGAGCATGTCCTGCTGCTTCTCGGCCAGCGTGTGGGGCGCGTGGTCGGTGCCCACCGAGTCCACGGCGCCGTCCGTGAGGCCGGCCCGCAGCGCCTCCACGTCGGCCGCGGTACGCAGCGGCGGCGCGACCTTGTAGAGGGGGTCGAAGCCCCGCAGGCTGTCGTCGGTGAGGGTGAGGTGGTGCGGGGTGACCTCCACGGTGACGGGCGCGCCGGAGGCCTTGAGCCAGCGCGCGACCTCGAGCCCGCGCCGCGAGCTCACGTGCGCCAGGTGCACGCGCGCGCCCGTGAGCCTGGCGACCTCGCCGTCGCGGAAGACCATCACGGCCTCGGCGGCGTCCGGGTCGCCGGGCAGCCCCAGCCGCTGGCTCACGGCGCCCTCGTTCATGACGCCGCCGTCGCGCAGGTAGGGCTCCTCGGAGTGGGTCTGCACGACCAGGCCCAGCTCGGCGGCGTACTCGCAGGCGCTGCGGAACAGCCGCGAGTCGGCCACGGGCACGCCGTCGTCGGTGACCATGACGGCGCCGGCGGCCTTCAGCGCCGCCAGGTCGGTGAGCTCCTCGCCGCGCAGGCCCCTGCTGATGGCGGCGGCGGGGCGCAGCCTGGCGCCGTCGACGCGAGCGGCGCGCGCCAGCAGGTCGGCGACGATGCCCGGGTCGTCGACGACTGGGTCGGTGTTCGCCATCGAGACGACGGTCCCGTACCCGCCGGCCGCGGCCGCTGCCAGCCCGCTGGCCAGGTCCTCCTTGACCTCCTGGCCAGGGTCGCGCAGGTGGGCGTGGAGGTCGAGGAACGCCGGCGTGACGACGCGGCCCTCGGCGTCGACCTCGACGTCGACAGCGCCGCCCGCGTCGAGCCCCTCGATGACCCCGTCCCGCACGTACAGGTCGTGCACCCCGCGGTCGCCCGCCCCGTCGAGCAGGCGTCCGCCGCGCAGCGCCAGCCTCATCGCTTGCCCACCAGGAGGGCGTAGAGCACGGCCATCCTCACGGGCACGCCGCTGGCCACCTGCTGCTCGACCAGGCTGCGGGGCCCGTCGGCGAGCTCGCCGGAGATCTCCACGTCGCGGTTCATGGGACCCGGGTGCATGACGAAGGCGTGCGGCCGCGCCAGCTCCAGGTGCCGCTCGCGGAGCTGGTAGCGCGCCACGTACTCGGCCAGCGACGGCAGTCGCCGCGGGCCCAGGCGCTCGCGCTGGATGCGCAGGGCCATGAGCGCGTCGGCGCCGCGCGCCGCCTCGTCGAGGTCGGTGGTCAGGTGCACGCCGGGCAGGCCCGCGAGCTCGCGGGGCAGCAGCGCGGCCGGGGCGCACAGCACGACCTCGCCGCCGAGGAGCGTGAACAGCTCGGCGTTCGAGCGAGCCACGCGCGAGTGCTCCACGTCGCCCACGATCGTCAGCCGCCTGCCCGCGAAAGGCCTGGTGCGCTCCGCCGGCGGCAGGCCGGCCTCGGCGAGCGCGGCGCGCAGCGTGTAGGCGTCCAGCAGCGCCTGCGTGGGGTGGGCGTGGCGCCCGTCGCCGGCGTTCACGACGGCGCCGTCGGTCCAGCGCGCGAGCTGGTGTGGCACGCCGGCGGACGGGTGCCGCACGACGTAGAGGTCGGCCTGCATCTGCTCGATCGTGCGCAGCGTGTCGCGGACGCTCTCGCCCTTCTTGAGGCTCGAGGAGCCGGCGGCGAACGAGATCACGTCGGCGGACTGGGCGCGGGCGGCCCTCTCGAAGGAGAGGCGCGTGCGCGTGCTCTCCTCGAAGAAGAGCGTGGCCACCGTGTAGCCCTGGAGCGCCGGCACCCGCTTCACGGGGCGGGTGAGCACCTGCGCCATGACCTCGGCCGTCTCCAGCAGCGAGGCGACGTCCTCGGCCGTCCAGCCCTCGAAGTCGAGGAGGTGGCGGTGGCGTCGGGCGGCTGCTGTCGGCGGGGTCGGGGGCGGGACGTGAGCGGCGGCGCCGATCACGCGTGTCGCTCCCACAGCTCCACGGCGTCCTCGCCGTCCACCTCCTGCACGCGCACGTGCACGATCTCCGAGCGGCTCGTCGGGACGTTCTTGCCCACGTAGTCGGCGCGGATGGGCAGCTCGCGGTGCCCGCGGTCCACCATGACCGCGTACTGGATCGCCGCCGGGCGGCCCATGTCGATGATCGCGTCGAGGGCGGCGCGGGCCGTGCGGCCGGTGTAGAGCACGTCGTCGACGAGCACGATCTTCGCGCCGTGGACGTCGAAGCCCACCTCGGTGCGCTTCACGACCGGCTGCAGCGAGATCTCGGTGAGGTCGTCGCGGTAGAGGGTGATGTCGAGCTTGCCGACGGGCGGCCTGGTGCCCTCGAACTGCTCGACGAGGCCGGCCAGCCGCTCGGCGAGCGGCACGCCGCGGGTGTGTATGCCCACGAGCGCGACGTCGCCCGCGCCCTTGTTGCGCTCTATCACCTCGTGGGCGATGCGCCTCAGGGCCCGGCCGAACTCGGTCGCGGACATGATCTTCGACTTGAGGGTGGGGTCTGCGGTCTCTCGCATGTCGCTCCTTCCCGGCCTCGCTGGACCGGATTAAAGGTCGAGGCAGCATAACGCCCGGGCCCCCGAGCGCGCCGTCTGCCGCGGTCACGCTGGCGCCGCGGGGCTTGCCGGGCCGCGCCGCGCGCCCAGAACGTGTCGTCCCCGACGGGCCGAACCGCGCGACGGGGCCCCGGGGACCCGGTGGTATCGTGCGGATCATGGCGGAGACAGCTACGAGGGCGCCGGAGGCCGGCGCCGCCAAGACGTACGGCAACCTGATAGGCGGGCGCAGCGTGCCCAGCGAGGGCACCTTCGCCTCGCGCAACTCGAGCCGGCTCGCCGACGTCGTGGGGCACTTCCCCGAGGCCACGAAGGAGCAGGTGAGGGCGGCGTGCGAGGCCGCCCGCGAGGCGTTCCGGACGTGGTCGCGCACCCCGGCGCCCATACGCGGGCAGCTCATCGGCCAGCTCGGCAAGGCCCTCGAGCGCGAGAAGGAGTCGCTGTCGCGCCTGGTCACCCGCGAGATGGGCAAGACGCTCAAGGAGGCGCGCGGCAGCGTCCAGGAGGCCATCGACACCTGCCACTTCTTCCAGTCCGAGGGGCGCAGGCTCTACGGCCAGACGGTGCCCTCCGAGATGCCGCGCAAGGAGCTCAGCACCTACCGCCGGCCGCTGGGCGTGGTTGGCATCGTCACGGCCGGCAACTTCCCGATAGCCGTGCCGTCGTGGAAGATCGTCCCCGCCCTGCTCACGGGCAACACTGTCGTGTGGAAGCCGTCCGAGGACGCCCCCGCGGTCGCCTACGCCTTCGCCAAGCTCATCGAGGAGGCCGGCGTGCCGGCGGGCGTGCTCAACGTCGTCTTCGGCGGCGGAGCCGGGGCGGCCGGCGAGTTCCTCGTCGACATGATGGAC
Source organism: Deinococcaceae bacterium (assembly GCA_044508445.1). Taxonomy (GTDB): domain Bacteria; phylum Deinococcota; class Deinococci; order Deinococcales; family Trueperaceae; genus DASRWD01. The sequence continues at coordinate 23,381 of JBIQHQ010000031.1, forward strand.
GAGGAGCGCCTCGACAAGTTCGCGTTCACGGGCAGCACGGCGGTGGGCCGGCGCATAGGCGAGATCGCGGGGCGCAACCTGCTGCACCCGACGCTGGAGCTGGGCGGCAAGAACCCGCTCATCGTCATGCGCGACGCCGACCTCGACAACGCGGTCGAGGGCGCCGTGTTCTCGGCGTTCGGCACCGGCGGCCAGCGCTGCACCTCGGCCGGCAACATCATCGTCGACGACCCCGTCTACGACGAGTTCAGGCGCCGCTTCCTGGCGAGGGTGGAGGCCATCAGGATCGGCGACCCCAACGAGCACGAGGACGTGCTGTACGGGCCCTTCATCAACGGGCGCTTCTTCGAGAACTGGCTGAAGCACTACGACTGGGGCAGGGAGGACGGCGCCACGCTCCTCTACGGCCAGGGGCGCATCGAGGCGGGCAAGGCGCCGGCGGGCTTCGTGGGCGACCCCGACGCGGCCTACTACGGCTGGCCCACCGTGTGGGAGGGCGTGAGGCCCGGCATGAGGATCTTCCAGACCGAGGTGTTCGGGCCCACGATCAACCTCGTGCGGGTGGACGGCATCGAGGAGGCCGTGCGGGTCGCGAACTCCGTGGACTACGGCCTCTCCAGCGCCATCTACACGAACGACCGCGAGTGGGCGCACCACTTCAAGGAGAACATCGAGGCCGGCATGTCCTCGATCAACAACACGACAGTCGGCGCCGAGGCGCACATGCCCTTCGGCGGCGTGAAGGGCTCGGGCAACGGCGCGCGCGAGTCGGGCATCTGGGTCATCGAGGGCTACACCTACTGGCACGCCGTCAACGACGACGTCTCCGGCAGGCTGCAGCTGGCCCAGATGGACACGGCCTACGTGGAGCCGAAGGGCCAGGTGGACGTCTCGGCGCTGTTCTGAGGACCTAGCGGGCCGGCGGACCGCCGCGCGCGCTCAGCCCTTGCCAACGGGCTCCTCGAGCAGCCCGGCCAAGCGCTCGTCGGCCAGCAGGTCCTTGATCTCCTGCACGCGGTCCTTGTGGACCAGCAGCAGGGCGTGGCCGCGCTTGACGATCACGAGGTCGTGCACGCCCAGCGTGACGACCACGTCGCCGTCGTCCTCGGTGTAGACGATGTTGCCGGAGGCGTCGCGGCCCACGTGCCGGCCCACGACCGTGTTCGTGCCGTCGCCCTCCAGGAGGCGCTCCAGCGCCATCCAGTCGCCGATGTCGTCCCACTCGAAGCGGCCCGGCACCACGTAGGCCCTGTCGGTGCGCTCCATGAGGGCGTAGTCGATGGAGATGCGCGGCAGGTCGGGGAACGCCTCGGAGACCTTGCCGGCCTCGAAGGCGCCGCGCAGCGGCACCATCAGGTCGGGGGCGTGCCTGTCGAGCTCGGACAGGGCCGCGTTCACGCGCCACACGAAGATCCCGGCGTTCCACAGGTAGCCGCCGGCGGCCAGGTAGGCCTCGGCCGTGCGGGCGCTGGGCTTCTCCACGAAGCGCCGCACGCGGTGCGCCGGGCCATCGGTCTCGCCCGCCTCGATGTACCCGTAGCCGGTGGCGGGACGCGTGGGCGTGATGCCCACGGTGACGAGGCCGCCCGTCGACGCGGCCACCCCCGCGGCCGACCTGATGGCCTCGTGGAAGCCGGGCCCGACGCGGTGGTCGGAGGAGAAGAAGCCCGCGACGACGTCGCCGTCGCGCTCGGCGATCGTCAGGCACGCCAGCGCCACGGCCGGCGCCGAGTCGCGCGGCGTGGGCTCCACGAGGAGGTTCTCCACGGGCACGTCGGGGAGCTGCTCGCACACCAGCCCCACGTACTTGCGGGCCGTGGCCACGTAGACGTGCGCCGGCGAGCCGGCCAGCGGGAGCACCCTGTCGTAGGTCTGCTGGATGAGCGTGCGGCCGGAGCGCCCCAGGTCGAGGAACTGCTTGGGCCTCTCCGGCGTGGACAGCGGCCAGAAGCGCTGGCCCTGGCCGCCGGCCATGACCACGGCGCGGAAGCCGGGTATGGTGCCCGGCTCGCCCGGCTCGGAGTCGCCTGCCTTCACCTTCCGTACCGCCTCTCGCGCGCCTGGAAGTCCCTGACCGCCCGCAGGAAGTCGACCTTGCGGAACTCCGGCCAGTTGGCGTCGCAGAAGTAGAACTCGCTGTAGGCCGTCTGCCACGGCATGAACCCGGAGAGCCTCACCTCGCCGGACGTGCGTATGACGAAGTCGGGGTCCGGCATGCCGGCAGTGTAGAGGTGCGCCGTGAGTTCCTCGGCGCACACGTTGCCGGCGACGCTCTCCAGCGTCTCACCGGCGGCCAGGCGGGCGCGGAGCAGGTCGTTCACGGCGTCGATGATCTCCTCGCGGCCCCCGTAGCCCAGAGCGACGTTGACGTGGAGGTTGCCGTACTCCTTCGTCGCCTCCTCCATGGCCCGCAGCGCCTCCTTGGAGTCCTCGGGGAAGTCGGAGGTGTCGCCTATGACCTTCACGCGCACGCGGTTGGCGTGCAGCTTGGCGTCGCTCAGCAGGTCGCGGGCCTGCTGCGCGAAGAGGGCGTGGAGGTGGGCGACCTCGTCGGGCGCGCGCCCGCGGTTGTCGGTGGAGAAGCCCCACAGCGTCACGTGCTCGATGCCCAGCTCCAGGCACCAGTCGAGGACCTCGCGCGCCTTGTCGGCGCCGTGGTCGTGGCCGGCCTTCACGTCGAGGCCGACGGCGCGGGCGAAGCGCCTGTTGCCGTCCATGATGATGCCGATGTGCCGCGGCACCCGGCCGCCGGCGCGTATGGCGCGCACGAGTCGCCGCTCGTAGAGCCAGTAGAGGGGCCGCGTGAGGGCGTTGACGGTCCTGAGCGTGCGCCTGGCCGCCCTGGCGCGCGATCCCTCGGCGGGGCGGGCGGGCTCCGCCGCCGCGGACCCGGACGGCGCCGCGCCCGCCGTCGCGGTCTCCGGCCCCTCGGCCGCCACTGGGCCGGTCTTCACTACGGGCACGTCGGTGAGTCTACCGCCGCCGCGCCGCGCGCCGTGGACGCGACGTGAGAGCGCCCTCACGCAAGGCCGCTACTTGCCGTTGGGCGCGAGCATCACCACGGGCGTGCGCAGCAGGATCTCGATGTCCCACCACACGGACCAGTTGCGCACGTAGTGGGCCTCCATGGCCTGACGCTCCTCGAAGCTGATCTCGTTGCGCCCCTCCACCTGCCAGTAGCCCGTCATGCCGGGCCGGGCGAGGAAGATGAGCTCGCGCTCCGGTCCCATGTCCTCCAGCTCCCGCACCAGGTAGGGGCGGGGGCCCACCAGGCTCATCTGCCCGAGGAGCACGTTCACGAGCTGCGGGAACTCGTCGAGCGAGAGCCGCCTGAGGACGCGGCCCACGCGGGTCACGCGCGGGTCGTCGGTGAGCTTGCGGTAGCGGGCGTACTCCTCGCGGGCCGCCGGGTCCTCCGCGAGCAGCCGCTCCAGGCGGTCCTCGGCGTCCGCGTGCATGGTCCTGAACTTCAGGCAGCGGAAAGGCTTGCCCCCGCGGCCCACGCGCGGCGAGACGTGGAACGGCGAGCCGCGCGAGTCGAGGACCACGAGCAGGGCGATGAGGGCCAGGGGCAGCGCCAGCACGGCTAGCAGCACCGTGGACAGCGCCAGGTCCATGGCGCGCTTCACGGCCCTGTTCGTGGGGGAGGCGAGCTGGTTCCTCACCTCCAGCGCCAGCGACGGGCCCAGCGGCGCGGCCGTGACGGAGCTCGCCGGCAGGCCGCCCAGGTCCGGGAGGTACTGGACGTAGCGGAGCTGCCTGTCGGCGCGGCGCAGCACCTCGTCGAAGGCCAGCTCGCGCGCGGCCGCCGGCGCCACTATGGCGTGCCTGATGTTGTTGTCGCGCACGTAGCGCCAGGCGTGGTCGAGGGTGCCCGTCACGGGCGGCCTGTCGAGGTCCCAGCCGGCGTCGCCGAACGCGGCCACGGGGTGCAGGCCCAGGCCGGGGTGGTCGGCGAGGTGGCGTGTCGTGCGCGCCGCGGCCGGACCGGTGCCGAGCACGACCACGGCCCTGCCCCACAGGTGCAGGCCGCGGAGCGCCGCCTTCACGAGGGCGCGCAGGGCCGGCGCCAGCACCACGCTGGCGGCCAGGGTGACGGCGAGGGTGCTGGCCGAGAGCTCCACGGCCGGGAGCAGGACCGAGGCGCCCGCCACCAGCAGCGAGCCCGTGGCCGCCACGTTCACGGAGCCGGCCAGCTCGAGGTGGCTGGGCCGGCCGTAGCCGGGGTAGTGGCCGGTGAGGATGCCCACCACGGGCCAGGCCAGCGTGGCGTAGGCGAGGGCCGGCGTGAAGGCTCCCGGCTCGCCCTGTGCCGCCAGGAGGCCCAGGGCTATCGCCAGGGCTCCGGCCACGGCGTCGCCGAGGGCCAGCGCCACCCTCACGCCGGCGGCGCTGGTCACCCCGGTCTCGGCCTGGGCGAAGGCCCGGCTGCCCACGGCCCGCCAGCCGAGCACCGCGGCCAGCGGGTAGAGGACGGCGCCCGTCAGCAGCGTGGAGTCGAGTGCGTTGAGGACGAGCACGCCGAGGAGCACCACGGCGGCGGCGCGGTCGCGCTGCTGCACGGCGCGCAGCGACAGGGCCCCGAACAGGGCGGCGAGGCCGGCGAGCCCCACGGCGCCGCGCTCCACCCACACGGTCAAGGCCATGTTGTGGGCGTGGATGGCCACGGGGCGCAGGCGCGCCTGCTCGCCCTCCAGCTCGTGCACCGCCGCCGGCAGGCCGCCGGGCCCCCAGCCGAGCACGGGCCTGGCGCCTATCGCCGTGAGGGCGTCCCGCCAGATGGGGTAGCGCGAGGCGCGCAGGGAGGCCACGCCGCGTTCGGCGCGCCCCGGCACGTAGGGCAGCGGCGCGTCGGTGGCGGTGAGCTGCAGCTCGGCGAAGGCCGTGCTCACGTTCGTGAGGTTCGAGCGGTCCGGCACCACGCCCACGTACCAGGCGAGCGGGCGCTCGCCGTCGTAGCGGAAGGTGACCTGGGCGCGCGTCATGCCGTCGCCGAGCTCGACCGCGCTGGCGGAGAGGACCGCGAGCGGGCCCGTGGAGCGCGCGTCGTGCGCCCCCTCCGCCAGGGTGGTGCCGAGGTGCGCTGCGCCGGCGTCGCCCTGCTGCATGCCCCAGCCGTCGAAGCCGGGCCTGGCCTCTCCCAGCGGCCGCAGCACGGCGCTGAGCGTGTACGTCTGGCCCGGCTCGAGCATCACGACCTGCTGCAGGCGCGACCAGTTGTCCTCGGAGCGCTTGGTGACGATGATCGCCGAGCGCGCCACGCCCTCCACGTCCAGCGTCGAGCCGGCGTACGAGACGCCGAGCGGCAGCCACCAGTCGCCGTCCACGACCTCCGTGCCGCGGAAGAGGTTGGCCTCGGCCGGCGCCGGCTGGAAGGCCGTGAGGAACCCCGTGCGCCCCACGCCCACCGGCGACAGCACGCCGGAGGCGAGCAGGAACATCACGCCCACGAGCGCCCACTCGGCGACGCGGGTGCCCGTCGTGCCGCGGCGCCCCGCGAAGCGCAGCAGCACCGCCACGAGGAGCCAGGCGATCATCGCCTCGCGCGCGCCGGAGAGGATCACCCCGGCCGCGCCCAGCGCCAGCGAGACCACGCGCAGCCGCGGCGACGGCACCGTGATCGCGACCAACGCAGACAGGACGACCATCATGTGCCCGAAGGTGGCCGGGTGGGACTGCCAGGTGATGGCGTCGAGCGGCGTGCGGGCCGTCTCCCAGCGGAAGCCGTCGAGCTGGCGGAGGCCCACCAGGAACGCGATGCCCAGGCCCACGACGAGCCCGGCGCCTATGACGTCGGTGAGCCCCTGGGCGGCCAGCCTCTCCCGCAGCGCGGTGGCGGAGCGGAACAGCAGCCACGCCGCCAGCACCTGGGCCAGCGTCTCGGCGGCGGCCACGGGGTGGCCGGTGAGGAGGAGGGGCGCGCTGAGCAGGGCGGCGGACGCCCACCACAGCCTGTCGGCGCGGTGGAGGTGGAGGCG
>JBIQHQ010000032.1:0-22647 GCA_044508445.1 Deinococcaceae bacterium
TACGCAGGGGCGGCCGCCTCCCGGCAGCGAAGCCCGCGGGCTTCAGCCCTTGACCACGAAGCTGACCATCCGGCCCTTGACGACGATCTCGCGGACGACCTCGCCCGCCTCCAGGTAGCGGGCGACGTTGGGTTCGCGCCGAGCGAGGGCGAGGACCGCGGCGTCGTCGGCGTCGGCCGGCGCCTCCACCTGGCCGCGCACCTTGCCGTTCACCTGCACGGCCATCCTGACCGTCTCGGCGCGGAGAGCGTCCTCGTCGTACGCGGGCCAGGGCTGGAGGTGCACGGAGCCCTCGAAGCCGGAGCGCTCCCACAGCTCCTCGGCGATGTGCGGGGTGAACGGGGCGAGCAGGAGCAGCAGGCTGCGCACGGCCTCCCGCCAGCCCTCGCCCAGGGCCTCGCGGTGGGCCTTCGCCTTGCTCATGGCGTTCGAGAGCGTCATGAGCTCGGAGATGGCGGTGTTGAAGCGGAACTCCTCGAGGTCCTCGGTGACCTCCTTGATCGCGTGGTGCACGGCGCGCCTCAGCTCGCGCGCCACGGCCGCAGGGTCCGCGTCCGAGCCGGGCTCGGCCGGCGCCTCCTGGTCGAGGACCAGTGCCCAGACGCGGTGCAGGAACCTGAAGACGCCCTCGATCCCCTGGTAGCTCCAGGGACCGCCCTGGTCCCACGGGCCTATGAACATGAGGAACGCCCGCACGGTGTCGGCGCCGTACTGCCCCACGAGGTCGTCGGGGTTCACGACGTTGCCGCGCGACTTCGACATCTTCTCGTTGTCGGCGCCGAGGATGATCCCCTGGTTGCGCAGCTTCAGGAACGGCTCGCTGATGTTCACGAGGCCGAGGTCGCGCAGCACCTTGGTGAAGAAGCGCGCGTAGAGCAGGTGCAGTATCGCGTGCTCGACGCCGCCGGTGTAGACGTCCACGGGCGTCCAGCGCCTCACGAGCTCGGGGTCGAACGGGCGGGAGCCGTCGTGCGGCGAGAGGTAGCGGAACCAGTACCACGACGAGTCCATGAAGGTGTCCATGGTGTCGGTCTCGCGCCTGGCCTTGCCGCCGCAGCGCGGGCAGGTGGCGTTCGCGAAGGCCGGGTGGTGCTTGAGCGGCGACTCGCCGGTGGGCATGAACGCCACGTCGGCCGGCAGCAGGACGGGGAGGTTCTCCTCCTTCTCCGGCTGCATCCCGCACTCGTCGCAGTAGAGGATCGGGATGGGCGTGCCCCAGTAGCGCTGACGCGAGATCAGCCAGTCGCGCAGGCGGTAGGTGACCTGCTCGCGCCCGGCGCCGGTCCTCTCGAGGTGGTCGATGGCCGCGGCGATCGCGGGGTTGGCGCGGCCCTTCTCGCCGTTGTGCCTCAGGCCGTTCAGCGGGCCGGAGTTCACGATCGTGCCGGGGCCGGTCCAAGGTCCCCGCAGCTCGTCGTCGGGTACTTCCGCGCCGTCGGGCCGCACGACCGGCCGGACGGGCAGGCCCATGGCCTGCGCGAACTCGAAGTCGCGCTCGTCGCCGTACGGCACCGCCATGATCGCGCCGGTGCCGTAGCCCATGAGGACGTAGTCCGCGACCCAGATGGGCACGCGCTCGCCGTTGACGGGGTTCACGGCGTAGGCGCCCGTGAACTCGCCCGTCTTCTCCCGAGCCTCGGCCTGCCTGTCGAGCTCGGTCATGTGGCTGGCGCGCTCCACGTAGGCGCGCACCGACGCGCGCCTGTCGGGCGTCGTGAGCCTCTCGACGAGCGGGTGCTCCGGCGCCAGGACCATGAAGGTCACGCCCCAGAGCGTGTCGGGCCGCGTCGTGAACACCACGATGTCGTCGCCCGACTCGCTCTCGAACACGACCTCGGCGCCCTCCGAGCGCCCGATCCAGTTCGTCTGCATGACCCTCACGCGCTCGGGCCAGTCGAGACCGGTGAAGTCGAGCAGCTCGTCGGCGTAGGCGGTGATCTTGAAGTGCCACTGCGGCATCAGCCGGCGCTCGATGAGCGCGCCGGAGCGCTCCCCGCGCCCGTCGATGACCTGCTCGTTCGCGAGCACGGTCTGGTCGACGGGGTCCCAGTTCACGTACGACTCCTTGCGGTAGGCGAGCCCACGCTCGTACATCTTGAGGAAGAACCACTGGTTCCACCGGTAGTACTCGGGGTCGCAGGTGATGACCTTCTTCGACCAGTCGAACATCGCGCCCATCTGGTCGTACTGCTTCTCCATGCGCGCGATGCGCTGGTAGGTGAGCGTGGCCGGGTGCACGTCCTCGCCGCGCTGCGCCGCGCGGATCGCGGCGTTCTCCGCCGGGAGCCCGAACGCGTCGAAGCCCATGGGGAAGAGCACGTTGTAGCCGCGCATGCGGCGGTAGCGCGCGGCCGCGTCGGCCGGCGCCTCCGCGTACCAGTGGCCCACGTGGAGGTCACCGGACGGGTAGGGGTACATGGTGAGGAAGTAGAACTTCGGCCTGCTGTCGTCGTGCAGGTCGACCTCGTAGAGGCCCATCTCGCGCCAGCGGCGCTGCCACTTGGCCTCGACGTCTCCTGGCGAGTAGCGCTCGGCGTGGCGGGCGCCGCTACTCGGTACGGTCTGGGTCATGATCCCTCCGCCTCGTCAAGGTAGGCCAGACAAGAAGAACCCCGGCCGCGTGGGCCGGGGCGCGCCTGTGCCGCGGGTCGTCAGCCCGTCAGCGCGGCGCCCCCGCTAGGCCTAGGTCTAGTCGAACGTGGCGCCACGCCGCCGGGCGACGGTGAGGGACGCTCGTGTCCATGGCGGCATCCTAGGCTCGGGCGCGGACGGCGTCAACAGCGTCCGCACCGGCGCCGGGCACAGGGCGGGGTCCCGGCGGGAGCCGTGCGGGACGGGACCGCGCGCCGACGGAAGTTACACTCGGCCCAGTACGCGGTCTTGGAGGCTGGCATGGAGTTCGACCTCATCGTCATCGGCTCGGGACCAGGGGGCTACCACGCCGCCCTCCGCGCCGCGCAGCTAGGTCTCAAGGTGGCCTGCGCCGAGAAGGGCGACGTCGGGGGCGTGTGCCTGAACGTCGGCTGCATACCCACCAAGGCGCTGCTGCACGTGGCGGCCGAGGTGCGCAACGGGCGGGAGGCGAGCCGCCTCGGCGTGAGCTTCGGCGAGCCCGTTCTCGACCTCGCGCGCATAGACGCCTTCAAGGCCGGCGTCGTCAAGAAGATGACGAGCGGCGTCTCGCAGCTGTTCAGGGGCAACAAGGTGGAGCTCCTCAAGGGCGAGGCGCGGTTCGTGGGCGAGAACGAGGTCGAGGTGGCGGGCGAGCGTCACCGGGCCAAGAGGTTCGTGGTCGCCACCGGCTCCCGGCCCGCCGGCATCCCGGGCTTCGAGGTCGACGGCGAGAGGTTCATCGACTCCACGGGCGCCTTGCGGCTCGGCGACGAGGTGCCCGGCCGCCTGCTGGTCATCGGCGGCGGAGCCATCGGCCTCGAGTTCGCCGACGTCTACTCGGCGCTGGGCAGCCAGGTCACCGTCGTCGAGATGCTGCCGCGGATCGCGCCCACCGCCGACGCCGACGCCTCGAAGGAGCTGCGCAAGGCGCTCGAGAAGCGCGGCATCGAGGTGCACACGGGCACGAAGGTCGCCGGCCAGAAGGCGAAGAAGGGCGCCGTGGAGGTCGCCCTGGAGGGCGAGGGCGGCGCGAGGACGGTCGTGGCCGACAAGGTGCTGGTGGCCGTCGGTCGCCGACCGAACGGTCACGGCCTCGGCCTCGAGGAGATCGGCGTCGAGGTCGACGAGCGCGGCTACGTGAAGGTCGTCAACGAGCACATGCAGACGACCCGCGAGCACGTCTACGCGATAGGCGACGTGGCCCGCGGGCCGCTGTTGGCGCACAAGGCCATGAAGGAGGGCCTCGTCGCCGCGGAGCACGCCGCCGGCAAGCCCTCCGCCTACGACACCGTCGTCCCCTCGGTGATCTACACGACCCCGGAGCTGGCCAGCGTGGGCATGACCGAGGAGGAGGCCAAGGAGGCGGGGTTCGAGGTGCGCGTGGGCCGCTTCCCGCTCTCCGCGTCGGGCCGCGCGGCCTCACTCGGCACCGACGAGGGGCTCGTGAAGGTCATAGGCGACGTGAAGACCGACCTGCTGCTCGGCTGCCACATCGTGGCGCCCAGCGCCGGCGACCTGATCGCCGAGGCCGCCCTGGCCATCGAGATGGGCGCCACGCTCGAGGACCTGGCGCTGACGCAGCACCCGCACCCCACGCTCTCCGAGGCGATCATGGAGGCGGCGGAGCACGCCCACGGGCGCGCCATACACATCGCCAACAGGCGACGCTAGGTCGTGTAGTCGGCGTTGATCGCGACGTACTCGGCCGTGAGGTCGCAGCCCCAGGCCTCGGCCGTGGCGTCCCCGGCGGCGAGGTCCGCCTCCAGGAGCACCTCCTCGCGCCGCAGCAGCCGCGAGACCTCGGCGGCGTCGAACGCCAGCGGCGAGCCGCGGTAGAGCTCCACGCCCTGCACGCGCACGCGCACGTTCGCGAGGTCGCAGACGGCGCCCGACCGGCCCACCGCGGCGAGGATCCGGCCCCAGTTGGGGTCGGCGCCGTGGACGGCGGCCTTCACGAGCATGCTGCCGGCGACGGTCTTGGCCGCGGCGCGCGCCTCGTCCTCGTTGCGCCCGCCGCTGACCCTCACGGTGATGAGCTTCGTCGCCCCCTCGCCGTCGCGGGCGACCTTGCGGGCCAGCTTCTCGCACACGTCGACGAGCGCCGCCTCGAGCTCCTCCGGGTCGGCGGCCACCCGCTGCGAGGAGAGCACCATGGCCATGTCGTTCGTCGAGGTGTCGCCGTCGACGCTGACCTGGTTGAGGGTGCGGTCGACGACCCGCGGCCACATCTCGCGCAGCTCCTCCTGCGAGACGTGGGCGTCGGTCATGACGAACGCCAGCAGCGTGGCCATGTGCGGATGGATCATCCCCGAGCCCTTGGCCACCCCCACGACCCGCGCGCCGGAGGTCAGCGTGGCCGCCGCCTCCTTCGGGCAGGTGTCGGTGGTGAGGATCGCCTCGGCGAACGCCGCCGTGTCGCCGGTGAGGTCCCGGCTCGCCCGCGGCATAGCCTCCTTCAGCCTGTCCACGGGCAGCGGCACGCCGATCACGCCGGTCGAGGCCGTCAGCACGTCCTGCACCCTGTCCAGCCCCAACGTGGCGGCGACGGCGCCGGCGAGGTCCTCGTTGTCCCAGGTGCCGCGCTCGCCGTTCGCGCAGTTCGCGTTGCCGCTGTTCACTACCACGGCCCGCACGGGCGTGCCCGTGGCGAAGCGCGCGCGGTTGCGCGAGACGCACGGCGCCTTGACGAGGTTCGTGGTGGAGACGAGGGCCCAGGCCAGCGGGTGGGGGGAGTAGATCAGCCCCAGGTCGCTGCGACCCGACTCCTTGATGCCGGCCGTGACGCCGGCCAGCTCGAAGCCCTCCGGGGCCCTCACGGCCACACCCCCTCGAGCCGCAGGCCGGCCGTCTCGGGGAACCCCTGCGCCACGTTGAAGGCCTGGACGGCCTGGCCGGCAGCGCCCTTGCCCAGGTTGTCGATCGCGCAGAAGGTGAGCACGTGCCCGCTGCGCGGGTCGAAGCGGCCCGAGAGCACGGCCCTGTCGCTGCCGCTCACGGCCTTCGTCTGCGGCAGGTCATCCTGCACGTGGACCAGCGGGTCGCCGGCGTAGTAGTCGCGCAGCACCTGGACCACCGTCTCGTCGTCGAGCTCGGTGTCCTTCACGCGCGTGGCGCAGGTGGCGAGTATGCCGCGGGCCATGGGCACGATGTGGGGCGTGAAGCTGACCGTGTACGGCTCGTAGGGAGCGTGCGTGGCGAGCCTCTTGCCGCCCTTCTTCACGCGCCCCACGGTGGCCTCGATCTCGGCCGTGTGCCTGTGCGTCCCCGACGGCTTGTAGGCGCGAGCGTTCCCGTCCATCTCGGGGAAGTGCAGGGGCGCGCTGGTGGAGCGCCCGGCGCCCGAGACGCCCGTGATGACGTTCGCCACGGCCGTGGGGCCCAGCAGGCCGGCGGCGGCGAGCGGGGCCAGCGCCAGGCTCGCGGCCGTGGCGTTGCAGCCGGGGCTGGCGATGAGCCGCTTGGCGACGAGCTCGTCCCTGTGGAGCTCGACGAGCCCGTAGACGGCCTCGTCGATGAGCTCGGGGTGCGGGTGCGCGGAGCCGTACCACTCGGCGTAGGTGTCCGCCGGCAGCCGGAAGTCGGCGGAGAGGTCGACGACCGCCCTGCCGGCGTCGAGCGCCCGCTTCGCCACGGGAGCCGTGGCGCCGTGCGGGGTGGCGCAGAACACGACGTCGCAGGCGGCGATGACCTCGTCCTCGCCCGAGAACACGAGGTCGGGGAAGAGGCCCGCGAGGTGAGGCCAGCAGGCGTCGATGCCCTGGCCGGCGTACTGGCGCGACGCCACCGCCACGACCTGGGCGTGCGGGTGCCGCGCCAGGCGTTCGAGCAGGCCGGCCCCGCCGTAGCCGCTGGCTCCCAAGATGCCGACGCGCAGCGGCGCGGCCATCAGGCGTTCCCGTCCGACAGGTGCTGCACCAGCACCGCCTTGTGGGCGTGCAGCCTGTTCTCGGCCTGGTCGAACACGACGCTGCGCTCGTGGTACACGGCCTCCTCGGTGCACTCCTCGCCGTAGTGGGCCGGCAGGTCGTGCATGAACACGCCGCGCGGCGAGAGGTCGTCGAACCAGGCCGGCGTGACCGTGTAGCCGGCGAACGCCGCCCGGCGCTCCTCGAGCTCGTCCTCCATGCCCATGGAGACCCACACGTCGGTGTAGAGCGCGTCGGCGCCGCGCGCCGCCTCCCGGGGGTCGCGCACGATCGTCACGTCGGCGCCGCGCGCGCGGGCGGCGGCCAAGACGTCGGCGTCGGGCTCGTAGCCCTCGGGGCAGGCGATCACGAGGCTGGTGCCGGCCAGCGCCGCGGCGTTCACGTGCGAGTTGCAGACGTTGTTGCCGTCGCCCACGTAGGCGATGCGCAGGCCCCTCAGCTCCCCGAAGCGCTCGATGAGGGTGACGTAGTCGGCTAGCAGCTGGCAGGGGTGCAGCTTGTCGGAGAGGCCGTTGATCACGGGCACCTTGGCGTGCATCGCCAGGGTCTCGAGGGTGTCGTGGCCGTAGGTGCGGGCCATGATCCCGTCCACCCAGCGGTCGAGGTTCGAGGCCACGTCCCTTATCGTCTCGCGCACCCCCCAGCCTATGTAGTTCTGGCTGAGCAGTATCGCGTGCCCGCCGAGCTGGTTCATGGCGATGTCGAAGGTCGAGCGGGTGCGCAGCGACTGCTTCTCGAAGATCATCGCCAGCGTCTTGTGCTCGAGGTGCTTGGGCCGCACCCCGCGCTTCCAGTCCTGCTTCATCTGTACGGCGCTGGTCAGCAGCCCGTCGAACTCCTCCTTCGTCAGGTCGGACAGGGCCAGCAGGTCGCGGCCGGCCAGGCTGGGCACACGCAGCACGTCCATCTACTCAAGCCTCTTTCGCGAGGGGGCGTCCGTCAACGGCCCGCGGGCCTCCGGGCGCAGACGCTACCGCTCCTGGGCGGGCGAAGGCACACTGTAACACCGGGACCGTTTCCCTCACGCCGCGAAGAGGCCCAGGTACCACGCGATCACGGCGTCGCCCACGAGCAGAGAGGCGAGCGCGCCTAGCAGCAGGTAGGGCCCGAACGGCACGAGCCTGTCGCCGCCCAGGAGACGCGCGACCACCCCGCCCACGGCTCCTACCGTCACGGCCAGGAACAGGGCCACGAGCAGACGCTCCCAGCCCAGGAACGCGCCGAGGACGGCGGCCAGCTTCACGTCGCCGAACCCCATGGCCACGGGCTCGTCGTCCTCCTCGCCCGGCTCCTCGGACCGCTCCCCACGCCGCAGCGAGTCGTGCAGCCACCAGTAGACGGCCCCCACCACCGACCAGGCGCCGGCGGCGAGCACGCTGCCCGCCAGGCCGGTCGTGAGCGGCACGGGGAAGCCCAGCGAGGAGAGCACGAGGGCGAGGAGCCAGAGGCCGTAGAGCAGCGGCTCGCCCAGGCGCAGCGTGCGGCGGGTCGCGAGGTTGGCGGCGAGGCTGGCGAGCCCCGCCATGAGACCGGGCCACAGGCCCAGCGCCGCGCCCACGACGGCGGCGACGTTCACCTGGTCCAGGCTCACGGGCCACAGCCGCTCCGACGTGTCGCCCAGGCGCCTCAGCATCAGCCCACCCACCCTGTTGATGAGCACCAGCACGCCGGCCCCCGCCAACGCGCCGGCCAGCGCGTCGCCCGGCGCCGGCAGGCCCGGCGTGCCGTCCCACAGCAGTGCGCCCAGGAGCGCCAGCGCCAGGGCCGGGAGCGTGAGGACGTCGGGCAGCACGTAGCGCTCCAGGTCGATGAGGGCCGCCATGACGAGCATCGCCACGACCGCCAGCAGGGGCAGCACGGCCGCGCCGTGCGACTCGGGCGGGAAGGCGACGACGAGCGCGGCGAAGAGGCCCGCCATGAGCGCCTCGACCAGCGGGTAGCGCGGCGAGATGCGCGCCCCGCAGGTGCGGCAGCGCCCGCGCAGGAACAGCCACGAGAGCACGGGGACGAGGTCGATCGCGGCTAGGCGGCGCCCGCAGCTCGGGCAGCGCGAGCCGGGCGTCACCACGGACTCCCCGCGCGGCAGGCGGTAGACGACGACGTTGGCGAAGCTGCCCACGATGGCACCGAGCAGCGCCGCGAAGGCGACGGTGAGGGCCGTCACGCGCCGTTACCGGGCGCTGCTGGCGGGGCCGCGAGGGCTGGGAGGGCTGGCGACAAGGCGGAAAGTGGCTCCTAGACGGTTCTCATAATCGCGGTGTTAGACTTCGGCCGCTATGAAGAGGGTCACCGTTCTCGGCGCCGCGCTCGTCCTGGCGCTCGCCTTCGCGTTCACTCATCTCAGCGCCCAGAGCCGCCCGACGAAGGTGGTCTTCGTGCGGTCGCAGGCCGCCATACTCGCACACCCGGCGGGGGCGCGCGTGGAGGAGCTGAAGGAGCAGGCGCAGGCCGAGATGGGCGACCTCGCCAACAGCATCAAGGAGCTGGAGGACCGCATCGCCGCCGGGCAGCAGCTCTCGCCCGAGGAGAACGAGCGGTACCAGGCGCTCCTGACGTCGGCGAACGCCGTGCAGGACCGGTACCGCCAGGAGATCGACGCGGCGGCGCAGCCGGCCATCGAGGCCGTGAACGAGATCCTCGCCCAGCTCGCGGAGGAGAACGGCTACACGGTGATCCTCGACGCCGACAAGGCGCGCGAGCTGCAGCTCGTCGTCTACGGCGACCCCGACCTCGACGTCACGCAGATGGTGATAGACCGGCTACAGGCGCAGTGAACCGGCAACCGGACGCGGCGCTCACACCTCGGGCCGCCGCCTACGCCCGAGCGGCCCCGGCCGCCCGGCGGTCGGGGCAGCGGGTCGCGGCCGGCCTCAGCCCTCTTCGCCCTCGCGGTCGGGGCGCCCCGCCACCTCGGCGCGCAGCCTCTCGAGCTCGCGCTCGTCCTCCTCGCTGAGCTCCGCCGCGTCCAGCAGGTCGGGCCGGCGCAGCAGCGTGCGGCGCAGCGCCTCGCGCCGGCGCCAGGCGGCGACGTTGCCGTGGTGGCCGGAGAGGAGGACCTCCGGGACCTTCAGGCCGCGGAACTCGGCCGGGCGGGTGTACTCCGGGTAGTCGAGCAGGCCCGACGCGAACGAGTCCTGCAAGTGGCTCTCCTCGTCGCCGAGCGCTCCCGGGAGCAGGCGGGTGACGGCCTCGATCACGCACAGCGCCGGCAGCTCGCCGCCCATGAGCACGAAGTCCCCCAGCGACACCTCGCGGGTTACGAGGCTCTCGACGCGGGCGTCGAAGCCCTCGTAACGCGCCGCGAGCAGGCAGACGTGCCGGCGCGAGGCCAGCTCCTCCACCAGGCGCTGGTCCAGGCGGCGGCCGGCGGGGCTGAGCAGCACGACCTCGTCGGGCGGCGGCTCGTCGTCGTCGGCCTCCGCCAGGGCCGCCGCGGCCACGTCCACGCGCACGACCATGCCGGCGCCGCCGCCGTAAGGGGCGTCGTCCACTCGCCCCGTCCTGTTGCCGGCGAAGCGCCTGAGGTCGCGCACCTCGACCCGGACTATGCCCTCCCGTATGGCGCGTGCCAGCAGCGCCTCCTGAAGGTAGGGCGTCACGAGGCCGGGGAAGAGGGTGTAGACGGTGAAGCGCAAGCGCCGGCCTACTCGAGGAGCCCGGGGGGCGGGTCCGTGAGCTCCACGGCCTCCGGGGTGACGGCGACGTACGGGGCGACCAGCGGCACGAGCGCGCTGCCGCCGCGCCCCAGGGCTACCTCGACGTAGGGGTTCGCGTGGTCCACGTGGGCCGCGGCGACCGCGCCGACCCTGGCGCCGTCCACCAGCACGGGCAGGCCCTCGAGCGCCTCGCCGAGCGTGGGCTCGGCCACACGCTCGGCCAGGTCGCCGGGGAGGCACGAGGCGTCCGCCCACACGCCGGAGTTCACCAGCGACCGCGCGGTCTCGCGGTCGCGCACGCCCTCGAGGTGCACGACCACGTCCCCGGAGCGCTCCTCGGCGCGCCGGAGGCGAGTGGCTCCCAGTCCGGTGACGAAGAGCGGCGGGTCGCTGCTCAGCAGGGCGCCCAGCTCGTCGCCTCCCAGCCCTGCCTCGACGATCAGCCTCACCCCGCCGTCGAGCTTGAAAGAACGCCCGAGCCTGCCGACCCTCACGTAGCCGGCCGGCGGGGAGGAGGCGCGCCTCATTCCAGTAGCTGGACCTCGACGCGCTGCCTGCCGTCGGCGGCGGCGCGCGCCAGCGTGCGCACGGCGTTTATCACACGGCCCCCGCGGCCGATGATCCGGCCCGCGTCATCCGGGGCGCAGCGCACCTTGATGACCAGCGAGCGGTCCTCGCGCTCGGCCCTGACCTCGAGCCGCTCGGGGTCCTGCACCAGGTTCACGAGACAGTAGTTGACCAGGTCGACGACCATGGGGCCTCCCGTCCTCAGGAGCTGGCGGCGGCCTCCTGGCGCTTCCTGTAGGCGGCCTTGCGCTTGGCCTTGACGTTCGGGGTCTCCACGCCGGCCTTCTCGAGCAGGCGGAGGGCCGTGTCGGTGGGCTGGGCCCCCAGGCCGAGCCAGTGGGCGGCGCGCTCCGCGTCGACCTTGAGCGGCTCGCCGGTGGTCTCGCGCGGGTCGTAGTAGCCGATCTGCTCGATGTAGTCACCCGCCCGCTTGGTCCGGCTGTCGGTGACGACGAGGCGGAAGTGCGGGTTGTGGATCGAGCCCATGCGCATCAGGCGGATCTTGACCATTCGTGCTTGGTTCCCTTCGCTGGCGGCGCTGGCCTGTGGCCGCACGACCAGGCCGCCCCGGCGGGGCGGCCGCTGAAAGCTCCCCAGTCTACACGCAACATGGCCCGCTTGCTAATCCTGGGGTCAATGTTCGGTCGGCAACCACCTGTCGTGCCACTCCTTGGGGCCGCTGCTACGCATTTCCCGGCGCCGGCTTGGTCAGCACAAAGCGTGCACGCTCCCGCCTGAGCACGGCGAAGATGTTCGTGTATTCCACCCCCAGACCGAGGCACACGTTGGGTATCTTCACTCTCTTTCGTGACTCCTCCGGTCGCTCATGGGTCACGACGACGTGTCCGTGGGCATGCGCATAGGCCACTAGGGAATAATCTGCGGCGCCAAGAAACTGGTACTTCGCTGGCGGCGTGTACTCCGGATGGGTATTGACCCACCTTGACACCTCCGCAAGGGAAGGGGCCACCGCCTGATCCTGTTTGAGGAAGAACTCCGCGCCCCGTGCACGAGCCCACTCGGCGAGCTCATCATCTCCTCCAACTAGCTCGTCGCGTACCTCATTCACGCTGTAGATATCGCCGTCAGCGCACTTCAAGTCTATCCACTCCCAGAACGCCGGACAGATATCGAACCCGTAGTAGCTGTTCTTAGCTTGTATGAAGACGTTTGTGTCGAGAAGATAGGCCATCAAGCCTCGATTCCAAGACGCCGGCCCATCTCATGCAGTGTGCCTACCGTATTGGTCCCGAGCAACCTCATGGCATCGCGGTAAAGCGTGTGGCCCTCCAGCGTGTCCACGATCACGGCGCGCACGAAGCGTTCACTGAGCCGGCTCCGCTGCGTGCGGTAGAAGTCGCCCCCGCTCTCAGCGCGAACCACATCGGCGAGGCGGCCGAGTTCTTCTTCGTATTCTTGTTGGAACCTGGCACGAGAGAGCTCGCCGGCTTCGTAGAAGCGCCTGACTATCACTAGGGTGCTCACCTTGAAGCTACGCGAGAGTCTACGAAGCGCCGGTTTGATGTCCTCCCCGGAGCGCAATTGGTTGCGGAATGCAGACATCGGCACCAAGAACTCCGCTGCGACCTTGTTGCACCACCGTTCGACTTCTCTGGTGGCGATGACGCCGGCGTCGGCATCGGACAGGGCCGTCACGCCAAGCCAGATATGTGCCAGTTCGTGCGCCAGCGTGAACATCTGCGAGGATTTGCTGCTCTTCCCGTTGATGAAAACTAGGGGAGCCAGGGAGTCAGCCAGCGCGAAACCACGGAACTCCTCGGGATCAAGTGGACGATGAGTGTTGGACCCGACGATTCCGCTCGTCATTACCATGATGCCGGCCGCGTCGACCTGCCTGATAAGGTCTCGCAGGGCCTGTTCGAAGGTGGTTGTGGAGAACCTTCGCTCGATGTCGAACCCCAGATGCTCACGCATTCGTTTCGCGACATCCACAACCGTGTCGGGTCCGCCGATTCTGGCACTGCCAACGACGCTTATCGCGTCGAGGTTGTGCAAGAGTGCATGATCCTGGAACCAACTCTGACGTTGCTGGCAGGCGTAGATGGTCTCGAGCAAGTTGGGACTTGGTGCCACGACGCCTCTGTCAGCGACCGTCCTGAGGTCTGCGATAGGAACTTCCAATGTGGGCGGTTCATCGAGCAAGAGGTAGCCGACTGGCGTGTGGGTCGCATCGGCGAACTCCTGAGCCTGCCGCCACGTCGGCTGCAACTCGCCGCGCAGCCACTCTGGGAGCTTTGG
This sequence comes from Deinococcaceae bacterium, assembly GCA_044508445.1. Classification (GTDB taxonomy): domain Bacteria; phylum Deinococcota; class Deinococci; order Deinococcales; family Trueperaceae; genus DASRWD01. Next base: position 13,022 of record JBIQHQ010000032.1, read on the forward strand.
GAACCTATTTGTGAGGGTCTGCTCGTCCTTGCCAGAGCGAGCAATGGCCCAGCGCAGGACCTGATTGTTCACCGGTACCCTAAGCATCACCAAAGCCTAGAGACTCGACCCTTTAGGGATATGGTCCACGGTCACTCCACCGCTGCCCCTCATTGGCTGCGTCCGAGGAACGACGGAACGGCCTCGTTGTGACATTCGATTCGGCCGCCTGTTGAGGGAGGCCAGGTTGTCAGCGTGAGCTTGGAAGGAGGAGACTCGTCCATAGCACTACGACGCGTGGCAGCCATTCAACGTGGGTGTCTGTGGCGGTTGCTGACCGCTTGCAAGGGAGAGGTTAGCCTCTCGAGAGCGCCTTCGCGCCGTGAAGTTGTTGCCAACACGGGCCCGACCTGGGACCTACGCTTCGGGACGCCTTCCTCAGGCACAAGTCAGCATTGAGCTCTCAGCCCCCCAGCGCGCCGCGCATGCCGCGCCGCGGTCCGCGGCGGCCCATGCGCTTCATGAGCTTGCGCATCTCCTCGTAGTTCTTCACCAGCCTGTTGATGTCCTGCACGTGCGTGCCGGAGCCCTTGGCGATGCGGCGCCGGCGACTGGCGTCGAGGATCCGCGGGTTCGCGCGCTCCTTCTCAGTCATGCTCGAGATGATCGCCTCGATCCGAGCGATCTCCTTCTCGTCCACCTCCGCGCCGGGCGGCAGCAGCTTGCCGGCGCCTGGGATCATCTTGAGGACCTCGCCGAAGGAGCCTATCTGCTTGAGCCGCCGCATCTGCACGAGCATGTCCTGCAGCGTGAAGTCGCCCAGGTCCTTCATCTCCCGGCCGTCGTCGGCCTCGAGGACCTTCGCCTTCTCTATGAGCGTGAGGACGTCCCCCATGCCGAGGATCCGGCCGGCCACGCGGTCGGGATGGAACGGCTCGAGCCCGTCGATCCTCTCGCTCATGCCGGCGAAGTAGATGGGCTTGCCGGTCACGTGCTTGGCGGAGAGGGCGGCGCCGCCGCGTGCGTCGCCGTCGAGCTTGGTCATGATCAGGCCGGTCACGCCGACGCGCTGGTCGAACTCCCGCGCCACGGGCAGCGACTGCTGGCCCGTCATGGCGTCCACGACCAGCATCTTCTCGGAGGGCCCCACCAGCTCGGCGAGCTGGGCGAGCTCGTCCATCAGCGCCTCGTCCACCTGCAGGCGGCCGGCGGTGTCGACTATGACGAGGTCGCGGAAGTCCTTCCTCAGGTGCGCCCTCAGCCGCTCGGCCACCTGCGCCGGGCGCTCGCCGTCCATGACCTCGAACACCGGCACGCCGATCTGTTCGCCCAGCACCTTGAGCTGCTCGCGGGCGGCGGGGCGCTGGGTGTCGGCGGCCACCAGCAGCACGCGGCGGCCCTGCCCCTTGTAGCGGTAGGCGAGCTTGCCCGCGGTGGTCGTCTTGCCCGCGCCCTGCAAGCCCATGAGCAGCCAGACGTTGCCGTCGGCCTTCAGCACCGGCTGGACGCTCTTGCCGCCCAGGGTCTCGACGAGCTCCTCGTGGACGATGGCGATGACGCGCTGGTCGGGCTGCAGTGAGGTGAGGACCTCCGACCCCACGGCCTTCTCCTGCACGCGTCTGGCGAAGTCGCGGGCGACCTCGAGGTTGACGTCGGCCTCGAGGAGCGCGACGCGGACCTCGCGGAGGGCCGCCTTCACGTCGGCCTCCGAGAGGCGCCCGCGGCCGCGCAGGCCGCCTATCACCGACTGGAGTCTGTCGCCCAGGCTCTGGAACATGACCTCAGGGTACGCCGCGCCCGCCCGGAGACGGCGTCGCGGCGGCGTAGGAGGCTAGCCCGCGGCGACGGTGCTAGCATGAGAGGCGTGTTCGAGGTGAAGCTGCCGGCCCCCGCCATGCGCCGGGCGGCGCGCGCCGCGGCGCTCGTCGTCGCCCTGCTGGTCCCGGCCGCGCACGCCCAGCTCCTGGCCGACGTCCTCACGACCGCGGCCGTGTCCGCCATGTTCGACAGCACCGTGAGGTTCCCGACCGGCAGCCTGCGGGCCGTCGGCGACGGCGTGGACGCCCTGGTGAGGCGCCTGCCCGGCTACGGCGACTGGACCGACTGGGAGGCCTACGTGGCGCGCGGCCTGGCCGCGAGCCTCAAGCCCGCCTTCGTGCACAACATCATCACGTCGATGGCGGCCGCGGGCTACATGGAGGACGCGCGCGAGACGCGCACCGTGGACGGCCCGAACGGCCCCGAGACGCAGACGAAGGTCACCTTCGTGGACTTCATGGGCACGAGCTGGTACGTCCTCTACGTCGTGGAGGCGGGAGACGAAGTGGCGTGGCTGATAGGCCGCGCGCGTTGAGCCACCGCTGACCGCGGCCGGCCCAGGCTACGCGCCGCCGCCGGAGCGGCGGCGAGGATGGTGTCCGTGACGGGGATCCCACGCCCAGTTGCGACGGTACTGGCGCTCGCGGCGGTGGTCGTCGGCGTGGCCGCGGCGCAGGGTGCGCCGGCACCGCCAGACGCGCCTCCGGCCGGCCCCACGGCGGGGTCCGCCGAGGCGACCGCCGCACGGGAGGCCCTCGCTGGCGCCCGCGAGGCGCTGGCGGCGGCGCTGTCCGGCGGCGAGACGCCGCACCCCGACCAGCCAACCTGGCGCGCCGCCTACGGGGCCGCCGAGGACGCCGTCGCGGCGGCGCGCGAGGCAGGCGACCAGGCCCTCCTGCGCGAAGCGCTCCTCCTCGCCGCCCGCGGCTACGGCCTCATGGGCTGGCACGCCCGCACCTTCGAGAGCTACGACGAGTACTTCGCCGAGGGCGGTGAGCTGCCCGGCACCCCGCCCGCGCCGCCGGGCACTCCGCCCGACGTCGAGCTCTTCACCCACGCCGCGAACGAGCTCGCCTACGCGCGCTACCAAGCGGGCGACCACGAGGCCGCCACCGGCTACTACCTGACCGTGCTGGAGGTCGCTCCCGAGGACCAGGAGGCGCTTGGTTGGCTGGCGCGCATCGCCTTCGAGCGCGGCGACGTGGAGGGCGCCGAGGTCGCGGTCCGCCTGTGGGAGCGGCTCCTCGCGGTCGCACCCGAGGACGCCACGGCGCGCTACTACCTCGAGCGCGCCAGGCAGCGCGTGGCGTTCGGCGTGGCGGCCAGCGACTCGTTCCAGGCCGGCGTGGCCGCGTACGAGACCGGCGACCTCGAGGCGGCGCTCCAGGACTTCCAGACGGCGCTGACGGCGAACCCCGGCTTCGTAGACGCCGACGTGTGGGCGGGTCGAGTGGCCCTCGAGCTCGGCCTGCCGCAGCTCGCCGTCGAGCACTGGCGCCGCGTGACGGAGGCGCGCCCGGACGACCAGGGCGCGTCGTACTTCCTGTCGGTGGCCGAGACGCAGTCGGCCTACGGCGTGCGCGCCGGGCGGCTCTACTTCGACGGCCTGGCGGCGTACGAGGCCGGCGACCTGGCCACGGCGACCGAGCGCTTCGTCGCCGCCACCGGGGCGAACCCGGCCTTCGTGGACGCCTGGGTGTGGGCGGCACGCAGCCTCCAGGAGGCCGGGCAGGCCGCCGAGTCGGTGCCGTACTGGGAGCGCGTGCTCCAGCTCGACCCTGACGACGAGCGCGCGGCCTGGTTCCTGCGCCGCGCGCGGCTGGCCGTGGAGCGCGGCGACGTGGCCGGTCCGGCGTTCTTCGACGCGCAGGCCGCCTACGAGGCCGGAGACGCGGAGGGCGCAAGGGAGCTGCTCGAGCGCGCCGTGGCCGCCGAGCCCGACTTCGCCGAGGCGTGGGCCTTCCTGGGTCGCATCGCGTTCCAGCAGGGGCGCTACGCCGACGCCGCCGCGGCGTACCGCCGAGCGGCGGAGCTCGCGCCCGCGGTGGACGAGTACGCGTTCTTCGCCGGCGAGGCCGAGCGCCTGGCCGGCACGCCGGCGGAGGACGATGATGGGCCCGGCGCGGCGGCCCCGGAGCCGCCGGCCCCGGGTTCGCCCGGGGAAGAGAGCGACCAGGGCGGCGGCCCCGTGGAGCCGCTGCCGCCTGGGGAGCCGCGCCGGTAGGAGGCCCGAGCGGATGAAGCAGTTCGAGAGGCGCGTGGACGAGAACGGCGAGCCCTACCTGGCCACCTCGCTGCCGGGCTTCATGCTCACGCGGCTGCCGCTCCTCAACAAGAGCACGGCGTTCTCGCCGGAGGAGCGGCGGGAGTTCGGCCTGGAGGGGCTGCTGCCGCCGCACGTGGCCACGCTCGACGAGCAGGTGGAGCGCACCTACGGCAACTTCCAGCGCGCGACGACGAACATCGACAAGCACATCTACCTGCGCAGCCTGCAGGACCGCAACGAGGTGCTCTTCTACGCCCTGCTGGAGAGGCATCTCGAGGAGATGATGCCGATCGTCTACACGCCCACCGTCGCCGAGGCCGTGCAGCGGTTCAGCCGCATCTACCGCTACCCGCGCGGCCTGACGATCAGCACGGAGAACATAGGCCGCGTCGACGAGGTGCTGGCGAACGCCGCCATCCAGGACGTGAGGCTGGCCGTGGTGACGGACTCCGAGGGCATCCTCGGCATAGGCGACCAGGGCTTCGGCGGCATGGGGATCTGCATCGGCAAGCTGTCGCTGTACACCGCCGCCGCCGGCATAGACCCCTCTGTCACGCTGCCCATCGAGCTCGACGTGGGCACGAACCGCGCCGACCTGCTGGACGACCCCCTCTACCTGGGCGTGCGGCACGAGCGGCTCACCGGCCGGGACTACGACGACTTCGTCGAGAGGTTCGTCACCGCCTTCAGGCGGCGGTTCCCCGACGCCCTGCTGCAGTGGGAGGACTTCAGCAAGCAGAAGGCGTTCACCGTCCTCGAGCGCTTCCAGGACGTGCTGCCGTCGTTCAACGACGACGTTCAGGGCACCGGAGCCGTCACGCTCGCCGGCCTGCTGGCCGCCGCGCGGCGCACGAGGCGCCCCCTGACCGAGGAGGTGATCCTCGTGCACGGCGCCGGCGCGGGCGGCGTGGGCGTGGCGCAGCAGGTCGTGGAAGGCCTCGTCGACCAGGGGCTGAGCCGCGAGGAGGCCAAGGCGCGCGTGTTCGTCGTCGACTCGCGCGGGCTCGTCGTCGCGGGGCGCCCCGGCTTGGAGGCGTACAAGGAGCGCGTGGCGCAGGACCCGGCGCGGGTGGCGGGCTGGGGCGAGGACGGGCGCCCACCCAGCCTGCTCGAGACCGTCCGTCGCGCGAAGGTCACCGTGCTCCTCGGCCTCTCGGGGCAGGGGGGAGCCTTCGGTCGGGAGGTCGTGGAGGCCGCCGCCGCGAACACGCCCACGCCCATAGTGTTCGCGATGTCGAACCCCACCGAGAACAGCGAGTGCACGCCGGAGGACGTCTACCGCTGGACGGACGGCAGGGCGATCGTCGCCACGGGCAGCCCGTTCCCGTCGGTCGAGTGGGGCGGCGTGGAGCGCCCCGTCGGGCAGGCGAACAACGCCTTCGTCTTCCCCGGCCTGGGCCTCGGCACCCTGCTGTCGCGCGCTCGGCGGGTGAGCCCCGGCATGCTCCGCGCCGCGGCCGCCGCCCTGGCCGACTACACGGACCCCGCGCGGATCGCGCAGGGGGCCGTCTACCCGGCGATCGGCGCGCTGCGGCGCACCAGCCGCCACGTCGCCATCGCGGTCTTCGAGCGGGCCGTCGGCGAGGGCCTCGCCCGCGTCGAGCCGCCCGACGACGTGGCCGCGTTCGTCACCGCGCAGATGTGGGAGCCGCGCTACCTGCCCATCCGGAAGGCCTGATGCGCACTGTCGTGCTGCGCGTCGTCGCCCTGGCGCTGCTGCTGATGCTGGCGCTCGTCGGGGTGATCACCGCGCGCACGCTCTCGCGCATGCCCGACATGCTCGTGTACTTCGCCCGCGACACGGGCACCGGCTTCACCTTGGAGGCGGTCCCGCGGGTGGCCCGCCGCGGCGACGACGTCGCGGAGCGCGTGCGCGCCCAGGTGGCCGCGCTCACCGAGGGCCCCACTGACGCCGAGTCGCGGCGCGGGCTCGGCTCCACGGTGCCGCGGGGCACGCGCGTGCTGGACGTGGACCTCGTGGACGGAGTGTTGACGGTGGACCTCTCCCGCGAGTTCACCGCTGGCGGCGGCACGTCCTCGATGCTGGGGCGCCTCTACCAGCTCTACTACACGCTCTCGCAGCCGGCGGACGTGCACGCCGTGAGCCTGGCCGTCGAGGGGCGCCCGCTCACGGTGCTGGGCGGCGAGGGCATCATCGTGGAGCCCGTGTGGCTCCGGGACGAGCACCCTGAGGAGCCCCGGTGGTGAGGCGCGGCGCCTCGCGCCTGGCCGCGGCGCTGGCCCTGGCGCTGGTCGGCGCCGCGTGGGCCCAGCCGAGCCGGGAGGTCGTGCCCCCGGCCCCGGCCGGCCAGGAGCTCGGCGTCGCCCGCGTGCCGGAGGGGCGCGAGCTGCGCTCGATGGTCTTCGAGGCCACCGTCGACCTCTTCGAGGACTACTACTGGGACGAGTCGCGCCTCGACTGGGAGGCGTGGGCGGCGCGCTACCGCCAGGAGGCGCTCGACGCCGACAGGCGGGTGCGCTTCGACTCGGTGATGAGGCGCATGGTGGCCGAGGTCGGCGACGACCACTCGCGGTGGCTCGGGCTCGAGGGCCTGGAGCCAGGCCTGGCGCCCATCACCGCCCCCTTCGAGCCCGCGGGCGCGGCGCCGTGGCGCCGCGATGACCTGGCCCAGGACGAGCCGTCGCCCAGCCTGGGGCTCATCGTGCGCTGGGTGTCGGGCGCCGGCGTGGTGGTGGAGCGCGTCCTGCCCGGCACCCCGGCCGACGAGGCGGGCGTGAGGCGGGGCGACGTGATCGTCGCGGTCCAGGGCCGCCCCCTGGCCGAGGCGGGGCCGGCCGGGGTGGGGCTCGTGCTGACGGCCAGCCTCTCGGAGGAGCGCGTCGACGTCAGGCTGCTGCGCTCCGGCAGGCAGACCATCGACGTCGAGCTCGAGCCGCGCTACGTGGCGTACGCCGAGCTGCAGCGCACGCCGGCGGCCGAGCTGCTCGACGACGGGGTGGGCTACCTCTACCTGCCGTCTTTCACGCTCACGGGGACGGGGGCCAAGGCCCACGAGCTCCTGCGGGACCTGCTGGACCAGGGCGCGCGGTCGTTCGTGCTCGACCTCAGGGGCAACAGGGGCGGCAGCCTCGCGGAGCTGGGCGTGCTGATGGGCGCCTTCGTCGACGGCGACTGGGCGCGTGCGGTGTCGCGCGGCCAGGTCGTGTGGACCGCCTCGTTCCAGCGGAGCGCCGGCGGCGGAGTGGCGTTGCTCAGGGCCGAGGACGGCAGGGTCCTGCGCGCGGCCCGGGTGGAGGACCCGGTGACCGTCGCGGAGCCCCTGGTCGTGCTCGTCGACGACGAGACCAGCTCGGCCGCCGAGGTCGCCGCGGCCGTCCTGCAGGCGATAGGCAGGGCGCGGGTCGTGGGCACGCCGACGTCGGGCAACGTGGAGGTCGTGAGGACCTACCTGCTCCCCGACCGCAGCCAGGTCCTGCTGGCGGTGGCGAACCTCGAGCTCACCGACGGACGGCCGCTCGACGAGGGGATCGCGCCGGACGCGGAGGCAGCTCTCGACGTGAACGACCTGGCGCGGGGCTACGACGCCCCGCTCGCCGAGGGGTTGAGGCTCCTCGCCGGCCTGCCGTTCAGCCCGGGCAGGTGGTTCTGAGGCCGGCGCGGCACGGCGGCGGCCCACTGCGCATGCTCGTCCTTACTGGTGCGCCCGACAGGATTCGAACCTGTGACCTTTCGCTCCGGAGGCGAACGCTCTATCCGGCTGAGCTACGGGCGCGCGGCCGCGCCGGGCGCGCGTTGGCGGCGCCGCGGCAGCCCTAGCAATATAGCATCGCCGGCGGGGACGCCCGCGTAGGCGGGTCTGTTAGACTCCGGGGCGTGCGCCGAGCCGGGCCCCTCCGCGGTACGCCCCGCTGGGCATCCCTGGAGGACCACATCCGATGAAGATCAGCAAGAGGGCCAGGACGATCATCCTGTGGTGCATCGCCGCGGGCCTGCTCCTAGGCATGGTCATCACGTTCACGCCCACCTTGGGGCTGAACCTGGCCGGCGAGGAAGCGGCGCGCGGCACCGTCCAGCTCACCGTGAACGGCGCCGAGATCCGCGAGGCCGACGTGCTGCGCATGCAGCAGGGGACGCTCTTCAGCGCCGTCAGCGAGGGCCCCGTGGCGGAGCAGCTCCAGAGGCTGCTCGTCGACGAGCTCATCAGGCAGGAGGTCCTGCGCCAGGCCGCCGCGCCCATGCGCGTGTCGAACGGCGAGGTGCGCGACGCCGTCAACGACTTCCGCGAGGCCCGCGGGCTGGCGGGGCGCGGCAACGACACGGCCTACGTGAGCCTGCTCCGCTCGGCGGGCTACACCGACCAGACCTTCCGCGACGCGTTGCGCGACGACCTCAAGCGGCAGAAGTGGGTCGACTCGGTGACCGCCGACCTCACGGTCAGCGACGACGAGGTCGAGGGCTACTACCTCTCGCACGAGTCCAACTACCAGAGCGAGGAGCGCGTGCGGGCGCGGGAGATCGTCGTCTCGGACAGGGAGACGGCCGAGGCGCTGCGCGCCCAGTTGCAGGACGGCGCCCCGTTCGCCGAGCTCGCCGCCGCCAACAGCCTCGAGCTGGCCGACAGGCAGGGGGCGGTCGGGGCGCAGGAAGGGCAGACGGACCCTCGTCCGGTGGGCCGCGCCGCGTTCCCCACGGCGGTCGCGAACGCCGTCTTCGCCCTGCGGGGGGCCGGGCTCACCGACGTCGTGGAGGCGCCGGACGGCTTCTACCTCGTCCAGGTGCTCGAGTACCTGCCGGCGCAGACGCGCCCGCTCGACGAGGTGCGTGACCAGGTGGCGGAGGACGCCCTGCAGGCCAAGAAGCAGGGCGTGCTGGAGGCCGAGTTGGAGCGCCTGCGCGACGAGGCCGTCGTCACGTTCCCCGAGACGAGCACGCTCTCCTTCGAGAACGAGGCCGTGGCCAAGGTCGGCGACACCGAGATCACGGAGGTGGAGCTCGACCGCGCCACCTACTCGAACTCGATGATCCAGCAGGCCCTCTCGCCCGACACCGCCGACCTGATCGTCCAGATCTTCCAGCCGTCCATCAAGCAGCAGCTCATCAACACCGAGCTCGCCTACCAGGGAGCCGCCACGCTGGGCCCCGAGTTCGTGGGCACCCGCGCCGGCGTCGCGCAGGCGGCGCTCAACTACGTGGCGCGCGACGTCGAGGTCACTGACGAGCAGGTCCAGGACTACTACGAGGCGAACGTAGACAGCTACACGATCAGCGCCGAGGCGAACGTCAGGGAGGTGGAGTTCGCCGACGGCGAGTCGGCCCAGGCCTTCCGCACGGACGTCCTGGGCGGCGCCGACGTGGCCGCTGCGGCGGAGGAGCACGGCGGTGAGGTCACCGACCGTGGCCTCGTCAAGCCCGGAGACCTCGAGACCGAGATCGACACCGTGCTCTTCGGCACCGAGGCCTTCGAGCCGTTGCCCGGCTCGGAGTCGGAGGTCTCCGACGTCCTCGTCATCGACAGGCCCGTCGAGGAGGAGGAGGAGGGGGACGCCGGCTCGGAGGCCGCCGACGACGCCGAAGACGCGGCCGCCGCTGAGGACGCCGCCG
>JBIQHQ010000032.1:22747-29134 GCA_044508445.1 Deinococcaceae bacterium
GGCGCCGAGGGGGACGCCGCCGCTCCGGAGGCGCCCCTCACGGTCGAGCACTACGTGGTGCTCGTCGCCGAGCGCACGCCCGAGAGGGTCAGGCCGTTGGAGGACGTGAGGGCCCAGGTGGAGAGCGCGGTGCGCGCCCAGAACCGCCAGAAGGCCCAGGACGACTGGCTCGCCTCGCTGCGCGACCAGATAGAGGTGCACGACTTCCTGATCCTCGACGTCGACGACGCCGCCGAGGAGGCCCCCTTCACGGTGCCGGCCCCGCAGGCCGAGGGCGCCGGGGACGGCGCCGGTGAGGCGGCCGAGCAGCAGGGCGGGGATGCCGCCGACCAGCAGGGCGAGGACGGCGCCGCGCCCCAGGGCGAGGACGGCGGCGCTGCCCAGACCGACGACCAGGGAGCGGGCCAGGGCGACGAGCCCCCGGCGGAGGAGCCGGCGGAAGGACAGGCGGAGTAGCCGTGGCGGCGCGGCCGCCGCGCGCCCTCGTGTCCGTGTCCGACAAGACGGGGATCGAGGGCCTGGCGCGGGGGCTCGTGGGCCTCGGCTACGAGGTGGTCTCGACAGGCAACACGCTGCGCGCGCTGGCGGCGGCGGGTGTGCCGGCGGCGGCGGTCTCCGACGTCACGGGCTTCCCGGAGATCCTCGGCGGGCGCGTGAAGTCGCTGCACCCGGCCGTGCACGGCGGCGTGCTGGCGCAGCGGACGCCGGAGCACCTGGCCGAGCTGGAGAGTCACGGCATCGCGCCGGTCGACGTCGTCGTCTGCAACCTCTACCCGTTCCGCGAGGCCGTGGCCAGGGGCGGTGTCACCGACGCCGAGGCCATGGAGAACGTCGACATCGGCGGGCCGGCGATGATCAGGGCGGCGGCGAAGAACCACGTCCACGTCACCGTGGTCGTCGACCCAGCCGACTACGAGGCCGTCCTCGCCGACCTGGCGTCGGGAATCACCCCGGAGAGGCGCCGCGAGCTGGCGCTGAAGGCCTTCGCCCACACCGCTGCCTACGACGCCGCGATCGTGGCGTACCTGTCACGCGGCGCCGACCTCCCCGAGCACCTCGACCTGCCGCTGGAGCGAGCGCAGGAGCTGAGGTACGGCGAGAACCCGCACCAGCCCGGGGCCCGCTACCGCCTCGTGGGCGAGCGCAGCCTGTGGGACGCGGCGGTGCAGCACTCGGGCCCGCCGCTGTCGTACCTCAACGTCTTCGACGCCGAGGCGGCCTGGCGCCTGGCGCACGAGCTGCCCGCGACGGCCTGCGTGATCGTGAAGCACGCGAACGCCTGCGGGGCCGCCGTGGCGGAGGGACTGGAGACGGCCTACGAGCGAGCCTTCGCCGCCGACCCGAAGTCGGCGTTCGGCGGCGTGGTGGCCCTGCCGGGCGTGGTCACCGCGTCGCTGGCGGGCCGCATCGCCGGGAACCCGAAGGCCGACGTGCTGCTGGCCGCCGGCTACGAGGAGGACGCGCTGGCGCTGCTCGCCGCCAAGCGCAAGAGCACGCGCGTGCTCACGCTGCCCCCGCCGGGTCGGAGAGGCTTCGACCTGCGGAGCGTCGACGGCGGCTTCCTCGTGCAGCGGCCGGACGCCGTCGAGGGGCGCGACGGCTGGCGCGTCGTGACGCGCCGCCGACCGAGCGAGGCCGAGTGGCGCGACCTCGAGGTCGCCTACACGGTGTGCGCCCGCACGACGTCGAACGCGATAGTGCTCGTCAAGGACGGCGTGGCCGTGGGCGTGGGCGCCGGGCAGCAGAGCCGGGTGGGCGCCGTGGAGATCGCCGCCGCGAAGGCGGCGGGGCGGGCCCGGGGCGGCGCGTGCGCGTCCGACGCGTTCTTCCCGTTCCGCGACGGCCTCGACGCGGCCGCGGCCGCCGGCGTGAGCGCCGTCGTGCAGCCGGGCGGCTCGATCCGTGACGAGGAGATCGTGGCCGCCGCCGACGAGCTGGGCCTGGCCATGGTCATGACCGGCCACCGCCACTTCCGGCACTGACCCGCCCGCGGCTCGCGGTGGGCGCGGGTCGGGGGCGGACCGAGGGCCGTGTCATGAGACGCCCTCCGACCGTTGGCGACGACATCGCTCCCGACCCGCCACGGCCGCCCTCATGCAGGGTTAGAATCCACACACACAGCTAGGGCTTGTAGGCGCTAGGCTGACGGGTACTACATGTTGTAGGTCGGCTCGTCGGCAGCGGCGTCCGCACCCAAGCATGAGTAAGACGGCAGGCGTCCCGCTTGGCAGCGCCCAGGGGCGACGCACGGGGGCGCTGGCGCCTGCCGAGGGCCGCCGGGAGGCGGCGATGGCGGAGGGGAAGTGGCACCGTGAGTGAGCTCTCGTCTTCCAACGTGCGACCCGCTGAGTTCGGGGACCACGCCGTCAAGGTCGCGAAGCGGCAGTACTTCCAGCCCGGCGACGAGACGGTCTACGACATGTTCGAGCGCGTGGCGCGGTGGGTGGCGCGCCCCGAGCCGGAGGACGAGCGCGACGACGTCGCCGCCGAGTTCTACAGGCTCATGGCCGAGCAGCGCTTCTGCCCCGGCGGCCGCGTCCTCGCCGGGGCCGCCACGGAGCACGGCAACGTCCTCAACTGCTTCGTGCAGGACGGCAGCCCCGAGCCCGAGGGCACGAACGCCTGGGTGATGCGCCTGGCCACCAAGCTCGCCCTGGTCACGAAGGTGGGCGGCGGCAACGGGCTGAACCTCGACCCCATCCCGCCCAAGCGCCGGTTCGACGGCAAGGTCGGCCGCCTCTACCTGACCGTCGACAGCTCCCACCCCGACTACGAGGCCATAAGGACCGGCACCTTCCTCGACCTCGTACGAGACCAGATGGTCACGAAGGGCTACCGCGTCGCCACCTTCGTGGAGAAGGGCGAGGCGCCGGCCGGCGCCGAGCCCGTGGAGGTGCCCGATTCGGTGGAGGGCATCTGGGAGTCGGCCGGCAGGGCCGCGATGGGGCTCCTCGCCGGACGCGACGTGCTCGTCGACCTCTCGCTGCTGCGCCCCGTCGGCACGCCGGTGCGCGGCTCGGGCGGCGCCTCCTCCGGCCCCTCCAGCTTCGCCGTCGAGATCTTCGACAACTTCGCCGTCTGGGCCGGCCTCGGCGGCGCCGACCACGCCGGGCCGGTGGCCACGCTGCGCTACGTCTTCGCGCCCACGTTGCGGGCGATACGACAGGGAGGTTGCCTCCACCCCGAGACGCTCGTCCACACCAGCAGGGGGACGCTGAGGCTCGAGGAGATCGTCGACGCCCAGCAGCTCGGCTGGCAGGACCACCACTTCCAGGTCGCTACCGACCAGGGCTGGAAGGAGAGCCCGCGAGGCTTCAACAACGGCGTCGCCATGACGCTGAGGGTCACCCTGGAGAACGGGCAGACACTGCGCGGCACCCCGAACCACAAGCTCAAGGTCCTGCGCCCCGACGGCTCCCGCGAGTGGGTCGAGTTCCAGCACCTCCAGAAGGGCGACTTCGTCATCCAGGTGCTCGACCAGCACACGGGCGCGCCGGTCGTGCTCCGGCCCGTGGACGAGACACACCACAACGCCGAGCCGATCAGGATGCCAGAGGTCATGGACGAGCGCCTCGCCTTCTTCCTCGGCTACCTCTGGGGCGACGGCTTCATCGGCTCCGGACGCGTTGGGCTCGCGGTCGCGCAGGGCTCGCCGATGATCGACGAGGCGCCGCGGCTCTTCGCCGAGCTCTTCGGGCTGGACGTCGCGACCGAGCAGAAGGAGAACGACGCCAGTCTCGTCTACGTCACGAGGTCGGCGCAGCTCGTCGCCTGGCTGGAGGCCAACGGCCTGCTCAAGGGGAAGGCGCGGGGGCTGGCGGTGCCCAAGGCCGTGAGGATGTCCCCACGGCCCGTCGTGGGTGCGTTCCTCCGCGGCCTCTTCGAGGCGGACGGCAGCCTGTCGCACGGCCTGCCCGTCCTCAGCACGGCGTCCGTCCGCCTGGCGGACGACGTGGCGACGCTGCTCGCGGGCCTCGGCATCCCCACCGAGACCAGGACCGTGGGGGCACGCCTCGACAGGTACTCAACGCACGCGATCCACCACGTGCGCGTCGTGAGCCACAAGGGCTTGGAGCGCTTCTGCGAGCGCGTAGGCTTCCTGGCGGGCTCCCGGCTCGAGGCAGCCGGCGAGCACGTCCCCGACGAAGCTAGCGAGCAGCCGTGGCCGTTCCCCCACGCGCCGGCGCTGATGAACACGGTCCTGGACGCCATGCCGGTGGGCGCCAAGGGCCGCGCCGCCCCGTACACGGCCACCAGGAAGACCCTGCCGCGCTACGCCCGCGACGAGAGGCACCTGACGGCCACCGGCTACGAGCGCCTGCGGGCGAACCCGCCGTCGCGGGGCTTCCTGCCCGAGCTCGGCTACGACGAGTACTACGTGCGCGTGGTGGGGGTCGAGGAGGCCGGCAGGTCGCTGACGCTCGACCTCTCCGTCGACGAGAACAAGACGTACCTCGCCGGCGGCTTCGTCACGCACAACACGCGGCGCGGAGCCGGGATGGCGACGATCTCGATCACCCACCCCGACGTGCACGACTTCATAACGGCCAAGGACCTCGAGCGCGAGCGCGACGAGGGCGACATCTCCACCTTCAACATCTCGGTGCTCGTCACCGACGACTTCATGCGGCGCGAGTCGCAGAGCCGCGGCGGCGTGCTGTGGGAGATCGCCCAGCACGCCTGGGCCACGGGCGAACCGGGGCTCATCTACATCGACCGCATCAACGAGCACAACACCATGCGCACCGCGCTTGGTGACATCAAGAGCACCAATCCGTGTGGCGAGATACCGTTGTACCCCGGCGAGCCTTGCGACCTCGGTGCGGTGAACCTGGCCGCCTACGTGGTGCGGAGCGGCGTCGGGCTCGAGGGCTTCGACATGGGGGCCTTCCGCCGCGACGTCGCCACCTGCGTGCGCTTCCTCGACGACGTCCTCGACGTCAACCGCTTCGCACTGCCGGACAACCGCGAGATGAGCATGAAGCTCAGGCGCCTGGGCCTGGGGGTCATGGGCCTCGCCGACGCGCTCATCAAGATGGGCTACCCGTACAACACGGAAGAGGGCCGCGCGGCGGTGGAGACGATCATCTCCGAGCTGCGCGACGCCGCCACCGAGGCCTCCGAGAGGCTGGGCGCGGAGCGCGGAGCGTTCCCGCTCGTCGCCGAGGCCGACATCGAGTCGCCGCGGCGCAACGTCGCGATCCTCACCGTGGCCCCGACGGGCACGACCTCCATGCTCATGGGCGTGTCGTCGGGCGTGGAGCCGGTGTTCGCGCCCTTCATCTACAGGAAGATAGGCGCCAGCTACCACGCCCTGATCCACCCCCTGTTCAGGGAGCTGCTCGAGGCGCACCGGCCGCCCCGCGGCTACGCCAGGGACGGCCAGTGGGACTGGGACGCGGTCGTGAGGGCCGTGCAGGACAACCACGGCTCGGTGCAGGGCCTCGACTTCATCCCCGAGGCCGTGCGGCGCGTGCTGATCTGCGCCCACGACATCACGCCCGCCGACCACGTCCGCATGCAGGCCACGGTGCAGCGCGCGTTCGACGGCGGCAAGAAGGTGGCGAACTCGATCTCCAAGACCATCAACCTGCCGAACTCCGCCCAGGTCGACGACGTCTACGACGCCTACCGGCTCGCGTTCGAGTCGGGCTGCAAGGGCATCACCGTCTACCGCGACGGCTCGCGCGAGTTCCAGGTGCTCTCCACGAGCGCCGAGAAGAAGGAGCCGGCCGCGCAGGCGGAGGCGCCGCGCCGGGCCGTGGCGGCGGACGGGACGGCGCAGCCAGGGGCGCCGGCGCAGCAACCCGGCGCGTCGGCGGCGAACGGTCAGGCGGCGGCGCCAACCGCGCCTCGCGCGGAGCCCGCGGTGACCGTGGCCGCGCCTCCCGAGCGCCAGAGCGCGCCGGTCCGGCCCACGGGCTACGACAAGCTGCCCGGCGAGCCGCTCTTCCAGCGTCCGGTGCGCCTCTCCGGCTTCACCGACCAGGTCAAGCTGATCGAGCCGAGCGGCGAGAAGCGCGGCTTCTACGTGACGGTCAACAAGCAGGACGGGCTGCCCACGGAGGTGTTCATCCTCTCGGGCAAGGGCGGGGACGAGGCCAACGCCGACAGCGAGGCGCTGGGCCGCTTGGTGTCCATCGCCCTGCAGTACGGCGTGCCGGCCGAGGCCATCGTCAAGACCCTGCGTGGCATCAACGGCGGCATGTACGGCACGTACCACGGGCGGATGGTCGCCTCGAAGGCCGACATCATCGCCGTGGCGCTGGAGACCGCCGGCGTGGAGAACGTGCTGAACAAGGGCAAGGCCTGTCCCGACTGCGGCGCGCCGCTGCGGTTCGAGGAGGGCTGCCAGAAGTGCGAGAGCTGCGGCTACAGCAAGTGCGG
>JBIQHQ010000007.1:0-77500 GCA_044508445.1 Deinococcaceae bacterium
GGACCAGTGGCCCCGCGCGGAGCGCGTAGGGAACGTGGGACCCCGGCTCCGTGCGGCCCTCACCAGGGCAGGTTGAACCCCGCGTGGTTGGCGTTGCGGTAGTAGTCCTCGATCTCGCGCGGGATCCGGCTCACGTCGTCGCACACCTTGAACAGGTGCAGGTCGTTCTCCGAGATCGTGCCCTGCCGCAGCAGCGTTCCCTGGAACCACTGCACCAGGCCCCGCCAGTACTCGACGCCCACGAAGTACACCGGGAACGGCTTGATCTTCCTGGTCTGGATGAGCGTGAGGGCCTCGAGCACCTCGTCGAGGGTGCCGAAGCCGCCGGGGTAGGCGATGAAGGCCGTGGAGTACTTGACGAGCATGACCTTGCGCACGAAGAAGTACTTGAACCGCACCGTGGACGTCTGGTACGGGTTCGGGGCCTGCTCGTGCGGCAGGTCGATGTTCAGGCCCACGCTCTGCCCGCCGCCCTCCAGGGCCCCGCGGTTCGCGGCCTCCATGATCCCGGGACCGCCGCCCGTGAGCACCGTGTAGCCGGACCGCGCCAGCTCCGAGGCGAGCTGCCTGGCCGACTCGTAGTGAGGCGAGCCCTCGCTCACGCGCGCCGAGCCGAAGATCGTGACGGCCTTGTTCACGCCGGCGAGCTCCTCGAAGCCCTGCACGAACTCGCCCATGATGCGGAACATCCGCCACGAGTCCTCGGCCAGCGCGTCGATGACGTACTGCTTCTCGACGTCCTGCATCGGTCAGAGGTTATCAGGGGCGCCGCCCCGCCCCGGTGGCTGCCGGGCTAGGCCCTGAGCTCGACGACCGTGACGCCGTGGCCGCCCTCGTAGGGCACGGCGTCGGCGAAGCCCTTCACGGCCCTGGACCCCTTGAGCTCCTGCCTTATCGCGTCGCGGAGGGCGCCGGTGCCCTTGCCGTGCAGGATGCGGACGCTGCCCACCTTGAGAGCCTGCGCCTCGGCGATGAACCCGCGCACGGCCTCCAGGGCCTCCTCGACGCGGGCGCCGCGCACGTCGAGCTCCTCGTCGAAGTCCGCGGCGCCCAGCGCCACGGGGCCCGCCGAGCGGCGCCCGACCTCCGCGGCGACGGGCCTGGCGTCCCGCTTGGCGACCTCCACCTTGACCAACCCGAGCTGGACGAGCACGGCGTCGCCGCGGTCCTCTACGACCTGGCCGCGGGCCCCGTAGGAGGGGACCTCCACGGTCGCGCCGCGCCGCCACGGGTCCTCCTCCGGGGCGCTCGCGGGCCGCGGCTCCTCCCCCCCGGTGCGGCGCGCGGCCCTCCTCGCGGCACGGCGCAGCTCCTGCAGCTCCTGCAGCGCCCGCGAACGCTGCTCCGGCTGCGAGGTGGCGGCGCGCTTGAGGCGCGCGGCCTGCTGGAGCGTCTCCCCCAGCAGCTCCTCGGCCCTGGCCGCCGCCGCGGCCAGCAGCTCCTCCTCGCGGGCGCGCAGCCGCTCGATCTGCTCGCGCAAGACCGCGGCCTCCGCGACGGCCACGTCGGTGCGCCGGCGCGCCTCGTCGCGCTCCGCCGTGAGCGCGGCCCGCTGCTCCTCGAGCGTGGCCAGCAGCGCCTCCAGCCGTCCGGCGTCGGCGCCCAGCAGCTCCGAGGCGCGGGCGAGCAGGGCCTCGTCGAGGCCTATGCGCTCGGCGATGGCCAGGGCGTAGCTGCGGCCGGGCTGGCCGACCGTGAGCCTGTAGGTGGGGCGCAGCCCCTCGAGGTCGAAGCTCATGGCCGCGTTGACGACGCCGCCCGCCCGGCTGGCGAACACCTTGAGCGGCGCGAGGTGGGTGGTCACCACGCCCAGCGCGCCGCCGGCCAGCACGCGCTCGAGGATCGCCTGCGACAGCGCGGCGCCCTCGTCCGGGTCGGTGCCGGAGCCGAGCTCGTCGATGAGCACGAGCGTGGTGGGGCTCGCCCGCTCCACGACCTCCCTGAGGTTCAGCAGGTGCCCGGCATAGGTCGAGAGCGACGCCTCGATGCTCTGCTGGTCGCCTATGTCGGCGAGCAGCGCCTCCAGCCTGGGCAGCAGGGCCTGGCTGCCCCGGTCGGCGGCCACGTAGAGGCCGCTGTGGGCCATCAGCGCGGCCAGGCCGACGGTCTTGAGGAGCACCGTCTTGCCGCCGGCGTTCGGCCCCGTGACGACGAGGAGGCGCCTGTCGGCGTCGAGCTCCACGTCGTTGGGCACGCAGTCATCGACCAGCGGGTGGCGCGCGCCGCGCAGCCGCACGCGCCCCTGCGGGTCGAAGGCGGGGGCGACGAGGCGCCAGTCCTTGGCCAGGCGCGCCGCGGCGTTCACGACGTCGAGCTCGGCCACGGCCTCCAGGCTCTCGTCCACCAGCGGCTCGTCCGCCAGGCGCCTGGAGAGGGCGAGGAGGATGCGCCGCACCTCGTCGCGCTCCTCCATCTCGAGCAGCGCCAGCTCGTTGTTGAGCTCCACCACCGCCGCCGGCTCCACGAACACGGTCGCCCCGGAGTCGGACCTGTCGAGCGCCAGGCCCGGTACTCGCGACTGCGCCGATGCCTTCACGGGGATCACGTAGCGGTCGCGCCTGAGCGTGATGATCGGCTCCTGCACGTCGGCGGCGTGGGCCTCGAGCAGCCTGGCGAGCCGCTCCTTGATGCGGCCGCGCAGGGGAGCGAGGCGCTGCCTGATCTCGCGCAGCTTGGGGGTGGCGTCGTCGCGGACGTTGCCGTCCACGTCGAGCTGCTCGCGCACGAGCCGCAGCAGGCCGTCGAAGCCGCCGATGCGCGCGGCCAGCTCGGTGAGAGCCGGCCTGCCGGACGCGGCGATGCTGCGGCGCAGGGTGGCGACGGCGTCGAGCGTGTAGGCGGCGCTGAGCACCTCCTCGCCCGAGAGCATGCCGCCCTCGCGGACGCGAGCCAGGAGCGGCCGCAGGTCCTCGATGCCGCCCAGCGACAGCTCGCCGCCCTCGAGCACCTCGGCCGTGCGCCTGAGAAGGTCGTCCGCGGCCGGTCCGGCGTGCGGGCCCAGCGCGCCGGCCCGCTCCGCGCCCAGGTGCGTGCTGGCCCTGTCGGCGAGCGCCCTCAGCACGCGGTCGAAGGAGAGGCGCTCCAGGGCCTGTCGGCTCGCTTCCACGGCCCGCCAGTATAGGTCCCCGTCCGGCGTACACGGGCATCCCGGCCGGCGGCGGGTACCTCCCCGCTCGCCGCGGCGGGCCTACCTCAGCTCGCCGCCTGGATCGCTGTGAGGGCGATCGTGTAGACGATGTCCTCCACCGAGGCGCCGCGCGACAGGTCGTTCACCGGCCTCCGCAGGCCCTGCAGCATCGGTCCTATGGAGATGACGCCGGCGGAGCGCTGCACGGCCTTGTAGGTGGCGTTGCCGGTGTTCAGGTCGGGGAACACGAGCACCGTGGCGCGGCCGGCGATCGCGCTGTCCGGCGCCTTCTGCCTGGCGACCTCCGGCACGGTGGCCGCGTCGTACTGCAGCGGCCCCTCGATGAGCAGCTCCGGGCGCCGCAGCCGCGCGATCTCGGTGGCCCTCCTCACCTTCTCCACGTCCACCCCCTCGCCGGAGGCGCCGGTGGAGTAGCTGATCAGCGCCACGCGCGCCGGGATGCCGAAGGCCAGGGCGGAGTCCGCCGACTGCACGGCTATGTCCGCGAGCTCCTCGGGGTTCGGGTCGGGGTTCACGGCGCAGTCGCCGAAGACGAGGACCTCGTCGGGCAGGCACATGAAGAACACGGACGAGACGAGCAGCGCCCCCTCCTTCGTCTTGATGAGCTGCAGCGCCGGCCTCACCGTGTGCGCCGTCGTGTGCACGGCGCCCGCCACGAGCCCGTCGACCTCGCCCGTGGCCAGCATCATCGTGCCCAGCACCACGTCGTCCTTGAGCTGGTTGCGCGCGCCGTCCGGCGTGAGGCCCTTGTGGCTGCGCAGCTCCACCATGGGCGCCACGTAGCGCTCCCGCAGCTCGTCCGTGGGGGCGACGACCTCGACGCCGGGCCCGAGCCTCACGCCCACGGCGTCGGCCGCCCGCGCCACCTCGTCGGGGTCGCCGAGGAGCCTGGTGCGGGCGATGCCGCGCTCGGCGCAGTGGGCCGCGGCCCTGATCGTGCGGGGCTCCGTCCCCTCCGGCAGGACGATCAGCTTGTTCGCCTTCCTGGCGCGCTCCACGAGGCGGTGCAGGAAGGCGGGGGGCGAGAGGCGCGGCTCGCGCCCCTGGGCCACGCGCTCCACGAGCCAGTCGAGGGTCAGGTGCTCGGCCACGGCGTCCGTGACCCAACCGAGGCGCTCGGTGTCGTCGAGCGGCACCTCGGGGTCGAGGGCCGCCGCCCGCGCCGCCGTGACGTACGAGTCGGTGTCTACCGCCAGCAGCGGCAGACCGGTGGCGAAGGCCCGCGAGCACAGCCGCATCACGTTCTCGTCAGGTTCGATGCCGCCGGTGAGCACCAGCCCCGCCAGGGGCACGCCGTTGAGGGCAGCCATGGACGCCGCCAGGATCACGTCGGCGCGGTCGCCGGGGGTGATGAGGAGCGCGTCCGGCCTGAGGCGGTGCGTCATGTTGCCCACGGTGCGCGCCACGAGCGACACGTCGGCGACGCGGCGCTCGTCGATCTCGCCCTCCACGACCACGGCGGCACCCAGGTGCCGCGCCATGTCGCGCGTGCGCGGCGAGGAGAGGCGCGGGTCGAACGGCACCGCGCCCAGCAGCCGCAGCTCGCCGGAGGCCAGCACGGGGGTGCGTGCCACGAGCTCGGCGGGCGCGATCGCGGGCGCCGCGGCAGCCGTCGCCGGACGCGCCGCCCCTGCCACCGCCCGTGCGTCCTCCCCCAGCCTGTTGACGACGACGCCCACGACCCGCGCCGCGGCGACGCCCCCGAACGGCTCGGCGGCCACGCGCAGGCGGTCGGAGAGGGCCGCCGGCGACTCGCCCAGCGCGGCCACGAGCACGACCTGAGCGTCCATGGCCTGGGCGAGCTGGGCGTTGACAGCGTCCAGCTCCGGATGCGTGGCCGTAGCCGTGAGGCCCTCGATGACCACGACGTCCTTGCCCTCCGCCGCGCGCTCGTAGAGCGCCACGGCCTCCTGCATCAGCTCGTGGCGTCGGCCGGCCGCCAGCAGCGCCTCGGCCCGGGCGAACGGCAGCGGCTCGGGCGGCTCCAGCGTCGTGGTGCGCCGGGCGAACGCCGTCGACCGCTCCGGCCCCTCGTCGTCGCCGGGCTGCCTTATGGGCTTCACGAAGCCGACGCGCAGGCCGCGCCGCTCGAGCGCGCTGAGCAGGCCCAGGCTCACCGACGTGAGGCCGACGCGCCCCTCGGTGGGCACGAGCAGGAGGCCGGAGGGCGCCGACATGGCCCGAGCTTACCGCCGGGCACGCGATATGGCGTTCCCCACGACCTCCCCCACGATCCCGCATAGAGTAGGGGGACTGCGCAATCCAACACCCGCGAAGGAGTGGGCCATGTCCGACCGCGATCCGCTCGATCCCATGAGCCAGGAGCCAGTGCCGCCCGAGCAGCAGCCGACAGAGCCGCCTGCCGCGCCGCCGGCCACCTACGTGCCACCGCCGCCGGCGGCCCCGGCGACGGCGCAGACCGGGGGCGCCCCGGGCGCCGCCACCAGGCCCGACGTGGGGAAGCGCGCGATCGCCGCGATCATCGACGGCGCCATCGCCGGGGTGCTCGGCTTCGTCCCAGTCGTCGGCTGGATCGCGTCCGTGCTCTACATCCTGCTGCGCGACGGCTTCGAGTTCGACTTCATGGACGGCCGCTCGGTGGGCAAGAAGATCATGAAGCTGCGTCCGGTGCGCCTCGACGGCGGCAAGATGGACTTCGCCACCTCGGCGCGCCGCAACTGGACCCTCTGCCTGGGGTCGCTGGCCTCGTTCCTGCTGCTCATCCCGTTCCTGGGCTGGGTGCTCTACATCCCCGTGCTCATCGCCGCCGGCGTGCTCGGCATCATCGAGATCGTGCGCGTCTTCAGCGACCCGCAGGGCCGCCGCCTCGGCGACAACATGGCGGGCACGATGGTCGTGGAGGTCGCCGACTAGCCAGGGTAGGCGCGCCTCCGCGGACCCTACTCCTCCGCCGAGCCGTGCTCCGGCGGACGCTGACGCGTGCCGCGCGGTCGGGCCGCGGCCCTGAGCGCCTCGACGGTCACGATCCGCCGGCTCATGGCGGTCGCGAACGTCACGACGGCGGCGAACGTGAGGCCGCCGCTGGCCGCGAAGAGCGCATGCGGCAGGGCGCCGCCGGTGAGCCTCCACCACGGCTCGCCCACCACGCGCGCGACCATGCCGGCCTGCAGGAACAGGAACGCCACGGCCTCGAAGCCCGTCTGCCTGATCCCGCCGGGACGCGGCAGCATCCAGAAGGCGACGCCCATCACCATCGACAGCAGGAAGCCCACGGTCCCCAGGTGGCCGTGGGTGGGCGCCAGCGCCCCCGCGAGGTGAGGCCAGACGGCCATAGCCGCGCCCGCCAGTCCGGCGAGCACGAGCCACGCGAGGGCGCAGCGCAGGAAAGCGACCTGCCAGCGGCTCAGGCGGCCTTGCCCACCTTCACGCGCCAGCGCTCTGGACCTTGCTCGAGGTACTGCCAGGCGAGCTGACCGGACCGTTCGGCCTGGAGCTGGTAGTAGAGGGGCTTGGGGTCGTGGTCGTTGATGAGCTCGAACGCCTCGCCCGGCGCGAGGGCGTCGAAGGTCTCGAAGATGAGCGGGTGCCGCTGGCGCGGCGGGATCTGACGTACGTCAAGCTGCTTCACCTGGTGCTTCTCCTTCCCACCAGCGTATGGCGCCCGTCGGGCAGGCCGCCATCGCGTCGAGGGCGTTCTCGTCGGCCGGCACGGGTCCGCGGCTCGCGGCCGCCAGCGTGCCGGGGGACACCTCCTCGCAGACCTCGCAGCCGATGCAGCGCTCGAGGTCCACGTAGACGTGGCTGGGGCGCTTGAGGCCGCTCACGCGCGCTCCCCGGCGGTCCGGCCGCGCCGCTCGAGGCGCCGCACGCCGACCACGGTGAACCGCCCGTCGCCGGCGACCAGCGCCTTGTCCTCGCCGGGCAGCACGTGCACGACGTCGCCGGGGCCCACCGCGTGAGTGGCCCCTCCCTCCCGCACCTGACCCTCGCCGTCGAGCACCGTGAAGACGGTCTCGGCGTCGTCCCCCTGCGGGGCCGCGATCGTCTGGCCCGACTGCAGGCACAGGAGCATGACGGCCAGGCCGTCGCCCATGCTCACGGGTCGCGGCACGGGGCCGCGGTCCGAGAAGCGCCGCTGCTCCATGGCCTTGATCAGCGGCACTGGGACACCTCGCCGGCGGGAGCGGCGTGGGCCGCGGCGCGTCCTCCTGGAGCGTCAGGCGCCGCGGCGCGTCCGCCCGACGCGACGGGCGCCGCCTCGGCGGCTCGGCCGGCGAGCAGCGCCTCCAGCTCCACCAGGAGGGACGCCTCGGCCTCAGCTGTGAGCCCTCGTATCAGCGCGGCCTGACCGAGGTCGACGGTGCGGGCGAGCACGCGCCGCAGCGCCGGCTGACGCAGCGGCGTGAAGCCGTGCCTCACGAGGACGTCGAGGCAGCGCGGGTGGGCCGCGAGCAGGTCGGACACGCGCATGCGCCGGAGCTGTTCGTGGCTGAGGGTCTTCGTGTCCACGCCGAGGATGGTGCCACCCCGGCCCGCGCCCGGCCCATGACGCAGGTCAAGGCGAGCGCCGCCGGGACGCGGTTAGCTTCACGGCGTGCGTGAGGCCTACCTCGACAACAGGGGACTGCAGCCGCCGGAGCCGATGGTGAGGACGCTGGCCCTGCTCGCGGAGCTCGAGGCCGGCGACGTGCTGACGATCCACAACGACCGCGTGCCCGTCTACCTCCTGCCCCAGCTCCTGGACGAGGGCGCCACCTACGAGGTCGAGGAGCTGCCGGACGGCAGCGCCAAGGTGCGGATCGTCAAGGGCGCGCCGTGATGCCTCCGCCGGGCGCGTCGGGCGGCGCCCATCCCTACCTCCCCGTGTCGGCGCTGCTGGGGGGCGCGCTGGCGTTCACGGTGGGCGCCGCCTGGCTGCTCCTGGACCCCGCCGCGCTCACCTCCTACCTGGGCTCCCCGGGCGCGGTGGCGCTGACGCACCTCTTCACCCTGCTGTACGTGGCCCTGGTGTACGTGGGCACACTGCAGCAGCTCCCGGCCGTCCTCCTGGTCACCGACCTGGCGTGGAAGCGTCTCGGCTTCGTCGCCCTGCCGCTGCTCGTGGCAGGCGGCGCCGCGCTCGTGGGAGGGTTCGCGTCCGGCTTCCGCCCCGGTCCGCTGGCGGCCGGCGGCCTGGCCGTGACGGCCTCCCTGGCGCTGGTCGCGGCCCAGACGCTGCGCACGGCGCGCCGCAGCCCGCCGCGCGACGCCGCGAGCCGCGGGCTGGTGGCGGCGGTCTGCTACCTGGCCCTGACCGTCGCGTTCGGCACGATCCTGGCCGCCGCGCGCGGCTCGGCCGGGCTGGCGGCGCAGGTGGGCTACTCGCCCGCCCTCCACCAGACGGCGGGGATCGTGGGCGCGTTCCTGCTCGGCATCACCGCGGCGGGGCACAAGCTCCTCTCGATGTTCGCGCTCTCGAAGGGCGGCGGCACCTGGCGCGTCACGGGCGTGACGTGGCTCGTGCACGCCTGCGTGGCGTCCACGCTGGTCGCGTCCGCCGCCCCGCTGCTCGGCTGG
Source organism: Deinococcaceae bacterium (assembly GCA_044508445.1). Taxonomy (GTDB): domain Bacteria; phylum Deinococcota; class Deinococci; order Deinococcales; family Trueperaceae; genus DASRWD01. The sequence goes on from JBIQHQ010000007.1 coordinate 8,666, forward strand.
CGCGCCGCCGCGGCCGGCGCCGCCAGCGCCGTCGCCACGCTCTGCCTCTGCGCCGCCGGCGCCCTGCAGGTCCTGGAGGTCGGGGCGCTGCTCAAGAGGCGCCTGCGCCGTCGCCTCGAGGCCCCCGTGCAGCGCTACGTGCTCGCCCACGCCTTCCTGCCCGTGGCCGGCCTGCTGCTCGCCGCCGGTCTGCGCGAGGCCGCCGCGGTCGCGACGCTGCTGGGGTTCGTCGGCCTCGCCGTGAGCGGGATGCTCGTCAAGATCCTGTCGTTCCTCACCTGGACGACCGCGTTCGGCGCCGCGCCCCGCGGGTCGCGGCCCCCGCCGCTGCTGCGCGACCTCACGCGCCCTCGGCTCGAGCCCGTGATCACGGCCGGCCTCGGCCTCGGGGCGCTGGCCGCCACGGCGGCGGTGGTCGCGTCCTCCACGGCGCTCGCCTCGCTGGCCGCCGCCGCCCTGTTCGTGGGCGCCTGCGCCCAGCTCTGGCAGGCGGCGACGGTGGTGAGCCGGACCGTGGGGTCCGGCGTCCCGCGGCGCCTGGAGGTGGTGACCACCAAGTGACCACACAGACGGTCCTCTCGGAGCAGGACGCCGCCGCGCCCGCCGCCGCGGTGCTGGAGGCCCTCACCGCCGTCATCGACCCGGAGCTGGGCGTCGACGTCGTGAACCTCGGGCTCGTCTACGAGGTGAGCGTCGTGGGCGCGTCGGCGAGCGTGCGCATGACGCTCACGACCCCGGGTTGCCCACTGCACGCCAGCATCGAGGAGCAGGTGAGGGCCTGCGTGGCGGCGGTCCCCGGCGTCGAGGAGGTGGCGGTGGAGCTCGTCTGGGACCCGCCCTGGACGCCCATGTCGATGACGGACGAGGGCAAGCGCCAGCTCGGCTTCTTCTGAGGGCCCGCCGCGTGGCGCCCGCGGGCGACGTCCCGCCGGACGCGCCGCGGCGGCCTCCTCGCGCGCCCTCCGGCTAGCGCCCGGCCGAGCTGGCCATCTCGGCCAGCGCCTCCTCGTCCACGGCCACCACGGTGCGCCCCGCCATGCTGATCGCGCCGGCGGCGTGCAGGCGCGACAGGTTCCGGCTCACGAGCTCCGGCACCGTCCCTATGCGGGCGCCTATCTCGGCGTTCGTCATCAGCTCGAAGGGCACGCCCGCGGCCGCCTGGCGCAGCAGGTGGCCGGCCAGGCGGTGCTGTACCTCCTGGAACGAGATCTGGTTGACGAGTCCCACCAGCCTCCTGAGGTGTCGCCCCAGCGAGCGCATGAGGTGCAGCGCCACCTGCGGGCGCTCGTGCAGCACGCCCACGAAGCGCTCGTGCTCGATCACGTAGATCGACGTGTCGGTGACGGCCTGCGCGCTGGCCGGGTAGGGACCGCCGTCCAGGGCCACCAGCTCGGCCACCGTGGAGAACTGGCGCTCGTGGTGCAGGAGCAGCTCCCTGCCGCTCACGGGCGAGATGAGGAAGACCTTGACCTCGCCCTCGGCGATCACGAGGAGGCCCAGCGACGGGTCGCCCTCGAGGAAGAGCGTCTCCCCCGCCGCGTAGGCGCGCAGAGCGGCGCGGGCGGCCAGGGCCCGCACGTCGTCGTCGGCGAGACCCGCCAGGAGCGGGCAGCGCGCGAGGACGTCGAAGGCGGGGAGCGCCACCTCCACAAGGTAACGCCCCGACGCGTACCGGGCCCGCGCCGTGCGAGGGGTAACATGGCCGGCGCCGCGCGGCCCCTCCCCCTGCGGGAGCCCCGACGATGCCGCCGCGGCCAGGAGGAGCACACCGGATGTCTTCGAGCTGGCAGCGCACCGTGACGGTGATGTTCCTCGCCCAGCTCCTCGCCTCCCTCGGCTTCTCGACGATCTTCCCGTTCCTGCCCTCCTTCGTGGAGGAGCTCGGCTCGCGCTCCGGCGGCTCTACGGTCTTCTGGGTCGCGATGGCCTACAGCGTCCAGGGCGTGGCCATGATGATCGCGGCGCCCGTGTGGGGCGCCCTCGCCGACCGCTACGGGCGCAAGCCCATGGCGGTCAGGTCGCTGATCGGCGGCGCCATCGTGACGGTGCTGATGGGCTTCGTGCACAGCTCCGAGGAGCTAGTGGCGCTCAGGCTCGTGCAGGGCCTCGTGACGGGCGTCGTGTCGGCGTCGGCCTCGATGGTCGCCGCCTCGGTGCCGCGCGAGCGCCTCGGCTACGCGATGGGCCTGCTGCAGACGGGCCAGTGGGCGGGCATCTCGGTGGGTCCCATAGTCGGCGGCCTCCTCGAGTACCTGGTGGGCATAAGGCAGTCGTTCGTCGTCACCGGCGTGCTGCTCACGCTGGGCGGCCTGCTCGTGGTCTTCGGCGTGCGGGAGAGGTTCACGCCCCCGGAGCGCAAGGAGCACCTGCTGCGCGACATGTTCGGACAGTGGGGCACGGTGCTCCGCACGTCGGGCGTCAGGCTCGCCTACCTGCTGCGCTTCACGGCCTGGCTGGGCCGCACGATGATCATGCCCTACCTGCCGCTGTTCATCGCCACGCTCACGCTGAGCGACGAGCTTAACAGCATCTACACCGGCATCGCCATAGGCGCGGCCTCGTTCGCCGGCACGATCAGCGGCGTGTCGCTGGGCCGCCTGGGCGACAGGGTGGGGCACAAGCGCGTGCTCGTGGCCTCGGCGCTGGCGACGGCGCTCTTCTACGCCCCCATGGCCCTGGTCACGGGCGTGTGGCAGCTGGTGGTGCTCAACGTCGTCGTCGGCTTCGCGGTGGGCGGCGTGCTGCCGGCCGTGAGCGCGATGCTCGCCCGCTTCACCGACCCGGCCATGTCGGGCTCCGTGTACGGTCTCGACAACTCCGTGGGCGCGGCCTCGCGGGCGATCGCGCCCCTGCTGGCCGGCGCCGTCATCACCATCGGCAGCAGTCCCGGCGCGCCCGACTACAGGGCCATCTTCGTCGTCACCGCCGGTCTCTTCGCCGTGACGGCGGCGCTGGGCGCGTGGCGCCTGCCGTCGGAGCAGCCGGCGGCGGACGCGGAGCCCGCGACGGGCCGCCTGCGGTCCACGACCTGAGCCGTGCCCCACCGGGTAGTCCGGCCGCGTCCGCGCGCCGGCGGGACTGAGCTATGTTCGTGTCGTCACCAGGGGTGTCTTGGGCGCCGTGGGCGCCCGGGCTGAGATCAGACCCTAGGAACCTGACCCCGGTAATGCGGGCGGAGGGAGCGTGACGCCGGCCCGTCCTGTTCGCGGGCGCGTCCGACCGGTGACGGAAGGGACGCCATGGTCGAGAGACCTGTCCTCATCCTGCTGTCTGCGGCGCTTCTCGCCACCAGCGCGGCCGCGCAGGAGCTGCGCGTGCTCACGCACGACTCGTTCTCGCTCCCCACCGAGCTCGTCGAGCGCTTCGAGCGCGAGGCCGGCGTGCGGGTCGTGTTCATCTCGGGAGGCGACGCCGGCGAGGCGCTGAACAGGGCGATCCTCACGAAGGGACGCCCCATCGCCGACGTGCTCTTCGGCGTGGACGAGGGCCTGTGGCAGCGCGCCGCCGACGAGGGCGTGTTCGAGCCGTACGAGAGCCCGTCGCTGGCCGACGTGCCCGCCCGCTACGCCTTCGACGCCTCGCACCTCGTGACGCCTGTCGACGTGGGCTTCGTCGTGCCGAACTACGACGTGGACGCCCTGGCGAACGCCGGCGTGGACGCCGGAGCCGTGACGCTGGCCGACCTCGCCGGCCAGGAGCTGGCGCCGCTGACCGTGGTGATGAACCCCGCCACCTCCAGCCCCGGCCTGGCGTTCCTCTTCGCGACCGTCGCCTACTTCGGCGACCCGCGCGCCGGCGTGGAGCCCGCCGCGGCCGAGGCGGCGCGGGCCGGCTTCGCCGACTGGCTCGACTTCTGGGACGCCGCAAGGGAGCACGGCGTCCTCGTCACCGACGGCTGGACGGACGCCTACTACACGGCCTTCAGCCGCTACGGCGGCGACAGGCCCATCGTGGTGAGCTACGCCACCAGCCCTGCCGCCGAGGTGATCTTCGCCGAGGAGCCGCTGGACGCACCGCCCACCGCGAACCTCGCCTGCCACGGCTGCGCCTACCGGCAGGTGGAGGCCGTGGGCATCCTCGCCGGCACGCGGCAGCGCGAGGCGGCCGAGGCCTTCGTGGAGTTCCTCCTCTCCCCCGAGGTCCAGGAGGCCATCCCCCTCGAGATGTTCGTGGCGCCGGTGCGGGAGGGCGCGGCGGTCCCACCCGAGTTCGAGCGCTACGGGACCCTGCCGGAGAGCGCCGTCGCCGCGCCGCTGGCGCCGGACGTCGTCGCCGCCAACCAGGAGCGGTGGTTGACCCAGTGGACGGCCGTCGTCATGCAGGGGCGCGACCCGGCCTCGCTGCGGTAGCCGGGTGCACCGAGCCGGTGGCGGGGGAGCGGCGCCCGCGCGAGCGGGCCGCCGCTCCCCCCGCGAGAGCGGCGCTCCCGCCGGGCGTCAGGGCGCCGCGGCGACGGACCCGCGCTCGTCGGCCTCGAACAGCGCGGCCAGCTCGGGCGCGTGCCGAGCGACCTCGGCCAGCGTGCCGCTGGCCACCACCCGCCCGCGGTCCATGACGATGACCTTGTCGGCGCGCTCCAGCGCCGCCCGGCGGTGCGACACGACGAGGCAGGTGGCGTCGCGGTCGGCGAACAGGCCGTCCCACAGGCGCCTCTCGGTCTCGACGTCGAGGGCGCTCGACAGGTCGTCGAAGACGAGGAGGTCGGCGCCGGTGAGGAACATGCGCGCCGCGGCGGCGCGCTGCACCTGCCCGCCGGAGAGCCGCACGCCGCGCGTGCCCACCTGGGTCTCGAGCCCCTCGTGGAGCTGCTCGACGTCGGCGCCTAGCACGGCCAGGTCGAGCGCCCGCTGCACGGCTTCCTCGTCCGCCTGCCGACCGAGCAGCACGTTCTCGCGCAGCGAGTCGGAGAACAGCCGCGGCACCTGGGCCGTGTAGGCGGAGCGCGGCGGCACGAAGAACGTGGCCGGGTCCGCGACGAGCTCGCCGTTCCAGCGCACCTCGCCCGACGTCTTGGGCAGCAGGCCGAGCAGCACGCGCAGCAGCGTCGTCTTGCCCGACCCCACGCGGCCGGTGACGACGACGAACTCGCCGCGCCGCACCGTGAACGACACGTCCTCCACGCCCTCGTCCGACCCCTCGTGGCGGTAGCCGAGCCCGGACACCGTGAGCAGGGCGAGCGGCTCGGCCCGGGCCGGCGCGGGCCGGAACGGCGCCTGCTCGCGCTCGAGGTCGTAGTCGCGGGGCTCGAGGAGCTCCGCGACGGGCGCGTCCACCATCAGCCGCCCCAGGCGCTCGTAGGCGACGCCCGTGCGCTTGTGCTGCACGAACATCAGGCCGACGAAAGACATGACGCCGGTGAGGCGCGGCAGGTAGGTGACGAAGAGCGCGAAGTCGCCCACGGTGAAGCTGCCGTCGCGCAGGGCGCCCGCCCCCACGAGCAGCACCACGCCGGTGGCCACGTGGACCATGTTGTCGGTCACGCTGCGGAACAGCTCGGTGAGCACCGTGTCCTTCAGCGCGCGCTCGCGCCGCGACTCGTTGAGGCGCTGGAAGCGCGCCAGCACGCTCTCCTCGCGACCCGAGGCCTTGACGGCCTGCACGGCGCCGAAGGTCTCGCCGAGGAAGTCCGTGACGCGGCTCGTGGCCTCGCGCGAGGCGCGCCTGGCCGTGCGGATCAACGGCCGCATGTAGCTCGTCAGAGCCAGGGTGAGCGCCAGCGGCACGCAGGCCAGCAGCGTGAGCAGCGGGTCGATGAGGGCCATGACGACCAGCGCCACGACCCCGTAGAGCGCGAAGCCCCAGAAGTCGACCCAGTTCTCCACGTACTCGCCGATGTCGTTGACGTCGTCGCGGAAGCGGGTCACCGACTCGCTGGGCGACTCGGGGAGGCGCCGCGAGCCGGCCGCCGTGAGCAGGTGCCTCAGCACGTTGTGGCGCACGTGCAGCGTGATCTCGACCCAGTACGTCGCCCACGTGCGGATGCCCGCCACGAACACGCCGATGCGGCCCACGTCGAGGGCGAGGGCGAGGGCCAGGAACGTCCAGGCGTCCCAGCCCGCGGGCGCGGCGCCGGAGAGGACGTCGAAGACTCCCTTCGTGAGCAGGCCCGTGAGCACGGGCAGCACGTGGATCAGCGCCCACAGGAGGCTGGTGCCGACGAACAGCCAGCGCCTCTGGCGCACGAGCCGCAGCGTCAGCCTGAGCGGGTTGGTGTCGAAGCTCATGCCAGGTCCTCGAGCAGCTCGGCGTCCTCGGGGTCGAGCCGCTCCACGCCGGCCCTGCCGGCGACGTTGAGGTCGAGCGCCAGCGCGGCGCGGCGCAGGCGCGAGTAGCGCGACGACGGGTCGGCGGCAAGGGCGGCGCGCGGCCCGGCCTCGACCACGCTCCCGCGGTCCATGACCATGATCTCGTCGACGCGCTCGACGGTCTCCAGGCGGTGCGCGATGATGATCGCGGTCCTGCCGTGCAGCAGCCTCTCGAGCGCCACCTCGAGGCGGCGCTCCGTGGCGGGGTCGAGACGGGACGAGGGCTCGTCGAGGATCACGAGACCGGGGTCCTTGAGGAACACGCGCGCGAAGGCTATGAGCTGGGCCTCGCCCGCCGAGAGGTTGCGTCCGCCGGAGTCGAGCTCCGTGTCCAGGCCGCGCTCCTGGCCGCGCAGCCAGGCGCCCAGGCCGAGCTCCTCCAGCACCCTCTCGATCACGTCGTCGCGGACGCTCGGGTCGAAGAACGTGACGTTGTCGCGCAGGGTGCCGCGGAAGAGCTGGACGTCCTGCGTCACGAGGCCTATGCGCGCGCGCAGGCGCTGCAGGTCGACGGCGCGGGTGTCGACGCCGCCCACCCTCACGCTGCCGCCGCTGGGGTCGTAGAGCCTGAAGACGAGCCGGGTGAGCGTCGTCTTGCCGGAGCCGGTGCGGCCCAGGAGCCCGAGTCGCTTGCCGGGCGCGAGGTGGAAGCTGACGCCGCGGAGCGTGAGCTGGTCGGCGCTGGCGTCGAGGTAGTGGAAGTCGACGTCCTCGAACGACACCGACAGCGGTCCCCGGGGGACCTCTGCCGCGCCCCCCGGCGGCAGCGCCGAGCGCGTCCTGAACAGCTCGCCCACGCGCTGCACGCCCGCCGCGGCCTTCTGGAGCTCCTGGAGCTGCTGGGTGATCTGCTCGATGGGGTTCTGCAGCATGAACAGGTACTGGAAGACCATGTAGGCGGCCCCCACTGTCATGTCGCCGCGCCGGACGAGGTAGATCGACGAGCCGACGGTGACGGCGATGCCGATCACGAACAGCCCGTAGCTCGACAGCCACACGACGCTGCGCAGCATCCAGGCGCGCCGCGTGTCGCGGTAGACGCCGCGCATGACGCCGCGGAAGCGGTGCAGCGAGTACTCGCCGGCTCCGTTCGCGCGCAGGTCGTCGAGGCCCTGGAGCCGCTCCTCGATGAAGCCGAACTGCCTGGCGTTCGCCTCTCGCTCGAGGTTCGAGGCGGGCACGCCCACGCGCCTGGTGAGCGTGAGCACGACGAGCTCGAGGACGACGAAGGCGGTGAGCGCTGCGCCCATCAGAGGCTCCTCGAGCCACAGGGCCGCGAGTATGCCGACGAGGAGCAGCAGCCCGCCGAACACCCTCACCGAGAACTGCGAGAGGAAGTTCGACAGGCTCGTGATGTCGCCGTCGATGCGCTCGATCATCTCGCCGGCGGTGCGGGCGTTGTGGAAGCCCATGTCGAGGTCGAGGGTGTGGCGCGTGAGGTCCTCGCGCAGGTGGTTCGTGGCCCGCCAGCCCACGGACGCCGCCACGTAGGTGGCGAAGGCGTTCAGGAGCTGCGTCACGACGGCCACGGCGAGGAACGACAGCGCCAGCGACGTGAGCCGCGAACCCGGCGCCGCCGCCAGCGCGCCGTCTATGAAGCGGCGCATGATCTGCGGCACGAGGAGCTGCAGGCCCGTCGCCGCGAGGAGCAGGAAGGCCATCAGCGCCGCCATCCCCCGCTGCGGCGCCAGGTAGCGGCGCAGCAGGGCGAGCATCGACGCCCCTTCCGGCGCTCTCCCGTCGGCTGTGGTGGCTCGGGTGGTCATGTCACCTCGTTCGCGCTTCGCGCGCTCGTGCTGCTTGGTGTGCGTGCCGCTCGCTCCGGCCCGGGCCGGGCACGCGAGAAGAAGGCCGCGGGCTCCTGTCGGGTCGCCCGCGGCCTGGTCGTCTCGTGCACTTCGGCTAGCTAATGACCGGTCTCAGGGCAGACCACTCCGATGCCATCCCCGACGCCGAACGGTGCCGTGCGCGCGACACCGTACGGTGCCGAGACACGGGGCGTGGGGACGAGGAGGCGGTCTGCCATGACGCACGACTGTAGTCGGGCGGGCGCGGGCTTGTCAACGGGGGGACGGCGCTCCGTGCGCGCCGGACTTCCCGGCCCGCCGCCGCCCGGCCGCGCCTCCGCAGGGCGCGCGCCCGCCGAGCACCCCCTGGCGTGCCCGCCTTAGACTCGCCGCATGCGGCGCTCCTGGCTGGGCCACGCCACGGGAGCGGCGGCGCTGGCGTTCCTCGCGCTCGCCCTCCTCGTGCCGCTGGCGGCGATCGTCCGGCGCGGCGTGGCGGGCGGCGGCGGCGCGCCGCTGGCTGGCCTCGCGGCCACGCTCGCCGACCCGTACTACCTGGGCCGCCTGTGGTTCACGACCTGGCAGGCGCTGCTCTCCACCGCGCTGACCGTGGCCCTGGGACTGCCGACGGCGCTGCTGCTCGCGCGCTACCGCTTCGCCGGTCGCCGCCTGCTCACCGCGGCCTTCAGCGTGCCCTTCGTCATGCCCACGGTGGTGGCCGGCATGGGGTTCCTGGCACTGGCCGGTCCGCGCGGCGTGCTCGGGGTGGACCTGCGCGGCACCCTGCTCATCGTGCTGGCGGCGCACGTGTTCTACAACTTCGCCATCGTCGCGCGGCTCGTCTCCGGCTCCCTCGAGGGCGTGGGACCCCGCCTGGAGCAGGCGGCCGCCACCCTGGGCGCCGGCGCCTGGCGGACGCTGTGGCGGGTGACGCTGCCGCTGGCCCTGCCCGCGACGGTGGCGTCCGCCACGCTGGTGTTCATCTTCTGCTTCACGAGCTTCGGCGTGATCCTGATGCTCGCGCCCCAGGCGCGGTTCGCGACGCTCGAGGTGGAGCTCTACAGGCTCACGCTGCGCCTGCTGCGCCTCGACGCCGCCGCCGCGCTGGCCCTGGTGCAGCTCGTCGTGGTCGGCGGGCTCGGCCTGGCGTACACCAGGCTGCAGGCCCGCCTGTCCGTGCCGCTCTGGGCCGGCCGGGCGTCGGCCCGCAGGCCCGCCGGACCGGGCGCCGCGCTGCTCGCCGCCGACCTCCTCCTCGTCGCGGCCATCGTCCTCGCGCCCCTGGCGGCCCTGACAGCGCAGGCGCTCACGGGTCCCGACGGGACCTTCCCTGCGCTGACGAACCTCCGCGCGATGCTCGACGCGCCGCGTTCCGTGGGGTTCGCGACGCTGGGCCTGGGGCTGCGCAACTCGCTCGTCTTCGCGACCCTGTCCGCGGCGACGGCGCTCGTGATGGGCACGGCGTTCGCCTACGCCGTCGCGCGCGGTCGCTGGCGGTGGCTCGACGGCCTCTCGCTCCTGCCGCTGGCCACGAGCCCCGTCACCCTCGGGCTCGGCTACCTGATCGCCTACCCGTGGCTCGTGGCCACGTTCTGGGGGGTGCCGCTGGCCCACGCGCTGATCGCGTTCCCCTTCGTGACGCGCACGCTGCTGCCGGCGTTCCGCGCGCTCCCCTGGGGCCAGGCCGCCGCGGCGGCCACGCTCGGAGCGGGCCCGTGGCGGACGCTGCGGCGCGTGGAGCTGCCCCAGCTACTCCCCTCGCTCGCCGTGGCGGCCGCCTTCGCGTTCGCCGTCTCGCTCGGGGAGTTCGGGGCGTCGCTGCTGCTCGTGCGCCCCGAGCTCGCCACGCTCCCCGTGGCGATCTACGACAGGCTGGGGCGCCCCGGGCCGCAGAACTACGGCGCCGCGCTGGGCCTCGCCCTGGTGCTGATGGCCGTCACGGCGCTGGCCATGCTCGTCCTGCAGCGCCGCGAGCGCGGCGAGTTCTGAGGCCCGGCTCACGCGCCTCGCCGCGCGGCGTGGCATCATCCGCTCACCAGGCGCTCGCGACGGCCCGAGAGGCGAAGGGACGCTGATGCCCGTGAGCATCGAGGACGCGCGCCGTTCCCTGCGCACGAACAGGTGGGAGGACGCGCTGACGGGCTTCGCCGAGGCCGACGAGGCCGGCTCGCTCGGCCCCGACGACCTCGTCGAGTACTCCACCGCCGCCTGGTTCGGCGGCGACGTAGACGCCGCGACCGACCTCCTCGAGAGGGCCTGCGCCCGCTTCGAGCAGGCCGGCCGGCGCCAGGAGGCCGCCATGGCCGCCGTCCGCCTCTCCCGTCTGGCGATGCTGGCCGTGAGGCCCTCGGTCATGGCCGGCTGGATCGCGCGGGCCCAGCGGCTGCTGGAGGGCGAGCCGGAGTCGGCGGCGCACGCCTGGCTGGCCGTGATGAGGGGCCTGATCGGCGCCTTCGGCCACGGCGACTTCGCCGGGGGCGCCGAGCTCGCCGACGAGGCGCTGAGGCTGGCCCGGCAGCACGACGCCCCGGACGTGGAGTCCCTGGCCCTCGTCGGCAAGGGGAACATGCTGCTCAGGCAGGGCCAGTGGCGCGAGGGCCTGGCGCTCGTCGAGGAGGGCGCGGCGGGCGCGTCCTCGGAGCGCCTGGAGCCGCGGACCGCCTGCGACGTGATCTGCCTGTCGATAGCCGCCTTCGCCGACCTCGGCGAGTACGGCCGCGCCGACGAGTGGATCGCCCAGGCGGACCGCTGGATGCGCGCCAGGTCGATCCACGGCTACCGCGGACAGTGCCGCGTGCACAGGGCCGAGCTCAGGCGCGTGCGCGGCGAGTGGCGCGAGGCCGAGCAGGAGGCGCTGGAGGCGTGCGGCGAGCTCGAGCGGTTCCGCATGCTAGACAGCGTGGGCTTCGCCTACTACCAGATCGGCGAGGTGAGGCTGCGCCTCGGCGACCTCGACGAGGCGTCCGCGGCGTTCCGGCGCGCGCTCGAGAACGGGCACCACGCCCAGCCCGGCCTGGCGCTCCTCACGCTGGCGCGCGGCGCCCCGGCGGAGGCAGCGCGGATGATCGCCGCCCACCTCTCGGCGGAGGCCGGCCCCACGGCGAGCGACAGGCTGCAACGCTCGTACCTGCTGGCCGCCCAGGCGGAGGTCGCGCTGGCGGGCGACGACCTGGAGACAGCGGAGCGCGCCGCCGCGGAGCTGGAGGGCGTGGCCGCGCAGTACGAGTGCGACGTCCTCGGCGGCCTCTCCTCGACCACGAGCGGCGCCGTGGCGCTGCGCCAGGGCAGGCTCGACGCCGCCACCGCCGCGCTGCGCCAGGCCGCGCGCCTGTGGCAGCGAGCGCGCGTGCCCTACGAGTGGGCGCGGTCCAGGGCGCTCCTGGGGCGCGCGCTGCTGGCGGCGGGCGACGAGGCGCTGGGCAGGCTGGAGCTGGCGGCGGCGCGGAGCGAGCTAGAGCGGCTCGGCGCCGCCCCCGACGTGGCCGCCTTGGACGAGGTCCTCAGCGGCAGCGGCGAGCCCCGGCGGCCCCGGCCCACGGAGAAGACCTTCATGTTCACCGACATCGTCTCCTCCACCCAGCTCGCCGGCAGCCTCGGCGACGGGGCGTGGGAGAGCGTCATGGAGTGGCACGACCGCACGCTGCGCGCGGCGTTCGCTCGTCACGGCGGCGCGGAGGTGCGCCACACGGGCGACGGCTTCTTCGTCGCCTTCGACGACGCGCTGGCGGCGCTCGAGTGCGCGGTCGAGGTGCAGCGGCTCCTCGACAGGAGCCGCCGCGAGCACGGCTCGGCGCTGGCGGTGAGGATCGGCCTGCACGCGTCCGCCGCGCTGCCGCACCGGAGCGACTACGCCGGCCAGGGCGTGCACGTGGCCGCGCGGGTGACGGCCCTCGCCGGCGCCGACGAGATCGTGGCCACGGAGGCCGCCCTCGCCGGCGCCGGCGCGCACGGCCTCGAGGTCTCGCCGCCGCGGCAGGCGTCCCTGAAGGGCGTGAGCGGGACCGTGACGGTGCGCAGCGTGAGCTGGGCCTGAGCCGAGCGCGGGTCCCGACCACCCACCGGCCGACCCCCGCGCCGGCGCGCCGCCCCGGCGCGCTCGGAAGCGTCCGGCCGCCGTCGTGGACGCGGCTATGATGCCGCGGAGGACATGGGCCTGCGCGTCGAGCGGCTGTCGAAGAGCTACGGACCCGTCAGGGCCGTCGCCGACGTGACGCTCGCGGTGCCGCCCGGCTCGACGCTCGCGCTGCTCGGTCCCAGCGGCTGCGGCAAGAGCACGCTGCTGCGGCTGGTCGCGGGGCTCGAGCCGCCGGACGCCGGGCGCGTGCTGCTGGGGGGCGAGGACGTCACCCGCGTGCCGACGCAGCGGCGCGACCTCGGCATGGTGTTCCAGGACTTCGCCCTCTTCCCGCACCTGAGCGTGGCGGACAACGTGGCCTTCGGCCTCGTGGAGCGGCGCTGGGCCCCCGCCGAGCGGCGCCGGCGCGTCGAGGAGATGCTCGAGCTGGTCGGCCTGGCCGGTCTGGGGCGCCGGCGCGTCACCGAGCTCTCGGGCGGCCAGCAGCAGCGGGTCGCGCTGGCGCGGGCGCTGGCGCCGCGTCCCGCGCTGCTGCTGCTCGACGAGCCGCTGTCGAACCTCGACGAGGCGCTGCGCGCCGAGCTGCGCGCCGAGGTGGCGCGGCTGCTCGGCGTCCTCGGCACCGAGGCCGTCTACGTCACGCACGACCAGGTGGAGGCCTTCGCAGTGGCCGACTCGGTGGCCGTGATGCGGGCCGGCCGCATCGTGCAGTCGGGGAGGGCGCAGGAGCTCCTGGCCGCGCCGGCCGACGCGTGGACGGCGCGTTTCCTCGGCCACGAGAACGTGTGGGAGGGCGACGAGGCGGCGCGCGTGGCGCGGTCGGCGGGTCTGCCGCACGGACCGTCCGCGGGCGGCGGGCTGCTGCTGCGCACCGAGGAGGTGTGCCTGGCGCCCGCAGGCGGAGGCGACGCCGGCGCGGACGCCCCGGGCGGCGCGTCGGCCAGGGCGGTGACGCGGGAGGCGAGGCGCGAGGGGCTGGCGTGGCGCCTCGTCCTGAGCGTGCCGGCGTGGGGGACCGACGTCGTCTGGCGCGGTCACGGACGCGAGCTGGGCGGCGAGCCGGCCGCGGGGCGGGAGTACGACCTGGTCGTCCCGCCCGCGGCCTGGAGCGTACTGCCGCCGGGGGCGGCGCCGGGCGGGTCCACGTGAGCGCCTCGTCCGGGACCGTTGCCCTAGTGCTGGCCGGCGGCGAGGCGCCGGCGGACGCCCTGCTGCGGCCGCTGCTGCGCGGCGCGGGCGTGGTCGTCGCCGCGGACGGCGGGCTGCGCCACGCCGCCGCCGTGGGGCGAGCCCCCGACCTCATCGTCGGCGACCTCGACAGCGCGACGGAGGACCTGCTGAGCGCCTACCCCGACGTGCCAGTCGAGCGCCACCCGCGTGCGAAGGACGAGCTGGACCTCGAGCTGGCGCTGGCGGCGGCCAGGAGGCTCGGCGCCGGCTCGGCGCGGGTGCTGGGAGCCTTCGGGGGCAGGCTCGACCACAGCCTGGCGACCCTGCTGGTCGCGGCGCGCCTGGCCCGCGCCGAACCGCCCTTCCCCGTGACGCTGCACGGTGGCGCGCACGAGGCGCGCCTCTGCACCCCCGGGCTGCCCTGCCTCGCTCGCTGGCCGGCCGGCACCACGGTGAGCCTGCTGGCGCTGGGAGGCGACGCGGTCGTCACGGCCACGGGCCTCGCCTACCCCGTCAGGGACCTGCGCCTGCCCTTCGGCGTCGGACTGGGCGTGTCGAACGTCGCCACCGGCGACGAGGTGGCGGTGCGCTGCGCGTCCGGCGTGGTCGCCGTCGTCGCGGAGCACGAGGTCGACTGAGGCCCGGGGGACCGCTCGCGGCGCACGCGCGGGACGCCCTGGCAGGCTCGACCGGGCCGGACCGAGGCACTCTCGCCGGACGGTCCCGACGGCCTCAGCCCGGCCCGCCGGCGGCGCTCTCGAAGACCACCTCCACGCCGGGGCCGACGAGCCTCACCTCGCCCGCGCCGAGCACGTAGCCGTCCACGGCGCCGAGCGCGTCCACGAAGGCCCTCTCCAGGCTCATCGCCGGCTCGGGGCACGCCATCAGCGTCGCCGTGATCGGCTCGAAGTCGAGGCCGCCGGACGGCGTGAGGACGGCGCCGGCGACGAGCTGGTTGCAGCCCACGCTGCCGGCCAGCTGGCCGGACTCGTTCACGGCGAACGTCGCGTCGACGCCCTCCGGCGGTCGGCTGGTCTCGCCGTCGACGGTGAGGCCGGCGAGCCTCCAGCGGTCGGCGCCGAAGAGGTCCGCCAGCGTGGCGGCGTCGCCGGCGGCCGCGGCCGTGGCGCAGAGGGAGGTGAGGGCGACGGCCGCTGGCAGGAGGCTGGCAGCGAGGCGAGAGCTCCACATGACCCGAACCTAGAACGTCCCGACCCGAGGAGGGTCAGCGGTTCGTGGCTCGCCGGTGAGAGGGCCTTCACGGTCGGTTCGCCGTGAGGCCAGGGCCGAGGGGGGTCGCCGCGGCGTGCCCTGCGCCCGAGCGGGCGACGCGCGGTGCTAGACTCGCGCCCACCATGGCGCGGTTGGGCGTGTCGCCTGCCGTCCGGCGAGTGGTCAGGGAGCGCCTCCTCGACTCGCTGCCGGACACCTCCCCCTTCGTCGTCACGCTCGAGGCGCCGGCGGGGTTCGGCAAGACGAGCCTGCTGGCGGACTGGGCGGCGCGGCTCGCGGGCGAGGGCTGGCGCACCCTGCACGTGGCGCAGCGCGGCCGCGACCTGTGCGCGTCCGTGGCCGCGGCCCTGGGCCTGCCTCCGGGCGCGGACTGGGGGGCCCTGGAACGCGAGCTGTGGTGCCGGCCCACGCTGCTGGCGGTCGACGACCTTGACCAGGCCGAGTGCGCGGACCAGCTCGAGGTGCTGCTGGAGGGCATGGACGGCCTGCTCGCGCTGGCCTCCAGGCGCCCGCTGTCCTCGGCCGGGCTGGTGGCGGCGGCTCTGCGCGGACGCCTCATGACCCTGGGGCCCGAGGACCTGGCCTTCGACGCCGAGGAGGCGGCCGCGCTCCTGCAAGGGTCCGGCTCCTCCGCGGACGTCATCGCCGAGACGGCCGGCTGGCCGCTGCTCGTCGCCTACGCGGCGAACACCGGGTCGCCCCCGCCCCCGGCCGTGGTCGCCAGGTCGGTGAGGACCGGCGTCACCGACGCGGCCTGGCGACGGCTCCTGCTCCAGGCGGCGGTGCCGGACGCGGCGGCCGAGCTGGGCGGGGACGCGTGGCGGGCGTCCGTCGCCGAGCTGGAGGCGGCGGGCTTCCTCGAGGTGGTAGGCGCCGCTCCGCGGCTGGTCCCCGCGGTCGCGATGGCCCTGCTCGCCTCGTGCGCCGACGAGGTGCGGCGGGCCGTGAGGACGTCCGCGAGCCTGCTGAGCGAGAGGCAGCTCTGCGCGGCGCACGAGGCGACACAGGACCTGGCAGCGCTGGCCGCGGCGCTGGACGGCGCCGCCTCGCCGCTGGAGCGCGACGACCCGCGGTCGCTGCTCAGGTGGCACGAGGCGGCGCCGCCCACCACCGGCGGCTCGCGGCGTGTGAAGGTGGGCAACGCGCTCTGCGCGGTGGGTCGCAGGGAGGAGGGCGTCGCGCTGCTGCTGGCCGCGGCGGAGGACGGGGACCTGGACCCCGACACGCGCCTCACGGCGCTCGGCGACGCGATCTACTTCCTGGCCGAGGCGCCGGAGGACCGGGACGCGGCCCGCGCGCTGCTGGCGGGCTCCGGCACGCTCTACGACGCGGCGACGCCGGAGCGGCAGGGGCGGTTCCTAAGCACGGCGTCGGCCGTCCACTTCCGCTCCGGCGAGTTCGCGGACGCCAAGCGGCTCGTGGAGCGCGCGCTGGAGGTCCTGCCCACGGGCAACAGGCACCGCTACGCCCCCCTCATGAACCTGGCCGTGCTGGAGTGGAACCTGGACGGCGACATCGAGGCCCGTCTCAGGCTCCAGCACGAGGGACTGGAGATCTGCCGCGCGGAGTACCCCGACCACGTGGTCGGCGTATGCCGCGACCTGGCGCAGCTCTGCCTCTACCTGGGCCGCGTCGATCGCGCGCGGGAGTACCTGAGGGAGGCGAGGAGCCTCTCCGCCGCCCGGCCCGTGATCGCGCACGAGGTGGAGGCGATGCAGGCCCAGCTCGACGGGGACCTGGACCGCCTGTGGGAGGTGCTCGACGAGGCACGCGGCCAGGGCGACGAGTCCGTGGTGGACGCCGTCGCGTCCCGGCTGGTCACCGTCATGACCCGCGTGGGGCTGGCGTCGCGGGCCACGAGCCTGTTCGGCGACGACCCACCCGGCGCCTTCACCGCCGTGGCGCTGGCGCTGGCGCAGCTCGCCCTGGGAGAGAGGGCGGCGGCGGAGCGGCGCCTGGCCGCCTGTCGCGACGACGGGGCCGAGAGGGAGCTCAGGCTCACGTGGCAGGCGGCCAGCTTCAGGGTCACCCGGTCGGAGCGAGACCTGGACGAGCTGTGCGGCATGACCTCCGCCGGGGCCAGAGTCCTCCCCTACTTCGTGCCCCTCGGAGAGCTGCCGCGCGACCGCCCGGAACTCGCCGCCGACTACCCGCTGCGGGAGGTGATGCTCTCGGGCTGGAGCGAGGCCGCGTCGCTGCGCTCGGACGACCTCCCGCCCCTGAAGGTCACGTCTCTGGGCGGCCTGTCGGTCGAGGTGCTCGGCGACGAGGTCGAGCTCTCCGGGAAGCAGCGGGACCTGCTGGCCCTACTGCTCCTCGGGCTGGGCCGCAGGGAGCTCGGGGCGGCCCTGTGGCCGGAGGCCGAGCCGTCGCGGGCCCGGAACAACCTCAACGTGCAGCTCAGCGAGCTCCGGCGGACGATCGAGCCGTGGGGCGCGAGGACGTACCTCCACGAGGACGGCCTGCGCCGCGTGGACTCCGACCTGTCGCGGCTGCAGGGCGCCCTCGCCGACGGCCGTGGGGACGAGGTGATGGCGCTCTACCGCGGGCCGTTCGCGCCCGGCGCCGGGTCGGAGGCGGTCCTCGAGTTCCGGGCCGTGCTGGAGCGCGAGGTGGTCGACGCGCTCGTGGAGGCCGCGACCCGCGCCCAGCCGCGCAGCGCCGTCGCCTACCTCAAGCGCGCGCTGCGCCTCGAGCCGCTCAACGAGGAGGCGCTGCAGCGACTCTTGGAGACGCTGGTGGCCATGGGACGCCGCGCCGAGGCCATGCGCCACTACCGGCGCTTCGCCGACGACCTGCGGGACCAGCTCGGCGTGGAGCCCCTGCCCGAGACGACGAGGGCGGTGCACGGCGACGCCCCTAGTAGGTGACCGTCACCTCCACGAGCATCCCCGTGAAGCGCGCGCGGAACGGCCCCTCGTCGAGCGGCTCCGGCCCGAACCCACCGCTCAGGAAGAGGTAGATCTCTCCGCCCGAGACGACCTCAGGGTGCTCGTCGCAGGGCGGCTGGAAGGCGGGGAGGTCGGGCCGCTCGAAGACCGTGGTGCCGAAGTGCCCGTGATAGTAGTAGGGGTCGTAGAAGCCGAACGCGTCGACGGCGTACCGGGTGGCGCCCGGCTGGCGCTCGAACACGACGTAGGCGGCCATGCAGTAGCGCGTGGTGTCCCCCGACGGGTAGCTGTCCTGCACGATCTCGAACCGCCCCGGGATGAGGTCCCTGCGCTCCTTGCCGACCACGGTAGCGGTGGCGACGGTGACGGGCTCGGCGCCGGGGGCGATGGCGCCGGAGCCGTCGTCCAGGTAGACCTCCACCGAGACCTCGTCGTGCAGCTCCGTCGTTATCGCCGCCGGCTCGTTGGCCAGGTAGAAGACCTCGTCCGAAGCGCTGTCGAAGCCGAGTCCCTCCTGCAGGTAGTCGCTGATGGTCCCGTACTCGCCCGTCGTCGACCAGCGGTAGAGGTAGGTGCCGCCGTCCAGGGGCTCGTCGACGAGGACGTCGAACACCACGCTGGGCGCCACCAGGCTCTGCACCTGTCCCTCGCGGGGCCGGACCTCGGCCTTCGTCTCGAGCCGCACCGGCGCGTAGACCTCGGCCGGACCGTTGCCGGCCATGTCGTGGAGCATCGCGACGATGTCCGCGCTGGCCATCAGCGCGTCGACGACCGCCATCACCCCGGCAGCCTTCGCGAGCGTGCCCAGGTAGGCGCGGGAGCCTCGCAGCTCGGCGGCGGACGGCTGGGGGAGCTGGAGCGCGCGCCGCGCGTGCTCGACGAGCTCGTAGAAGTAGTCGGCGTCCGCGTCCAGGGCGGCGCGCTCGATGGCCTCGGTGAGGGCCTTGGCCCTGTCGCCCGTGAGCGGGTCGGCGATGCCCCGCGCGGCCAGGAGGGGTTCCGTCGAGGCCCTGACCCCCGGCGCCTCGGCGGCCAGGCTGGCGTACGCGACCTGGCCAGTGACGCCGAAGGCCATCGTCGACAGCAAGGGGAAGAGGAGCGAGGTCCACCACGTCTCCCACTGGAGGCCGACGATGACCTCGTCCCACTCGTCGCGGTAGGGGAAGAACCGCGGGTCGGTGAACACCGCGGGCACGTCCCCCGGCGCGAGCGACGGCGCCAGCAGCACGGCGGCGTAGTAGGTACGGGCGGTGCCGGGGACGAGGGGCAGCTCGACGCCCTCGGACTCGACGGGCGCCAGCGGCGCTCCGCCGCTCATGGCGTCCTCGAGCGCGTGCAAGAGCTCGACGGAGCGCGTCGGCGGCACCACGACGGGCTCGGCGGCCGCCTGCGCGGTGGCGTAGGTCTCGACGGGGCCGGCCCGCGACTTCGTCCCGGTCCTGTAGAGGAGCAGCCTGGCCGGCCGACGCAGGGTGTTCTGCACCTGGACGCTCACGCCGTCGTCGCCGATCAGCAGGTCGAAGCCGCCGCGGGCGCCAGGGTCGGTGACGACCACGTTGCCGCTGCCCTGCGCGTCCTGCGTGCCGGATGCGGCCGCACCGACGCCTAACGCCCCGGCCGGCCCCTCGGTGCCGCGCGCGGCCACGGCGTCGCGAGCGGCGAGGACGGCGGCGAGCAGGTCCTCGTCGCCGTGCGCCACCGCCCACGGGTCGTCGGCGAGGGCCGCGGTCACCTGGGCGGCCAAGGGAGAGGTCACGGGGTCGGCGTCCACGAGCTCGAGCACGCGAGCCGGCTCCCCCGGCATGAGCGGGCCGCCCACGGCCAGGTAGAGCAGGGCGGCGGCCGTGCTCTCGCCGGAGACCACGCCGGCGCCCCCGCCGGTGTCTAGGAAGCCCATGAGGACGAGGTCCCCCGCGGCGTCCGTAACGAGCACGAGGCCCTGGCCCGCCAGTGCCATGGGCACCGAGAAGGTGCCGTCCGCGGCCACGTCGACGCTGCCCCAGGGCCCGGCCGCCACCAGCTCCTCCGGCCTCAGCGGGCTGCCCGGCGGCAGCAGCACCCTGCCCTCGGCCTCGAGGTCCGGCGTGGGTCCTGGCCCGGTGCCGCAGCCGACCACCGCCGCCAGCGCCAGCCCCCCGATGACCAGCAGGCGGGCGAGCCTGACGAGGGCGTGGCGCGTCCGGCGGAGACGCTCGAGCGTTGACGGCATGGCTCCTCCTCCGGCCCACGATGCGCCCACCCCGCTTAACCGGCGCTTAGCCGCTCCGCGCCAGCGGCCCTCGGCGTCCCCCGACGGCGCCTACGTACGTGGGCCCTGTCCGGCGCGGCCCGCCGACGCGGGGCGAGGGGTTAGGCTCGCTGGCGTCATGAACGCGGACGCGATAGTCGCGAGGCTGAGCGAGCTCGACCTGCCGCCGGGCCACTGGGTGGTGCACGCCAGCGCCGTGCTCGTGCTGCACGGGCTCATACCCGACGCCGGCGACGTCGACGTCGTCGCGCGCGGGCCCGCCTGGGAGCGGGCGCTGGCGCTGGGCACGCCGCAGCGGGGCAAGGAGGACCTGTGCGTCAGCCTGCCGGACGCGGGCGTCGAGGTGTGGTCGGGCTGGCTGGGCGAGGACGTCGACGCGCTGATCGACAGGGCCGAGCCCGTGCGAGGCGTGCCGTGCGTTACGCTCGAGGACGTGCTGCGCTTCAAGGAGCGCGCCGGCAGGCCCAAGGACGCGCCGCACGCCGAGCTGCTCAGGCGCGTCCTGGCGCGGCGGACGCGTTGACACCCGCCGGGGCCGCTGATAGACTCCCGCCCATGCTCGCGGACGCCCCGTTCGGACCCGACCCGGACGACGATCCCCGCTCGCGGAGGCTCGGGGCGTAGCCGCGTACCATCCCCAGAGGATCGGACCCCCGAGCTGCGCTCGGGGGTCTTCGCTTGAGGAGGACAGATGACCGGCACGACGACGGACGGTGAACCAGCGCGCGAGCGCGCCGCGGCGGGCGGGCTGGCGGACCGCGTGGGCGAGGTCGTGCGGCTCCAGGGGTGGGTGCTCACGCGCCGCGACCTGGGCGGTGTGGGCTTCCTGCTGCTGCGCGACGGCTCCGGTGTCGTCCAGTGCGTCGTCGAGCGCGACGTCCTCGAGCGCGGCGGCCTGCACGGCCTGCCGCTGCACGAGAGCTTCGTGGCGCTCACGGGCCGCGTCGTCGCCCACGGCAAGGCGCCGGGCGGCGTGGAGGTGCACGCCTCGACGCTGGAGGTCGTCAGCGAGGCCGTGGCCCCGCCGCCCGTGGAGCTGGCCAAGGAGGAGTGGCACACGAACCCAGACACGCTCCTCGCCTACAGGCACGTGACGGTCCGCAGCCCGCGCGCCAGGGCGGCCCTGAAGGTGAAGGCCGTGCTGGTGAGGGCGTTCCGTGCGCTCCTCGACGAGCGCGGCTTCACCGAGGTGTTCACCCCGAAGCTCGTGAGCGCCGGGGCGGAGGGCGGCGCGAACCTCTTCGAGGTCGACTTCTACGGCCAGCGCGCCTACCTCGCGCAGTCGCCGCAGCTCTACAAGCAGATCATGGTGGGCGTCTTCGAGCGCGTGTACGAGACCGCGCCCGTCTACCGCGCCGAGAAGAGCCACACCAGCAGGCACCTCTCCGAGTACCTCTCGCTCGACGCGGAGTTCGGGCCCATCGCGGACGAGGGCGACGTCATGGACCTCCAGGAGGCGGTGGTCAAGGGCATGCTCCGCGCGGCCGTCGAGTCCTGCCCGGGTGAGATGGCGCTGTTCGGCGCCGAGGCGCCCGAGCTCTCTGCTCCAGTGCCGCGCGTGCCCCTGCTGGAGGCGCGCGAGCTGGTCCGCGAGCGCTACGGCCACGAGCCGGGCGGCAAGGACCTCGACCCCGAGGCCGAGAGGCTGATGGGCCGCTGGGCGAAGGAGGAGCACGGCTCGGACCTGGTCTTCGTGACCAAGTTCCCGCAGGCGGCGCGGCCCTTCTACACCTACCCGGAGGACGGGGGCCTCACGCGGGGTCTCGACCTGATCTTCCGCGGCGTCGAGATCACGTCGGGCGGCCAGCGCGCCCACCGCTACGAGGTGCTGGTCGCCGAGCTGGCGAAGCGCGGCATCGACCCCGCCGACTTCGCCGACTACCTCGAGGTGTTCAAGCACGGCATGCCGCCGCACGGCGGCTTCGCGATCGGCGCGGAGCGCCTCACGGCTCTCCTGTTGGGCATCCAGAACGTGCGCTTCGCGCGCGCCTTCCCGCGCGACGCGCAGCGGCTGTCGCCCTGACTCGAGGCGCTGTGCCGCGCCGCCAGCGGGCGAGGCGTTGACGCGGCCTTGACGCCCCCCTGCTACGGTCGCCGGCAGACCTGAACGCTTGGGAGGGCCAGCATGTACGACAGACGCCTCGCGGCGGTCGCCTTCGCGGCGGCGGTGCTCCTGGCAGCCTGCGCGCCCGCGGCCGGGCCCGCCGCCGACCTGGCGGCGCTGGACGCGCCCTGCGCCCAGGACCCGCCCCCGACCGTGGCCGTCGTGGACTTCGCGAACACGACGGGCACCTACGGCACCACGATCGTCGGCGTGGAGGACGCCGCGACGGCCCGCTTGATCACGCTCATGAAGGCCTCGGGCTGCTACGTCGTCGTCGAGCGCAGCGAGCTCGTGAACGTCATGGAGCGGCAGGGCCTGGAGTCGATGGACCCGGTGGAGCTCGCCCGCGCCGCCGGCGCCGGCTACGTGGTCACCGGCACCGTCACCCGCGGCACGATCGCCAGGCCTGGCGCCAGCGTCTTCGGGGTCTCGCTCGGCGAGACCCGCGCCGACGTCGAGGTGGACGTCAGGGCCACCGACATCATCACCGGCGAGGTCGTCGTGTCGATGACGGGCGCGGGCAGGGCGAGCAGCCCCAACGTCGCCGTGTCAGCGATCCCGGCGGCGGGCCTCGTCCGCTTCGACGACCCGGCGGTCGGTCCCCTGCTGGCGGAGGCGGCCGAGCAGGCCGTGAACCAGGTCGTGGCGGCGATCCGCGCGTCGTTCTAGGGAGCGGTCCGGGGCTCCCCGGTCCCGGCGTCAGTCGGCGGCCAGCAGGTCGACGACGCCGGAGGCCAGCACGCCCACGGCGACCTCCAGGCCGCGCTCGTCGATGTCGAAGCGCGGGCTGTGGTGCGGGTGTGCCGTCGCCTCGCCCGAGCGCGTGCCCACGAAGAAGTAGACGCCCTTGGCCTGCTGCAGCCACAGCGCCATGTCGTCCCCGCCCATGACGAGGCGCTGCTCCAGGACGTTGTCCTCCCCGAGCAGGCCGGCGGCGACGCGGCGGAGCCTGGCCACCGCCGCGGCGTCGTTGACCACGGCCGGGGTCCCCTCGAACCACTCGCTCTCCAGCTCCGCGCGGTAGGCGCGCGCGACGGTGCCGGCGATCTCCAGCACGCGCGCCCTGAGCCTCTCGCGGGTGGCCGGGTCGAAGGTCCTCAAGGTCCCCTTCAGCTCCACCTCGTCCGGGACGATGTTGTAGGCGGTGCCGGCGTGGAAGCTGGTGATGCTCACCACCGACTGGTCGGCCGGCTCGGTCTCGCGGCTCACGACGGTCTGCAGGGACGTCACCACCTGCGAGGCGGCGATGATCGGGTCGATCACGTCCTGTGGGTAGGCGGCGTGGCCGCCCTTGCCCTTGACGACGAGCCTGAAGCTGTCGGTCGCCGCCATCGCCGGCCCGGCGCGCACGGCCACCGTCCCGAGCCTGTCGGTGCTCGAGAGGTGCAGCCCTATGACGTGGTCGACGGCGACGCCGTCCAGCGCGCCGTCGGCGAGCATCGCCTTGGCACCCGCCACGATCTCCTCGGCCGGCTGGAACACGAACACGACCCGCCCCGGCAGGCTCTCGCGCCGGCTCACCAGGACCTCCGCCACGCTGAGCAGGACGCTGGTGTGGCCGTCGTGCCCGCAGGCGTGGTGCCGGCCCGGCACCGTGCTCTTGTACGGGACGTCCTTCTCGTCGACCACGGGCAGCGCGTCCATGTCGGCGCGCGCCAGGACCGTGGGACCGGGGCGCCCGGTGTCGAGGACGGCGACGACCCCGGTGCCGCCCACGCCCACCCGCGGCTCGAGCCCGAGCTCGCGCAGGCGGGACGCGACCACGCCCATCGTCCTGCGCTCCTCGAACGCGATCTCGGGGTGCATGTGGAGGTCGCGCCTGGTCGCCACGGTCTTCTGCTGGAGCTCCTTCGCCTGTGCCGCGATGCTGCTGGTCATGACACGAGACTACGCTCGACGCGGACCCCGGCGCACCCCCGAGGGACGTCCGGCGCCCGGCTGGCCCAATAGCCGCCGCGCCGACCCGCCGCGCGACGCCTGCCACGCCCGCGGCTCAGCGCCCGCCCACCCGCACCTCCACCGAGCCGTCGCCCGGCACCGTGACCGCCTCGAACACCTGCGCCGGAGAGGTGAGGACGCGCACCTCGTAGACGCCCATGGGCAGCTCGACCGCTTCGCCCACCCGGCCGGTGGCGATCAGGTCGCCTCCGGGTCCGTAGACCTCGAAGCCCGGCCTCAGGGCGTCCGCCACGGCGAGCCGCAGCTCCTCGAACGAGGTGACGTCGACGTAGGTCGCGCCGACCTCCTCGGCCAGCGCCTCGAAAGCGGCCAGGCCGGCGTCGTCGAGCCCCAGCGAGACGATCGCGATCGTCGTGCTGCCCGCGGCCCGCAGCGCGGCGGCCGCCGCGGCGGGGTCGCCCCCGCATGACTCCTCGCCGTCGGTCACGAGGATCACGGTGCGGGGACCCGTCGCGGAGCGCAGGTCGTCCACGGCCGCCAGCAGCGAGTCCGCGATCGCCGTCTGCGAGAGGAGCTTGGGCTCGATGCCTGCCACGGACGCCAGCGCCGCCTCGCGGTCTAGCGGGGCGAGCGGGACCTCGAGGCGGGTCTCGCACGAGCTGGGAGCGACGTGGCCGAACGCCCGCAGGGAGAAGGGGGTGCCGTCCTCGAGCACCGTTCCGACGAGCTGCTCCAGGGCCCGCTTGGCCGCGGCGATGCGCTGCTCGCCGCTCGGCAGCAGCTGCCCCATGGAGCCGGACGCGTCGAAGATCACGTGCACGGCCCCGGTCCCGGTGTCGCCCGCGGGCAGCACGGTGAGCGTGCCGGGGCCGGGCGGCTCCACTCGGGCCGTCGTCGCGGTGACCGTGTAGCGCTTGGGGCGGCGCAGCAGGCAGGACGCCCTCGCGAAGCCGCTGTCGAAGTCCCCTACGCCGCCGGCCATCGCGTAGACGCCGCCGCCGGCCGCGGCCCAGCTCCGCATGAGCTGCTGCGGGTAGAGGTCGCCGCCCGAGCTCACCTCGAACGTGAACACGCGGGGGCGCACCTCCCGCAGGGCCGCCCACAGGCGCGGCGTGAGCCAGTAGCCGCCCGTCTCGGCGTCGGTGATGAGGAGGACGGCCTTCGTGCCGTCGCGCTCCCGCAGGCCCTCGACGGCCGTCAGCAGGGCGAGCTCGGCGAGGCTCGAGTCGGCGTTCCTGTCCCACTCCGTCAACGTCCGCTGCACCCTCTCGGGCTCGCTCGACCAGTAGGGCAGCAGCCACCGCGGGGAGGGCTCGTCGAAGGCGAGGAGCTGGACCGCCTCGCGGTCCCCGTCCACGTCGTCGGCGAAGCCGGCGAGGGACGCGTACGTGATCGGCTGGTAGCTCGACACCGAGCCGCTGGTGTCCCACGAGAACACCACGGTCCGCTTCGGCTCCTCGAGCCTCAGCAGGTAGTCGCCCGGGGCGACGAACGCGTTCAGCATCACCTCGTCGCCGTCCTGGGTCGCTTCCACAGGGACCGGCGTCAGGTCGGCGCCCAGCAGCTCGTACTCGTAGGCGACCGTCGGGTCGCCTCCCAGGCGCAGCGCGAGGTGGTTGTGGCCCGGCGGCACGCTCACGCGCAGCCAGTCGACGTCCTCGCCCACGGCCACGGTCCCCGTCACAGTGCCGCCGGGCGAGAGCGGCGTGGCCCGCTCGGGCGCGTCGCCGTCGTCGGCCTCTACGGCGGTGGCGTCGGGGGCGGCCGCGAGCAGCTCGTAGGGTCCGCCAGCGGCGCCCGTGCCCCACTCGCCCAGGGCCGAGAGGTAGCCGTCGCCCGCGGCCGCCTCGCGGACCTCGAGCTTCGTGGGCGGGAAGTAGCGCCTGCCGCCCTCCCGCTTCGGGGACGAGAGGCGCACGTAGCGTGCCCACGCCTGCTCGTCCAGCGCCATCACGGTGCGTTCGCCCGCTCCGGCCAGCGGCCAGGCGCCCACGACCCGCCACGGGCCCGCCGGCCCGGCCAGGCTGACCGCGACCTCGACGGCGTCGAAGAGCTGGTCGGGGTCCTCCGCGGGCTGCACCCAGGCCAGCTCCGAGAGGCGCGCCGCGCGTCCGTCCAGGAAGCCGACGACGAACGTGAACCCGTCGTGACCCCCGAGGTCGAGCGGGCTCACCGCCGCGTCCCCGAGGAGCACGTCCGTCCTGTCGTCGGAGTCGAGCAGCGGGTCCGACCAGACCACGTGGCCGCCGAGCTCGGGCGCGGCGAGGTCTGACCCCGAGAACAGGGCCTCGTCCGCCGCGATCAGTTTCCACTCCCCGAAGTAGGCAGGCTCGCCGCCCTCGTGGTCGTCGACGACGACGAGCCGGGCGTACCGGGCGCCGACCGGCGCGGGGAACACGAAGGACTGGTCGACCCTCGCGCTGCTCAGCTCGCCTGTGAACGCCGTCTCGAAACGCTCGCCGTCGAGGGACGTCTGGACCTCGAAGCGCCTCAGCCAGCGGCTGGCGGCCGCGCCCGACACGGGGTTGAGCACCGTGCCGATGAGCGTCACAGGGCCGTCGCCGGGCAGCTCGTACGTGGGCGAGTGCTCGCGACTCACCCGACCCCCGCCGGAGACCGCTATGCGCCCGTCGTTCACGAACCTGTCGGACGTGACCGAAGCGAAGCCGGCGGGCGGCCTGGCGCCGAACCCGGCGAAGAGCACGTTCGGGTGACCGAGCAGCGGCGCCGCCACGGGGAAGTAGGGGAAGCCTCCCAACGGGGCCGCCTCGCACCGCGGGGTCACGACGGCATCGGCCAGCGAGAGCGTGCCGCCCGACGTCGCCGCCACCTGCAGCGTGATGGGCGCGTCGTCGGCCAGGTCGGCCGGGAGCCGCGCCGCCAGGGGCACCTCCACGGTCTGGCCGGGTCCCACCTCCACCGCGGGGGGCAGCTCCAGCTCGACCAGCGGCACGTCGGCGGCCACCGCGAGGTCGGCCACTACGGGCGCCGCGCCGTCGTTCCTCACCCTGAGGCTGCCGGAGAGTCTCTGCCCGTCGCTCCAGTAGGCGGCGACCTCGGCGGCGGCGAGGCTCAGGTCGAGCCCAAGGGGCGCGTCGGCGCGGGCGGGAGCGAGGCCGCTCGGGTCGGGCCGCGCCGAGAACCGGGCGGCTACGCGGTACGCGCCGGACCCCCGGAAGCGCAGGTAGGAGCGCTCCCCGTCCGCCAGCGTGTGCGTGAACGCGCCGTCCTCATCGGGCCCTTCTAGACGGACCCCGCGTCCCTCCACGACCACGTCGGCGGAGACGCCCTCATCGGCCTCCACCTCCAGGTGCATCACGACCGCTTCCTGAAACGTGGGCAGGGCGTAGAGGTCCCTGTCCCCGGCCTCGCCCACCCGGCCGGACCACTCCAGGCTCGCCGGCAGGGGCGCGGCCGACGCCACGTCGTCGTTCGGCTCGCGGTCGGGGGGCAGGCCCAGCGTGCCGAGGCGGCGGAGGCGGAGCTGGTAGTAGCCGCTCGACACCGCGTCCCGCGAGGCCCGGCGCAGGACGACCTGGTGGTCGCCGGCGAGGAGCCACGACTCCGCCACGACGCGGGCTTCCGTCGCCGTGGTCGTCCTGTAGGCGCGCCCGTCGAGGTTCAGGGTCCAGTCGGTCTCGCCCGCCGCCGGCACCAGCTCGACGACGACGTAACCCTCGGTGGCGAGCTGGAAGCGGTAGTGGTCCTCGTCGCTGGCGCTCGACAGGCGCCCGACGCGCACGACGTCCGGGTCGAGCCGGTGAGCGCGCGAGGGGTCGTCGTTCGGCTCCCGCTCGAGCACGCCGGGCGGCGGGGGCGGCAGTGGCGGCAGCTCGGCCTCCGCCGTGTCCTCGTCCGCCGGCGGCACGGGCTCGGGGTCCGCGGCCGCGGCCGGGGCGAGAGGTTCCTCGGGCGGCGTCGCCGCGACGGTCGCCGCGTCGTCCGGCACCGGGCCCAGGGAGAGCGCGCGCAGCGCGTACTCGCCCCCCTCGCCGCTCACGCGCAGGTAGTGGGTGCCGGGGAGGAGGGCCAGGTCGTCCAGGCGCAGGCGCCCCTCGCCGCGAGCGCGGGCGACGACGCCGCCCGCCGGGCCGACGACGGCGAGCTCGCTCACTCCCGACCCCACCACCTGGACGCGGTAGCGCTCCGCCGCGCCCGCCACCTCCAGCCCGAACACGTCGACGTCCTGACGGCTCAGCTCGCCCCTGGCCTGGCCGCCGGGGCCCAGGCGGTTCGCGCCGGGGACCGTGTCGTTGGGCTCGCGCTCGAGACCCTCCGGCGCGGCGGCGCCCGCGGCTCGCAGGGTCAGGGTGTAGGCCCCTCCGCCGCTGCCGTCGACCCTGAGCCGGTAGGCGCCGGGACCCAGGTGCAGGCCGGCCAACGTCCCGCTCGCGCCCGTGCGTTCCTGCAGGAGCGCCCCGTCCGGTGCGTAGAGCCGCAGGCGCAGGCTGGCCTCCGCGCTCAGCCCGAGGTCCCAGGTCCCGGGCCCCTCGCCTGCGCCCACCTCGAGCCTGTAGTGGTCGACGCCGTCGGCGAGCCCCCGCACCTCGCCGCCCGGCGGCAGCAGGTTCGCGTCCTCCCAGGTGTCGTCGGGCTCCAGCTCCGTGCCCTCGGTGATGCGCCCCTGCGGCTCGAGCCGCACGCGGACCGGGCCGGACGGCGCCTCTCCCCTTGGCTCGACGCTGGCGACGTACTCGCCCTGCGGGAGACCGAGGCTCGAGGCCGTGGCGGGCGCGGGCCCCGCCGCAGCGATGCGGACGACCTCGCCGCGCTCACCGGCGATCACGAGCTCCGCGCCCGAGCCGGCCGGAGCGTGGAGCGAGGCGCGCCACGCGAAGCCCGCCCCCTCATCGTCGATCGTGAAGGGGACGCGGAGACCGGCCGCGAGGTCGCCGAAGACGTCGAACGCCCCGCGCTGGGGGGATGAGCCGCGGAGCGGGCGGGAGACGTCGTCCAGCGCCGCGGGGACCAGGCGAGCGACGTACGCCCCCTCGGCGCCCGCCCCCGTCACGCCGACGAGGTAGCTCCCGGGAGCGAGGAGGAAGCCGTCCGAGACCGACGGCGTGCCGCCCGGCGACTCCAGGCCGACGAGCTCGCGAGCGCTCGCCGGGCCGCGGCCGTCCCGGCCCAACTCCGCGGAGAACACGCCCACCACCGTCTGGCCGCTCGTGGGACCCTCCAGCTCCAGCCTCCAGACGGCGGTCGACGGCGCCTCTCCCAGGTCCCAGATGAAGAGGTCCCTGTCACCCGGCGCCAGCGAGCCCGTCAGGCAGACCGTGCCGATGAGCCCGTAGGCGTCGGCGGCGGCCGCGTTCGGACCGCGGCCAGTCAGCGGTGTGGCCAGCGGCGGCGCGTCGTCCGGCTCGACCTCGACCGTGCACCCCTGGGCGCCGGCGAGGGGGTGGAGCGCGAGCAGCAGCGGCGCCAGCAGCACGCGCGCCCAGGCGCCCAGGCGACGGCGGGCGTCCGTTCCCCCGCCTGCGCGCCCGTGCCCGTGCCCGGTCAGCGCGGCCGCGAGACTGGCCCGACCGTCGCGACGGCGCACCGCGCTCAGAGGCCGAACGCTGCCAGCGCGGCCAGGTCGTCGACGTCGGGCGCGAGCTCCTCGACCAGCGCGACGTTCTCGGGCGGCACGCTGACGTCCAGCTCCGTCAGCGCTTCCCCGCCCTCACCGACACGCCGCAGGTCGACGCTGTACGGGACCAGGCCGGCGGCCGCTACCACCTGCGTCCTCACCCAGGCGTACTCGCCGAGCGAGAAGCCCGCGGCGTTGATGGCCTCCACCTGGACCTCCTTCGCCCGCACGATCGTCCGGGCCAGGTCGGCGTAGGCCAGGGCGAGGGCGCGCACGCCGCCCACGGTGCCGCGGGCCTTGAGCTCCTCCAGGCGCTGCTCGAGCCTGTCCGTGAGCACGCCCAGCTCCGACCTGACGCTGTCGGCGGCGCTCAGGTAGCGCGTCGCCTGCTCGCGGGTGAGCAAGCCGTCCGCCGGCGGGACGAACGCCGTCCTGTTGCGCACACGCGCCTCTATCTCCGGCAGGCGCGCCAGCGCGCGAGCGGCGTCGACCGTCGCCATCGCGGGGCGGATCACGCAGGCGTAGGCGAGGGCGCCACCCACGCCCGCCACGACCAGGAAGACGGCCAGGCACCCGACCACCCAGCGCCGCTTCACGGCCTCACTCCTCGCCGAACACGTGGTCGAGCGCGAACCTGCCCTCCACCCGCATCGTCATGTCGGGGTCAGGCCCGTCCCTCCTGATGTCGCCCACATGGCCCAGCAGGGCCTGGAACGTGCCGGTGACCCTGTAGGTGCCGTCCGCGGACCTCTCCAACGACGACACGACGACCTCGGCGTCGAGCGACTTGTAGACGTCCTCGAACAACGACTCGGTGGGCACGTACGTGACCTCGGGCTCGCTGACCGCACAGGGGCAGCCCTCGAGCGAGCCCAGGACGCCGCCCAGCACCAGGGTCCCCTCGATCGCGAAGCGCTCGCCGGGGTGGGCCTGGACCTCCAGCATGATCAAGGTCACCGGGCCCACGCTGAGGGTGCGCAGCCAGCTCGTGCTGTCGGGCCCCTCGCCCGCGTCGTACTCGAGCACGTTCCAGGCGCGCTCCTCGCCGTCCAGCGTCCCCGTGACGGTGCCCGTGACCGAGAACGTGACCTGTGCCGCCGCCGTGGTCACCATGGCCGCCGCCAGCAGCGAGGCCGCCGACCTGACCCACCTGCCCGCTCCGAGCGCTCCCGAGTGGCTCATGCGTCCTCCCCTCCTCCGTCCGGGGCGCCCTCGCCGGAGTCCAAGGCCGGCTCCTCGGCGACCGCCGTCGTCGCCCGCAGGAAGGAGACGAGCTCGCCGAGGTCGGCGAACTCCGCCAGGGCGCCGTCGCACAGGTCGCGGAGGCTGGCCCTCCACGGCCCGCTGTTCGCGTGCCAGAGGTGCAGCAGGTAGCGGACGTCGGTGCGGCCCAAGGCGGCCCCTCCCATGACGGACGCGCCGAGGCTAGGCGGCGGACGTCAATCCGGCGTCAACGGCGTGTCGCGGAGCCCGCGCGACCAGCGGGAAGGCATGTGGAGCAGGCTGGCCGCCAGCCCGCGCGGCAGGCCCGCGGCCTGGGCCTTGAGCTCGTCCTCCACGCGGTCGAGCGAGTCGTCGTCGGCAGCGGCCCGGCCCGCGAGCCCGCGCCACCTGGCGGCGAGCAGCCTGGCGTGAGGTGCCTGCACGAACTCGAGCTCGCGCAGGTAGCCGCCGGCGCCGTCCTCCCCCACGAGGGCGTCCAACGATCGCGCCGCCGCGCCGCGCTGGGCGTCGGTGGCGTCGCGGAGGAGCCCGACGCGGAGCCGCGCGAGGGCGACGACCGCCCGGAGGTGGGGTCCGCCCACCGCGGAGGCCTCCGCCCTGTCGGCCCACTGGGCGGCTTCGGCCGGGTCGAGGGTCGTGGTCGCGAGGTCGAGCCAGAACCAGGGCTCCAGGTCGGCGAGGCGCGGCTCGCTGGCGTCCGCGAGGGCCGAGGCGGCCGCCGGTAGGCGCCCGGGGTCGAGCTTCGCCTCGACCACGGCCCGCGACAGGCGCAGGGCAGACACCTTGCGCTCGTCGCCCAGGGCGTCGGCGACCGCGGCGGCGGCCGCGAGCTCGGCCAGCGCCGCCTGCTGGTCGCCGCACAGCGACGCGACCTCGGCCTTCTGCTCGCGGGTCAGCAGCGCCAGGCGCGCATGGTCGTGGTCGGCGGCGAGCTCCTCCACCTCGCACGCCGTGTTCCACGCCGGCCCCAGCTCCCCGATCCGGGAGTACATCACGGAGAGGTTCACGAGCACATGGCCCTCGCTCACCGCGTCGCTCTGGCGGCGAGCGAGCGAGAGGCTCTCCCTCAGGTACCTGACCGCGCGCCTGTACTCCCCGGCGCGCTCGACCGTGGCGGCTAGGTTGTTGAGCGTGCCGACGACGTCGGACGTCTGGCCGGCGGACCGCGCGAGCGTGAGGGCCTCCTCCAGGTGCGCCAGCGCCTCCTGCGGCTCCCCCTTGATGCCGGCGATGCTGCCGAGGTTGTTGCGGGCCCGGTACCGCTCGACGACGTCGTCGGCCGCGACGTTGGCGCGGAACGACGCCTCGGCGCCGTCCAGGTCGCCGGCGAAGTACTGCGCCGCGCCGACGGCGTTCCGAGCCCGCGCGACGAGCCTGGCGTCCGCCAGCCGCACGGCGATCTCGAGGGCCTCCAGGGCGCGCTCGAGCCCCTCGGCGACGCGTCCGCGACGCAGGAGCCACCGCGACCGGCGCATGCGGACCTCGGCCAACGACTCGTCGGACTGCGACTCCCAGGCGAGCTCCTCGGCCGTCTCCAGGGCCGCCTCCTGCAGCCCGCCGTCACCGGCCTGCGCGGCGCAGCCCTCCAGCAGCAGCGCGGCCCGGAGCCTCGTCTCCCTGTCCTCCCAGGAGGCCCACAGCGCCCTCAGGAGCAGCGGAACGGCGGCTCCGGGACCCGCCTCGGTGGCCACCGACTCGGCCGCCGCGACGAAGTGCGGCGCCGCCTCGGACGGCCTGCCCGCGCGCAGCAGGTGCGTGGCCAAGATCGCCGACGACGAGCCCGCAGAACCGAGGAGCGCCTCGGCCAGCCTCAGGTGCAGCCACTGCCTGGTGGAGGCCGGCAGCCCGCGGGCGGCGCGTCGTGCGGCCTCGGGCACCAGCGCCAGGTGGCCGTCCAGCCAGCCGCCGCGCTCCAGGCGCGCCAGGTCGTCGGCCACGTCGGCGGGCTCGCGACCGAGCACGCGCGCCAGGACCTCCACGTCCAGGGCGGAGTCGGCGACGGCCAGGGCCTGCACGACGCTCCTCAGCTCCGGGGTGAGCCTGGCCGGGTCGAGGGCCGACCCGAGGCGCTCACCGCGGCCGATGGCGTCCGCGAGCGCCCGCGTCTCGGCGGTGGGCTCCACGCCCACCTCGCGCCGCAGGGCCACCCGGCAGGCCTCGAACCTCGCGAGCGCGCCTTCGGTGTCGCCGGCCAGGTAGGCGCAGCGCATGCCGACGCGGTGGAGCCTCTCGTCCAGCGGCTCCGCCGCCAGCGCGGCGTCGACGACGTCGAGGGCCGCCTCTAGCCTGCCCTCCTCCTCGAGCCGCTCGGCCAGCTCGCGCCAGAGCCTCGCCGCCAGCTCCGCTACCCGCTCGCGCTCCTGCTCGAGCCAGTCACGGAACGCAGGCGCGTCCAGCCGACCGAGGCCAGGCAGCAGTCGCACCGGCCCGACCGGCGTTCCCGGCGGCCAGGCCCCCGAGGACTCGAGCTCCGCGACGTCCGTCTCGGCGGCCACCGAGACGACGTCGTCGCCCTCGCGGAGCCAATCCGCGGCGCCGGGCAGGCGGCGCAGGGCGTAGAGCTCCTGCCGCAGGTTCGCCGACCGTCCGGGGCCCCACAACAGCTCGGCGAGGTCCTGCCGCCGCGCGCCGCCGTGACTCAGGCAGAGGTAGGCGAGCAGCGCGGTCCCCTTGCGCGACCGCGGACGCAGCTCGGTCCCCGATACCGAGAACCGGACACGACCCAGCAGCTCCGCCCGCAGGCCCACTCTGGGATGATAGAGCCTGAGAGCTCGATGAGAACTCGCCGGCGCCGGTGGTGCCGCGAGGACCCGCCGGCGTCGCGACTAGCCGGGCGCCGGAAGGTTCGCGACGGCGGCCCCAGGGAACCACGATGCCGGCACCGCGACGCGTCGCTCGACCGATGGCTCCACGACCGCTGCCGAGAGGAACGCGACGAGCCTGATCAACCCAGCGGTCACGCCCGCCACGGCGGCGAACAGCGCGAAGCCGAAGGAAGCCGCCACGACCCCCGCACCGCCGACCACCATGCCCACGCAGCCCAGGGCGCTGTGTTGCGGCTGCTCATCAGTGACCGCGAGATCTATAAGGCAGTAGGCCCCGAGCAGCGCGGTCGCCGCGCCGAGGCCGCCAGAGAAGATGACCAGCCACTCGGGGATCGCCTCACCGCGACCGTCGCTGGTCACGCCCAAGGTCTCCCAGCGCTCGCCGTCCACGCGCCACCAGCCCACGGGCGTCTCCTGCGCCGGGAACCGGTCGGGCACCACGACCAGGTACCCTGACGCCAGGTCCCTGTCGATCGCGGCGCGGGCCTCGTCGCTCAGCCCCCCTATCGCCTCCGCCGTGTCCTCGCCCGGAGCCAGGACGACGAGCTCGGCGCCGGCCTGCTCCGCCCTGGCGATCGCGGCCATGGTGTTGAACTGCCCGTCCGGGAAACCGTCCAACACCAGCCCCTCCACGTGCGTCTCCCAGACCCCGGCCTCGATGATCGCGCCGGGGAGGAGCGTCGGCACCGACCCGGGCCCAGAGCCCACCACCCTGCGAGGGTTGCTCACGACGTCTATGAGCGCGCCCTCCCGGTCCCCCGCCACGCCACCGCGCTGGTGGACCACTACCGACGGCGCCTGCCGGTAGGAGACGGTCCGCTCCCCGCCGGTCGCAGCGACGGGCGCCGCGAACGCCGCGAACAGCAGGAGCTGGTCGATCGTCGCGAAGTCCACGGGCCCGTCCGTGCCGCTCGCCGGCGGCGCCAGCGCTGGGTCGTCCCGAACCTCGACGGACCAGCGCAGGACGGGCTCCATGGAGATCAGCTTCTCCAGGTACCTGTCGAGGACGTAGGCGTCTGGCACGCTTCCGACGTCGACCATCAGCGTGACGACCTGCGTCAGGTCAGCGAAGAACCGCTCCTCGTCCCCGTCGAGCTCGGCCATGACGCGCTCGGCGACCCGCTCCTCGCCGTCGGGGGAGGTCACGGTGAAGCGCAGCAGCTGGCGCCGCAGGACCCGCGGGGCGTCCTGACTTCCGGAGCCGCCGAGGGGCCCGATGGCCGCGGCCGCGCGGTCGCCCTTCTCCGCCGCGGTCTCGAACACGCTGGCCTGCGGCGAGGTCGCCGCGTCGGGAGGGACCGTGAAGCCGGACCTGGTGAACGCTTGGGCGCCGTCTGGCAAGCCGCCGAGCAGCGTCGGGAAGAGGAACGTGGTCGTCGCCGCCAGGTCTTCGAGCTGCGTCGGCGCCTCGAGGGAGGCGAGCAGGGAGTCGGGCAGGTTCGCGTACGTGACCGCGACGCCGGCGAGGTTCGCGGCCGGACGCTCCCACGGGGCCATCAGCGGGACGGACCTCGTGGACCCGTCCGTCTCGACTACGGCCTCGCTCTCGATGCGGACCGTGTGCAGCAGGTCGGCGGGCACGGTGTCCGTGAACTCCCGCGCTCGGTCCACGGGGACCGGCTCGACCCCCGCGGGGAACGCGGGGTGAGCGGTCTCCCACGGGTCGTCGGCGGCCAGCCGGTACTCGACCCAGGCGTACTCCTGTGCCTCGGCCACGAGGTCGTGGCCGTCGGCTCCCGGAGCCGGCAGTCGGCCCGCGTCCACCAGCAGCGCGCGGATGCGCTCGGCTCGGGTCCTGGCGGCCTCCGACAGCTCGGCGCCGAGCTCGCCGTCGAGCCGGGGCGGATCGCCCCGCAGCACCTCCTCCAAAGCCGCGAGCCCGTCGCCGTCGAAGCCCAGGCGGCGCAGGGTGGCGATGGCCTCGTCGATGGCTCGTCCGTCGACGGCCGGCGCCACGGCGGTCGGAGGTCCCCAGAGCCCGGTCAGGAGCTGCGCGGCGTCCTCCCGCGAGAGCGTGCCCTCTACGATCTTGGCCTCGTAGCCCGCGTCCCGCAGGAGCTTGGCGAGCAGGACCGCCTGGTCGAAGGCGTTCCCGGCGCGCGCCCTGAGGGTCCCGTCGGGCCCCCTCAGGACGCCGGCGTAGGCCTCGAAGCCCACGTGCTCCGTCACCCAGGCGACGATGTCGGCGGGCTCCTCGAACGCCAACGCCAGGCCCAGCGCGTCCGCGTCGAAGGACGTGCGGTCCAGCGACGCCCTGAGGTCCTGCAGCGCGCCGAAGGCCTCGTCGAGCCTCGCGAGGACCGTGTTCGCGTCGGTCTCCCCGAGCGCCAGCACGTAGGGCATGGGCGGGTCGAGCAGGACGAGCCCCAAGGTCAGCGCGGCGACCAGTACGCCTCGGGCGGTCCTGGCGACGGCAGCGAGCCTCACGGCACGACCCTCGCGGCCGCCGAGCCTCCCCCGGCGCCCCTGGGGCGCATCGCCGTCCGGGGCTCCCGCCCAGCCAGGTACAGGAGGTCGTTCGACACGTCTCCGCTCCCTTCCCGCTCGCGGCGCGAGCGCTGCCACGCCGGGAAGCGTAGGCACGGGGCGTCAACGACGCGTCAACCCGCCGAGGAAGTGAGAGGGGGCGACCCTTGTCTCGAGGTCGCCCCCTCCAGGAGGGAACTTCGCCGACCCCGGCCCGTGCGCGTAGCCGGGGGCCAGCCAGGTCAAGCGCGGGCTAGCCGCCCGCGATCACCTGCAGGAGTGCGCCCACGCCGGCCGCGGCGGCCTGCACCGCCAGCAGCGACTGCTGCGTGACGCCCTGCGCCGCGAGCTGCCTGGCGCTCTCGACGAGCGCCTGCAGGTCGGCGGCCTGTGGGTGCGAGGCGATGTCGTTCATGATGCCGGCGCCCTGCCCGCCGCATGGGTTGCCCCAATCGGCGTTGAAGCCCTCGCCACCCTCACCGACGATGCAGTTGAGGACGTGGCCGAGGTGGCGCGAGGCCATGGCGAGGTCCTCGGCGCTGGAGCTGAAGCCGGCGTGCTGGATGGCCGTCTGCAGCTCGGTGGCGAGCGCCCCCGAGGGCGCCTCGATCATCTGGGACGAGACGATGCCCACGCCGAGGGCGAGGGCGAGCGCGGCGACGGTCTTGAGCAGGGTCCTCTTCACTTCCTACCTCCCATGGATGGGGTCGATCTCACTGGGCGGGCGGGACGTCGATGACGAAGGCCTCGAGCGCCGACTCGTCGGGCGGCAGCTCGGCGTCGCCGGGCGGGAAGCCGTTACTGGCCAGCACGTGGGCGATGACGTCCGCGTACTGCTGCGGCTCCAGGCTGCCGGGAGCGTTGAAGGGCATGTTCCTGCTGACGAACCTGAACAGGGCGGCGAGGCTCATGCCCTGCCACGACTCGTCGAGGGGGTCGAGCCGCGGCCCCATGCCGCCCTGCAGGGCGGGACCGTGGCAGCCGGAGCAGCGCGTCGCGAAGACCTCGGCCCCGCGCGCCGCCTGCTCCTCCGTGTAGGTGCCCGTGGAGACGCCCAGCGGCGCCGCGGCCGCCTGGGCCGCCGGGGGCGTCTCGTAGTCGTCGCCGTAGCGCCCGGCCAGCGCCAGCGCCGTCAACGCGAGGAGCGCGGCCAGCACGGCGGCCACGCGCGAGTAGGCGTCGTTGCGTCCCTGCGGGGTTCCACTTGCCATGTCGTCCCCTTCCGACCCCTTCTACGCGCGCGGGCGCGGATCGGATGCAGGGGCGTGGCCCGTAGCCGGGCGCGTCCGCCGGCTCAGCGCTCCTCGGCGGGGAACAGCGGCGTGGGACGCCCCGAGCGCACGACGACGTGGCAGGAGCGGCAGCGCGGCTCGTAGCTCTCGGCGGCCCCGACGAGCACGACGGGGTCGTCGTAGTGCGCCGGGTGGCCGGCGATGAGGCGCTGGGTGCGGGTCGCGGCGCGCCCGCAGCGGCAGATGGCGGTGAGCTTCTCCACGACCTCGGCGCGCGCCAGCAGCGCCGGCATGGGGCCGAAGGGCTCGCCGCGGAAGTCGAGGTCGAGGCCGGCGAGGATCACGCGCACGCCGCGGCTCGCCAGCCTGTCGACGAGGTCGACGAGGGCGGGCTCGAAGAACTGAGCCTCGTCCACGGCCACCACCCGCGTCTCCTCGAGCAGACGGGCCTCCAGCGTGGCCACGTCGGGCACGGGCTGCGCCTCCAGCGTGCGGCCCATGTGCGACGCCACGGCCAGGGCGTCGTAGCGGTCGTCTATCACCGGCTTGAACACCTGCACCGGCTGCTTGGCGATGAGCGCGCGCGTCACGCGCCTTATGAGCTCCTCGCTCTTGCCGGAGAACATGGGCCCGGCGATGACCTCGACCCAGCCGCCGGAGAAGGGATGGCCCAGCACCCGGACATGCTACCGCCGGTCGCCGTGCCCCGCCCGCGGCGTCCGTCCGCGCCGTCGGCCCCGGCGCGGGACCTCCGCGTCATAGGTCGCGCCGCGTCAGGAGGTCTTCGAGCCTCGCGTAGCCCACCTCCATGCCGTCCGCCATGCCCGTCCTCAGGGCGGCGTCGCGCGAGGCCGCGCTCGAGTACTCCACGGTCGTGCGCACCAGCGTGCCGCCGTCCTCGAGGGCCTCGAACTCGGTGACGACCACGGTCTCGCCGCCCGTCCAGTCCTCGTCGTACACCTCGCGCGCCACGATGCGCTCCGGCGCCGCGACCGCGTCGATCCTGCCGGTGAGGCCCATGTCCGCCTCGCCGGCCTTCCGCCACACGTACCTGTAGCCGCCGCCGGCGCGGAGGTCGACCTCGCAGACGGGCATCGTCCACCCCTCGAAGCCGTGCAGCCAGCGCTTGAGGAGCTCGGGCGTGGTGTAGGCCTCGAACACCAGCTCGCGCGGCGCGTCGAAGCGCCGCGTGATCACGACCCTGGTCTCCCCCAGCGGCCGCACCTCGAGCGGGCGGCCGCGCCCCGTGCCGAGGCTCACGCGCGGCCGTCCGCCGCGGCCTCGAGCGCCGCGATGTCGAGCTTCTGCATCCGGAGCATGGCGTCCACGGTGCGCTTCACGCGCTCAGGGTCGGGGTCGGTCATGAGGCGGTAGTAGGCGTTCGGCACCACCTGCCAGGAGACGCCCCAGCGGTCCTTGAGCCAGCCGCACTGCGAGTGCTGGCCGCCGCCCTCGACGAGGCGCTCCCAGAAGTGGTCGACCTCGGCCTGCGTCTCGCACCTCACCTGGATCGAGAAGGCCTCGCTGAACTGGAAGTAGTCGCCGCCGTCGTAGGCGTCGAACCGCTGGCCGCCCACCTCGAAGGAGACGCCGGGGAACCCGGGACCCGTGAGCACCTTGCCGTCCGGGAACACGGACGCGTAGAACTCGGCCGCCTCGCGGCAACCCTTCTCGTACATGAGGAACGGCCTAGCCTCGATCTTCGCCATGCTGGGACTCCCTCTCCGCCGCTGGCGCGGCTCCTCGAACGCGCTACGGGCGATCGCGGCGCGGCCCACGCGCCCTGACGCCCCGCCCGGCCCTAGCTCGAACGCCGCTCGCGCAGCTCCAGCAGCAGGTCGTCCAGCTTCGCGAAGCTGGCCTCCCAGTACCGCCGGTAGCGCTCGAGCCAGGCGTCGGCGCGGGCGAGCCTGGCCGGCTCGAGACGGCGCGGGCGGCTGGTGCCGTCGCGGGACACCGACACCAGGCCGGCGCGCTCCAGCACCTTGAGGTGCTTGGACACGGCCGGCTGGCTGATGTCGAGCGGGGCGGCGAGCTCCGTCACCGTGGCCTCGCCCTCCGCCAGGCGCTCGAGGATCGACCGCCGCGTGGGGTCGGCCAGGGCCGCGAACACGGCGTCCAGCTCGCTCGACAGCGCGTCTGCATAACCGGACGGTTCCATAACCGACTAGTAATGTAATGCACCGAGACCGGCCTGTCAAGACCCCGTGCCGCTCGCGACAGGGTCTCGGCGCCTGGGCGCCCCCAGCGCACCGCGGGGACGCTCGGCTCCGAGGGCCGGTGATAACCTCCGTGGCGATGGAGCGCTTCCATGGGACCACGATCGTGGCCGTCAACAGGGACGGCGTCACCGCGCTCGTCGGCGACGGCCAGGTGAGCCTGGGCGACACGATCGTCAAGCGCGGCGCCGTGAAGGTGCGGGCGCTGGCCGACGGCAAGGTCGTGGCGGGGTTCGCCGGCACCGTGTCCGACGCCTTCACCCTGCTCGACAAGTTCGAGGGCTACCTCGAGACGTACCGCGGCAACCTCACCAGGGCGTCCGTCGAGACCGTCAAGGAGTGGCGCACC
Organism: Deinococcaceae bacterium; assembly: GCA_044508445.1. Taxonomy (GTDB): domain Bacteria; phylum Deinococcota; class Deinococci; order Deinococcales; family Trueperaceae; genus DASRWD01. Next base: position 48,268 of record JBIQHQ010000007.1, read on the forward strand.
GACAGGGCGCTGCGCAACCTCGAGGCCATGCTGATAGTGGCCGACCACAGGCAGATACTCACGCTCTCCGGGGCCGGCGACGTCATCGCGCCGGACGAGCCGGTGGCCGCCGTCGGTTCGGGCGGGCCCTACGCCCAGGCCGCCGCCACGGCGCTCCTGCGCCACACGAAGCTGAGCGCCGAGGAGATCGGGCGCGCCGCACTGGCCATAGCCGCCGAGATCGACGTCTTCACGAGCGGCTCCGCGACGGTGCTCACGGTCTCGGCGGAGGGCGTCTCCGGGGGCGGCGACGCCCACGACCCGGTGTCCGAGGACGGCGACGCCTGATGGACCCCTTCGACCCCGGGCCGGGACGCGCCCACTACGCCGTGGCGCCCGACGGCTCCACGTTCGAGCTCGTCGGCCGCGCCGCCGGGCTCACGCCCGCCGAGATCGTCGCCGAGCTCGACCGCCACATCGTCGGCCAGGAGAAGGCCAAGCGCGCCGTGGCCATCGCACTGCGCAACCACTACCGGCGTCGCCGCCTGCCGCCCGAGCTGCAGGCCGAGGTGACCCCCAAGAACATCATGCTGATTGGCCCCACCGGCGTCGGCAAGACCGAGATCGCCAGGCGGCTGGCGCGTCTGGCCCGCGCACCGTTCGTGAAGGTCGAGGCCACGAAGTTCACCGAGGTCGGCTACGTGGGCCGCGACGTCGACTCGATCGTCAGGGACCTCGTGCGGGCCGCCGAGGCGATGGTCGAGGAGGAGAAGCGCGCCGAGGTGAGGGACCGCGCGTCCGCGGCCGCCGAGGAGCGCCTGCTCGACGTGCTGCTGCCCGGCGGCAGCGCCGAGGGGCGAGACCGCATGCGCCGGCTCCTGCACGAGGGCGAGCTGGAGGAGCGCGTCGTGGAGGTGGAGGTCAAGGACGAGCCCACGGTCGCGATCCCCATGCCGGGCATGGAGGAGGCGGGCATGAACCTCCAGGACGTGTTCCGCCGCTTCATGCCCGAGCGGCGCGTCCGCCGCCGGGTCACGGTGAGGGAGGCCAGGCGCCTGCTGGAGGACGAGGAGGCCTCGGCGCTGATAGACAAGGACGCCGTGGCGGGAGAGGCCGTGAGGCGGGCCGAGGAGATGGGCATCGTCTTCATCGACGAGATCGACAAGATCGCCGGCGCCGAGCGGCAGGGCTCGGGCGACGTCAGCGGCGAGGGCGTGCAGCGCGACCTCCTGCCCATAGTCGAGGGCACCCAGGTGACCACCCGCCAGGGGCCCGTGCGCACCGACCACGTGCTGTTCATCGCCGCCGGGGCCTTCAGCGCCTCGAAGCCCAGCGACCTGATCCCCGAGCTGCAGGGCCGCTTCCCCATCCGCGTGGAGCTGGAGGAGCTCTCGCAGGGCGACCTCAGGCGCATACTCACCGAGCCGGAGCACGCGCTCACGAAGCAGTACCAGGCGCTGCTGGCCGTCGACGGCACGCGCGTGACCTTCGAGGAGAGCGGCATAGACGCCATCGCCGAGTACGCCGAGCGCGTGAACCGCGAGGTGGAGGACATAGGGGCGAGGCGCCTGCACACGATCCTCGAGACGGTGCTCGAGGACGTCGCCTTCGGTACCGAGCTAGGCGACGTCGTGGTGGACGAGGCCCTGGTGCGTGCGAAGCTCGAGGACGTGGTGGAGGACGAGGACCTCAGCCGCTACATACTGTGAGGTCCGCGCCGCACGCACGCGCGGCAGAGGGAGCGGCTAGGGACCGTCCACGACGGTGACCGTGAACGTCGCCTCCTTGGTCTTGACACCGTTGGTGGCCCTGACCCGGACGAGGTTCTTCTCGGTCTCGCCGATCTGGGCGTCCCCGGAGACCTCGAACGTCATCGTGTCCTCGTCGATCCCGGGCGGGATCTCGAGGTCCACGGCCGTCAGGAAGTCGGGTCCGTCGTGGAGCGCCACGACCACCGGCAGCGGGACCACCTCCAGCGACGCGGGCCGGCTCACCGTCACCGTCACCTCGAACTTCGACCCCTTGGCGGCCGTGACCTCGGCGGGCTCGATGGCGATCGAGAAGTCCATGCCGGCGTTGGCCAGCAGCGCGCCGCAGCCCGCGAGGGGCAGGGCGCACGCGACGGCGAGCGCCGCGCGGAGCAGCAGAGCGGTCGGCCTCATCACTCGCACCTCCCGTGCCGGCGCCGGCCGGCTTGGCGTCGGCGGGCGTGCTGTCCGGCACGCCGCCGAAGCTAGACGTCCTGCGTCAACGCGGCGTCAACCGAGACCGTGGCGGCGCGAGCGGCCTGGGTACCGACCGTCGTGAGGTGAGCGCGGGGTCGCCGCTTCGCGCCGTGACGGGCGGCGCCGCTACTCGAGGGCCGGTTGCCTCGCGAAGAACTCCCAGATGTACTCGCTGGCGTCGATGTCCAGGTTCACGCGCACGACCACGTCGGCCGGCAGGCCGTCGGGATGGCCGGGCCAGGCGTGACCGCCGCCGGCCACCACGACGAGCTCCACCTCGTGCCCGGGCGGGCAGCCAGTCACCGTGAACACCTGCACCTCGGTGCCGGGCGAGCGCCCCGTCTGCGGCACGCCGTGACTCGTCGCGTGCGCGTCGCAGCCGGCGAAGGCCGCCCAGTACGACACCGTCTGCTGCACCGAGGCGAGCAGCGTGACGCGGCCGTTCGGCGTGTCGACGAGCATCCCGCCGAACGGCACGACGGGGTCCTCCGTGCCGTGCATCAGCAGCATCGAGACCGGCGCTCCCTCCCCGCACACGGTGGGCAGCCCGGCGTAGCCGGCCGCGCCCACCGTGGCGAAGGCGGCGAAGGTGTCGCGCGCGTCGCAGGCCAGCCGCTGCGCCATGTAGCCGCCGTTCGAGAAGCCCGCCACGTACACGCGCGAGGGGTCGAGGCCGTGCGCGTCCACGAGCTCGCGGACCAGGGCCGGCAGGAACCCTATGTCGTCGGAGGCGAGGTCGAAGCCCTCGATCCCCGCCACGTAGTTCCACTGGTCGTCCAGGCCCTGCGGGTAGACGACGGCGAAGCCGCGCTCCGCGGCCAGGTCGTCGTAGCCGGTGAGGCGCGCCATGGCGCGCATGGTGCCGCCGCGCCCGTGCAGCACCACCAGGAGCGGTGCCCCCTGCGGCAGGTCGGGCGGCAGGTAGAGGTAGTACTCGCGCGTCACGCCGCCGTACTCGGTGGTGTGCACCTCGCCGGCGAGGTCGGTCTCCTGGGCCGCCGCCGGCGCGCCGGCGTCCTGGGCGGCCGCGGTCGACCCGGCGACCAGCGCCCACGCGGCGACGACCAAGGGGAGCGCGCGGGCGAGGAGGGTCCTACGTGAGGGGACGGGCATGGGCCCAGTGTGGCATCCGAAGCGGCCCCTCAGTGGTCCCAGAAGGGCAGCTCGCCGCGCCTGTAGGTGGGGTCGACGCGGGCGGCGAACTCCTCGAGGCCGTCCAGGTCGGGCGGCTCGAGGTAGTAGCGGAAGTTCTCCAGGTAGCGCTGCACGACGAAGGCGGGCAGGCCGAGCCGCTGCGCCTCGACGCCGGCGACCTCGGCCAGGCGGCCCAGCCCGGCGGTGCGCGCCGCGCGGAAGCGCCGCAGCAGGTCGGGGGACGGCCTGCGGTCGGCGCGGGAGGCCCACACGGCGAACGTGAAGGGCAGGCGCGTGAGGCGGTACCAGGCCTCGCCCAGGTCGTAGACCAGCAGGTCGGGCCGCACGACGCTCCTGCCGCTGGCGCCGCGCGCCGCGGGACCGCCCTCGCGCGGGCCCAGGTGCCTCACGGCCTCGGTGAGGGCGGCGTCGCCGATGAGCAGGGCGGCGTCGGCCGACTCCAGGACCTCGTCCAGGGTCCCCGGCGTGGCCACCAGGTCGGCGGCCATGCCGTCGGCCTCCAGCAGCACGCGCAGCAGCTCCACGCTCGTCGCCGAGTGCGGCGTCACCGCCACGCGCGCCCCCGCCAGCTCCTCCCAGGGGCGCCGGGCGAACAGCATGACGCTGTAGACGGGGCCCAGCGTGGCTATCGAGAAGTCGGCCAGGGCCCTGTACTCGTGCCTGTGACGCACGAGCTCCACGGAGGAGACGAGGGTCAGGTCGATCTCGCCGCGACCGAGCGCGGCGTTCAGCTCGGCAGGCACGCCCCGCACGAAGCGCACGCCCGGCCACGGCTCGAGGGCGTGGTGCAGCGGCGCCACGTTGGCGTAGGCGACGATGCCGAGGACGCAGGTGGCGGCGGGGGCCAGCGCCTGGCCGTGGACAGCCGTCAAGCGAACACCTTCAGCTCGCGGTAGAGCGCGTCGCGCAGCACGGGCACGCGCCCGGCCCCGCGTATCAGGCGCCTGAGCTCCTCCTCCTCCAGGCCCTCGCGCGTGACGGCGCCGGCGGCGTGCGCGATCCTCTCGGCCTTGATCGTGCCGTCGACGTCGGACACGCCCGCCGACAGCGACACCTGCGTGAGCTCCGGCGTGATCATGATCCAGTAGCCCTTGACGTGCGGGAAGTTGTCGAGCATCAGGCGGGCGACGGCGAGGTTGCGCAGGTCGTCCACGCCCGTGGTGAAGCGCGTGCCCAGCTCCTTCGAGAGCTGGTTGTTGTCGGGCTGCAGGGCCAGCGGCACGAAGGAGAAGAAGCCGCCAGTCTCGTCCTGCAGCTCGCGCAGCCTGAGCATGTGGTCGAGGCGCTCCTCCAGCGTCTCGATGTGCCCGTAGAGCATCGTCGCGTTGCTGGGCAGCCCCAGCTCGTGGGCGGTCCTGTGGATCTCGAGCCACTGCTCGGCCGTCACCTTGGCCCGCGCGATCCGCTTGCGGACCCTGTCGGCGAAGATCTCGGCGCCGCCGCCCGGCAGCGCCACGAGGCCGTGGTCCTTGAGCTGCTGCAGTATCTCCCTGTAGCTCAGGCGGGGCCTGGTGATGCGGCTGAAGTGGTGGATCTCGGCGCCGGTCCAGGCCTTCACCTGCACGCCCGGGTAGCGCTCGGTGAGGCCCTTGACGAGGTCGAGGTAGTACTGCCACTCGCGCTTGGGGTGGTGGCCGGAGGAGATGTGGATCTCGGTGAGGTCGGGGTGCCAGTACCTGTCCACGAACTCCCACACCTGCTCCAGGTCGTAGTCCCACACGCCGTCCTCGCCGAACCGGCGCTGGAAGCCGCAGAAGGTGCAGCCCACGTAGCAGACGTTCGTCTGCGAGAGCCGCAGCGAGTGGACGTAGTAGGCCTTGTCGCCCACCTTCCGGCGCCTCACGTGGTCGGCCAGGCGCATGAGGCCCGGCAGGTCGCGCGTGCGGTAGAGGACGAGGCCGTCCTCGAGGCTCAGGCGCCGGCCGCCCAGGACCTTGTCGGCGACGCGCGCCAGCTCCGCGTCGCGCGTGACGAGCCCCTCGCCCGTCACCGGCGGCGCGGCGGCGGGCAGCGCCGTCACGCGGGCCCCCCGAGGCGGCGGTCAGCCCGTGCGGTCGCGGGCGCCGCGAGCGGCGGGGCCACGCCGGCGCTCACGAGTGGATCGCCCTCCCGTCCGCGGCCAGAGCGGCCTCCTTGAACGCCTCGGAGAGCGTGGGGTGAGCGAAGACCGTGGCGCCCACGTCCTCCGCCGATGCCCCGAAGCTCATGGCCAGCACGGCCTCGGCGACGAGCTCGCCGGCCCGCGGGCCGATGGCGTGCACGCCGAGGACCCTGTCGGTCTCGGCGTGGGCCAGCACCTTCACGCGCCCGTCGGTGTGGCCCAGCGCCCGCGCCCTGCCGTTGGCGCTGAAGGGGAACACGCCCTTCCTGTAGGGCACGCCGCGCTCCCGCAGCGCCTCCTCTGTCTCGCCGACGGTCGCGACCTCCGGCTCCGTGTAGACGACGCCGGGCACGAGGCCGTAGTCCACGCCGGCGGGATGGCCGGCCAGCAGCTCCATGAGCGCCACGCCGTCCTCGGACGCCTTGTGCGCCAGCATCGGGCCGGGGATCAGGTCGCCTATCGCGTACACGCCCGCCGCGGTGGTGGCGAAGCGCTCGTCCACCCGCACGCGGCCGCGCTCGTCGAGCTCCACGCCGGCCTCCTCGAGGCCCAGCCCGGCCGTGTTCGGCCTGCGCCCGACGGCCACCAGCACCTTCTCGGCCTGCACCGGCTCCGCGCCCTCCACCTGGACCGTGGCGACGCCGCCCTCCACGCTCGCGCCCGTGACCTTGGCGCCGAGCCTGAACACCAGGCCCTGGCGCTTGAGCGCCTTCTCCGCCTCCTTGGCCGTGTCGAGGTCCATCCCCGGCAGTATGCGGTCGAGGTACTCGAGGACCGTGACCTTGGAGCCCAGGCGGGCCCACACCGAGCCCAGCTCCAGGCCTATGTAGCCGGCGCCTATGACCACGAGCCGGGGCGGGACCTCGGGGAAGGCCAGGGCCTCGGTGCTGGTCACGACGGTCTCGCCGTCCACGGCCACGCCCTCGAGGCCCGACGCCACCGAGCCCGTGGCCAGCACGACGTGCGACGCCTCGAGCGCGACGGGTTCGTCGCCCTCCACGGCCACGCGCCCCGGGCCGGCGAGCCGGCCCGTGCCGCGGTAGACGGTCACGCCGTTCTTCTTCATCAGGTACGCCACGCCGTCGGTGTTCTGCTTGACGACCTTCTCGCGGCGGGCGTGCATGGCCTTCAGGTCGAGGTCCACCTCGGCGGCGATCCCGTGCTGGCCGAAGGAGTTCCGGGCCTCGGCGTAGAGGAAGCTCGACTCGAGCAGCGCCTTGGAGGGGATGCAGCCCACGCGCACGCAGGTGCCGCCGAGGGTGGGCTCCCTCTCGACGAGGCCGACGTCGAAGCCGAGCTGTGCCCCGCGGATCGCCGCCACGTACCCGCCCGGCCCGGCGCCGATGACGACGACGTCGTGCCTCCTCGTCTCCCCCTCAGCCACGTCAGACCTCCAGCAGCATGCGCGCGGGGTCCTCGATGGCCTCCTTGACGCGCTTGAGGAACGTCACGGCCTCGCGCCCGTCGACGATGCGGTGGTCGTAGGTGAGGGCCACGTACATCATCGGCCTGATCACGACCTGGCCGTCCCTGGCGACGGGGCGTTCCTGGATGGCGTGCATGCCCAGCACCCCCGACTGCGGCGGGTTCACGATCGGCGTCGACATGAGCGAGCCGAACACGCCGCCGTTGCTGATCGTGAAGGTGCCGCCCTGCAGCTCCTCCGGCGTGAGCCTGTTGGCCTGGGCCCGCTGGCCGAAGTCGGCGATGACCCGCTCGAGCTCGGCGAAGGACAGCCTGTCGGCGTCGCGTATCACGGGCACGACCAGGCCCTTCTTGGCCGAGACGGCCACGCCGATGTCGTAGTAGTTCTTGTAGACGATGTCCTCGCCGGCGATCTCGGCGTTGAGCTGCGGGATCGCCTTCAGGGCGTCTATGACGGCCTTGACGAAGAAGGACATGAAGCCGAGCCGCACCTCGTAGCGCTTCTCGAAGGCCTCCCTGTACTCCTTGCGCAGCGCGATGACCGCCGTCATGTCGACCTCGTTGAAGGTCGTGAGCAGGGCGGCGGTGCGCTGCGCCGCCACGAGCCTCTCGGCGATCGTGCGCCGCAGTGGGCTCATGCGCACGCGCTCCTCCTGGCGCGGGCCCTCCGAGGCGGGCAGGGGGGCGGGCGCCACGTCGGCGCCGGCCGCCAGCGCCGCCTGGCGCTCGCGCTCGTCGAGGTAGCGCTGCACGTCCTCCTTCAACAGGCGCCCGCCGGGGCCGGTGGCGGGCACCTCGTCGGCCGACAGCCCGTGCTCGGCGAGGAGCCTCTGCGCCGCCGGCATCACGACCGTCGCCCTGCGCCCCGCGGGCGCCTCGGCCACGGCCGCGGCCGGCGCCGCCGCCTGGGCCCTGGGAGCGGCGGCCGGCGGCGGGGCGGGGGCCCGACGCTCCGCCGGCGCCGGCGGGGGCGGCGCGGCGGGGCGCTCCGGCTCCGCGGGGGCCGCCTCGGCGGACCCGGCCTCGTCGACGCGGGCGACCACGGCGCCCACGGCCACGGTGTCGCCCTCGGCGAAGAGCTGCTCGGTCAGGACGCCGGCCACGGGTGAGGGGACCTCCAGGGTCGCCTTGTCGGTCTCCACCTCGACGATCGGCTCGTCGACGGCCACGCGGTCGCCGACCGCCTTCAGCCAGCTCCCGATGATGACCTCGGAGATCGACTCTCCCGCAGCGGGCACCTTGACGTCTGTAGCCATCCTCGACCCTTCCTGTGCGGGCGCCGCGGGGGCGCGGCCCGCGACCGCGTCCCCTCAGCCGGCGAAGGCCTCCGCCACCAGCCTCTCCTGCTCGATGCGGTGAGCGGCGCCGGAGCCCGTGGCCGGGCTCGCCGACTCCGGTCTCGTCACGCCGGCGAAAGGCCTGCCGGCGACCTCGTCGCCCCATCGTACCCGCAGGTACCACCAGGCCCCCATGTTGGCGGGCTCCTCCTGGACCCAGACCACGGGCGCGCCGGCCGGGTAGGGGGCCAGCGCCGCCTCGACCTCGGACTCACGCAGCGGGTAGAGCTGCTCGAGCCGCACGATGGCCACGTCGTTCGCCCCGCGCTCCTCGCGCGCCGCGGCGAGCTCGTAGTAGAGCTTGCCGCTGGTGAGCAGCACGCGCCTCACCCCCGCCGGCTCCACCTGCGCGTCGGGGATCACGCGCCTGAAGCCGCCCGTCACGAACTCGTCGAGGTCGCTCACCGCGCGGGGGTGGCGCAGCAGGCTCTTCGGCGTCATGACGATCAGCGGCTTGCGGATCTTCCTGAGCACCTGCCGCCTGAGCAGGTGGCAGTACTGCGCGGGTGTCGTGGGGTACGCGACCTGCATGTTGTCCTCGGCGCAGAGCTGGAGGTAGCGCTCGAGGCGGGCGCTGGAGTGCTCGGGGCCCTGCCCCTCGAAGCCGTGCGGCAGCAGCATCACCAGCCCGGAGAGGCGGCGCCACTTCTCCTCGGCCGAGGAGAGGAACTGGTCGATGATCACCTGCGCGCCGTTCGCGAAGTCGCCGAACTGCGCCTCCCACAGCACGAGGCCGTCCGGGGTGTCCACGCTGTAGCCGTACTCGAAGCCCAGGACGCCGGCCTCGGACAGCGGGCTGTTGTGGACCTCGAAGACGCCGCCGTGCTGGGCGGCGAGCTCGGCCAGCGGCACGTGCTCGTGCCCGTCCTCGGTGTCGTGGAAGACGGCGTGGCGGTGGCTGAAGGTGCCGCGCTCGCTGTCCTGGCCCGTGAGCCGCACGCGGCGCCCCTCGGCGACGAGGCTGGCGAAGGCCAGAGCCTCGCCGGCGGCCCAGTCGAGCGGGGCGTTGCCCCTGGCCATCTCCAGGCGCGCCGCCAGCGCGCGCTTGAGCTTGGGGTTGAGGTTGAACCCGGACGGCACGCGCGTCAGGTCCTCGAGCCAGGCCGCGGCCCGCTCGCGCGGCACGGCCGTGTCTACGTCGGGCACGTCGGCGTCGGGCCCTCCCACGTAGTCGCTCCACACGCCTTGCAGCGTCGGGTAGACGACCTTGAAGCCCTGCTTCCTCGCCTCGGAGAGGTGGTCCTCGAGACGCTGCCTGCGGTCCTCGGCGATCTTCTCGGCCTCGGCCATGCTGACCTCGCCGAGCGCCAGGAGCTTGTCGCGGTACGCCTCGCGCACCGACTTGCGCTTCCTGACCTTGGCGTACATCACCGGCTGAGTGAAGGCCGGCTCGTCGGTCTCGTTGTGGCCCAGGCGCCGGTAGCAGTACATGTCTATGACCACGTCGCGCTTGAACTCGCGCCTGAAGTCCAGGGCGAGCTGCACGACCTGAGCCACGGCCTCCGGGTCCTCGCCGTTGACGTGGAAGATCGGGCTCTGCAGCATCTTGGCCACGTCGCTGGCGTAGGTGGTGGAGCGCGCCTGGCGCGGGCCGGTGGTGAAGCCGATCTGGTTGTTCACGATCACGTGCAGGGCCCCGCCCACGCGGTAGCCCTCGAGCCCGCTCATGTTGAGCGTCTCCTGCACGATGCCCTGGCCTATGAAGGCGGCGTCGCCGTGGATCAGCACGGGCAGGACGCGCTCGCGCTCGAGGTCGCCGCGGCGGTCCTGCTTGGCGCGGGTGCGGCCCAGCACGACGGCGTTCACGAACTCGAGGTGCGAGGGGTTGAAGGCCAGCGAGAGGTGCACCGACCTGCCAGTGGAGGTGACGTGGTCGCTCGAGTAGCCGAGGTGGTACTTCACGTCGCCGCGGCCCAGGTAGCTCTCCGGGTCCTTGTCCTCGAACTCCCTGAAGATGCTGCTGGCCGCCTTGCCCATCACGTTCGCCAGGACGTTGAGGCGCCCGCGGTGGGCCATGCCGAGGACGACCTCCGCCACGCCCTGGTCGGCGGCCCTCTCGATCACCAGGTCCAGCAGCGGGATCAGGGTCTCGCCGCCCTCCAGGGAGAACGACTTGGCGCCCACGTACTTCCGCTGGATGAACTCCTCGAAGGTGGTGGCGTCGGTCAGCTTCGTGAGGATGCGCAGCTGCTCCTCGCGCGAGAGCTGGAGCCTGTTGCGCGTCGTCTCCATGCGGTGCTGCAGCCACACGCGCAGCTCCAGCCTGTCTATGTGCATGAACTGCGCGCCGATGGAGCGGGTGTAGGTCTCCTTGAGGCCCTCGATGACCTCGCCCACGGTCGTCGCGCCGGGCAGGACGCTGCCGATCACCGGCTTCGCCAGGTCGTCCTCGGTGAGGCCGTAGAACTCGGGCTCCAGCTCGGGCGCCGCGAACGGCTCCTGGCCGAGGGGGCTGAGGCGCGCGAGGCGGTGGCCGCGCACGCGGTAGTTGCGCACCAGCCTGTCGAGCTTCTGCTGCAGCACGGCCGCCGCCGCGCCCGCCTCGGTGAGCTGGTCGGCGGTGTGCGAGGGCGGGTTGAAGAGGCTGCGGGGCACGAAGCTCGGCTCGAGGTGGCGCGCCACGGGCCCGGCGGGGCCGAGGCCCTCGAAGTAGTCGCGCCACTCCGCCGTCACCGACGAGGGGTCGGCGAGGTAGCGGAGGTAGAGCTCCTCGACGTAGTCGAGGCTGCCGCTGGCGAAATGTCGTGGAGGTTCGGGCTCGTTGTCCCGCGTCTGCTCGCGAGGGCCGTTCGGCGCCATGTCGCTCCGTTCTAACACGCCCTGGAGGCGGTTTCCGTTCGGTATCCGACCTCCAGGGCACGCGCCGGCCCCGCTCCGCCCCGCGTATCGTGGCGCCATGACGCCCGCGCCCGGCGCGCCTCCCCAGCTCCTGTGCCTCGGCGAGCTCCTCGTGGACATGGTGCCGCGCGAGCGAGGCGCGAGCCTGGAGACGGCGCGCACCTACCTGTGGTCCGCCGGCGGGGCCCCGGCGAACGTGGCCGTGGCCGCCGCCCGGCTCGGCGCGCGCAGCGGGGTCGTGGCCGCCGTGGGCGACGACCCGTTCGGGAGGGCGCTGGTGGGCGAGCTCGCCCGCGCCGGGGTCGACGTCACGGGCGTCGCGGCGGTCCCGCACCGCACGGCCGTGGCGTTCGTCTCACTCGGCGAGGGCGGCGAGCGGGGCTTCGCCTTCTACGGCCACGACCCGGCGCACGACCACCTGACCCCGGAGCTGGCGCTCGACGCCCTGCGGCGCCTGTGGTCCGGCGGCGGGACGCGGTGCCTCCACTTCGGCTCGGTCTGCCTGGCGCGCGAGCCGGCCAGGTCGGCCACCGTCGCGGCCGTCGCGGCCGCGCGCGAGGCGGGCGTGCTCGTCTCCTGCGACGTGAACCTGCGGGAGAGCTTCTGGGGGGACCTGGGCGAGGCCCGGGAGGTGATACGCCGCCTGGTCGCGAGCGCCGACGTCGTGAAGGTCAGCGAGGAGGAGGCCCGTTTCCTCGCCGGCGAGGGGCCAGCGGCCGAGGAGCGCTGGGTGCGCGACCTGCTGGCCGGCGCCACGCGGCTCGTGGTCGTGAGCCGCGGCGCGGCGGGCGCCACGGCCCGCGCCCGGGGCTACGCCGCGCACGCGCCGTCTCCGCGGGTGGGGAGCGTGGACGCCACCGGCGCCGGCGACGCCCTCACCGGCGCGGTGCTCGCGGCCACGCTCAGGGCCCCCGGCACCTGGGAGGAGGAGGACGCGGCCAGGAGCGCGCTCGAGCGCGCCTGTGCCTACGCCGCGCTGTCCACGACGCGTCGCGGGGCGATCCCCTCCTACCCCACGGCCGCGGAGCTGGAGGCCTTCCTCGCCTGACGGCGGCTCGCGGGCGCCGCGGGTGAGCAGAAAGCCCCGTCGACCGCGGCGTTCGCGGTGGTAGAAGGTGCGCATGGACCAGGTCGACGTCCGCGCGGCCGTCTCCCGGCTCCAGGGCCGCGTGCGGCGTACCCCGCTGCTGCCGCTGGCGCTGCCCGGGGAGCGTCCGCGTGAGGTCTACGTGAAGGCGGAGTCCCTGCAGCTCACGGGCTCGTTCAAGGTGCGCGGGGCCACGAACTTCCTCGCCGCCATGCCGGAGAGCGAGCGCAGGCGGGGCGTGGTCACCCACTCGTCCGGCAACCACGCGCAGGGCGTGGCGCACGCGGCGGCGGCCTTCGGCGTGCCGGCCACCGTGGTGATCCCCGAGGGCGCCCCGGAGGTGAAGGTGCGCCGCACCCGCGAGCTGGGCGCAGTGGTCGTGCGCTGCCGCAACACGCAGGCCGACAGGCACGAGACCGCGGCGCGCATCGCCGAAGAGACGGGCGCCACGCTGCTGCCGCCCTACGACGACGCCCGCGTCGTCGAGGGCCAGTCGACGGTGGGGGTGGAGATCGCCGAGGACCTGCCCAGGGTCGCGAACGTCATCGTGCCCATCGGCGGCGGCGGCCTGGCCTCTGGCGTCTGCGCCGCGCTCGCCTACCTCGCTCCGGAGGCGCGCGTCATCGGCGTCGAGCCGGCGCTGGCCGCGGACGCCCAGGAGTCCCTGCGGAGCGGCGAGGTAGTGACCTGGCCGGCCGAGCGCACGACGGCCACGATGGCCGACGGGGTGCGCACCCAGTCGATAGGCGCGCTGAACCTGGCCGTGCTGAGCTCGCGCCTGGCGGGCGTCGTGACCGTGGAGGAGGAGGCCATAGCCGCCGCCACGCGCTTCTACGCGACCGACGCGAGGCTGGTCGTGGAGCCCACGGGGGCGCTGAGCCTCGCCGGGCTCATGAGGCTGCTGCGGGAGCCCGGGGCCGACGGCGTGACCCTGGCCGAGGGGCCGACGGTGGTGGTGGCGTCGGGCGGGAACGTGGACCCCTCGCGCCTGTGCGCGATCATCGCGGGCCAGGGGGTGTGACCCCCATCCCTGAGCCGCGGGGGCGCCGCGTCGTTATCCTTGTGTCGTGAGCCCGCTCGCCGCGCTCGTGTTCATAGGGTTCCTGTTCGTGATCGCCCTGTGCCTCACGCTGTGGGCCGCCCTGTCGCTGGCGGCGGCGCCCAGGCGCGGGGAGGGCCGCGAGGAGGTGACCTACGTGCCGCTGTCGCGTGGGGCGGAGGCGCCCGTCTGGCGCGCGGAGCGCGGCGTCAAGACGGCAGGCGCGCCGTCGGGCGCGGCCGGGACGGTGGGAGGCGCCGCGCCGCCCACCCAGGGACGCGCCACGGTGACGGCCCGGGCCAAAAGCGGCGCGGCGCCTCAGCCGGCGACGCCGGACCGCCGCCCCAGCAACGACGAGCTGCGCGGCGCCAAGGCCAAGGTCACGCAGCGACCGAACCTCGACGACGCCTTCGAGCGCTTCCTCGAGCACGAGCGCCGGGAGCGGTGAGCGTGGAGCAGCGAGCGGCCCGCCCTCAGGGGGCGGGCCGCTCCGTGGCCTCGAGCCTGTCGCGCCTCAGCCGGCCGCGAACTGGCCCTGCGCCAGCTCCCTGAGGCGCCGGTAGGCCGCCTCGGCCCGCGCCCTCAGCCGGCTGTTGTCGGCCTTGCCGGCCATCATCAGGTGCATGTTGATGTGCTGGTCGACGTCGCCGAAGATCGAGTTGAGCGCCTCGACCTCCTCGCCGGGGCGCAGCGTGGCGTCGCCCCTGAACATGTGCGTGTAGGTGTGCTCGAAGTCGGCCTCGTCCATCTCGCCGCCCAGGTAGCGCTCGAGCACCCGCAGGTACGGCGTGAGGTCGGACCTGGCCGGGCCGGAGGCCGCCGCCACCGGCTCTCCCTGCGGCAGCAGGGCGAAGCCCTCGTCGAGGGCGTCCGGCGTGATCTCCCAGTTGTCGCGGTCGAAGACGGGCTCCCCGTCCTTGAACAGGATCACCTGCGGCGATTCGTGCCTGATGCCGGTGACCTCCGCCACCAGGTTACTGGCGGCCCTCGACTCCACCACCCTGATGACCCCGCACATGAGGTCCTCGCGCGGCTCCAGGCGCTCCTGGACGAAGCCGAAGCCCTGCATGGTCTTGTGGCAGGTCCCGGCCTTGAAGATCACGCTGGTGGGGTAGCGGCCGAGGAACTCGTTCACCCCCTCGGGGGTCGTGAGCAGTACGACGCGGTCCTTGAGCATCCTCCTGGGTGTTCCCTCCGTCTCCGCAGCGATGGTAAACCGCCCGGCGCCCCGGCGCCTGTGGTCCAGTTAGCCGTGGGCCACCGCCGACTCCCGCGCCGGTTGCTATCGTGAGGCCGTGCACAGGACCTCGCAGCGCAGGGCGATACTGCGCGCGCTGGAGGAGGCACCGGGGCCGCTGACGCCTCAGGAGGTGTTCCAGAGCGCCTCGCGGCACCACCCGGGGCTGGGTCTGGCGACCGTCTACAGGAACCTCGGCGCCCTCGCCGAGCGCGGCGCGGTGTCCACGGTGCACCTGCCCAACGAGACCACTACGCGCTACGAGCCCAGGCGGGCCTCCCACCACCACCACTTCAGCTGCGAGGAGTGCGGGCGCGTCTACGAGCTGGACGCGAGCTGCCCGGTGGCCGTGCTGGAAGGCGCCACGCTGCCCGGCGGGTTCAGGGTGCGCGCCCACAGCCTCACGCTCTACGGCTGCTGCCCCGACTGCGCCTCGTCCTGAGCCGAGGCGAGACCCGCCCCGCGGGCGGGGGCCCGTGCGGCTCGGCCCTTCTGGTAGAATCGCCGCCGGCCTCGCGCAGGCCCACGCTCCGCGGAGAGGTGTCCGAGCGGTTTAAGGAGCGTGCCTGGAAAGCACGTGTACGGGTACTGCCTGTACCGCGGGTTCGAATCCCGCCCTCTCCGCCAGCCTCGGCCCCGGCCCCCGGCCGGGGCCCTCGCTTGCCCGCCGCCTCAGCCGGCGTTGGGCAGCGCCTGCTCCACGGCCTGCTTGAGCGCGCCCACGAACACCGGTTCCGGCTGGGCCCCCAGGACCCGCGTGGCGCGCACGCCCGACGCGCCGGGGCCCGGCTCCACGACGGTGTCCGGCACGCCGGAGATGCGGTACCCGGAGGACAGGGTCGGGAACTCGTTGGCCTCGATGGCCTCGGCGGTGATGTTGGGGTTCGCGAGCGCGAAGCGGAACGCCGTCACCACCGCGCGCGGGCAGTGGGGGCAGGTGGGCGTGACGAAGGTGCGCAGGCGCAGCGGCACCGCGATGCCGGCGACCTCGTCCAGGCCGTCCAGCTCGCGCTGGCCTCCCACCATGAGGATCGCCTCGAGGAGGGTGCTGAACTCGTAGCCGCTCATCAGGCCCACGAACCTCACGTTGAGGCCGTCGGAGCCCTTGCGGCGGAACACCGTGGTGGGGGCGAGGGTGATGCCGGCGGCCGCCGCCTGCTCGTCGCCCACGAGGCTCTTCTCCGTGACGGTGACCTTGTCGCTGGTCTCGGCCACCTCGCGGACGAGCTCGAGCATCGCCCGCTCCTCGCCCGGCTCGTCCCGCCCCGGCACGACCAGGCTCGAGCCGCGGTAGACGACGAGCTCCACCTCTTCCTGCAAGGGCGCCAGGACGCCCGCCACCTGCTCCTTGAGCTCCGCGTCTAGGAACGCCATCTTCTCCTCTGTCCTCCCCCTCAGGAGCGTAACCAGAGCCGGGCCGAGCCCGTGTCGGGGGCCGGACCCTGGTAAGCTCGCGGCGTGTCAGGTCGTGGCGCGAGGGGGGTTCCGGTCTGTGACGTCGGTCCCGGCGAGGGACGGTAGGCTCCCCGCGCAGCTGCGCCACATCGAGGTCACGACCGGCTACCTGCCGCACGCCGAGGGGTCGGCGCTCGTGAGCTGGGGGCGCACCCGCGTCGTGGCCAGCGTCACCATCGAGAGCAAGCTGCCGCCGCACCTGCGCGGCACGTCCGCCAAGGGCGGCTGGCTCACGGCCGAGTACGCCATGCTGCCGCGCAGCACCGCCGACAGGAGCCCGCGCGAGCGGCTCTACGCCAGCGGCAGGACGCAGGAGATCCAGAGGCTCATTGGCCGCGCGCTGCGCACGACCGTCGACCTGGCGCTGTTCCGCGGCAAGACGATCACCATAGACGTCGACGTGCTCAGCGCCGACGGCGGCACCCGCTGCGCCGGCGTCGTCGCCGCCTACGCCGCCATGCACGAGGCGGCCGACAGGCTCGTGTTCGCGGGCGCGCTGGACGAGTGGCCGCTGCGCCACGAGGTGGGCGCGGTCAGCGTCGGCCTGGTGGGCGGCGAGCAGCGGCTCGACCTCGACTACGCCGAGGACGCCGTCGCCGCGGTGGACCTCAACGTCGTGGCCACGGGGGCTGGAGAGGTCGTGGAGGTGCAGGGCGCCGGCGAGGGCGAGCCGGTGCCGTCGGAGCTCTACGTGGCCCTGCTCGCCACTGGGCTCGAGGGTGTCAAGCGCGTCCTCGACGTCGTGAGGCCCCAGCTCCGTAGGGGCGGCGCATGACCAGGCGGCTGAAGGTGGTGATCGCCACCACGAACCAGGGCAAGCTGCGGGAGTTCCGCGACGCGCTCTCGCGCCTCGAGCTCGACCTGCTCGGCCTGTCCGAGGTGGGCATCGACCGCCTGCCGGAGGAGACGGGCGCGAACTACGAGGAGAACGCCCTGCTGAAGGCCGGCTTCGTGGCGCTGCGCTCCGGCCTGCCCACGCTGGCGGACGACTCCGGCCTCGAGGTGGACGCGCTGCACGGGCGTCCGGGGGTGCACAGCGCCCGCTACGGAGGCGAGGGCCTCACCGACGGCGAGCGCATGGCTCACCTCCTGGACGAGCTGCGGGACGTGCCGGCCAGGGCTCGCGGGGCCACGTTCCGCTGCGTGATCGTGCTCGCGACCCCGGGCGGCGAGGTGGCGACCTTCGAGGGCGAGACGCGCGGCGAGCTGACGTTCGGCCCGCGCGGCGAGAACGGCTTCGGCTACGACCCCGTGTTCCGCAGCGTCGAGCTGGGCAAGACGTTCGCCGAGGCCACCCTGGCGGAGAAGCGGTCGGTGAGCCACAGGGGGCGGGCGCTCAGGGCCTTCCTCGAGTGGGCGCGCACGCCCATAGGCAAGTCGACGATGGCCGCCCTGGAGCCGCGGCGCGAGGACGACTGAGGCGGCGACGTCGTCGCTTCCGGCGCGCCCGCTCCGCCCAGGCGAGGCCCCTCAGACCTGGATCGTCACCCTGGCGCCGTCGCCGAGCAGGTGCACGGAGTCGGTGAACCTTATGACCCGTGACTGGTAGCCCATGGTTATGGAGTGCGTGCGGGCGCCGTTCTTGAAGAACTTGACGCCGCGCAGCAGGTCGCCGTCGGTGATGCCGGTGGCGCTGAACACGATGACCTTGCCCGGCGCCAGGTCCTCGGTGCGGTAGACGCGGTCCACCGAGCCGCCCTTCTCCTCCAGGCGGCGCCTCTCCTCGTCGTTGCGCGGCTTGAAGCGGCCGTGGATCTCGCCGCCCAGGCACTTCAGGGCGGCCGCCGCCAGCACGCCCTCGGGCGCGCCGCCGATGCCCATGACGGCGTGCACGTTCGTGCCGCGCACCGCCGCCGACAGCGCAGCTATCACGTCGCCGTCGCCGATGAGCTTCACGCGCGCGCCCGCCTCGCGCACCTCGCGGATCAGGCCCTCGTGGCGCGGCCTGTCGAGGATCACGACGGTGAGGTCGTCCACGTCGCGGTCGAGGGCCAGCGCGATGCCGCGGAGGTTCGCCGCCACGGGCCAGGTGAGGTCGACCTTGCCCTTGGCGGGCGGCCCGACGATGAGCTTCTCCATGTAGGTGTCCGGCGCCTGGAAGAGGCCGCCGCGCTCCGAGAGCGCGATGACGGCCACGGCGTTGTTCACCATGCGCGCCGTGATGCTCGTGCCCTCGACGGGGTCCACGGCGATGTCGACGGGCCAGGCGTCGTCGCCACCGCGCCCCACCTTCTCGCCTATGTAGAGCATGGGCGCCTCGTCGCGCTCGCCCTCGCCGATGACGATCTCCCCCTCGATCTCCAGCTCGTTGAGGACGGCCCGCATCGCGTCGGTGCCGGCCTGGTCGACGAGCTCGGAGTCCCCCTTGCCGGCGACGCGGCTGGCGGCGATCGCCGCCTGCTCCGTCACGCGGACCGTGTCGAGGACCAGCGCCCTCTCGAGAGCGTGGCTGCGGGCGTCGAACTCGTCCAACCTGCCTGCGTGGGTCTCGGTCAGGGCCATGGACCCACTATGCCGTGCCGCGGTCGGGGTGCGGGTCAGCCGCCGCCCTCCTGGTAGTCGAACTCGTCCGGCGCCGGCGGCAGGACGAACCTGCGCATCGGGTACTCGTCGTGGTCGGGCAGGCCGAGGGCCGTGATCATCGCCGCCACCCAGCCTATCGACTGGTTGTAGTAGCGCCCCAGGTCGGAATGCGCCTCCCTGGCGCTGATGCCCCAGATGTTCGTGGTGGTGCCGTTGATGCGCACGTTCGGGTCGTCGTCGGCGAGCACGTTCGGGTCCAGCGAGAGCAGGCGGACGTTCGTGCGTACCTCGAGCCCGAAGATCACGTTCGCGCTCACGACGTCGTTCACGTCCACCTTCCCCACGCCGGGCACCGCGAAGGTGCCGCAGGGGTCGCCGGCGTCGAGCGGGAACGGCAGCGGCCACGGGCTGTCGACGAACGCCTCGGCGATGAAGCCCTTGTGCCGGCCCCACCACTGCCAGCAGATGGCGTCGAGGGAGATGAAGGCGTCGAAGGTGACGTCGAGGTTGTTGAGGGCCAGCAGCGAGGCCCACACGGTGCCGTGGGAGTGGCCCACCAGCACCACGCGGGCGGGGTTCGCGACGCCCTGGATCAGCTCGCGCTTGACCTGATCGAGGTAGGCCTGCGCCTGCAGGTAGCCGGGCTCCAGCTCCTCGCTTATGAGGCTGTAGTGGGCCGTCACGAAGGACGAGGCGCTGAACACCTCGACCTTCAGGCCCATGCCCTCGTAGGCGCCCTTGATGACGTCGAGGACGGCGACGCCCCCGGTGCGCTCGCTGGCCGTGTCGAGGTAGGACCAGGTGTTGCGCGTGTGGCACACCAGCCCGCAGTGGCCGGAGAACGCGATGATCACGACGTCGGGCGTGCCCTCGTCCCGCTGGCGCAGCACGCCGGCGCCACCCTCCGCGGTGGGCACGTACCCCGAGGCGGAAGGCGTGAGGCTCGAGCGGCGCGCCGCCGAGCGCGCCAGCTCCTCGGCCGAGGCGGCGCGCGGCGCGCAGGCCGCGAGCGCGACGAGCGGTACGAGCAGGAGGACGGCGAGGTAGCGCGGCGCGGCGGCCATGCCCCTCGAGCTTACGAGCGCGGCGCCTCCTCGTCCGTCGGCCGGTGGCGCGAGAGGAGCGTCTCGCCCACCTCGTCCCACGCCACGCCCGCCTCCGCCAGCAGCACGCCGAGGTGGAAGACGAGGTCGGCGGCCTCGGCCCTCAGCTCGTCGCGTCTCTCCTGCAGCGCGGCGACCACGGTCTCTCCCGCCTCCTCCACGACCTTCTGCGCCATGTAGCCCAGGCCGCGCCCGTGCAGCTCGGCCACGTAGGAGCCGGGCGGCAGCGTGCGCAGGCGCAGGGCGACGACGTCCTCGAGGGTGCTCAGCGCCTCCCCCATCGCCTGCCGCCTGGCGCCGGCGGGGCGCGCGGGCGCCCGGGCCTCGCCCTCCCCTGCCGCCGCGGCCGGCGCCGCCAGCGGCGCGTGGAAGCAGGTGCGCTCGCCGGTGTGGCAGGCGGGGCCCGTCTGGTCCACGCGGTAGAGGACGGCGTCGGCGTCGCAGTCGGCCACCACCGCCAGGACCCGCTGGACGTTCCCGCTCGTGGCGCCCTTGCGCCACAGGGTGCCGCGCGAGCGGCTGTGGTAGTGGGCCCAGCCCGTCCGCAAAGTGGCCTCCAGCGCCTCCCTGTCGGCCCAGGCGAGCATGAGGACCTCGCCGCTGGCGGCGTCCTGGGCCACGACGGGCACGAGCCCGCGCTCGTCGTAGCTCAGCGAGTCCAGCGCGTCAGCGGGCATGGGGGTCGGCCACCTCCTCGGGCGGGCGGACCGCGAGGCCCGCCTCGAGGCAGACGCGCTTGACCTCGGCGACGGTGGTCTCGCCGCGGTGGAAGATGCCGGCGGCAAGCGCCGCGTCGGCGCCGGCCAGCAGCAGCACGTCGCGCAGGTCCTCCGGCCGTCCGGCGCCGCCGGAGGCCACGACGGGCACGTCCACCTCGGCCGCCACGGCCCTCACCGCCTCCAGGTCGTAGCCGGTGCCCATGCCGTCGGCGTCTATGCTGTTCAGCACGATCTCGCCGGCGCCGGCGAGCTGGCCGCGCACGACCCAGTCGAGCAGGTCGATGCTCGTGCCGCGCCTGCCGCCGGCGGCGTAGACCTCCCAACCGCCGTCGGAGCGCCTGAAGTCCACGCTCAGCACCACGGCCTGCGAGCCGTACCTGTCGGCGGCGGCGCGCAGCAGGCCCGGGTCGGCCAGGGCGCCGGAGTTGATCGAGACCTTGTCGGCGCCGGCCAGCGTCAGCGCCCTCACGTCGTCGAGGCTGCGCACACCGCCGCCCGCCGTGAGCGGCATGAAGCAGCGCTCCGCGACCTGGGTGAGGACCCCGAGGATCGCACCCCTCCCCTCGGCCGTGGCCGTGATGTCGTAGAAGACGAGCTCGTCGGCGCCCTGGCGGTCGTAGGCCTCCGCCAGGGCCACGGGGTCGCCCACGTCGGCGAGCTCGCCGCGCTCCGCCCTGCCGAACTGCCTGCCGCGCGTCACGCGTCCGGCGTGCACGTCGAGGCAGGGGATGATCCTCTTTGCCAGCATCGCATGAGCTTAGCGCCTGGCTAGGCGGCGCGCTCCAGCACGGACAGCATCTCCACGTGGTGGGTGTGGGGGTAGAGGTCGTAGGGCCTGATGCGCGCCAGCCGCAGGCCGCCGGCGTGCAGGTCGGCGACGTCGCGGGCCCACGTGGCCGCATCGCAGGAGACGTAGACGAGCCGCGGGAAGCTACCCGCGAGCAGGACCCTCCTCAGCTCGGACGCGAGGCCGGCGCGCGGCGGGTCGACGACGACGAGGTCGACCCCCCGCGGCGGCTCGACGCGGCGCGCGTCGCCCTTGACGAAGCTCACGTCGACGCCGAGGCGCTCGGCGTCGGCTCGTCCGCGCGCCACGGACCCGGCGTCCACCTCCAGGGCCGTGACGCGCGCGAAGCGCCGGGCCAGGTGGAAGGCGATGGCCCCGCCGCCGGCGAAGAGCTCGACGGCCTCGCCGCCGGTGCCCGCCCACTCGGCCAGGTCGGCGTAGAGCCGCGCGGCGCCCGCGGCGTTCGGCTGGGAGAACGACGTGGCGGAGACGCTGAGGCTCATGGCGCCGAAGCGCTGCAGCACCGTGCGCCGCCCGGCCAGGCGCTCGACCCCGCGCCTGAAGCGCCCCCGCGGGTCCGCCGGCGCCCAGGCGGCGCCCGCCAGGCCGGCCTCCACCAGCCTGTGGCCCAGCTCCAGCGCGTCGCGCGCCTCCCCGCGCCCCACCAGGGCGACCAGCGCCTCGCCGTCGTCGTTGGCGCGGATCACGACCTCGCGCACCCGCGGCCTCGGACCGCGCGAGGCGGCGCTCGTGAGCACCTCCCTCACCGTCCGGTACGCGGCGTCCACACCGGGCGTCGCCACGGGGTCGCTGTCCAACGCCACGACCTGGGAGGAGCCGGGCCGCCTGTAGCCCAGCGCCGCGCCCGTGCCGCTCCATGCGACGGCGGGCTGGACGACGCTGCGGTAGCGCCACACCGCGGGCGACGGCACGACGTCGGGCACCTCCGGCGGCCGCTCGAGCCCGGCGGCGGCGAAGGCCCGCCGCAGCGCGTCCTCGACGACGTCGCGCTTGATCTCCAGCTGGTGAGGGTAGGCGGCGTGGCCGAGGTCGAGGCCGGGGTGGCCGGGAGGCTCCACGCGGTGCGGGCTCGCCTCGACGACCTCGGTGACGCGGGCCCACCGCACGCCCTTGCGACGCTCCACCTCGACCCGTACCAGCTCGCCGGGCAGGGCGCCCTCCACCAGCGCCACCTCGCCGCTGGCGAGCCGCGCCAGCGCCACCCCGCCATGGACCATCCTCTCCACCCTCAGGGTCGGCGAGTCGCCCATCCGAGCAGTCTAGCTGCCGTTCCGGCGCTCACCCGAGCCTGTTCTATACTGCCGCCATGAAGCGCTCCCTACAGGAGTACGTGGAGCTCGTGGTGTTCGGCCTCGTCGCCCTGCTCGTGGGCACGGGCCTGCTGTGGCTCGTCGGCTGGGTGCTCTCGCTCGGGGGCGTGGCCCTGAGGTGGGTCGCCGGCCTCCTGTGGACCCTGCTGCGGTTCATCGTGCCCGTGGCCATCGCCGGCGGTCTCGTGTACTTCCTCGTCAAGGCCGCCCAGGACAGGAGGCCCGCCACGGCGACCGCCGGGGCCGGGGCGTCTGGCGCGGTCGGCGTGCCTCAAGGGGCGCCGCCGGCCTCAGGACAGGCCCCCGGGAACGCGGCGGTGGACCAGGCGTCGGCCAGCGCCGCGAACGCGTCCGCGGCCGCGGCGGCTGCGACCGACGCTGCCACCTCGACGAACGGCTCGGCGGCCTCCCCGAGCGTGACGCCGGCCGAAGCGGCCGACGCGCCGGCGGAGGGCGCGGCCGAGGACGATGGCTCCGAGGCGCCGGCGAGCGAGGACGACCGCGCCTGACGCACGCCGCGGCACCCTAGCCAAGACCCTGACGCGGACCGCGCTGGCGGCGGCTGCCCTGCTGCCCCTCGCGCTCGTCGCCGTGGCCCAGCCCGGCGCGGGCGAGCCCACCCCCACCGACGCCGCGCGGGCCCTGTTGGCGGCGGGGAGCGAGGCCTACGCGTGGAACTGCGCCGTCTGCCACGGCGCCCAGGGAGGCGGCATCGCGGAGGCGCGCCTCGCCTTCCCGCCGGACGAGCGCCGCTGCACGCGCTGCCACCGGCCAGCGAACCCCGCCGTCCAACCGCTGGACAGGCCCTTCCGCGACAACGACATGTTCTCGCTGGGCGAGCCGCCGGCCCTGCACCCCACCGCCGAGCGCCCCGCACCCCTCGCCGCCGTGGCATCGCCCGAGGCGCTCCACGCCTACCTGGCGGAGGCCATGCCGCGCTACGACCCCGGGCGCCTCAGCGACGGTGAGTACTGGGCCCTGACGGCGTTCCTGCTCGACCTCAACGGCCGCGTCGACGAGCTCGGGCGCGTGGCCGAGCTGGCGCCCGGAGACTGAGCCCGTCCCTCAGTTGCTGCGCGGGTCGAGGACGTCGCGGAAGGCGTCGCCCAGCAGGTTCCAGCCGAGCACGAAGAGGACGATGATGAGGCCGGGCCAGAACGACACGTACCAGTAGGCCAGCGGGTTGCCCGGCACGCCCAGGATCCAGTCGCGGGCGAACGAGATCATCTGCCCCCAGTCGGCGTAGCCGACGTCGGCGCCGAGCCCGAGGAACGACAGCGCGGCGGCCGTCAGCACCACCGACCCGATGTCGAGGCTGGCCACGATGATCAGGGGCCCTATGGCGTTGGGCAGCACGTGCCTGAAGATGACGCCGACGGGCCTGCGCCCCAGCGCGACCGCGCTGGAGACGTAGTCCTGCTCCTTCACGCGCAGCACCTCGCCGCGCATCAGCCTGGCGTAGCTGGGCCAGGCCACGACCGCGATGGCCAGCATGAGGTTGTCTATCGACTGGCCCAGGACCATGACGATGACCAGCGCGATGACCAGGTTCGGCAGCGAGATCACGACGTCGGTGAAGCGCATGACGACGTTGTCGAAGACTCCGCCTATGTAGCCGGAGAGGCTGCCCAGCACCAGGCCGACGAGCAGGCTGATGCCGACGACGATGATGCCGATGCGGAAGGCCGTGCGCGTGCCCCAGACGAGCCCGTAGAAGATGTCGTAGCCGCCGGAGGTGGTGCCGAGCAGGGTCTCGCTGTCGGCGGCCGTGCGCGGCTGCGTGCCGAAGCCCTTGCGGGGGATGTCGTAGCAGGTCTCCGGCGGCGCGAAGACGGCGCGCCAGAACGCCGGCTTCAGCGGGTCCTTGTACTCGTGCTGCGTGGCGGCGCTGAGGCCCAGGTCGCGCAGGCAGCTACGGCCCAGCTCCGTGAACACCGGCGCGAACACGGCCAGTAGCACGAAGCCCAGGACGACGAGCAGCCCGACGATCGCCAGGGGGTTGCGCCGGAAGCGCAGGACCGCCTTCGACCGCCAGAAGCCGCGGCCGCTTGGCGCCTGCTCGCGCAGCACCCCGACCGGTCCGGCAGCGACCTCCGCCTCGGCCATCACACGTACCTTATGCGCGGGTCGACGATGCCGTAGAGCACGTCGACGAGGAGGTTGGCGAGCACCACCAGCATGGCCGTGAACACGGCGAAGCCCAGCACGGCGGCGTAGTCGAGGTTCGTCGCCGCCTGCGCCGCCCACTGGCCGAGGCCCGGGTAGTTGAAGATCGTCTCGGTGATGACGACGCCGTTGATGAGGCCTATGAGCACGAAGCCGGCCAGCGTGATCACGGGTATGAGGGCGTTGCGCCGGGCGTGCTTGCGTGTGACGACCTGCGGCGCCAGGCCCTTGGCCTTGGCCGTGCGCACGTAGTCCTGGCCCAGCGCGTCGAGGAGCGAAGAGCGCATGACGCGCATGATCTGGGCGCTCTGCACCACCGACAGGGTCACCACGGGCAGGATCATGTGCTTGAGGGCGTTGAGGAAGACGTCGAACCTGCCGTTGAGCAGCGCGTCGACGGTGAGCATGCGGGTGTAGGTCTTGAAGCTCGGGTTACCGGCCAGCTCGGTGAGGTACTGGACCGACACCCTGCCGGGCTGGAACCAGCCCAGCCAGCCGTAGAAGATCACGAGCAGCCAGATGCCGAGCACGAAAGTGGGCAGCGACCAGCCCACGATGGACATCACGCGCGTGACCTGGTCCACGAGCTTGTCGCGGTTCAGCGCCGCGGCCGTGCCCATCCAGATGCCGACGCCGATCACGGGGATGATCGCGAAGAGCGCGAGCTCCAGGGTGGCCGGGAAGCGCTGGCCGATCGTCACCAGCACCGGTTGGCGGCTGATGCGCGAGTAGCCGAGGTTGCCCTTGGCGACCTGGCCGAGCCAGCGGCCGTACTGCACGTACCAGGGGTCGTTCAGGCCGTAGAGGACGATGATCTCGTCGAGGCGGTTCATCTGCTGCTCCGACTGGACGTAGGCGGCCGCGCGCTGATAGGGCGTGAGGAGCTGCATGAGCAGCTGGAGCGCCAGCGTGACGCCGACGAAGACGATGGGCAGGAGCAGCAGGCGTCTAGTGATGAAGACCAGCAAGATATGCCTCTTCTGCTGTCCGCGGCCGCGCCAGCGCGCGGCGCGCACGTGGGCCGGCCGGCCGGGGTCGCCCCGGCCGGCCGAACCCTACTTGGACGTCAGTTCTTGGAGATGTCCTTCCAGAGGAACTCGTCCGAGTACATGGGGTTGTAGTAGACGCCCTGCAGGTTGTCGCGCGTGACGAGGAAGGGCGACTGCGTGGGCACCGTGATGAGCGGCGCCTGGTCGTAGTACAGCGTGCCGATCTCGCGGTAGAGGAAGCCGCGCTCGGCCGGGTCCTGGAGCGTGTCGGCCTGGTCGATGAGCTCCTGGATCTCGGGGACGTTGATGCTCGTCCGCGGGCTGTAGTAGCCGTCGTTGTCGAGGAAGGTGTTGATGAAGTTGCTCGGGTCGGCGTAGTCGGCCGCCCAGCCCAGGGCGAACATCGGCACCTTGCGCTCGGCCGTGCGCGAGAGGAAGTCGGCCCACGGCAGGCTGCGGACGTTCATGCGGAACTTCGGGTTGATGAACTCGAGGTTGTCCGCGATGATCTCGAGCGCCGTCTGGCGGATCGTGTTGCCGGCGTTGTAGATCGCGGTGAACTCGAAGCCGTTCTCCCAGAGCTGGCCGCCGAACGCGGAGCGGAAGTACTCCTCCGCGGCCTCGAGGTCGAGGGTGCGGACCGCGACGTCGTCGTTGTAGCCGAGGAAGGACGGCGGCATAGGCATGGTCAGCACGACGCCCTCGCCCTCGTAGATCTGGTCGAGGAAGGCCTGCTGGTCGAAGAGGTGGGCGAAGGCGCGGCGGACGTTCACGTCGGAGAAGAAGTCAGCCGGGATGCCGTTGCCGTCGAGCTGGCCGGAGCCCACGTCCTCGTTGTTGCTGGTGTCGATGTCGAAGTTGAAGAAGACGGCGGTGACCGAGGTGGTCGTCCAGCTCGGGTCCTTGTGGATCGTCACGCCGGGGGCGCCCTCGAGCTGCACCAGCGCGGTGGTCTCGTTCAGCGTGATGCGGTCGGCGTCACCCTGCTGCAGGGCGAGGATGCGGGTGGACTGCTCGTCGACGTACTGGTAGACGACGTTCTTGATGGAAGGAGCGCCGCCCCAGTAGTCGTCGAACGCCTTCGCGACGACGGAGTCCTCGGTCCAGTCGACGAACTGGTACGCGCCGGTGCCGGAGGGGTGGCGGTGCAGGAACTCCTGGGTGAGGTCGCGGCCGATCCAGTCGGTCCACGTGGCCTCGGTGCCGTCCCACGAGCCGCCCTCGATGGCCCACTGGCTGTCGATGATGCTGAAGCCAGTGTAGGTGAGTATGGCGAGGAGCGCCGGGGTGGGCTCGACGAGGTTGACCTGGGCGACCAGGCCGTCGGGGCCGTCGGGGCACTCGACGATGTGGTCGATCATGTCCCAGGTGACCTCGGCCTGGAACGCGGCCGGGTCGCTGCCGTCGATCTGGGTGCCGAGCCAGTGCTGGCCCATCAGGTAGGCGATGGCGCCTTCCGGGTGGGCGACGAGAGCGCCGTACTGGAACGAGTACTCGACGTCCTTGCAGCTCATCGTGTTGCCACTATGGAACTTCACGTTCGGGCGGAGCTGGAAGGTCCAGGTGAGACCGTCGGGCGACACCGAGTAGTCCGTGGCGAGGGCCGGGACGAACTGGTCGATGGACTGGCCGTCGTAGGTGTAGAGGGTCTCGTAGATGTTCTCGATGATGCCGCCGGAGCCCGTGTCGTAGGCGCGGGCGGGGTCCATGGTCACCGGCTCGCCGAACGTCATGTAGACGTACGTGTCCGCCGGCACCTGGGCCGCCGCCACGGTGAGCAGGGCTCCTGCGAGTACCGCCAGGATGCTTCTCTTCATTCACGTCTCCCTTGGAGTGGATTCGGGACACGGTCGCGCCGCGTGGCGGAGGCGAGGTCCATCTTGCTCCGGGACTCCCTTCGTCGGCGGGGCGCCGCCCCGATCTCTACGCCTGCGCCCGAGGACCACAGGCCGCGGGCTCACGACTGTAGACAGGCGAGTAGAGATTACACCACTCTCATCCGGGCATGTTAAGGGCCGGCGCCCGGCTTTCATCGACCCTTGGCCTCCGCCCGCCCGTCCTGGCGGGGCGGGGCCGCCCCTGGGGCGCGGTGTACCATGGCGACATGCCGTTCCGGCCGGCTTCCACTCGCCGTCCCGCCCGCGCCGCAGGGGCGGCGCTGCTCCTCCTGACGGTGCTCCTCTCCTCGTGCCTCGGCCGCTCCGACTCGCTGGCGCCCATCGTCGCGATCACCGACCCTCGGTCCGGCGCCACGCGCAGCACCGAGGACCTGCGCATCAGCGGCTACGCCATGGACGACTCGGGCGTGGCCAGCATCCGCGTGGACGGCGTCGACCTGCTGCAGAACGACCTCTACGCCGGCGAGCGCGGCAAGGGCCTCGTCCACTTCGCGTTCACGAAGCCGAACGTCGCCGACGGCGAGCTGACGATGGTGCTCGAGGTCACCGACGTCACCGGCCGCACGACCACCGAGACCTACACGCTGATCCTCGACGACACGCCGCCCACCGTCGAGCTGACCTCCGTCGAGCCGGCGGCGGGCGGCCGGCTGCGGGTGGAGGGCGTCGCCCGCGACAACATAGGCGTCTCCTCCGTGCGCATAGGCGGCGTGCCGCTCGCCATCACGCCGGGCCCCGAGTTCGCGTTCTCCGTGCTCGTGGACGACGCCGAGGGCGCCGAGGTCGTGGCCGAGGACGGCGCCGGCAACAGCACCGCCGTGCCCCTGCGATGAGGCCGGCGCGATGAGGCGCCGGGGCGCGGCGCCGCGCCCGGCTGCGCTGCGCGGCGAGGCGAAGAACGGCGACGGCGGTCGGCCCGCCACCGCGTCGTCGGAGCCCCCGACCGTGTCGCTGCCGGTGCGCGCCGCCGAGCTGCTGGAGGGCGGCGTCGCCGGGCCCGACGTCCTGACGCTCGAGACGCGCTTCGGCAACGCCGACCTCTTCTCCCTCCTCGACGCGCTCGGCGTCGTGGGCCCCTTCACCGTCGAGTCCCCCTGGGAGCTGCGGGCGCCGGACGGGCGCCACCTCATCCACGCCGGCGGCTACGCCGCCGTGCCCTTCGGGGAGCGCTACCCGCCGCTCGTCGCCTTCGTGGAGGAGCTGCTCGAGTCCTCCCGCCACATGGGCCTGCCGCAGCAGAGCACCAGCGCCTGGCGGGCGGCGCTGAGCGCGAACCTCGTGGCCCTGCTGGCGTCGGTGGCGCCCAGCCACGGCGACAGCAGGGTCTTCCTGGGCAACTCGGGCGCCGAGGCCGTCGAGGCCGCGATGAAGATGGCACTGGCGCACCGGCCCCGGGCGCGGCGGTTCGTGAACTTCGAGCGCGCCTACCACGGCAAGACGCTGGGCGCGCTGGCGCTGACGCCGAACGAGGAGTACCAGGCGCCGTTCCGGCCGCTGCGCGAGGTCGTGACGCTGCCCTACGGCGACGAGGAGGCGCTCGAGCGCGTCCTCAGGGAGCAGGCCGACGACATCGCGGCCGTCGTGGTCGAGCCGGTGCTGGGCGAGGGCGGGGTGGTGAGCCCGCCGCCCGGGTTCCTGCGCCGTCTCGGGGAGCTCGCGAGCCGGCACGGGGTGCTGGTGATCGCCGACGAGGTGCAGACGGGCCTCGGCCGCACGGGGCACTGGTTCGCCAGCGTGGCCGCCGGCCTCGACCCCGACATCGTCACCCTGGCCAAGCCGCTGGGGGGCGGCCTGGTGCCCGTGGGCGCCACGATCGCGCGGCGGGACGTCTACCGCTCG
>JBIQHQ010000007.1:82500-127040 GCA_044508445.1 Deinococcaceae bacterium
TCGTTCCTCCTCTGCTCCATGCCGTGGTGGCTGCGGCCCGACCCCCCGCGTCGCCGCGCCCCAAGAGAAGACGCCCACGGAGCATGGCACTCGCGGACGCCGAGTGCCATCTTACATCTCCTGGTACGCTGGTGCGCATGTCGCACGCGGCCTCCGCACCGGCTCTCGTGACAGTGCTGGGAGCCGGCGCCTGGGGCTCCACCCTCACGCGCCTGCTCGCCGACAACGGCCACAGCGTCAGGCTGTGGACGCGCGACGAGGGCCACGCGCGCGAGCTGGCGACGACCCGCGAGAACGCGCGCTACCTGCCGGGCCTGCGCCTGCCGCGGTCGGTGTCGCCCACCAGCGACCTCGACGAGGCCCTCACGGGCGAGCCGCTGGTCTTCGCCGCCGTGCCCGCCCGCGCCCTGCGGGCCGTGCTGCGCGCCGCCAGGCGTCGTCCGGCCGCCGTAGTGTCCTGCGCCAAGGGCGTGGAGCCGAGCAGCGGCGAGCGCGGAGAGCCCGACTTCAAGCGCCTCTCCCAGGTGGTCGAGGAGGAGATGCCCGGCGTGCCTGTCGCGGCGCTCTCCGGCCCGAACCTGGCCAGGGAGATCGCCGACGGCAAGCCGGCAGCGACGACCGTGGCGAGCTTCGCCAGCAGCCTGGCGCGGTGCGTACAGGACCTGCTCCAGCAGGCCACCTTCCGCGTCTACACCAGCCCCGACCTGATAGGCGTGGAGCTGGCCGGCGTCATGAAGAACGTCATCGCGCTGGCCGCCGGCATCTGCGACGGGCTGCGCCTGGGCGACAACGCCAAGTCCACGATCATCACGCGCGGCCTGGCCGAGACGGTCCGCTTCGGCACCAGGCTGGGCGGCCGCGAGCGCACGTTCTACGGCCTGGCAGGTCTCGGCGACGTGGTCGCCACCTGCGCCAGCCACCTCTCGCGGAACCACAGGGCGGGCGTGCTGCTGGCCGAGGGCGAGCGCGTCGACGGGCCCGCGATCTCCGGCCTCACGGCCGAGGGGCTCGGCACCGTGGCGGCCGTGCACGCGTTCGCGCGGGCACACGACGTGGACCT
This sequence comes from Deinococcaceae bacterium, assembly GCA_044508445.1. GTDB lineage: Bacteria > Deinococcota > Deinococci > Deinococcales > Trueperaceae > DASRWD01. Next base: position 83,561 of record JBIQHQ010000007.1, read on the forward strand.
CCCCATCACGGCGGAGGTGTACCGGGTCGCCTACGAGCGCAAGGACCCGCGCGAGGCCATGGACACACTCATGTCACGCGAGAGGAAGGCCGAATGAGCGCCATCACCGCCGCGGGGCTGACCAAGCGCTACGGCGCCAAGGCCGCCGTGGACGACGCCAGCTTCACCATCGAGCAGGGCGAGATCGTGGGCTTCCTAGGGCCGAACGGCGCCGGCAAGACCACGACCCTGCGCATGCTCGCGGGCCTCGTGAGGCCCTCGTCCGGCTCCTGCACGGTCCTCGGCAGGGCCGTGCCCGGCGAGACGCTGCGCGAGGTCGGCACGATGATCGAGGAGCCCAGCTTCTACCCCTACCTCACGGGCCGCTCGAACCTCCGCCACGCCGCCCTGCTCCACGGCGACGTCGCGCCGCGGCGGGTGGACGAGGTCCTCGAGTTCGTGTCGCTGCAGGACGCGGCCGACAAGAAGGTCCGCGCCTACTCGCAGGGCATGCGGCAGCGCCTGGCCCTCGCCCGCGCCCTGCTGTGGCGGCCCAAGGTCATGCTGCTCGACGAGCCCACGAACGGCCTCGACCCCGCGGGCATCGCCGAGGTGCGCGAGTCGCTGCGCAGCGTGGCCGGGCAGGGCGTCACGGTGCTGGTGTCGAGCCACATACTGTCCGAGATCGAGAAGCTCGTCGACAGGATCCTGGCCATCGAGGCCGGACGCATCGTGTTCGACGGGCCGCTGCGCGAGCTCGTCGAGCGCATGGGCGCCCCCACCGTCACCTACTCCGTGACGGCCCGCGACAGGGCCGGCCTGCTGGCCGCCCTCACGGAGCTGGGGTACGCCCCCACCGCCCGCAACGACAACGGCGCCGACGTGACGGTGCCTGCCGACGAGGCCGAGTTCCTCATCGAGCGCCTCACCGCCAAGGGCGTGCGCGTGACCTCGGCCACCCAGCGGGGCGAGGACCTAGAGGGCGCCTACCTGCGGCTCATCGACCCCCACAGGAGGCCATCGTGAGCGCGGTCCTGGCCACCGTCAGAGCCGAGACCTTCAAGCTGCTGCGCAAGCGCCGCATCTACGTCCTGGCGTTCCTCTACTGGCTGCTGCTGCCGGCCATAGCGCTGCTGGTGGGCAGGCTCCTGTTCACGAACCTCAAGGAGTTCGAGCGGGAGGGCCTGCCGGTCACCGACCTGGTGCAGTCGCTCTTCTCGCCGCACGGCCTGGCGAGCATCGCGTTGGCGGGCCCGGCCTACATGTCGCCCACGGCCTACATCTTCGGGGTCGTGCTCCTGGCCGCCCTGTTCATGGGCGAGGAGCGCGGGCAGAACATGTGGAAGACGGTACTCGTCGTCCAGCCGGACCGCACCGCCGTCCTGACCGGCAAGGTCGTGGTGGCGATGGGCGCCCTGCTGGCCCTGATGCTCGGCGCGTTCGTCAGCTCGATCCTCTTCGGGACCTTGGGCATGGCCTTCCTGCCCACCGACCTCTCCGGCGACTGGCTGGGCCTGCTTGCCCTCTACCTGTGGCAGTGGGCGCACCTGCTCGCGGCGGTGCTCCTCGCCTTCCTGCTGGTCTTCCTGGTCCGGTCGGCCGTGCTCGGGATCGTCATGGTCCTGCTGCTACCCGGGCTCATCGAAGGCCTCTACTCGGTCCTCAACACGCTCTTCAACCTCCAGCCCCTGACGCGCTTCAACGCGATCTTCCAGGCGCTGAGGCTGCAGCGCCTGTGGGAGGCCGCGCCGCGCTACTTCTTCACCACGAACCTCTACGCGCCGGGCCGCTCGCCGGCGCGGGACGTGGCCGGCGAGCTGCTCGCGACGGCCCCCTCCGGCTCCCAGGACCTGGGACCGCTGCAGCAGCTCCTGGGCGGCGGCGTCTCGCTCGGCCACTCCTCGGCGGTGATGGCCGGCTACGCGCTCGTCTTCGGGCTGCTCCTCTACTGGCTGTTCCGTCGCCGGGACGTCGACTGAGCCCCCGACCGTCGGTGGAGCCGGGGCCGGGCTAGCCACCCCTCACGGGCTCAACCCGGATAATGGCGCGCATGGAGTGGGTGACCAGCCCGGAAGCGTGGATCGCGCTGCTGACGCTGACGGTCCTCGAGATCGTCCTCGGCATAGACAACATCGTCTTCATCTCCATACTCACCGGGCGGTTGCCGGAGGAGAGGCGCCCGCGGGCGCGCACGGTGGGCCTGGCGCTGGCCATGATCACCCGCATACTGCTGCTGCTCTCGATAAGCTGGCTCGCCCGCCTGACCGCGGAGCTCTTCAGCGTCCTGGGGCACGGCGTCACGGGCCGTGACCTGGTGTTCCTCGTCGGCGGCCTCTTCCTCATCTACAAGGCCACGGGCGAGATCCACGAGCGGCTAGAGGGGCCCGGCCTCGAGGACGAGCACGGGGCGCCTCCGGCCGTGAACTTCGCGGCCATCATCACGCAGATCGTGCTGCTCGACATCGTCTTCTCGCTCGACTCCGTCGTCACCGCCGTGGGCATGGCGAACGACCTGCCGGTGATGATCGCCGCGGTAGTCATCGCGGTGGGCGTGATGATGTTCGCGGCCGGGCCCATCAGCCGCTTCGTCGAAGGCCACCCCACGGTGAAGATGCTGGCGCTGGCGTTCCTCATCCTCATCGGCGTGACCCTCCTCGCCGACGGCCTGGGCCAGCACATCCCCAAGGCCTACATCTACTTCGCCATGGCCTTCAGCGTCCTCGTCGAGGTCCTCAACCAGCGTGCGGCCTACGTCGCCAAGCGCAAGGCGCCCGTCGAGCTCAGGAAGCCGCGCCCGCCCGTGGCCGCGCCGCGACGCTGACGGCGGCAGGGCCGGTCCGTCGGCACGTCGCCGAGCGCCGACGGGCCGACCGCAGCGGGCGCCAGGGGCGGCGGTAGGGCACCGGCAGGATCAGGACCGGCCGCGCCTCTTCTGCTCGTACATGCGCGCGTCGGCGTACGAGAGCAGCGCCTCGAACGACTCGGCGTGGCGCGGGTAGAGCGCCGCGCCCACGCTGGCGCCCAGGCTCACCGTCACGCCCTCGAGGTTCAAGGGCTCCTCGATCGCGGCGACGAGGCGCTCGGCGACCTTCTCGACGCCCCTCTCGTCGGCGCCGGCCAGGAGCACCGCGAACTCGTCGCCGGAGAGGCGCGCGACCATCTCCCCTGGCCTCACGTTCTGCTTCAGGCGCTGGCCTATGACGCTCAGCACGCGGTCACCGGTCTCGTGGCCGTGGGTGTCGTTGACGAGCTTGAAGCCGTTGAGGTCGAAGTAGAGCAGCGCCATGGGTACGGACTGCCGCCTCAGGACCCAGAAGCGCGACTTCAGGTGGCGCCGGTTCGGCAGGCCCGTGAGGTCGTCGTGGTTCATCATCTCCACGGCCTGCCGGAGCACGTTCTTGTAGTGCGTGATGCTGCGGAACTGCACCACCACGTGGTCCTCGCCGAGCGGGAGGATCGTGACGGCGAACCAGGCCGGCTGCCCCGGGGCGGCCGAGAACGGGTCGGTGCCGCGTCCGGCGTCCTGGGCCGCGCGCAGCGGCAGCGCCTGCTCGAACTCCTGGACGCGCCCGCTCACGTGGGCCGTTACCAGGCGCCGGTAGATGCGCGGGTCGAGGTAGTCGGGGTAGACGGTGCGCACGCCGCGGCCCAGGAAGTCGTCGCGCGCGACGCCGAGGAACTCGGCGGCGGCGGGGTTCATGTCGACCCACTCGAAGTCGGTGAGGCGGCCGGACTCGGACCTGACGGCTCGGAAGACGACGAGGCCGTAGGGGGCCGTGCGGAAGTAGTCGGGCCATAGCTCGGCCGCAAGGGCCCCTGGGCGTCCCTCGATCGTCGTCACGTCGAGCACCGCCAACATCTTAGCCACAGTGGCTGATAACGGCCGCAGGCTGTCCTGAGTAAGCTCACGGACGCGCCTCCTCGTCGCCCGTCGCCGCGGGGAGGCCGCGCCGCGACCACTCGCTCCACGAGCCGGGGTAGAGCCTCACCCCTCCCCGACCCGCCACCTCCAGCGCCAGCACCAGGTGCGCCGCGCTGACGCCCGACCCGCAGTAGGCGACGACGTCGGCGTCCGCCGGCAGCTCGGCGACGCGGTGCACCTCCCTCAGCGCCGCAGTGTCCAGCAGGCCGCCCTCACCCGCGCTGGCCGTGTAGGGGCGGTTCAGCGCGCCGGGTATGTGGCCGGCCACGGCGTCGAGAGGCTCCACCTCCCCGCGGTAGCGCTCGGGCGCACGCGCGTCCAGGAGCACCAGCCGCGGGTCGCCGAGCCGCGACAGCAGCTCCTCCGCCTCCGCGACCATGCCGGGGCGGAGGCGCGCCGTGAGCGTCGCCGGCCGGTGCCGCGGCGTCGCCGCGTCCACGGGCCCCCCTGCCGCCAGGTAGGCGGCGTAGCCGCCGTCTAGGAAGCGCGCGCGCTCGTGCCCCAGGTAACGCAGCAGCCACCAGGCGCGCGCCGCGTACATCGTCCCGGTCTGGTCGTAGACGACGACCTCGTGCTCGTCACCCACCCCCAGCTCGCCGAGGCGACGGGCCAGGGCCGCCGGGTCTGGGAGCGGGTGCCGGCCGCGCTCTCCGGGCGGGGCGGCCAGGTCGCGGTCGAGGTCGAGGTAGACGGCGCCGGGCACATGTCCGGCGGCGTAGAGCGCCGGGCCCGCCGGCGGGTCCGACAGCTCGAAGCGGGCGTCCACGACCCGGAGCCCCGGCTCCCCCAGGCGGGCGACGAGCTCCTCAGCGCGCACCAAGGGCGGCGCGGCAGCCGGCCCCGCAGCGCCCGAGGAGCTCTCATGCATGTCTCAGATTGTAGCCCGCGGAGCGCGGCCGCCCGAGCTATCCTCGCCGGGTGCGCCGCCGCGTGGACAGCCCCAAGAACCCGCTCGTCACCGAGGCGATCGGGCTCAAGGACCGCAGGCGCCGCGCCCGCAGCGGGCTGTTCCTGGTGGAGGGCGCCCGCGAGGCAGGCCGCGCCCTGGCCGCCGGCGTGGCCCCGCGCACGCTGCTCCTCTGCCCCGAGCTCGCCCCGCGTCGCGTGGCGGAGCCCCTGGCGGCGTCGGCCGAGGCCGCTGGCGCCGAGGTCGTCGAGGTCTCGGCGGCGGCGTTCGCGAGGCTGAGCCGGCGGCAGAACCCCGACGGCGTGGCGCTCGTCGCGCGCGCACCGGACAGGCGCCTGACGCCAGCGGCGGACCTCGGGGCCGGGCCCGTGCTGGTCCTCGACGGCCTCGAGAAGCCCGGCAACGTCGGGGCCCTGCTGCGCACCGCGGACGCCGCTGGCGCCACCGCCGTGGCGGTGACGGGCGAGGGCACGGACGTGGAGAACCCGCACGTGGTGAGGGCCAGCCAGGGCAGCGTCTTCGCCCTGCCCGTCTTCGTCGCGCCGCGCGAGGCGGTGCTGGCCGGGCTCCGGGAGCGCGGCTTCAGGCTGGTGGCCGCCTCGCCGCGCGCCGGGCCGACCCACTGGGAGGTCGACCTCACCGGCGCCGTGGCGTTGGCGCTGGGCACGGAGGACCGCGGGCTGGACCCCGAGGTCGAGGCGTCCGCCGACGAGCTCGTGAGGGTGCCCATGCACGCCCGGGCCGCCGACAGCCTCAACGTGGCCGTGGCGGGCGCGGTCTTGCTCTACGAGGCGCTGAGGCAACGCTCGTCCTGACGCCGCCGGGCGCGCCGGGCCGCGGCCGACCCGACGGTCCGGGACGCCGGCCAGCGCTGGTCATCAAGCTCCGGAGGGCGCCGGGCCGCGGCCGGCTCAGACCTCGGCCACGTCCTGCCTGGCGAGGAGCCGCTTGACCTCCTCGCGGAAGTCCTTGCCCTCCAAGGGCTTGACCACGATCGCGTCGGCGTGGGCGAACCGGGCCGACTCGAGCGTCTTCTCGTCGCGCAGGGCCGTGAGTATCATCACCGGCACCGACTTCAGGCGGCTGACCTTCTTCATGCGCCGGCACACCTCGATGCCGTCGACGTTGGGCATGCGCACGTCGAGGATCGCCAGGTCGGGGGTGTTGTTCTTCAGGTACTCGAGGGCCTCGGCCCCGTCCTCGACGAGATGGACCTCGTAGCCCTCCACCGACAGGAGCATGTCGAGGACCATGCGCTGGCCCGCCAGGTCCTCGGCAACAAGGATCGTCGCCACGTGCAGAGCTTATGGGACTTCCTATCACGGAATCGTCAGAAGCGCCACTGTCGGGCCCCTGGACGAGTACCGTGTGGTGGGCCTACGTTCGATGGGAGGCACGCATGCTCAAGGAGTTCCGCGAGTTCATGAACCGAGGCAACGTCCTGGACCTCGCCGTCGCCGTGGTGATCGGCGCGGCCTTCGGCGCCGTCACGTCCTCGCTGGTCGATCAGGTGCTGATGCCCGTGATCGGGCTCCTCGTCGGCGGCGTGGACTTCAGCGACCTCGGCATCATCCTGCGGGGCCGCGACCTCTACGGCTCCGTGTCGGAGGCCGTGGCCGCCGGGGCGCCCGTGATCCAGTACGGCGCCTTCTTCAACACGGTCATCAACTTCCTCATCGTGGCGTTCGCCATGTTCCTCGTCGTCAAGGCCTTCAACCAGATGCGCCGGCGCTTCGAGCGCCCGGTCGAGGCGCCGCCCCCCGAGCCCACGGCCGAGGAGAGGCTGCTCACCGAGATCCGCGACCTGCTGGCCGCCCGCCGCGAGATGCCCTGAGCCGCCGCGAGCGGCCGTCAGTAGAGGATCATCAGCTCGAGGTGGGCCGGTCCGGCGCGCGAGACGGGCTCGGTGGCCACCAGGCCGATCGTCACTGGTCCGCTGAGGCGCAGGAGCATGTTCGTGAACATCTCCTCGGTCACGGGCCCGAAGTCGGGTAGCTGGCCCTCGTCGAGGCCGGCGCGCCGCATCTTGCGCACGGCGTCGGACTTCAGGTTCGCCAGCGCCGTGCGGATCTCGTCCTGGCTTATGGGCAGCTCGGGTGAGCCGAGGTGGAGCTGCGTGCTCACGATGAGCTGACCGCGCTGGAACAGCACCGTGTTCTCGATCGCCTCGACGAGCACGTCGATCGTCGAGCTGATCTGGTTGCTCGGCGAGATCAGGCGTATCAGGTCCTCGCCGGGGGTCTGGACGATCACGTCGACGAGCAGGTTGAACTGCTCGGTCGTGACGCGTATGCGCTCGACGCCGCGGCGCGAGACGTACTCGGTGGCCTCGGCGATGAAGGCCGCGAGCTGCTCGCGCGCCTCGGCCGGCGTGGTCGCGTGGACGGCGCCGGAGTAGATGAGCTGGTCGCGCACGAAGTAGACGTCGCCGCGCTCGAACCTGCTGGCCTCCTGCTGCAGCTCGGCCAGCTCCCTGGCCTGCGTCTCGACCTCCTGCCTGAGCTGGTCGACCTCGCCCTGCAGCGCCAGCAGGTCGTCGTTGCGCCGCCTGATCTCGGCCTCGAGGCTCTCGTTGAGCTCGCCCAGCGACGAGTTCTGCTGCTGCAGACGCTCGTTCTGGCTCGCCAGCCCCGCGTTCGCCTCGCGCAACGCCTGGTTCTGCGACTCGAGCTCGGCCGCCTGCGCCCGCAGGTCCTCGGCCGTGGACTCGAGCGCCTCCACCTCCTGGTTCAGCTCGGTGAGCCGCTGCGTGAGCTCGGCGCTCTCGCTGATGGCGGCGTCCCGCTCGGCCAGCGCGGCGTCGCGGGCCGCCAGCGCCTCGTCGCGCGAGCGCTCGGCGGCCGCCTGGGCGGCCTCGGCGGCCGCCAGCTCCTGCTCGGCGGCGGCCAGCCTGTCCTCGGCCGTCCTCACCTGCTCCTGCGCGTCGTTGAGGTCGATGCCGGCCTGCACGAGCTGCTCCTCCAGCTGCGCGAGCTCGTTGTTCGCCTGCTGCAGCGCCTGCTGCGCCTGGTTCGCCTCCTGCACGCGTCGCGCCGCCTCGGCCTGCGCGTCGGCGGCCTCCTGCATGGCCGCGTCCCGGTCGGCTCGAGCCTGCTCCAGGGCCGCCGTGGCCGCGGCCAGCTCGTCCTCGGCCGCGGCTAGCTGGTCCTGCGTCGACCTTAGCTGGGCCTCCGTCTGCTCGACGGCCAGAGCGGCCTGGTCCACGCGGTCCTGCAGCTCGTCGCGCTGCTGCACGAGCTGGTCGCGCTCGGCTAGCGCGTCGTCGCGGGCCACGAGCGCGGCGTCGCGCTGCTCCTCCGCCGTGCGGATCGTCTCCTGCGCCTCCTGGAGCGCCTCGCGCAGCTCGCCGAGCTGTGCGTTCGCGTCCGCGACGCTCTGGTTCAGCACGCGCTCCTGCACCCTCAGCCTGTTGAGCTCGTCGAGGGTGCGTTGGAAGTTCAGCAGGGTCTGGGTGGCGTTCTCGAACGCCAGCGCCAGGACGCCGAGCGTCGTGAGCATGATGAGGATGCCGGCCATGACGCCGACGATCTGGCCCGTCCTCTTGGGCCTGGCGCCGAAGAGGGAGAGGCGCCGGCGCCCCACGTAGGTGCCGAGCCTGTCGCCGGCGAAGGCGATGATCCCGGCCAGCACCACCAGCCCGAGGACGAGCAGGACGATGAAGGTCATCCCGCCAGCTCCCCCTGCGCGGCGGCTCCGGGCATCGTCAGAGCTGGAAGTCGCTCCCGAGGTAGGAGGTCCGCACCTCGGGGTCGGCGGCGAAGTCCGCCGGTGTGCCGTCGAAGCGCACCCGGCCGTCGAACATGAGCACCACGCGGTCGGCGATGGCCAGGGTCTCCCTCACGCTGTGGTCGGTCAGGAGCACGCCCAGGCCCCGCCGCGCCCTGAGGTCGTGAATCAGCGTCTGGATCTCGCGTATCGACTTCGGGTCGACGCCCGTGAAGGGCTCGTCCAGGAGCAGGAAGTCTGGGTCGATCGTGAGGCTGCGGGCGATCTCGAGGCGCCTGCGCTCCCCCCCGGAGAGCGTGTCGGCGCGGTGGTGCGCCAGGTGGCTGAGGTGGAACTCCTCGAGCAGGGCGTCCGCGCGCTGCTCCTGCTCGCGTCGCGTCAGCCGCTGGAACTCGAGGATCGCCATGAGGTTGTCGCGCACGGTCATGCGGCGGAACGCGCTGGGCTCCTGCGCCAGGTAGCCGAGCCCCAGGCGCGCGCGCCTGTGCATGGGCAGGCGCGTGATGTCGTCGCCGCCCAGCCTGATCGTGCCGGCGTTCGGCCTCACGAACCCGACGATCATGTAGAAGCTCGTCGTCTTCCCCGCCCCGTTGGGGCCGAGCAGCGCGACGATCTCGCCACGCCTGAGCTCGAGGTCCAGGGCGTCCACGACCTTGCGCCTGCCGTACCTCTTCGACAGGCCGCGGGCGGAGAGCACCTTGGCCGCGACCTGCGCTCCGGCGGCGCCCCGGGCGGCCGCGGCGGCGGGCCCAGGCTCGCCAGCCCCGTCAGGCACGCTGTTCAGGGCGCTCATAGGGCCGCATGCTAGCACGGCGCTCCCACGGCGCCAGGTGAGGCATCGCGCTAGCGGTCAGGCGTCGAGCAGGGCCACGAAGGGGTCCTCGAGGGCCGTGCACACCCACCTGAGGAACCTGGCCGCTGACGCGCCGTCGATGAGCCTGTGGTCGTAGGTGAGCGCCAGGGGCATGATCGTGCGCGGCACGAACTGGCCGGCCTCCTGGTCCCACACGGGCTCCACCGCGGCGCGGGAGACACCGAGGATCGCCACGTCCGGCGGGTTGACGATGGGCGTGAAGTTCGTGCCGCCTATGCCCCCCAGGTTCGAGACCGAGAAGTTGCCGCCCTGCATCTCCTCGACCGTGAGCTTGCGCTGCCGCGCCCGCTCGGCCAGCTCGCCGAGCTCCTTGGCGAGCTCCACGATGCCCTTGCGGTCGGCGTCCTTGACGACGGGCACCAGCAGGCCGGCGTCGGTGTCGACGGCCACGCCCACGTTCACGTAGCGCTTGCGCACGACCTCCTGCTTCTCGACGTCGATCGAGGAGTTGAAGTCGGGGAAGCGCACCAGCGCCAGGGCCACGACCTTGAGGAGCACCGCCGTGGGCGTGAGCTTCGCGCCCACCTTGTCGGCCTCCTTCTGGTAGCGCTTGCGGAAGCGCTCCAGGTCGGTGACGTCGGCCCGGTCGAAGTGGGTGACCATGGGCACCGTGGCCCAGGCCGTCGTCATCGAGCGCACCGTCGCCTTGCGCACGCCGCTCATGGGCACGCGCTCCACCTCGCCCCAGCGGCTGAAGTCGGGCAGCGGCGGCGCGGGAGCGGCCGCGGCGGGGCGAGCCTGCGCCCCCGCGGCGGCCTGGCGCACGTCGTTCGCCGAGACGCGGCCCAGGATCCCGGTGCCCTGCACTGTGCGGATGTCCACGCCCAGCTCGCGCGCCAGTCGCCTCACCGACGGCGCCGCGGGCACCAGGTGACGGCCGTCGCCGCCCGGCTCGGGGAGGCCGGGGCCGGACCCGGTCAGCTGTGCCGCTGCTTGCCCTTCGGCGGGGGCCCGCCCGTCGGCGCCGCGCGGCGCCGACGGCGGCTCGGCCCGCGCCGGCGGTGCGGCGGGCGCCGCCTCCGCGGGAGACGCCTGCTCGGGCGGAGCCTCAGGCTCCGGCGCGGCTTCGGGGGCCGCGGCCGGCTCGGCCGCGCCCTCCTCGGCGGCCCCCTCCTCCACCACCACGAGCACCGACCCTATGGGCGCCTCGTCGCCCTCCTTGACGTTCACCTGCTTCACCACGCCCGAGGCCGTGGACGGCACCTCGACGACGGCCTTGTCCGTCTCGAGCTCGACGAGCGGCTGGTCCTTGTGGATCCTGTCGCCGGGCTTGACCAGCACGCTGACGACGGTCCCGGACTCGATCCCCTCCCCGACATCGGGGAGCCTCACCTCGGTGGCCACTAGAGCTCCTCCACGCCGACGTCAGTCATGGTACGGGTCGCCCTTGTCGGGGCTGATGCCCAGCGCGTCCCGCGCCTTCACGACGGCGCCCGCCTCGAGCTGACCCTCCTGGGCCAGGGCGTGCAGCGTCGCCAGCACGACGTGGCGCGCGTCCACCTCGAAGAAGTCGCGCAGCTCCGCCCTGGCCTCGCTGCGGCCGAAGCCGTCGGTGCCCAGGCTCACCATGGGCCGCGGCAGGTAGCGCGCCAGCACGTCGGGCAGGACCTTCATGTAGTCGCTGGCCGCGACGAGCGGGCCCTTCGTCCTCTCGAGCGCGCGGTAGACGTAGGGCCGCTCCGGCGGCTCGCCGGGGTTGAGCCTGTTCCGGCGCTCCGTCTCGAGAGCGTCGCGGTAGAGGGCCTTGTAGGACGTGACGCTCCAGACGTCGGCGGCCACGTCGTAGTCGCGCTCCAGGATCTCCTGGGCCTCGAGGACGCAGTTCATGATGCTGCCGGACCCGAAGAGCTGGGCGCGCAGCTTGGCCCTCTTCCTGCCGCTGGGCCTGAACAGGTAGAGGCCCCTGAGCACGCCGTCGCGGAGCTCCTCGCGCGAGAGGTGCTCGGGCGCTCCGGGCTGCACGTAGTTCTCGTTGCCTATGGTCACGTAGTAGAAGACGTCGTCCAGCTCCTCGTACATGCGCCGGAAGCCCTCGTGGACGACGATCGCCAGCTCGTGGGCGAAGGCCGGGTCGTACGCGAGCAGGTTCGGCACGGGCAGGGCGAGGACGTGCGAGTTGCCGTCCTGATGCTGCAGGCCCTCGCCGGCCAGCGTGGTGCGGCCGGCCGTGCCGCCGAAGAGGAAGCCCTTGGAGCGGCTGTCGGCGGCGGCCCACACCAGGTCGCCGACGCGCTGCAGTCCGAACATCGAGTAGAAGAGGTAGAAGGGCACCGTGGTCACGCCGTAGTTGGCGTAGGCCGTGCCCGCCGCGATGAAGGACGCCATCGACCCGGCCTCGGTGATGCCCTCCTCGAGGATCTGGCCGTCGCGCGACTCCTTGTAGTAGAGGAGGTTCGCCGAGTCCACGGGCTCGTAGAGCTGGCCGACGGGCGAGTAGATGCCGATCTGCCTGAACAGCGCCTCCATGCCGAAGGTGCGCGCCTCGTCGGGGACGATGGGCACGATCAGCTTGCCCCAGCGCTCGTCCCTCACGAGCTTGCGCAGGAGGCTCACCGCGATCATCGTCGTGGACACGGCGCGCTCGCCCGACGGCTCGAGGAACTCCTCGAACAGAGCGAAGTCGGGCGCCGGCACCGGCTCGATGTCTACGACGCGCTCCGGCTGGAAGCCGCCGAGCTCGCGCCGGCGCTCCATGAGGTACTCGTGCTCGCGGCTGTCGGGGTCGAGCCGCAGGAACGGCTTGCTCTTGATCTCGTCGTCGCTGATGGGCAGGTTGAAGCGGTCGCGGAACGCCTTCATCTCGTTCTCGTCGAGCTTCTTCGCCTGGTGCGCCACGTTCTGCGCCTCGCCGGCGGTGCCCATGCCGTAGCCCTTCACCGTGCGGGCGATGATCACGGTGGGCTGGCCCTGGTGCTCGGTGGCCGCCTTGAAGGCCGCGTAGATCTTCACGGGGTCGTGCCCGCCGCGGTTGAGGCGGTTGAAGTCCTCGTCGGTGAAGTCGGCGACGAGCGCCTTCAGCTCCGGCGTGTTGAAGAAGCGCTCCTTGAGCTCCGGCCCGCCGAAGGCCGCGTAGCGCTGCGACTCGCCGTCGACGAGCTCCTCGAACCTCTTGATGAGCACGCCGTCCTGGTCGCGCTTGAGGAGCTCGTCCCAGGCGCTGCCCCACGCCACCTTGATCACGTTCCAGCCGGAGCCGCGGAAGATGCCCTCGAGCTCCTGGATGATCTGGCCGTTGCCGTAGACCGGGCCGTCGAGCCTCTGCAGGTTGGCGTTCACGACCCAGATGAGGTTGTCCAGCTTCGCGCGCGCGGCGACCCTGATGGCGCCGAGGGTCTCCGGCTCGTCTGTCTCGCCGTCGCCGATGAAGGCCCACACCTTGCCGCTGCCCTTGGGGTAGAGCCCGCGGTCCTCCAGGTAGCGCCTGAAGCGCGCCTGGTAGATCGACATGATGGGCCCGAGGCCCATGGACACCGTGGGGAAGCTCCAGAAGTGGGGCATCAACCACGGGTGCGGGTACGAGGAGACGCCGGGCGGGTCGGCCAGCTCACGGCGGAAGTTGAGGAGCTCCTCCTCGCTGATGCGCCCCTCGAGGTAGGCACGGGCGTAGAACCCCGGCGTGGCGTGGCCCTGGAAGTAGACAAGGTCGGCGTCGGGGCCCTTCTCGCGCCCGCGGAAGAAGTGGTTCTGCCCCACCTCGTAGAGGTTCGCGGCCGACGCGTAGGTGGCGATGTGCCCGCCGATGCCGGGGGACTCGGTGTTCGCGTGGACGACCATGGCCATCGCGTTCCAGCGGATCATGTTCGTGATCCGCTTCTCGATCTCCAGGTCGCCCGGGTACTCGGGCTGCTCCTCCACCGGGATCGTGTTGACGTACGAGGTGTCCGACTCGAAGGGCAGCCTGACGCCGTGCCGCTCGGCGTGGGCCTCGAGGGCGTCCAGGATCTCCTGCACGCGCTCCGGACCGCCGCTCGCCAGCACGTAGTCGAGCGACTCGAGCCACTCGCGCATCTCCAGGCTGTTGAGCTCACGCAGCTCCGACGGCTCCAGCTGCGACCTGTCTAGGTCCAGGAGCTGGTCGAGAACGTCTGCCATCTCTAGGTCCTCTCACCGCCGAGCGCCGCCGTGCGGGCCGGCGGGCGTGCGAGCGCCAAGGGTCGCGGCGGCGGCCCCCCGCGAGTCCGTCAATGGTACCGCACTACCGACGCACTGCCGGACCGCGGAGCGACCAGGGGTAGACGGTCGAGCGCGCCCGGCGCGGTGACGCGGCGGGCGACCATGCGCGCCCGGCGCGGTGACGCGGCGGGAGGTCGGGCGCGCGCGGCGAAGCGGCGCGGCGGGAGGTCAGGCGCGCGCGGCGTGGCGGCGCAGCAGGCCGCGCACCAGCGCCTCGGCCCGCGTCGCCGCCAGCAGCGTGAACGACCTGAAGTCCACCTCGGCGGCGTGGTCGGCGGTGTCGCTGATGCTGCGCAGCACCACGAACGGCACCCCCCAGGCGGCGCACACCTGCGCGCACGCGGCGCCCTCCATCTCGGCGCAGACGGCCCCGAACTCGCGCCTGATGCGCGCCCCGACCGAAGGGTCCGCCACGAAGAGGTCGCCGGACGCCACCCGCCCCTTGACCACGCGCACGCCGTCCAAGTCGCGGGCCGCCTCCTCGGCCAGGTCCACCAGCCCGGGGTCGCTGGCGAACACCGCGCCGGTGCCGGGCACCTCGCCGCGCGCGTAGCCGAGGCCCGTGACGTCCACGTCGTGCTGCACGGCGTCCACGCCTATGACCACGTCCCCGACGCGCAGCTCCGGGTCGAGCGCGCCGGCCACGCCCGTGAGCACGACGGCGCCCACGCCGAGCGACACCAGGTACTGCGTGAGCGCCGCGGCGTTCACCTTGCCGATGCCGCACTCCGCCACGACCACGCTCGCGCCCTCGAGCACGCCGCGCGCCGCGCGGTACGGCCCCGCCGCGAGCCTCTCGGCGCCACCCAGCCCGGCGGCGAGCCTGTCGACCTCCTCGGGCATGGCGCCCACCACGGCGACGGGGGCGCGCGGCGCGGCTCCGGTCACGGTCTGCTCAGGGGCGCGGGGCGGCGTTGAAGACGGCGCGTCCCAGGTACGCCCCCACGGGCACGCCCACGGCCCCGACGCCGCACATGAGCCAGTCGACGGGCTGGCCCTGCAGCGCCTGCATGACGGCCAGCACGACGGCGAGCGTGACGCCGCCCACGGCCGCCGTGGTCATGGCCCGCGGCAGGCCGCGGCGCGAGAGGAAGAGCGTGGCGAAGTAGCCGTACATGAGGAAGAAGGCGGCGCCTATGAGGCTGTTCACCGTCGTCTTGTCCTCCACCGGCACGGCCGCCTGCAGCGCGATGAAGAAGACCGTGGCGAACATGAAGGCGCCGGAGAAGCGGCCGGGGAGCCGCTTGCGCTCCTCCGGCGTGTACGTGCGCCTCTCCCCCGGCGCGGCGCTGGCGGCGCGCGCCTGGGCGGTGTCTCGTTGGCGGCGGCGGCGCTCCCGCAGCTCCTGGACCTTCTCCCGGCGGGCCGCCTTCTTCTTCTCCCTCTCGATCTCGGCCTTCTTGTCCATCTTGGCCTGGGCCCGCCTGAGCTGCCGGTTCATGGGGCCAGCATAACTGGCGTCCCTAGGGGGCCCGACCCGTCCGACCGTGATAACGTCGCGGGCGCCCATGACCGACGCGCTGCTCGCCGAGGTGGCCGCGGCCCACGGCACGCCCACCTACGTCTACGACCTCGACGCGGTCACCGAGCGCTACCGCCGCGTGGAGCGCGCCTTCCCCGGCGCCAGGGTGCACTACGCCGTCAAGGCCAACGCGCTGGGCCCGCTCCTCGCCCACCTGGCCGCGCTCGGCGCCAGCGCGGAGGCCCTCACGCTCGGGGAGCTGGAGCGCGCCCTGCGCGCCGGCTTCGCGCCGCGCGACGTGGTGCTGGGCGGACCCGGCCACACGCCGGAGCTGGCGGCGAGGGCCGGAGCGTCTGGCGTGGGGCTGGTGAGCCTCGACTCGCGCGGTGCCTGGCAGGCGTGGCGCGAAGCCCACGCGCCCGCCACGCGCTTCCTCGTGCGCCTCAACCCCGGCTTCGACCCGCGCACCCACGAGCACCTCGCCACCGGCGCGGCGGGCTCCAAGTTCGGCGTGCCCCCGGAGGAGGCCGCTTCACTGGCCGAGGAGGTGGCTTCCACGGGCAGGCTGGCCGGCTTCCACGTGCACGCCGGCTCGATGATCTCCGACCCCGAGGTGGCCCGCCTCGTGACCGCCGCCCTCGAGCCCCTCTACGAACGCTTCCCCGGCCTGCAGCTCGTGGACTTCGGCGGCGGCTTCGCCGTGCCGGGGACCGACCTCGCGGCGTTCGCCGACGCGCTGCTCGGCTTCGCGGAACGGCACGGGGTGCGGCCGATCGTCGAGCCGGGCCGCTACCTGGTGGCCGAGGCCGGCGTGCTGCTCACGCGCGTGCTGCACGTGAAGGAGGGCGGTCCGGTGCGCCACGTGATCGCCGACGCCGGCATGGCCGACCTCCTCCGGCCCGCCCTGTACGGCGCCAGGCACCCGGTGAGGGTCGTGGCGCCGGGCGGGGCGGGGCCGGCTGTGGGCGGGACGGGAGCGGCCGCGGGCGAAGCGAGTCCCGCGGGTCCGGCGGCGGACGAGGCGGGACCCGCGCGCCCCTCCTCCGGCGCTGCCGGTCCCGTGGACGTGGACGGACCGCTGTGCGAGAACGCCGACAGGCTGGCGCGCGACGTGCCCCTGGAGGGGGTGGCAGCCGGGGCGCTCCTGGCCGTCGAGGTCGTCGGGGCGTACGGGTTCGCCATGTCGTCGAACTACGCCTCGAGCCTCCGCCCGGCCCAGGTGGTCGTGGCCGGCGGCGTGGCGACCTTGGCCTCGCGGCGCGAGGGGCCCGAGGACCTGTGGCGGCTGGAGGCGCCCGTGGCCGCGCCGTCGCCCGGCGCCGACGCGCGCGAGACGCTGCGGCGGCTGCTCGACAGCATGGACTCGCCGGCGCGCGCGGCCGCGGCACTCATCACGTCGGCGGCCGACCACCTGCGGCCGCGCCTCGGCACACTCGAGGACCTCACCCGGGCCTTCGCGAACGAGCTCTACAGCCCGCTCATCGGCGTGGGCTCCGGCGCCCTCACGGACCTCGACGAGCGCGTCATGGACCACGGCGAGGTCGCCAGGGCCACCGTGGGCACGCCGCAGGGCGGTTTCGTGATCACGCTGGCCAGGCGCGCGGACGACACCGGCCGACGCCGCTGGCTCGTCACGGGCCTGGCGCGCGACCTGCCGGGCGCCTAGCCGCGGCCAAGACCTACTGGACCACCTCGACGTCGAAGCGCACCTGAACCTCCCCGCCGCCGCGCGCCCGCAGCGTCCCGCGGAACCTGTACGGCCCCGGGATCGCGCCCTCCGGCGCCGTGACCTCGTAGACGCTCCACAGCGCGTAGACGGTGCGCGAGGCGTCGAAGGCGCCGGACCCGCGCTCGGAGCTGCGCTCGACCCGCACCAGGTGCAGGCCGAAGCGCCAGCCGTCCGGCACGCGGTCGGCGGAGAGCGCGAACTGGCCCGTGACGTCGCCTACCTCGGAGTCGTAGCCGCTCGGCACCCACAGGGCGGGCTGGAGGTCCCCGGGCTCCAGCCCCAGGTCGCCCAGGGCGTGGTCGAGGCGGACGTAGACGGTCTCGCCGCCCCGCACCTTGGGCACGCCGCCCGCCGCCGGGAAGGGGTTGCTGCCGGAGCCGCCCAGCGCCGCGGGCGCGCAGCCGCCGAGGGCAGCCGCCGCCGCCAGGGCCAGGACCAGGTTCGCCAGCCTACGCATGGCAGGAGGCTATCAGAAGCCGACGCGCCTCTTCCCCTCCCGCGACGACAGCGCCCTGATGCGGTCGAGGGCCTCGAGCCTGTGCTCCCTCATGGCCTCGTACACGGCCGGGGCGTCGCGCCAGCGCACCAGGCGCCACACGCGCCTCAGCGCGCTCTCGCTGCCGCGCTGCACGGACGCGCAGCGGTGCACGCGGTGGAAGCGCCTGGAGACCTCGCGGAGGTCCAGGATCGTCCCGACCAGGAGGCGGTTCGGGACGGCCTCGTAGAGGACGTCGTGGAAGGCGTAGTAGTCGGTCGCGAAGGCGTCGGGGTCGGTGCCCTCGAGGTCGTCGTGCATGGCGTCGAGCAGCGAGCCCATGCGGGCGAGCTGGTCCTCGGAGACGAACGGGGTGGCCTCCCTGGCGGCGAGAGGCTCGAGCGCCAGGCGCAGCTCGTAGGCCCACAGGCCCCGCTCCCAGGGGAGCGTCGTGACCTCCACCCTGGTGTGCGGCTTGAGCTCGACGAGCCCCTCCGTCTCGAGCTGCCTCACCGCCTCGCGCACCGGTATGGGGCTGACGCCGAAGCGGCTCGCCACCTGCGTGAACACCAGCCTGGTGCCGGGGCGCAGCCTGCCCTGCACTATGTCCTCACGCAGTGTTTCGTAAACGTACTGCGCTTTGGTCCTCATTGGACCCCCCGGACCCACCGCGACCGGGCCCAAGGGGCCGAAGCCCCCGTGGTTCCTGTCGGCCGCGGCGCGAACCTTGGCGTTGGCGGATGCTAGCACCGCGTCGGTCCTTGGGTTAACGCTGTACGTCACTGCACGTACAAAGCGTGCCATCATCGCCGCGACGCCGCGACGCCGCCCGCGGCCACCGGACAGGATGGACGAGAGAGGACCCCGTCTGCCGCTGCCTGTCGCGATGAGCGACAGCCGCCTGCGCCTGCTGCGCGAGGTGCTGCTCAGCCGCGACAGGGGGGCCACCGCCGAGGAGCTGTCCGCGGCGCTGGGGGTCAGCCGCACGGCCGTCACCCAGCAGCTAGCCACCCTGGAGCGCGACGGCCTGTTGAGGAAGAGCGGCCGCCGCGCCACCGGCGGACGACCGAGCCGCACCTACGCCCTCACCGAGGCCGGGCGGGAGACGTTCCCGCGCCGCTACGCGCTCTTCGCCGCCTCGCTACTGCGCCACGCCGGCGACCTCTTCGGGGAGGAGGGCCTCTCCGCCCTGCTCGAGCGCATGGCCACCGAGGTGGCCGCCAGCGCCGCGCCGAGGCTGGAGGGCAAGGCGGGCCTGGAGCGCAAGGCCGAGGTCGTGAGGATCCTCAACGAGCTGGGCTACGAGGCCGTCCTCACCACGGAGGGGGCCATCGAGGCCGTGAACTGCGTCTTCAGCCACGTGGCCTCGACGAGCCGCGCGGCCTGCCGCTTCGACGCCGTCCTGCTCGCCAGCCTGCTGGGCGAGGAGGTCGCCCAGGTCTCGTGCCTGGCCGACGGCGAGGGTTGCTGCCGCTTCGACACCTGAGCCCGGTCAGGTGCCGTCGGGGCCGGTGGGCGGGCCCCGCTGCCCGCGGGTCGGCCCCGACCGTGTAGGATGAGCCCTCGTGTAGGGGGAGTAGCCCCCGGCAGAGCCGGGCGTCCGCCTTCGTCAGCACGGTCGCCAGCGGCGACCCGGGAGCGGACGACGTGTGAGTTCCCACGCAGGCAAGACCCTAACGGGAGGCAGTAGTGGATCTTCCGTTGTGGGCCTGGCTCGCCTTCATAGCCGGCGTGCTGCTGTTGCTGGCGCTCGACCTGGGCGTCTTCCACCGCAAGGCGCACGTCGTCAAGGTCAAGGAGGCGGCGTTCTGGACGGGCGTGTGGGTGGCCCTGTCGCTGGTCTTCGGCTACGTCCTCAGCCGCTGGCTCGGCCAGCAGAAGGCCGTCGAGTACCTGACCGGCTACGTGCTCGAGTGGTCGCTGGCGGTGGACAACATCCTCGTCTTCGTCATCGTCTTCAACTACTTCCGCACGCCCTTCAAGTACCAGCAGCGCGTGTTGCTCTGGGGGGTGCTGGGCGCCCTCGTGATGCGCGGGATCATGATCGGGGTGGGCGTCACCCTGGTCCAGACCTTCCACTGGGTCCTCTACCTGTTCGGCGCCTTCCTGGTCTTCACCGGCCTGCGCATGCTGCTCGGCAAGGACGACCACGACACCGACCTCACCCAGAACCCGGTGCTGAGGCTGGTGCGCCGCTTCTTCAAGGTCACACCCGACTACGACGGCCAGAAGTTCGTCACGGTGCGGGACGGCGTGCGCATGGCCACGCCGCTGCTGCTGGTGCTGGTCGTCATCGACTTCGCCGACGTGATCTTCGCCGTCGACTCGATACCGGCGATCTTCGCCGTCACCACCGACCCGTTCATAGTGTTCACGTCGAACGCGATGGCAGTACTGGGCCTGCGCAGCATGTACTTCCTGCTCGCCCACGTCGTGCACCGCTTCGTCTACCTGCAGACGGGCCTGGCCGTGATCCTCAGCTACATCGGCGTGAAGATGCTGCTCCTCGACCTCGTCCACATCCCCACGACCGTCTCGCTCGGCGTGGTCCTGAGCATCCTGGCCCTGAGCATCGTCGCCTCTCTGCTCTTCGGCAAGCCGAACGAGGCGCTGCGGCGCCAGGCGGACGAGAGGGAGGCGCCGGTGGGGTAGGCCCGCCGGCGCGCCTACCCAGCCGCCTCCCGGCCCTCGACGGCGGTGAGGAACTGCCGCACGGCGCCGAGGTGGTAGGCGGAGTGCGTGACCGCAGCCATGACGAGGTACACGTGGGCCTGGCCCCAGTCGTCGTCGGCCTCGAGCAGCTCGACGACCTCCTCGTACATCTCGCGCAGCCGGCGGCGCAGGTCGTCCCAGGCGGCGTCGTCCACGGTCCTCACGACCCAGCTCTGCGCCCAGTCCACGCTGTCGAGCTCCTGTCCCCTCAGCTCGGACATGAACACGTCGAGGTAGAAGGCCGTGTGGTAGACGTGCGCGGCGATCGTGGTGCCGCCCGGCACCAGCGTCCTCGACGCGTCCTGGGCGGACAGCCCCTCGAGCGTGGGGAACCATCCCGTGCGCCTGTCGAGGTAGACGTTGCCGCCCTTGTCGCGGCTGGGGAACGTCTCCTCCAGCATCAAGAAGGCCGTCTCCTTGAGGGTCTCCAGCAGGGCCATGCGCCTCCCCTTCACAGCCCGCGCTGCGGGTAGATGGTCTCGCCGCGCGCGAGCATGGCGACGAACTCGGCGATCTTCCGACGCCGCGCCGCCTCCGTCTTGAGCTGGTGCAGCCTGAACGCGAGGGCGAAGCGGTTCTGGGCGTTCAGCCTCTCGAGCGTCGCCTGGGCCCGCGGCTCGGCACGTACGGCGTCCAGCAGGTCCTCGGGCAGCTCCATGTCCTTCGAGCCCGCGTAGGCGCGCTCCCAGCGACCGTCGGCCTGGGCCGACGCCACCTGCGCGAGGCCCGGCTCAGCCATCAGCCCGGCGGCAGTGAGCCGCTCGACGTTCCCCACGTTCAGCCGGCTCCACGGGCTCCGCGGCCGACGCGGCGTGAGGCGCAGGAGGTAGCTCTCGTCGTCGAGCCCCTTGACCATCCCGTCGATCCAGCCCCAGCACAGGGCGGCGTCGATCGCCTCCTTCTGCGTGACCGACGTGAGCCCGGAGCCGACCTTGTGGACCTTCACCCAGACCTCTGCGGCCACGGCGTGGTTCTCGCGGAGCCACGCGTAGAGCGAAGCGAAGTCGACGAACTCGAGCGCCTTCGCGGGGTCGACCTTCACGGGCGGCACCGTCACATGGTGCCACGGCCACGCGGCGCGCGTCACGAGGCGGGTCGGGTGGCGCCCGCCCGAGGACCCGTGTCTCACGCCCGCTCGGCGCGTTCACGCGGCGTTCACACGGCGGCCCCCTGCGCTTCACGGCGACGGACCTACCCTCCGACCGTGGCCGGGCGGCCTGGAGGCCCCCGGCGGAAGGGAAGGAGTGGGATCATGTTCCACGCGTTCGGACATGGCGCCGGGTTCGGCTTCGGCCTCGGGTTCCTCAACCTCATCGGCACCGTCCTCTTCATCCTGCTGATCGTGTACCTCGTGAAGTCCTTCGCCAGGGGCACGTGGCGCGGCCGCGGGCCGTACGGCGAACCCGGCTGGCGGCCGGGCTGGTGGGGCGGACCTCCGGGCCGCTGGTCGCACCAGGGCGAGCCGGGCGGCGACGAGGCCACGCGCATCGCCCGCGACAGGCTCGCCTCCGGCGAGATCACCCCGTCGGAGTACGAGGCCATCAAGCGCGGCCTCGGCGGCGGCGAGGGGGCGTACGGCAGGCCCGACGCCGCGCTCGCGAAGGCCAGGGCGCGCTTCGCCAGGGGCGAGATCTCCCTCGAGGAGTTCGAGGCCGTCAAGCGGGCCCTGCAGGCCTGAGCGCCTCACGGAGCGCCGCCCGCCACCGCGCGGGCGGCGCCTCTGCCGCGGCCGGGTAGAGAGGGCGCCGGTAGCGCCGCGCTCGCCCCGGCTGCGGCACAATGCCCCGAGGAGAGGCAGGCATGGCCACAGGCACTGTCCTCATCGTCGAGGACGAACGCACGCTGGTGGGGATCCTCACCGACTACCTGAGGCGGGAGGGCTACCGCGTCGAGACCGCCTACGACGGCGCCAGGGGCCTCGAGCTGTGGCGCGCGGCCCGACCCGACCTGATACTCCTCGACATCATGCTCCCGGGCGTCGACGGCCTGGAGGTCGCCCGGCGGGTGCGCGCCGAGTCGGCGGTGCCGATCATCATGCTCACGGCCCGCGACGAGGAGGTCGACAAGCTCGTCGGCCTGGGCCTGGGCGCGGACGACTACGTGGTGAAGCCCTACAGCCCGCGCGAGGTCGTCGCCCGCGTGAAGGCGGTCCTGCGACGGGCCAGCGGCGGCGTCGAGGCACCCGAGAGCTTCGCGGTGGGCGCACTCACCGTGGACCTCGGCGCCTACGAGGCGCGCTGCGGGGACGAGTCGGTCGGCCTCACGGCCAGCGAGCTGCGCCTCCTCGCCGCCCTGGCGCGGGAGCCGGGGCGCGTGAAGCGGCGCGCCGAGCTGCTCGCGGCCGTGGGCGACGGCCTCGCCGACGAGCGGACCATCGATGCCCACGTGAAGAACCTGCGCCGCAAGCTCGGCGACTGCCGCGACCAGCTCGAGACCGTGCGCGGCGTCGGCTACCGGCTCAGGGGAGGCTGATGCCTCCTCGGCGCCGGCCGCGCGGCCAGCCGGGACCGCCGTGGGTCGGCGGCTGGCCCGGCGGCGCCGGCCACCGCTGGCGCGGACCGCCGCAGCGGCGCCCCCATTGGGGCCTGAGGCGGCGCCTCACCATCACCTACGCCTTCGTGGCGCTCGCCGCCGTCGCCCTCACGAGCTGGCTGACGCTGGGCGCGGTGCTGAGGGCGCAGGGCGAGCTCTTCGGCTTCGCGGGGACCCGTGGGGGACCGCCCTGGGAGCACCTCGCCGCGCCCGGGGAGGCGAGCGGTCCCGCCAGCGCGGGCGACGACGACCGGCTCCGTGAGGCGCGCGAGGCGTTCCGCGGCGTGGCGCGCACGGGCCTCCTCGCGGCGCTGCTGTCGTTCCTGCTGGCGACCTCGGTGGCCGGCGCGGTGACGCGGCGCCTCACGCGCCCCCTCCTGGCGCTGGAGGGGGGCGCCAGGCGCCTGGCCGCCGGGGAGCGCGGCATGCGTCTGGCGCTGCCGCCGTCGCGCGACGAGCTGCGCAGCCTCACCGAGGCCTTCAACTCGCTGGTGAGCGGTCTGGAGCGCCAGGAGAGCTGGCGGCGCGGGGTGGTGGCCGACATCGCCCACGACCTGCGCACGCCGCTGTCGGTGCTGAGGAGCGAGATCGAGGCGATGCAGGACGGCGTGAGGCCCCTCGACGGGGCTGGCCTGGCCAGGCTGCATCAGGAGGTCATGCGACTGACGCGCCTGGTGGAGGACCTGCGCACCCTGTCCGTCGCCGAGGCCGGCGGCCTCGGGCTGGAGCGCGAGGCCGTGGACGTCGGGTCGTTCCTCGACCGGGTGGTGGCCGGCTTCGCCAGCCGCGCCGGGTCGGTGGGCGTGGACCTGAGCCTGGAGCCGGTCCCGAGCGGACTCACCGTGAACGCCGACCCGGCGGCGCTCTCCCGCGTGCTGGACAACCTGCTCGACAACGCCCTGCGCTACGCGGCCCCCGGCAGCGTGGAGGTCGGAGCCCGCGAGGACGCCGGCGAGGTCCTGATCACCGTGCGCGACCACGGGCCCGGCCTGCCTGAGGGCGAGGCCGACCGCCTCTTCGAGCGCTTCTACCGCGGCGACCCGTCGCGCGCCAGGCAGTCGGAGGGCGGCTCGGGCCTCGGCCTGTCCATCGCGAAGGCTCTGGTGGAGGCGCACGGCGGCAGGCTGGAGGCCAGCGGCCACCCCGAGGGCGGCGCCGTCTTCACGGTCGTGCTGCCCGCCTAGCGGTCCGGGCGGGCGCTCAGAGGTCCAGCTTCTCGTTCTCGCCCAGGCGGTCCCGCCTGCCCGTCACGGCGGCAGCGACCAGGTCGAAGAGCTGACGCACCTTGCCCGAGCTGCCGTCCCAGTACTCGGCCCGCTCCGGCTCCACGTGCAGCAGCACCAGGTCCGGGTCGTCCGGCCCGTCGAAGAAGGCCTTGCTCAGCGGGCTCCACAGCTCCTTCTCCAGCTCGTCGTCGTCCACGATCCGCGCCCGGCCCGCCACGGAGACGTAGACGTTCTTGTCGGCGTCGGCGTAGCTCACGTTCACGTCGTGATGACCCTCCACCTGCCGCGACTTCGCCGAGGACCGCGAGGTGAGGAACCACAGGCCGTCCTCCCTCTCCTCGAGCTGCGTGTACATGGGCCGGCTGTAGAGCCTGCCGTCGTCGCCGATGGTCGTGAGCATCGCGATCCTCACGTCCTTGATCCTCTCCCACAGCTCGGCGCGCATCTCCGCTGGCGTGGCCATGTCGCTCTCCTCTCCACCGCGAGCCGGCCGCGCTGGCGGGCCGGTGGACAAGGGATAGCGCCCGGGCGTGAAGACCGGGTCTGGGCTGCCTGAGCGCGGGGGCCGGGCGCGGTGCCTACCTGGACCCCGGGCGTCCACGCCACGGGCGCGGCCGCGTAGGCGCATGCGCCGCGGCCGCCGACCACGCCGGTATATCCCTTGACAAGAATATTCTCCAATTGGTATATAGATGGCAGGGAGGGCCCCCGAGTCCCATGAGAGGAGAAGCACCCGAGACGACCGAGGAGGCCAGGGCGCGCATGCTGGCCGCGCTGCAGGCCCTCGGCGAGCCGAACCGGATGAGGATCGTCGAGCTGCTGCGGGCAGGGCCCCTCAGCGTGGGCGAGGTCGCCGCGAGGCTCGGCATGCGTCAGCCGCAGGCCTCCAAGCACCTCAAGGTCCTGGCCGACAGCGGCATCGTCACCGCGAGGGCCGACGCGAACAGGCGCATCTACTCGCTCCGCGACGCTCCCTTCAGGACGCTCGAGGGCTGGCTCGAGACCTTCCGCAGGACCATGGAGCAGAGGTTCGACGACCTGGACGCCTACCTGCAGAGGCTGCAGCGAGGCGAGGCACGAGACGAGGACTAGGAGGAACGGCATGGCCACAGGCGAGACGCAGCACCGCGTGGAGAACGGCAACGTGCTGGTGCTGGAGCGTTTCTTCGACGCGCCGAGGGAGCTGGTGTTCAGGATGTTCGGCGACTCCGAGCACCTCAAGCACTGGTGGGGACCGCGCGGTTGGGAGCTGCCCGTCTCCAGGCTCGACTTCCGCCCGGGCGGCTCCTGGCACTACTGCATGAAGTGCGTGGACAGGAGCCAGGGCGAGTTCTTCGGCGCCGAGTCGTGGGGCAAGATGACCTACGAGGAGGTCGACGAGCCGAACCGCATCGTCAACACCGACTACTTCTCCGACGCCGAGGGGAACGTGAACGACTCGCTGCCCGCCTCCAGGACGGTCTGGGAGTTCGTCGACCTGGGCGGCAAGACCAAGCTCGTGAGCACCACGACCTACGCCACCCCGGAGGACCTCGCGAAGGTCCTCGACATGGGCATGCTGCAGGGCATCAGCGAGACCTGGGACCGCCTCGAGGAGCACGTGGCCGGGCTCGCGTGAGGCCGGCGCGCCGAGCACGGCTCGGCCGGCGGGACCCAGGCGGGACGACGGAGCCGGTGCCCCCAGCGCCGGCTCCTCCCCTGGGGCCGACTACTTCATGGCGCCGCCCACGCGGCGCGTGTAACGTCCGCCCATGCGCACTCGCAGCGGGGTCGTCCTACTCGACGGCGACCGCGTCTGCCTGATCCAGCGGGTCAGGGAGGGGCGGACGTACTTCCTCTTCCCCGGCGGGGGGGTCGAGCCCGGCGAGACCCCGGAGCAGGCCGCGGCCAGGGAGGCGCTCGAGGAGCTGGGCCTCGAGGTGGTCCTCGACAGGCTCGTCGCCGACCTCAGCTACCGCGGCCGCCGGCAGTTCTACTACCTGGCCCGGATCGTGGGCGGGCGCTTCGGCAGCGGCACCGGCGAGGAGATGTCCAGCGCCGTCGACTCGGTGCGCGGCAGCTACACGCCGGTCTGGATGACGCTGGAGCACGCCAGGCACGCCGACGTGAGGCCACGCGTCCTGTCCCGCGCCCTCGGCGACGGCGCGCTGGCGAGCGGCGACGTACTGCGGCAAGGGCAGGTGTGAGCGCCGTGCTGCTGGTCCTCCTCGTCGACCTGGTGTTCGTGGGCGCGAGCGTCTACCTCGTCACCGCCGGCGACGTGCTCCCCGGCGTCGTGATGATGCTCATGGGCATGGTCGCCACCGGCCTGCTGGTCGTGCGCGTCGTGGCGCGCGGACCGGGACCGCGCGGCCGCCGCACGGGCGTGCCGCTCTTCGACGGACCCGCTCTGCGGAACGAGGTCGTGACCCTCGCGCCCGAGCTCGAGGAGTCCGTCGCGGCCATGGCGCGGGAGGACAGGATCGCGGCCATCAAGCGCGTGCGCGAGCTGACCGGCGCGAGCCTCAGGACCGCCAAGGACTACGTGGAGGAACTGGCCAGGCGCTGAGCGCCCCGCCCCGGGAGCCGGGACTGCGCGCCGTCCGGGCGCGCTGCGCGAGCCGACACGGGGCGCGGCGAGCGACCAGCCGCGCGGCTACTCCAGAGCGATCAGGTCGTCGAACTCGGAGTCGGCGTCCGGGTTCGCCCGCGCCACCTCGCTGCCGCGCGTCGCCCAGGCCGGGAACGGGAACGTCACCAGTAGCGGCACGGGCAGGTCGGGCTGGTGCACGATCATCGAGCCGGGGCTGAGGATGCCGGCGCGCTCCTGCATCGTGCTCGGCAGGAACCGGTACTCCGGCCGGGCGGCCTCCGCCATGTCGAGGCGGCCCACCACGCGGATCGCGGCGTTGCTCACCACGCGCCGCTCGACCTCGCTGGCGGTCTGCTGGGCGCCGATGAGGATGACCCCGAGGCTGCGCCCGCGCTCGGCGATGTCGAGGAGCGTCTCCTTGATGGGGCTCTCCTCCTGCGCCGGCGCGTACTTGTTCAGCTCGTCGAGCACGATGTAGACGGTCCCGGGGCTGCGTCCCGCCGCCTCCCGCTTCTCGAACACGTCCCGCAGCACCACGCCCACCACGAACGCCTGCGCGACGCTGTGCAGGTCGTGGATGTCGACGACGTGCACCATGTCGCTGCTGTCCAGCGGGTCGAGGCGCGCCCTCTCGAGCTCGCGCGGCGGCAGGTCGCCGCGCACGAGGTGCTTGACGTGCCTCACGGCCCCGCGGAAGCGGCGGACGAAGGCGTGGACCGTGCCGAGCTGGTGGCCGCCCGCCCAGTGACCCGCCCGCAGGAGCTCTCCCACGTGGTCGGCGAGCCCGTCGAGCGTCTCGATCCTCACCCCGCCGTCGGCCTCCAGGCCCTCCACGGTGCCGCGCGCGGCCCCTCCGTCCCACTCGCCGCCCGCGTCGCCGGGCGGCAGGAACACGTGAGGTCCCTCCTGCCCGGCGGTGGCGCGCTTGAGCCGCTCCGCGACCTCCTCGGTGAGGAACTGGACCATCTGGCTGCCGGGGTCCAGCGCGAAGAGGTAGGGCAGCATGCCCTGCCGGCAGAACTCGAGGAGCGACCAGGCGTAGGGCGTGGCGGTGGCGCCGGCCGGCGCCTGGCAGGCGAGCCGGTCGGCGCCGGGCAGGCCGGGCCGCGGCGGCAGGCGGCAGGCCACGCGCTCGAACGGCCCGGCGGGCAGCCCCAGCAGGTCGTAGCGCGACGCCAGGGCCAGGCCGGCCTCCTCGCAGTAAGCCTTCTCGTCCTCGGCGCACCGCAAGTTGGGCTTGTCCAGGAACAGCAGGTCGGTGCCCTTGACGTTGAACACCACGCCCTTCACGTCCTGCCGGTTCCTGGCCACGTACTGACCGTCGGAGCGGCGCGCGTTCAGGACGCTGTAGAGCAGCCAGGTCGCGAAGCTGGTCTTCGTGGCCACGCCGGAGACGCCGCTGATGTTCACGTGCCCGCCCGCGACCCCGGAGAGGAAGTCGTAGTTCACGTACGCCGGCTGGCCGTTGCGCAGCACGCCCACGGGCAGGGCGGCGTCCCTCATGCGGTCGACGTAGAGGGCCCGCGCCATGTCCTCCCCCAGCGCCAACCTGACCGGAGCGCCCGGACGCGGCGGCCTGAGCACGTCGGGCACGAAGCGCAGCACGCGCGCGTGGGCCATGAGCATGCGCCTGCCGTAGCTCGCCCCCTGCTCGAGCAGCTCGGTGTCGCCGGGGAACGCCAGGCCCTCGACGCTGTCGATGAGGTCGTCCACGACCGCGTAGACCGTCACGGGGCGGTCCTCGTTGAAGGGGTTGAAGACGTCGACGGCCACGAGCTCGTCGAGCTGCACGCGCGCCCGCTCCTCGAGCTTGAACCAGAACTCGAGGGGCCGGCTGCGGTCGTTGGCCAGGACGATGCCCACGTTCATGCCGCGAACGCCCCCCGCAGCGCGCCGAGCAGCAGCTCGCGGTCGCCGAACGTCCGGCGCAGGTCGCTCTCGAGGTTCTTGACGATGAGGAGCTGCTGCGGCGCCCGCGCGTCGTGGTGGTAGTCGGCGCTGTACGCGGGCAGCGTGGCGGCGCTCCAGTCGGCGAGGGCGCGAGCCTCGTCGCGCGACAGCGCGCTGTTCGCCTGGAGGCGCACCAGGCCCTGGCGCGGGTCCAGGCCGCGGGCCGTCGGGCGCGGGCGGATCACCCACTCGAGCCTGTCGCCCAGGCTCCTGTCGCCGGCCCTCACCAGGTAGACGGGCGTCCTCTGGCCCGGCTCCAGGGCGTCCAGCACCGCGTGCTGCGAGGTCGGCAGGCGCTCGCGGCGCGTGGTCTTCACGTAGCCGAGCACGTTCTGGTACGACCCGGAGCGCTTGAGCGGTCCGTCCTCCACGACGAGGTCGTCCGGGTGGTTCGCGGCCAGCCGCGCGGCGAGGTCCGCCTCCTCGACCAGCATCAGGCGCTGGGCGAACGCGGCGAGGCTCTGGTCTCCCCCGCCCGCGAAGCGCGGCTCGTACGTCAGCCGGTACTGCGGCAGCGATACCGGGCCCACGTCGCCCTCTTCCGCCCCCGCGACGATCACGTAGCGTTGCGCCGGCCTCGGCACCGGCGGCTCGACCCGCGTGCCGAGACGGCTGGTGACGCTGCCCACGCCCACGACCACGAAGAGGCAGGGGCGCTCGTCGAGGGTGCCGGCCGCGTCGTGGCGCCTGGCGCCGTCGACGAAGTGGACGGTGCGCGCCGCGACCGGCCCCGGCGAGAGGGGCCGCCAACGCTCCTCGGGCACCTCGAACTCGAGGTCGAGGTGGGCGTCCTCCTCGGCGTCCGGCTCCTGGCCGAACTCGGTGACCGTGTAGAGCGTGTCTGGGTCCCAGGGGTGCAGTCGGAAGCGGCCGGTCACGGCGCCATCCTAGCGCCGCCGCGCGTCACGATGACTGAGTATTTGAGGCACGGCGCGTTAGCCTGGGCGGGTGCGTATCCTCCACACGGGCGATTGGCATGCCGGCAAGACCCTCTACGGCTTCGACAGGACGCCGGAGATACGCGCCGCCCTCGAGGAGAGCCTGGAGGCGGGCCGGGAGCACGGCGCCCAGGCCGTGCTGGTGGCCGGTGACCTGTTCCACACCCGCAACCCCGGCGCCGAGGCCGAGGAGGCCGTCTACGACTTCTTCAGGCGCGCCACCGACGCCGGCCTGCCCGTCGTGGTCGTGGCCGGCAACCACGACAGCCCGCGGCGGCTCGACGCCGTCGCGGGGTTCATGCGCACCAAGGGGATCCACATCGTCGGCCGGCCCCGCAAGCCGCGCGAGGGCGGCGTGGTGGCGCTGGACGTGGGCGGCGAGCGCCTGCTCGTGGCCTGCCTGCCGTTCGTGAGCGAGCGCGTGCTCCTCACCAGCGACGAGCTCTTCTCCCAGGACGGCGGTGGGGGCCTCGGCACCTACCAGGAGCGCGTGCAGCGCCTCATGCACGCCTGCGCCGCGGAGTTCCGCAACGACACCGTCAACGTGCTGCTCATGCACGGCACGATGGACGGCGCGCGCCTCTCCGGCAGCGAGTACAAGTTCCACAGCGGCCGCGACTACGCGATCGACCCGAACCACGTGCCCGAGTCCGTCTCGTACGTAGCCATGGGCCACGTCCACATGCCGCAGGCCGTGTGGGGCTACCCCGAGGACAGGGCGCGCTACTGCGGCAGCCTGGTGCAGCTCGACTTCGGCGAAGCCGGCGACGAGAAGCGCGCCTACGTCGTGGAGCTGAGGCCGGGGGTGCCGGCCCGCACAGTGGCCGCGGTGCCGCTGCGCTGCGGCAGGGAGCTCCGCCAGGAGACGCTCACGCTGCCCGAGCTGGAGGCGCGGTCCAAGGAGCTGCGCGCCTTCGGCGGCCACCTCAAGCTGGTCCTGCGGCTCGAGAAGCACGACCCCACGGTCCGCGAGCGCGTGCGGCGCGACCTGCCCAACGCCCGCATCGTCCAGGTGGAGGTGCCGCGCACGCCCGTGGAGGGCGTGGTGCGCGACGCGGCCGCGCGCAGCCTGCGCGAGAACTTCGAGGCGTTCTGGCGCGAGGGCCACGACGGCGCGCTCGACGAGGACGTCATGCGCAAGTTCGACGAGCTCTACGCCAGGGTCGACGCCGAGGAGCCGTCGGCGTGAGGCCGCGCCGGCTGCGCATCAGGAACTTCGGCTGCTTCCGCGGCGAGCACGAGGTGGACTTCACCGGCCTTCCGGGCGACCTCTTCGCGATCGCGGGGCCCACGGGCAGCGGCAAGAGCACCCTCCTCGACGCCCTCACCTGGGCGCTCTACGGTCAGACGCCGCGCCTGGGCAGGCACCTCAACGAGCACATCTTCTCGCCGGGCGAGGGCGAGCTGTCGGTGGTCGTGGAGTTCGCGGCCGGGGGCGACGAGTACCGCGCCACGCGGTCGCTGCGCAGACGCCGCTCCGGCATCTCGTCGTCGGCGAAGCTCGAGCGACGCGCCGAGGACGGCCGCTGGCTCAACGTGCCCGAGACCGACAGGATCGCCGAGTACGAGCGGGCGCTCACGCGAGCGGTCGGCCTCGACTACGAGGGCTACGTGAGGGCCGTGATGCTCCCCCAGGGCGCCTTCGACGAGTTCCTGCGCGGCAACGACGCCCAGCGGCGCGAGGTGATCAAGGCGCTGCTGCGCGCCTACACGATCGAGCGG
This sequence comes from Deinococcaceae bacterium, assembly GCA_044508445.1. GTDB lineage: Bacteria > Deinococcota > Deinococci > Deinococcales > Trueperaceae > DASRWD01. The sequence continues at coordinate 114,460 of JBIQHQ010000007.1, forward strand.
ATGCGCGAGCTGGCGACGAGGGAGAGGGACGCGGTCAAGGAGCTCCTCGGTCAGGCGCGCGCCCGCCTCGACACCGAGTACGAGGGGGTCACCAGCGAGCGCGAGGCCGAGCTGGAGGAGCGGGTGCGCGAGCTCGAGCGCGGCCGGGAGGCTCTACGCGCGGAGCTGAGGCGGGCGGAGGAGCGCCTCGAGGGCCTGGCCGACCTGGAGCGCCTCGACCGCGAGCGGCGCGAGGCGGCCGAAGAGCTCGCCGGTCTCGACGTCGAGGAGCCGGCGGTGGCGGAGGCGCGGGCCGCGCTGGAGCGCGCCGAGGCGGCCGAGGCGCTCGCGCCCGTGATCGACGCCTTCAGGAAGCGGGAGCGCGAGCTGGCCGTGGCCACGGCGGCCGTCGCCGACCTGCGCCAGAAGGCGCGGCAGGAGGAGGATCGGCTCGCGACCGCCAGGGAGCGTCAGGAGCAGGCGGCGGCCGAGGGCGAGGCGCGCCGCGCGGAGCTCACGCGGCGCGCCGAGGCGCTCGAGGCGGGCAAGCGCGACGCCGCCCTGCTGCGGAGGTACGGCGGCAGGCTCGACATGGCCGGCCGGGCTGACGACGGGGAGTTCAACGAGGAGCGCCTCGCCGACCTAGTGGAGAAGCGGACGCGCCTCGCAGCGCTGGAGCGCTCCGCCAGCGCCGCGCGGGCCGCCGAGCAGGAGCTGGCTGAGAAGCGGGCCGAGCTGGAGCGCCGCCGCGGCGGGCTGGAGGTCCAGCGCGCGGAGCTGGCCGCCCTCGTGGAGCAGGGCAAGGGGAAGCGCCGTGAGCTCGACGCGGCCAGGCGCGAGCTCGAGGTCGCCCGGGTGGAGCACCAGGCGGCGGCGCTGCGCGCGCACCTCCACGTGGGCGACACCTGTCCCGTGTGCCTCGGCGTCGTCGAGAGCCTGCCACAGGCCGGCGCGCCCGTCGACCTGGAGGGCCTCGAGGCGCGCGTGGAGCGGGCGCAGACCGAGGTGGACTCGCTCCGCGACAGCTACACGGCCGCGTCGCAGCGGATCGCGAGCGAGGAGAAGGCCGTCGCCGAGCTGTCCAGGGAGGTCGAGGAGAAGCACGCGCCGCGCGCTGCCCAGACCGCTCGCGCGCTGCGCGACGAGCTCGCCCGCTTCGCCGAGCACGGCGACACCGCGGAGGCCGTGGCCGCGGACGTGAACGCCCGGGCCCACCTGGAGCTGGCCCGACTGGCGCGGCGTCTCACGGCGCTCACCGGCGGGCGCGACTTCGACGCGCTGCTGACCGAGACGAAGGCGGCTCTGGACCGGCTCGACGAGGACGTGGAGGCGGCTCGACAGCGGCTGGTGGAGGCCGAGAAGTCGCTCGCCGCCGCGCGCGCGACCCTCGCGGCGACGGAGCAGCAGGAGGCGCGGGCGCGCGAGGCTCTGGACGAGGCGAGGGCGGGCCTGGAGGCGGCCCTGTCGCGCTCGTCGTTCGACGCGCTCGCGTCCGTGGAGGCCGCGGCCCTCACGGCGGAGGCGGCCGGCCGCCTCAGGGAGCGCCTGGAGCGCCACGCCGAGCGGCGCGCCGCGGCCGAGGCCAAGCGGTCCGCCGCCGCGGCCGGGCTCGCCGGACGGGAGTACGACCGCGCCGAGCACGAGGCCCTGCGGGAGCACGCCGAGGCGCTGCGTGGCCGCGTCGACGAGGCCAACAACCAGCTGGGCATGGCGGGCAAGGAGCTGGAGACGTTGCGCCGGCGCCTCGCCGACCTCGCCGAGCTGGCGTCGTCCGCCCGGGAGCTGGAGTCTCGCTACGCGGTGCTGCACGGCCTCGAGCAGTCCCTGCGGTCGCACCAGTTCGAGGCGTACGTGCTCGGCCACGCGCTGGCCGACCTGGCGGCGAACGCCAGCGTGATCATCCACGAGCTCACCGACGGCCGCTACGAGCTCGACTACGACGGCGAGTTCTACGTCCGCGACACGTGGATGGACCCGCACCGACGCACGGTGAAGACGCTCTCCGGCGGCGAGAGCTTCATCGTCAGCCTGGCCCTGGCGCTGGCGCTGGCCGACTCCGTGGCCGGCCGGCAGAGCCTGGGCGCGCTGTTCCTCGACGAGGGCTTCGGCACGCTCGACCCCGAGGCGCTGGACAGCGTCACCGAGGTCCTGACGAACCTCACGAGCAGCGGGCGCATGGTGGGCGTGATCACGCACGTCACCAGCCTCACCGAGCGCCTGCCGGCGCGGCTCGTGGTGGAGAAGGGGCGGCTCGGCAGCCGCCTGGCCTGGGAGTCCTGAGCAGGGGGCCTCATGTCCCTGGCGCCGCGGTCAACGAGCGCCGAGCCTGGAAGCCGGGCCCGGGCCGGGCCCGGGGCGACCAGGTCAGGCAGCGGCGTCCACGGGCTCGGCCCTCAACACCTTCTCCATGGGCCTGCCCTTGGCCAGCTCGTCGACGAGCTTGTCGAGGTAGCGGATCTCGCGCATCAGCGGCTCTTGGATCTCCTCGATCCGCACGCCGCAGATCACGCCCTTGATGAGCGACCGCGCGGGGTTGAGCCGCGGGGCCTCCTCGAAGAACTCCCTGAAGCTGGTGCGGTCGGCGAGCCTGGCCTCCAGCTCCTCCTGCGTGTAGCCGGTGAGCCAGCGGATGACCTCGTCCAGCTCGGCCTTCGTGCGGCCCTTCCTCTCCATCTTGGCGACGTAGTGCGGGTACACGCCCGCCACGCTCATCTTGTAGACCCTCTCGTTGTTCTTCTGGTTCATGCCGCGCCCTCGCAGAGTCAGGTACCAAGACTGTAGGGGAAAGCCGCGCCGGTCGTCGAACGGTCTGGCTCGCGGCCCGACGGGTCAGCGCGCGGCCGCTGGGCCAGGCGGCGGGGACCCGGCCGACCCGGCCAGGGGGAACGGCCGCCCGGGCGCGGCGGGCCGCGCCGGCCTACTCGGGCGGCGGCCAGGCGCCCAGCACCTGCCGGAGCGCCACGATCTTCCCCAGGTGGTAGGCGTCGTGCACCGCGAGGCTAGCGAGCACGTCGGCGACGGACCATCCCGGCTCGAGCTCCTCGCCGCGACCCTCCAGCGACTCCGCCCACGCCACGGCCCGCCGCGCCCCGCTCAGGTACCTGTCGACGAGGTCCTGCCACTCCTCCAGCGACGCGGGTCCCTCGGCGGGGAACGGGTAGCCGCCCGGCGACCAGGCCTCCCCCGCCGACTCGTCGCGCTCGACGACGATGCGCTGCCACTCGGCGGCGTGCCACAGCTCGTCGTGGATGGAGTGCGGCGCCCCGCCCGGACGCGCCGTGACCTGCGCGAGGTCGAGGCCGGACAGCAGCCGCTCCCGCGCCATGAACTCGCCGCTCAGGAAGAGGTGTCGCCACATGAGGGGCCTCCTAGATTCAAAGACAGCCCAAGAGTGACAGAAGATGAGCGCCGGCATACTCCCGAAGACACGCGGAGCCTACTCCAAAGGGCGGAACGATCATGCCAAGCGGGGCGGAATGACCCACATGACGCTGTGCGCGCGCCGACACTCGATGGCCGCTACCATCGGACAACCACGTGTCAGCACATCATCGACCGCCCAAACTGACCGTTCGTCGTGTCTCGTCCTACCCACGTGGTAAGACGTGCCTACATCAACGGTATTCGGAGATCGGCGGTGGGGGACGCCAAAGGTCCAACTTCCAGCACTTGTAGTGCGCAGGCCCAATTCACTGCGACGCTAGTTGTCGCAGCCGGGCCCGAAGCTGGCTTGCGATGAGCGAGTCGCTATTAGTGCACCGCGGACGGCATCTGTGGGCCAAGAGCGCGGAGCAGGCACCGGGGCATTCGCTGTTGGCTCACATGTTGGACGTCGGCTTGGTCGCGCTCGAGCTCCTCGAGAGGCGTCCTGATCCCCTGGTCGGGACGCTAGGGTCGGAGCTTGGCCTGTCAGAGGGCGACGCACTGATCGCGTGCGTGGTCTTGGCCGCCCTCCACGACATCGGCAAGGCGACGCCGGTCTTCCAGGCGAAGTGGCCAGCAGGCGCGCCGGCGGAGGCCACTACGACTCGCACGCGCGTCGACATCCCCCATGGCCGGGCTACCGCAGCGCTGCTCAGGGACGTCTTGCGGGAGGCAGGGTACTCTCGGGCCTCGAGCGCCCTCGCCAACGCCGTAGCGATCCATCACGGCATGCGCATGACGTCGGTCGCGATGGACGCAGGACGGATCGACCCGAGGAGCCTTGGCACCGGTACCTGGGAGCGTTGGCGGTCTGGACTAGTAGAGGACGTGCAGGTCGCGCTCGGAGCGTTGCCGTCTCCGAGCCGGAAGGTTCTCCTCAGCGGAAGGTCTTGGGCTCTTCTGGCCGGCCTGACGAGCGTGGCCGACTGGATCGGGTCGAGCCTCCCGTTCGTCGGATTGGTTGAGGACCCCGTCCAGTACACCCGAGACCGCAGGGATACGGTCCGTGCCCGGCTGCGCGAGATCGGCTGGCCTGAGGGTCGACGCTGGACCGCCAGGGAGCGTGAAGCGCCGTTCGCCAGCTGGTTCTTCGACGGCACCGCGCCGTTCTCTCCCCGCCCGCTCCAGACTGCAGTGCAAAGGATCGCGCTCGGCGCCCGGCCGCCGTTCCTGCTCGTGATCGAGGCTCCCATGGGAGAGGGCAAGACGGAGGCGGCGTTCTACACCGCTGGCTGCAACGCCGACCTGGGCATGTACATCGGGCTACCAACACAGGCGACCAGCGATGCCATGCACGCTCGGCTGGAGACATTCGTCAGGCGTCATGAGGCGGGTCCGACGAACGTCGCGCTCGCCCATGCGGCGGCTGCGGAGACGAGGCGTCTACGTTCACATCCGTCCTTCGACGACGAGGGCCTCGACTCCGAAGGGGATGCAGAGGACTGGTTCGGCTCCGCGAAGCGCGCGCTCCTGGCGCAGGTGGGAGCGGGGACCGTCGACCAGGCGCTCAGAGCGGTGCTGCCCGTGCGGCACTTCTTCGTGCGCCTGTGGGGGCTGAGCCACAAGGTTGTCGTTCTGGACGAGGTTCACGCGTACGAGGCGTACACCTCGGCGTTGATAGAGGAGCTGCTGACGTGGTTAGGCGCGGTTGGTGCACCCGCGGTCGTAATGACAGCCACGCTGCCAAGTGCGACGAAGAGGGAGCTGATAGAGGCCTACTGCCGCGGAGCCGGCCTAACTGCGCCTAGCGATGACAAGGTGTCCTACCCCCGCCTGACCGTGGTAGGAGCCGAGAGCTGCGAATCAGTCGCTTTCGAAGGCACACGGCGGTGCCAGGTCGAGGTCCTGCCGGCCGCGTACGACGTCGCTGGCCTCGGTACCGCCGCAGCGGGGGCTGCCGGCTCGGGGGCCGCGGTGGCCGTCATCGTCAACACGGTAGAGCGCGCTCAGAAGCTGTACTCGCTGTGCAAGGAGCTTGGGGTTGCGCCGCTACTGGTTCACGCCAGGTTCCCCCTCGAGGAACGCAAGCGTCGCGAAGATGAGGTCGTCAGGCGTTTCGGTCCGGGGGCGTTCCCAGGTGACCGTCACGGCATCGTCATAGCGACTCAGGTCCTCGAGCAGAGCCTGGATGTCGACTTCGACGTCTTGTTCTCCGACCTCGCGCCCGTTGATCTGGTTCTCCAACGCGTCGGCCGTCTACATCGACACGCCGGGCGAACCCGGCCCAAGAGCGCGGCGCAGCCGCGCGTCTTCGTGGCCGGACTGGATGTGGGCGACGGCTCCGCACCCGATCCCGAGGCGCTGGAAAGCGTCTACGACCGCTGGGTCATGTGGCGGTCCTGGGCGCTCCTGCAAGGTCGACGCCTCATAGACCTTCCAGGTGACATCGATGCCCTCGTTCAGCTCGCCTACTCCGATTTACCGCTGGACGCGCTCGCGCAGCATGAAGAGGCGGTCGAAGAGGCGCGGCGAGAGCTGGAGGCGTCTCGCACCGCGCAGAGGTTGGCTGCGCAGAACTGGTCGTTGGCGAGCCCGCTCGACCCTGCGAGCCAGAGCTGGGGCGAGGCAGGTGTCGACGCCGACGAGGAACGCGCCTACGCCCTGAAGCTACCGACGAGGTTGGGCGAAGACTCCGTCGCAGCAGTCCCCGTCAACATGCGCCAGAACTCATGGACCGTCTTCGGGACGGAGGCCATCACGCGACTGCCGGCTCACCGCGCGGCCGAAGACTTCGTGACGGCCTGCCTGCGGCGGCAGGTGAAGGTGACGAACAAGCGGCTCGTCGCCCGTCTACGCGATGCGAAACGCCCTTCCTGGTGGCGCCGCTCAGGACCGCTGAGGCATATGTACCCGCTTCCCCTCGACGCGCAGGGCGTGTTCGTCGGGGACGAGCGAGTGAGGCTCGACCCGACGCTGGGGCTGGTCATCGAAAGGGGGAAAGAGATGTGACAACGCCTAGCTTCAACCTCGTGGACGACCCATGGATCCCCGTGGAGTCCCATTCTGGCGACGCAGAAGAGGTCGGTCTGCGAGGACTCTTCGCGCGAGCCCACGACCTCAGGCGCATCAGCGACCAGTCGCCTTTGGTCACGGCGGCCCTCTACAGGCTGGTCTTCGCGGTCGCGCATCGAGCGCTTGCCATCGCCGACGAGAACGAGTGGCTGGATGCGTGGGACGCGTGCGCGCTCGACGGACCAGCAGACGCCTACCTGGAGAAGTGGCACCACCGCTTCGAGCTGTTCGACGACGAGGCGCCGTTCGCCCAGGTGAGGGACCTGCCGGACAAGTGCCGCTTCCCGTGGACGAAGCTCGCGCTTGAGCGTGCGCCCAACAGCAGCAAGCTGCTGTTTGACCATACGTACACCCTTGAGCCACCGTCAGTTGAGCCAGCGACCGCGGTGCGGAGCCTCTTGGCCTCTCAGGCCTTCACCGTCGGTGCCGGCAAGAGCTGTACCGGCTACACGAGCGGCGCTCCCCTCTCAGGCGCCCTAGCCGTGATCCCAGAGGGTCGCGACGTGGCGGAAACGATCCTCGGAAACCTCTTCCCGGGCAGCGGGCCGGATGACCTACCAGTGTGGGAGGCGCCGCCCCTGACTTGTGCCGAGGTCATCGCCTGGCAAGGGCAACGGACCTGGGCCGGCCCGGCGAGCCGGCTCACGTGGCCGTCGCGCGCCGTGAGGCTCCTTCCAGAGAACGAAGCAGGCCATGTGAAGTGGGTCCTCTTCGGGATGGGCCTGAAGCCGATCGCACCCGAGGCCGATAGGGATCCCTGGGTTTCCTACCGGGTCACCAAGGAGGGCAGGAGGGTTCCACTCAGACTGAACCTCAACAGGCTCGTGTGGCGCGATCTGCACGCGATGCTGCACGGCTCCGGCGACGTCGACACAGAGCCTGTGCAGGCCGTGTCTCGTCTTGCCACGCTTGATGACGCCGAGAGGCGTCCGCCACGGGCATGGACGCTCCTGATCGCGGGCCACTTGGCCGACAAGGCCAGCGTGCTGGCCTGGTGCCAGGAGCGCTGGACGGTGCCCACCACCGTCATCGGAGACGCCGAGCGCACCAGTTTGCTGGCTGAGGCGCTCAGGCAAGCCGAAGAGGCCGCTGGAACGGTCAGGTCGGCCGCGTGGCGGCTGGCGGCAGAGCTCGTGGGTGAGGGTCGCGATGCATCCGACGTGCGTGCCGTTGTAGCAGGAATTCCCGCCGAGCGTGCGTACTGGGCCGAGCTCGCGTCGCGCTTCCAGGTCTACCTAGCCGCGCTCGGGGACGATCCAGATCAGGCTCACCGTTCTTGGCGCCTGGCCCTGGCTGATGCCGTCGGCGAGGCGGCCGACGCCGCCCACACGGCACTAGGCCGCGACGTGAAAGCCATCAGAGCTTGGGCCAAGTGCGCCTGGCACTTCGAAAGGGCCCGGAGGAGGTTCACCGAGCCGGATTGGGAAGCAGGAGGTGAAGAAGCATGACGGAGTCAACGCCTGCCGCGACTGGAGCACCTGAGACCGATCCCTTCGTGTCTCACATCTCCGGACTCGACCCCGGCGCCAAGGCGACCCTACGCCGGTCGCTAGCGTTCCCCGCCGGGTCCTGGCCGCCAGCGTTCCCGTACGTGGAGCGGTGGGTGCCAGCCGAGCGACGCTGGGACCGCACGGTCTACTACCTGGTGGCCGGCCTCCAGTGCCTGTCGCGAGCGACCACGTCCGAAGGGAACATGGGTCGCGCGGTGAGCGCGCTGCGGGAGAGGACCGGGTCTTCCTCCGTGGAGCAACGGTTCATAGCGCTACTGGATGCCGACCACGGGCAGCTGCCGCAGCGCCTGCGCCAGATGGTCACGCTCCTCAGCTCGCATGACATCGCGCCCGACTGGGCTCGGCTACGCCGTGACCTCCTCGCTTGGAACAGCGCCGAGCGCTTCGTGCAACAGCGTTGGGCACGCTCGTACTACGCCACTTCGAGCAACTCGAGAAGCGACGGTGACGAGCCCGACTCCGCCGGGCACGGAGAGAACTGAACGCTCAGGAAGGGAGCAAGACTGTGACCACACGGATCGAGTACCACATCATTCAGAGCTTCGCGCCGGCGAACCTGAACCGCGACGATACGGGCGCCCCCAAGGACACGGTCTTCGGAGGCGCCCGCCGCGGCCGCATCTCCTCGCAGTCACTCAAGCGCGCAGCCCGCATCTACATGCGTGACAGGGGCCTCGTGCCAGACAGCGCGCGGGCGTGGAGGACCAAGCGCGTGATCCACCTCCTTGCGGACGCACTGGTGCGCCGCGACATCCCGGAGGATCAGGCCGCCCAGTGGGCCGCCAAGGCCATCGAAGCCATCGGCTCCAACAAGAAGATGAAGGTCAAAGACGGGAAGACCGAGTACCTAATGTTCATCGGAGCTGCCGAGCTCGAGAAGATGAGCGACCTCCTCGCCCACGACATCAGCTCCGGGGCCACGAAGATCGACCCCGAGCTGGAGTCGCGACTGTCGGAGGTTCTCCTGGAGCGCGGCGCCGGCGCCATCGACATCGCCCTGTTCGGACGGATGCTCGCGAACCTTCCCGAGGGCAACACTGACGCCGCCTGCCAGGTCGCGCACGCCATATCCACTCACCGCGTCGACCGCGAGTTCGACTACTACACGGCGGTAGACGACCTGCAGCCAGATGACACCGCAGGCGCCGACATGATCGGGACGATCGAGTTCAACGCATCCTGCTACTACCGGTACAGCGTGATCGACCTAGATCAACTGGCAGCGAACCTCGGAGACCGCGAACTGACCAGGAAGGCCGTGGAAGCGTACACGCGGGCAGTGGTGGAAGCCGTGCCATCCGGCAAGCAGAACACCTTCGCGGCTCACAATCCACCGACCACCGTCCTCATCACGATCCGGCACGGCCAAGTCCCCCGCAGCCTCGCGAACGCGTTCGAGTGCCCGGTGCCCGCGAACGGGACGGGAGTCGTGAGTGAGTCCGTGAAGCGGCTCGCCAGCTACTGGAGCCGAGTGGACGCCGCGTACGGTGCACCGGCTCACGCCCTCGTGCTCGACATATCCGACGCCTTCCCACAAGGGCCCGCCAGGCAAGTGCCTTCCGTCGACGAACTCACCTCCGCCGTAGTAGCCACTTTGGGGTGAGCGGTGCCACAGACGCTGAGGATCCGCCTAGTCGGCGCGCAACAGTCGTGGGGCACGAGATCGAGGTTCGAGAACCGGGACACGGAAGACGCCCCCACGAAGTCCGGAGTCGTCGGACTGCTCGCCGCCGCCCTGGGCCGCGCACGCGACGAACCGGTCACGGACCTGGCCCGCCTCCGCATGGGCGTCCGAGTGGACCGCCCAGGTACGAGGATGACCGACTACCACACGGCTCTCCAGGTTGTCTCCTCCGAAGGGAAGCTCAACCCCGGCAAAGACACCGTCGTCAGCAAGAGGGACTACCTTGCGGACGCCGCTTTCCTCGTTGGGCTGGAAGCCGAGGACCTCAAAACGTTGCAGGCCCTGCAAGCGGCCCTCGAGCAGCCCAGATGGCCTCTGTTCCTCGGCCGCAGAGCCTTCCCGCCCTCGTTACCAGTACCGTTCCTCACCGACGATGAGCCGCAACCCATCTGCGACACGTCGCTAGAGGAGGTCCTCGTGACGACCCCTCCCGTGGTGAACGTGGATGAATCCAAGTTCGTGACCTACCTAGTCGAGCATCAGGACGGCGAGCAGGAGTGGATGGACCAACCCACAAGCGACTTCAAGACCAGGAGCTTCAGGCCCCGCCGTGTCAAGGTCGTGTCCGCCCCGAGAGGTGTGCGATGGTTCTGAGCCGGCTGGTGCTCGACCTCCAAGATCCGGCTGCAAGACGAGACCTCTCCAACAGGTACGAGATGCACCGCACCCTCGCGCGCCTTGACCCGAGCGGTGAGGACCGGTTGTTGTGGCACCTCGAGATGGGGAAGGATCACGCGCCTCGTGTCCTGATCCAGACTCGGCGCGAGCCAGATCCAGCAGCTCTCCGTGGGACCGGAGGGAGCTACTACCTCAGCTTCGAGAGCCGCCCGAACAAGCTGCTCGATAACCTGCGGAGCGGGGACCTGTTGCGGTTCAGGGTCCTGGCGAACGCGAGCGTCAAGCGCGATGGCCGCCGCCACGGCCTCTACCGCTCAGAAGACCAGCACGCCTGGATCGAGCGCCAACTCACGAAACATGGGGCCACTCCCTTGGCCGTTCGCGTCATCGGGTCGAGCACCGAACGATGCTGGCGCGGACGCGGTAGGAGGCCGATCACGGTGTTCGGAGTCATGTTCGAGGGGATGATAGACGTGATCGAACCGGATGCCTTCCGGCGCATGGTTTGCCTTGGCCTAGGGCACGCCAAAGGCCTCGGGTTCGGGCTATTGACTCTAGGCAGATGAAGCCCACGAGGAGTATCGACCTACGGCTACTTCCCAAGTTCCGGGATGGTTTGTCGTACGTCTACCTGGAGCACGGAAGGGTGGAGCGCGACGACTCCTCCGTGGCGTGGTACGGACCAGACGGTGCCGTGGCCCTACCTGCGGCCCAACTTGCTACCTTGCTCTTGGGGCCAGGGGTATCGATAACCCACGCAGCGATCTCGGCCCTGGTGGACAACGGTGTCACAGTTTGCTGGGTAGGCGAGGAATCCGTGCGCTTCTACGCCCACGGGACAGGCGAGACCCGCAGCGCGCGCAACCTGGAGAGGCAGGCAACAGCTTGGGGTACCGAGGACCTGCGGCTGCAGGTAGTGCGTCGACTCTACGCGTTCCGCTTCCCCGAGGCTCTCGACGAAAGCCTTACTCTCGAGCAGATCCGCGGCAAGGAGGGGGTGAGGGTCCGTGAAGGCTACGCGAGAGCCGCGAGAGCCGCAGGCGTCCGCTGGCGAGGACGCAACTACGACCGTGACGACTGGGAGCAGGCCGATGCGCTGAACAAGGCGCTATCGGCCGGTAACGCCTGTCTCTATGGCGTATGTCATGCCGCCATAGTCTCGATGGGCTTCTCACCCGGTCTCGGGTTCCTACACACGGGCAAGCAGCTCTCCTTCGTCTATGACGTGGCGGACCTGTACAAGGTCGACACCGTCGTCCCTACGGCTTTCGCGACCGTTGCCGCGTCCCAAGACGACGTCGAGAAGCGTGTGAGACACGCGCTGCGAGAGAAGTTCCGCGAGACGCGCCTGCTCAACAAGTTAGCTCGCGACCTAAGCAGGCTGTTCGACCTCGAAGAGGAGTCCGAGGATCCGTATGCCAGCGATGCCGCGGCCCCAGGCGACATATGGGACGGCGACAAGTACGTACCCGGAGGCACTGCTTATGGTCGTGATGACCCTTGAGCTCGCGCCACCCCGCCTTCGCGGCTGGCTCACTCGCTGGCTGACCGAGGTCACACCCGGCGTCTACGTGGGGGACGTGAACGCGACCGTCCGTGATCTCCTTTGGGAGGCTGTAATCGACTACAGCACCGAGACGGGCCGAGCCGTCCAGGCCTATTCGACCAACAACGAACAGGGATATGCGATTCGCATGCACGGCGACAGCAAACGCAAGGTCGTCGAGCTTGACGGGCTACAGCTCGTGGCCAATAGGCATGCCGCTTGGTACGACTGGCTGGAAGATACCGAGGTCTGAAGTGAGCCTTGCAGCCTTGCAACCTCGGCTCACGAAGCCCTAACCCGCAGCGCTCCCACCCTCCCCTGAGGCTTGGGTGGCCGCACGCTGGCGGCCACCGAGATCCTTGAAAGCCGGATACACTTACGGGGCCCCGCGGCCGAGAAGTGCCGTGCTCATCAAGTGTCGTCCCTACACGCGTGGGGATGAACCGGCCTTCCCCAAACCCTCTAGGACGCCCCGCAAGTCGTCCCTACACGCGTGGGGATGAACCGGCGCGGGAGTTGCGGGAGGAAGCCCGCAGGGCGTCGTCCCTACACGCGTGGGGATGAACCGATGCGCGCCCTCGCCCGCCCCTCCCCAACTAAGTCGTCCCTACACGCGTGGGGATGAACCGAACGCGGAGAGGCCCGTCACGGCCGTCTGGATGTCGTCCCTACACGCGTGGGGATGAACCGTACGCGCAAGCGGAGTCGCGGATATTCGGGTAGTCGTCCCTACACGCGTGGGGATGAACCGCGCTTCTGACGCGCTCCACCGGGCGTGCTGACGTCGTCCCTACACGCGTGGGGATGA
>JBIQHQ010000033.1:0-28344 GCA_044508445.1 Deinococcaceae bacterium
ACCACCGGTAATGCCTGATGTGCTCCCCGCGCTTCGCGATCTCGCTCATGGCCTCGATGCCGATCTCGATGTGCAGGTCGGTGTACCGACCGAAGACGCTGCTCGCCGAGTCGCGCGTCTTGATGCCGCCGCGCTTCAGCGGCAGGTCAGAGACCAGGAGCAGCGCGCCGATGGGCACCTTCGACGCGAAGCCCACCGAGAACAGCGTGGCCGTCTCCATGTCGATGGCCAGCGCCCGCTCGTCGTAGAGGAGCTGTTTGAACTCCTCGTTGAACTCCCAGAAACGCGTGTCGGTGGTGTGCACCACGCCGGTGCGGTAGTCGTGCCCCTTCTCGACGATGATCTGCGAGACGAACTTCTGGACCTTGAAGGTCGGCAGCGCCGGCACCTGCGGCGGCATGAAGTGCTTCGAGGCGCCCTCGTCGCGTATGGCGGCCGTGGGCAGCACGAAGTCGCCCACCTTCAGCGACCGGTGCAGGCCCCCGCACATGCCGAGGAAGAGCGTGGCCTTGGGCTCGGCGGTGGCCAGCACCTCGATGATCAGGGCCGCCACGGGCGAGCCCACCGAGAAGTTGATCAGCGACACGCCCAACTTCTCGGAGTGCCTGGCGGTCATCGTCGAGCCGCGGGTCGTCACGACGTCGTCCGACATCCTGGCGAAGCGCTCGGAGTAGTACTCGAAGTTCGTGAGCAGCACCTGCTTCTGCATGCCCTCCGGCGGCGTGCCCGTGTAGCGCTCGAGGATCTGCCGGCCGATCTCCCACTTCTCCGGGTTGTTGTAGATGAGGTTCATGTTCACGGGCCGCTCGGGGTCGTGTGACCCCTGCTCGACGCCGTCGTCGGTGTCGACAGCGACCCGCCGGCGCTCCGCCGGCGTCGTCTCGCCCCCGGCTCTCTCCAGCACCTCGCCGACGGGCCCTTCGTCGTCTCCGTATCCCATCGCGCCATGCTACCCGGGGACGCGTGAGACGCCTCGCGGGGCCCGGCCGGAGTAGAGTCTGCCTGCGTGGCGACCGCGCTCCCTCGCACCGCTCCGGTCGTTGAGCCGCCGCCCGCGCCGCGGCGCGAGGCGGTGACGCCCATACACGTCGCCAGGCGCTGGGCGCCGCTGGCGGCGAGCTGGCTGGTGATGGGCCTGGAGATGCCCGTCGTGAGCGCGGTGATGGCGCGCCTCGCGGACCCCGAGGTGAACCTCGCCGCCTACGGCGGGGTCGTGATGCCCGTGGCGCTGCTCATCGAGGCGCCGATCATGATGCTGCTCACCGCCAGCACGGCCCTCGCCAAGGACGTGGCGTCCTTCAGGCTCATGCGCCGGTTCATGATGCTGGCCGGCCTCACGCTCACCGTCCTGCACGCGCTGATCGCGTTCACGCCCCTCTACGACGTGACGATCGTGCCGCTCCTGGGCCCGCCCGAGGTCGTGCGCCAGCCGGCGCAGGTGGGGCTCATGCTCATGCTGCCGTGGACCTGGGCGATCGCCTTCCGCCGCTACCACCAGGGCCTGCTGATCCGCCACGACCGCTCGCACCACGTCACGATCGGCACGTTCGTGCGGCTCACCACGCTCGCCCTGACGCTGCTGGTGTCCGCCCTCGCCGGAGCGAGCGGCATCGTGGCCGGCGGCCTGGCCATCGGGCTGGCCGTGACCGCCGAGGCCGCCTACAGCGGCATCGTCGCCCGTCCGGTCGTGAGGGGCCCGCTGACCCGCGCGGCGCCCGTCGACCCGCCGCTGACCTTCCCCGCGTTCTGGTCGTTCTACGCGCCGCTGGCGCTCACCTCGGTGGTCTCTCTCATCGTGACGCCCCTCGGCAGCGCGGCCATCAGCCGCATGCCGGAGGCGCTGGCCTCGCTGGCCGCCTGGCCGGTCGTCAGCGGCCTGCTGTTCATGTTCCGGTCCCTCGGCTTCGCGTTCAACGAGGTCGTGGTCGCGATGCTCGACAGGCCCGGCGCCTACCGGGCGCTGCTCGGCTTCACCCTCAGGCTGGGCGCCGCGGTCCTGGTCGGCACCACGCTGATGGCGTTCACGCCGCTATCGCGCCTGTGGTTCACCGTGGTGTCGGGTCTCGCCCCGGAGCTCACGCGGCTCGCGACCGTGGGCTTCGCCGCGGCGCTGCTCTGGCCGCTCCTCGACGTCCTCAGGAACCTCCTGCAGGGCATCGTCGTGCACGGCGGACGCACGAAGGTCATCAGCGAGTCGATGTTCGTCTTCCTCGGCGGCAGCGCCGCGCTCCTGGCCCTCGGCACCGTGTGGCGCGCGTTACCCGCCCTCCCCTACGCGATGGTCGCGTTCGTGACCGCCACCGCGGCCCAGGTGGCGTGGCTGTGGTGGCGGGGCCGGCCGGAGCTGAGGCGCCTGTCCTCGGAGGCGCTGCTGTCCGAGACCGGGCTCGAGGACGCGGGCGCGGCGGCGCCGGCGCCTCGGGCCCGAGCCTAGAGGCGCCTGGCAGCGGCCGAGAGGCCGGCGCGGCGCCGGCGTCCCCCTCCTACGCTGGTGCTCAGAAGGCGAACCAGAGGGTGCGCGGGTCCAGCCCGTCCGGCCTGTCCGCGGCCCGCGCGCGCCCGGCCGACGCTCCCGAGGCTGCCTCGGACCGCCCCAGCTCCTCGGCCAGGCGGTTCGCCTCGCTCAGGTAGGCGGCGTGGTCCTCCTCGGCGGAGCGCTCGGAGTAGCGCACCGGCGGCCACGACCCCGGCTCGAGCGCGCTCGGTGCGCCGTCGGGCTCCGACCTGTGCCGCCAGGCCCCCGTGCGCCAGTCGAACCGGTACTGGCGCACGAACAGGTGGCCGTGCTCGGCCACGAACGCCACGGCGTCGAGGATGAAGTCGCACTCGGCGTCGGTGAGGAGGTAGTGGAAGCTGAGGCGCGCCCAGCCGGGCTTCACGCCCTCGTAGCCCGCCTCGACGGCGCTGAGGAAGACGCGCGAGGTGTCGTCGTCGATGCCGAGGAGCAGGTGTCCGTACGGCCCGGCGCACGAGCACCCGGCCCGGCCCTGGATGCCGAAGAGGTCGGAGAGCAGCTTCACGACCAGCTTGGCGTGCAGCTGCGCGCCTCCCGACGCGACGAGGAAGGAGACCACGGCGAGCCTGGGCGCCGACAGGTTGCCCAGCACGCGGACGCCCGGCACGCGCGCCAGGCCGTCGAGGGCGCGGGCCACCAGCTCGCGCTCGCGGCGCTCGATGTCCTCGACGCCGACGTCCTCCTTGACCTTGAAGGCCAGGGCCGCCCGGAGCTTCTGGACGATCGCCGGGGTGCCGGCGTCCTCGCGCACCTCCACGTCGTCCACGAACCGCCTGTCGAAGCGGCTGACGTACGTGACGGTGCCGCCGCCCGGGGTCGTGGGACAGTCCAAGCGGTAGAGCGACTCGTGCAGCAGCAGCAAGCCGGGCGAACCGGGGCCGCCCAGGAACTTGTGGGGGCTGAGGACGATGGCGTCGAGCCGGTCGTCGGCGTCGGGTCGGCTCGGCCCCACGTCGATGCGCACGTAGGGGGCGCTGGCGGCGAAGTCGAAGACGGCGACGGCCCCGTGCCGGTGCAGGATGCGCGCCACGGCGCGCACGTCGGTGATCAGCCCGGTGACGTTGGAGGCGGCCGAGAAGGAGCCCACCTTCGGCCTGTCGGCGAAGCGGGGGTCCGACGCGGCGCGCTCCAGGGCCTGAAGGTCTATGAGCCCGTCGGCGTCCAGGGGCACCGGCACGACCTCGGCGAGTGACTCGCGCCAGGTGACGTCGTTCGAGTGGTGCTCGTAGGGCCCGACGAACACCACGGGCCGTTCGCGCTCCGGCAGCACCGACAGCAGACGGTCGCGGTGCTGCGGGGAGACGCTCACGCCCAGTATCTCCTGCAGGCGCTTGAGCGCGCCCGTCGCGCCCGTGCCGGGGAACAGCAGCTTGTAGTCGACGCCGGCGCCCAGGCAGCGCTTCACGTACTCGGTCGCCTCGTGGGTGAGGCGCGTGGTGTGGGCGCCCAGGGCGCTGTCCTCCGTGTGCGTGTTGGCGTAGAGCGGCAGCACCGCGTCGGCGAGGGCACGCTCCACCGACCCGAGGTGCCGGCCCGAGGCGATGTGGTCGGCGTAGGTGACGCGCCGCTCACCGAAGGGCGTGGTCACGCACGCCCCCCTGTCCAAGAGGTCCGCCCTGACTCGCTCGAACACGTCCATACGGCTCACCCGCTCGGCCCGCAGGGTACACCCTCGGGGGTGGCCGTCGAGGGGCAGCCGCCCGCACCCGCGCCGCCGGCGTACAGTCTCCCCGTGGCGCACGCGATCTCCGAGCACCTGCAGCGGCGCGTCCTCGTGCTGGACGGCGCCATGGGCACGATGATCCAGCGGGCCGGGCTCGCGGAGGACGACTTCCGCGGGGAGCGCTTCGCCCACCACCCCGTGGACCTGAAGGGCGCCAACGACGTGCTGGTGCTCACGCGGCCCGACGTCGTCACCGCCATCCACGAGGCCTACCTCGAGGCCGGCGCCGACATCGTCGAGACGAACACGTTCAACGCCACGCGCATCGGCCTGGCCGAGTACCGGCTCGAAGGGGCCGTCGCCGACGTCAACAGGGAGGCGGCCAGGCTGGCCCGCGCCGCGGCGGACAGGTTCGCCACGCCGGAGCGCCCCCGCTGGGTCGCGGGCGCGATCGGCCCAACGAACAAGTCGCTGAGCTACTCGCCCCGCGTCGAGGACCCCGGCTACAGGGCCGTGACGTTCGACGAGGTGCACGCGGCCTACCTCGAGCAGGCCGCCGCCCTCATCGAGGGCGGCGTGGACCTGCTCCTCGTCGAGACCGTCTTCGACACGCTCATGGCCAAGGCCGCGCTGCAGGCGTGCGAGGACGCCGTCGCGGCGTCCGGCAGGAGCGTGCCGCTGATGCTCTCCGGCACCGTCGTCGACGCCTCGGGACGCCTCCTGTCCGGCCAGACCCTGGAGGCTTTCTGGACCTCGGTGCGACACCACGACCTGTTGGCGGTGGGGCTGAACTGCTCGCTCGGGCCCGCCGAGATGCGGCCGTACGTGGAGGAGCTCTCGCGCCTGGCGCACGTCTACACCGTCGCCTACCCCAACGCCGGCCTGCCCAACGCGTTCGGGGGCTACGACCTCGGCCCCGAGGACATGGCGCGCGTCCTGCGCGAGTTCCTCGCCAGCGGCTGGGTGAACGTCGTGGGCGGCTGCTGCGGCACCACGCCGGAGCACATCGCGCTCTTCGCCGCCGCGGCGCGGGAGGCGACGCCGCGGGTGCCGCCCCCGCGCGACCGCCGCCCCCGCTTCGCCGGCCTCGAGGCGCTGGTCGTCGGAGCGGCGCCCGGCGAGGCGTCCGCTCCCCGCGGCTCGGCGTTCGTGAACGTCGGCGAGCGCACGAACCTGACCGGCTCCAAGCGCTTCCGGCGCCTCGTCGCCGCGGGCGACCTGCCGAGCGCCGTCTCCGTGGCGCGGGAGCAGGTCGCGGCCGGCGCCCAGGCCATCGACGTGAACCTCGACGAGGGCCTCATCGACGGCCCGCGGACGATGGCGGCGTTCCTCGACCTGCTCGCCTCCGAGCCCGACGTCGCGAGGGTGCCGGTGATGCTCGACTCCTCGAGCTTCGCCGTCATCGCGGAGGGCCTGAAGCACGTGCAGGGCAAGGCGATCGTCAACTCGATCTCGCTCAAGGAGGGCGAGGACGAGTTCCTGCGGCAGGCCGCCGTGGCGCGGCGCTTCGGCGCCGCCGTGGTCGTCATGGCTTTCGACGAGAGGGGCCAGGCAGACACCTACGAGAGGCGCATCGAGGTGCTGTCGCGCGCCTATCGTCTCCTCGTCGAGCGTGCCGGCTTCGCGGCGGAGGACGTCATCCTCGATGCCAACGTGCTGACGGTCGGGACGGGCATGCGCGAGCACGCGCGCTACGCCGTCGACTTCATCGAGGCCGTGAGGTGGGTGAAGGCGAACCTGCCGGGCGCGCTCACCTCGGGCGGCGTGTCGAACGTCTCGTTCGCGTTCCGCTCGAACGCCCACGTGCGCGAGGCCATGCACGCGTCGTTCCTCTACCACGCGGTCGCAGCCGGGCTCGACATGGCCATCGTCAACCCCGAGTCGCTGACCGTCTACGACGAGGTAGACCCGGAGCTCCTCGAGCTGGTCGAGGACGTCCTGTTCGATAGGCGCGAGGACGCCACCGAGCGCCTGGTGGCCTACGCCGCCAGCCACGATGCCGCCGCCCAGCGCGCCCGCGGCACCGACGAGTGGCGGTCCTGGCCGGTGGTCGAGAGGCTGAGGCACGCCCTCGTGCAGGGGCTCGACGACCACGTGGAGGCCGACGCCCTCGAGGCCATGGAGGTGCTGCCGGGGCCGCTCGAGGTCATCGAGGGGCCACTGATGGACGGCATGAACGTCGTCGGCGACCTCTTCGGCAGCGGCAGGATGTTCCTGCCGCAGGTCGTGAAGAGCGCCCGCGTGATGAAGCGCGCCGTGGCCGCGCTCACGCCGCACCTCGAGGCCCGCCTGGCGTCCGGGGGCGGGCGGCGGGCCGGCAAGGTCGTGCTCGCCACCGTGAAGGGGGACGTGCACGACATCGGCAAGAACATCGTCGGCGTGGTGCTCGCCTGCAACGGGTACGACGTCGTGGACCTCGGCGTCATGGTCCCGGCGGAGACGATCATCGACACGGCGCTGCGGGAGGGGGCGCAGGCGATAGGGCTCTCCGGCCTCATCACCCCCTCCCTGCTCGAGATGGAGCACGTGGCCCGCGAGATGGAGAGGCGCGGGCTCCGCCTGCCGCTGCTCATAGGCGGCGCCACGACGTCGCGGGCGCACACGGCGGTGAAGGTAGCGCCGCGGTACGGCGGCCTCACCGTGCACGTGCCCGACGCGTCGCGGGCGGTGGGCGTGGTGGCGCGCGCCGTCTCGCCCACGGAGCGGGAGGCGCTGGCCGCCGAGACGCGCGAGCTCTACGACAGGGTGCGGGCGCAGCACGAGGCCTCGCTCGGGTCGCGGGAGCTCCTGAGCCTGGAGGCGGCCAGGGCGCGGGCGCCGCGGTTCGCCGACTGGTCTCACGTCGTGCGCCCGCGGCGGCCCGGGGTGACGACGTTCGTCCCCTACCCCGTGGACGACCTGGTGCCGTACATCGACTGGGGGCCCTTCTTCTCGGCGTGGGAGCTGCCGGGACGCTACCCCGGCGTGCTCGACGACCCGCTCAAGGGCGAGGCAGCGCGGTCCCTGTTCGCCGACGCGCAGGCCATGCTGGAGCGCGTCGTGACCGAGGGTTGGCTGGAGCCGCGCGCGTCCGTGGGCCTGTTCCCCGCCGCGTCGCGCGGCGACGACGTGCTCGTCTACGAGGACGAGGCCAGGACCCGGGTCGCGCGGGTCCTCCACACGCTCAGGCAGCAGACGGCCAAGCGCGCCGGACAGGCGAACCTCGCCCTCGCCGACTACGTGGCGCCGGAGGGCTCCGGTGTGGAGGACTGGCTGGGCGCCTTCGCGGTCAGCGTCCACGGGGCCGAGGAGCGCGCGGCCGCGTTCCGAGCGGCAGCCGACGACTACTCGGCGATCCTCCTGACCACGCTGGCCGACAGGCTCGCCGAGGCGCTGGCGGAGCGCATGCACGAGCGCGTCAGGCGCGAGCTGTGGGGCTACGCGCCCGACGAGGAGCTGTCCCGCGAGGACCTCGTCGCGGAGCGCTACCGCGGCATCAGGCCCGCGCCGGGCTACCCCGCCTGTCCCGACCACAGGACCAAGCGCGACGTCTTCGCGCTCCTGAACGCCACCGTCGCCACCGGCATCGCCCTCACCGACGGCCTGGCGATGACGCCTCCCTCGTCGGTGGCGGGGCTGTACCTCGCCCACCCGGAGGCGCGCTACTTCGGCGTGGGCAAGGTGGGTCGCGACCAGGTGGAGGACCTGGCCGCTCGCAGCGGCACGACCGTCGAGGAGACAGAGGCCTGGCTCGCTCCCTACCTGGCGTACTCGCGCTCCGCCGCGGCGGACTGAGAGCACACGCGCTCGGCCGCGGCGGACCGAGAGCGCTGGCGCTCTGCCGCGGCCGACCGGGGCCGGCGCGGGTCGCCGTCGGCGCGGTGAGCGCGGCGCCCGCCTCGACCCGCGTAGGACTACCCCGGGCGCGAGTCGGCTCCGTCCCGGTGCGCGCCGTCAGCGCGGCAGAGGCTGGGGCGCCGCGACGAGCGAACCCGCGCCCCTCAGTCGAGCAGGCCGCCGAGCCAGTCGCGCACGCTCACGCGTATCGGCATGAAGTAGAGGTGGCCGCCGCTGGCCGCCACGTGGTCGAGCGCCCGCGCGGCGAGGTCGCGGTGCCAGGCCAATGTGGGCTCGAAGCCGGCCGGGAAGACGGCCCTGTTGCGCGCCAGCCAGTAGCGCTGCGACCGCGGCGACGTCACGCTCGTCACGCCCCAGAACACCTCGAGCCCGGCCGTGAGCTCCTGCCACACGGCGAGGAGCCTGAGGTCGAAGAACGGCTGCGTGAAGAGCCCGTCGGCGCCGGCGGCGAGCTTGGCCTCGGCGTAGGCCAGCTCGGCGGCGAACCCGCTGCGGTAGGGGTCGAGGGCGGCGTAGACGCGCAGGCCTGGGTGCGCGCCGCGCAGCGCCCTGATGGCCTCGACGGCGGGCCCACGACCGTCGGTGGGCATGGCGGCGTCGCCGGAGACGACGAGCACCTCGCCCACGCCCGCCGACCCGAGGCGCGACAGCGCGGGCCAGCCCGCCGCCTCGTCGCTCAGCACCTCGGACGCGCGGAAGTGCGGCACGGCCGCCCACGGGCCCGCCGACCGCACCTGCAGAGCGGCCTGCCAGCCGCGCAGCGCGAACTGCTCCAGGTCCGGGACGTTCACGGTGTCGACGCGTCCTAGGCAGCCCACCTCCCCGAGCTGGGCGGCGAGCGACCCGGGATCGCGCGGGACGAGCTCGACGCTGAGGCGCATCCGGGCAGGGTACAACTCGCGTCGCCTGGCCGCGAGGGGCGGGCGCGTCGCCTGGCCGCGAGGGGCGGGCGCGTCGCTTGGCCGCGAGGGGAGGGCGCGCCGACCAGACGCGAGGGTCGGGCGCGCCGACCAGCCGCGAGGGGCGGGCGCGCCCCTCAGGCCAGCAGGCTGCCGTGCGCCGGCTCGAAGCGCGCGGTGAAGTGGCGGAGCACCGGCGGCGCCGCCACGATCCGCACGCCGCGCACGCGCTCGCGCAGCGCGCCGACGTGGGCGATGACCTCGGCCAGGTAGTCCACGTGGCTCTGCGTGTAGGTGCGGCGCGGGAAGGCCAGGCGCACCAGCTCGTGGCGGGCGGGCCTCTCGCTGCCGTCGGGCTGGCGGCCGAACATCACGGAGCCGATCTCCACCGACCTCACGCCGCCCTCCTGGTAGAGCACGAGCGACAGCGCCCAGGCCGGGTACTCGGACTGCGGAACGTGCGGCAGGAGCGCCTTGGCGTCGATGTATACGGCGTGGCCGCCGGTGGGCCTCACGATGGGGACGCCGGCGGCGAGCAGCCGCTCGCCCAGGTACTCGACCGAGCGGATGCGGTAGCGCAGGTAGTCCTCCTCGAGCGCCTCCTCGAGGCCCACCGCCAGGGCCTCGAGGTCGTAGCCGGCCAGGCCGCCGTAGGTGGGGAAGCCCTCGGTGAGGATCAGCTGGTTGCGCGCCGCCTGCGCCAGCTCGTCGTCTTTCAGGGCCAGGAAGCCGCCGATGTTGCCCATCCCGTCCTTCTTCGCGCTCATCGTCGCACCGTCGGCGTAGGAGAACATCTCGCGCGCGATGTCGCGGGGCGACCTGTCGGCGTAGCCCGGCTCGCGCAGCTTCACGAGGTAGGCGTTCTCGGCGTAGCGGCAGCAGTCGATGAACAGCGGCACGCCGTGCTCGCGGCACACGGCGCTCACCGCGCGCACGTTCGCCATGCTCACCGGCTGTCCGCCGCCCGAGTTGTTCGTGACCGTGAGCATCACCAGCGGCACCTTGCCGCGGTGCTCGTCCAGCACGCGGCGCAGCGCCAGCACGTCCATGTCGCCCTTGAAGGGGTGGTCCGAGGACGTGTCGCCGGCCTCGGCGCAGGGCAGGTCGAGCGCCGTGGCCCCGACGGCCTCGACGTTCGCGCGGGTGGTGTCGAAGTGCGTGTTGTTGGGCACCACGTCGCCGGGGCGCACCGCGACGCTGCACAGGATGCGCTCCGCCGCCCTGCCCTGGTGCGTGGGCAGCACGTGGGCGAACCCGGTGATGCCCTTGACGGCCGCCTCGAACCTGTAGAAGGAGGGGCTGCCGGCGTAGCTCTCGTCGCCGCGCATCATGGCCGACCACTGCGCGCTCGACATCGCGCCGGTGCCCGAGTCGGTGAGGAGGTCGATGAGGACGTCCTCGGCGTGCAGGGCGAAGAGGTTGTAGCCGGCGGCGGCCAGCGCCGCCTCGCGCTCCTCGCGCGTCGTGAAGCGGATCCTCTCGACCGCCTTGATGCGGAACGGCTCGATGATCGTCCTGAACCGCGAGCCTGGGGCGTTCACGGCCAGAGTCTATGGCCGGCTGTGAGCACCGGGCCCCGCGCGGCCGGCGTCCTACGACACCAGCGCCTCGATCCGCCGCAGCGCCTCCTCGACCTTGTCGAGGCTGGTGGCGTAGCTGAACCGCACGTGGCCCGGCGCGGCGAAGTCGGTGCCGGGCACGACTGCCACGCGCGCCTCCTCGAGGAGCCGCGCCGCCGCCCTGCCCTCGTCGGGGTCGAGCGGCGTGACGTCGGCCATGGCGTAGAAGGCGCCCTGCGGCAGCGGCGTCCTCAGGCCGAGGCGGTTCAGGCCGGAGACGAGCACGTCGCGGCGCTCGACGTAGGCGGCCCGCGTCATGCGCTGGAACTCGGCCGTCTTCTCGACCTCGTTCAGCGCCGCCGCGGTGGCGTGCTGGGCCACGGCGTTCGCGCCGGAGGTGGACTGGCCCTGCAGCCTGTTCATGGCCTTGATGAGGTCGCGCGGCCCGGCCGCGAAGCCGATGCGCCAGCCGGTGAGGGCGTAGCCCTTGCTGGCCCCGTGGATCACCAGCGTGTGCTCGGGGGCGAAGCGCGCCGCCGGCGTGAACTCGCCCTCGTAGACGAGGTGCTCGTAGAGGTCGTCCGCGAACACCCACACGTCGCGCGAGGCCGCCAGCTCGGCGATCGCCCGCACCACCTCCGCCGGGTACACGGCGCCGGTGGGGTTGGACGGCGAGTTGATCACGACGGCCTTCGTGCGCGGCGTGAACGCGGCCCTCACCTCGTCGACGTCGGGCACGAACCCGTCCTCCGGACGCGTGCGCACGACCACGGGCACGCCGCCGGCGAGGCGCACCTGCGCCGGGTAGGTGACCCAGTAGGGCGCCATGATCACGACCTCGTCGCCCGGGTCGATGACCGAGAGGAAGCCGTTGTAGAGGACCTGCTTGCCCCCCGTGGAGACCATCACCTGGTCGACGCCGTAGGTCAGGCCGTTCTCGCGCAGGAACTTGGCGGCGATGGCCTCGCGCAGCTCGACGGTGCCCTCGGAGGGCGTGTACTTGGTCTTCCCCAGGCGGACGGCCTCGTGCGCCGCCTCCAGCACGTGCTCCGGCGGCTGGAAGTCGGGCTCGCCGGCCGTCATGACGACCACGTCGACGCCCTGCCGCATCAGCTCCTTGGCGCGGCTGTCGAACGCGACGGTGGAGGAGCCCTTGAGGCCCTGGATCGCCTGGGAGAGACCTGGCACTGGAGCCTCCTAGACCAGCTCGCTCGGGTCGAAGAAGATGCCTATCTCGCGCTCGGCAGTGGCCGGTGCGTCGGAGCCGTGGACGACGTTCTCGTCGATGGTCGCGGCCAGGTCGCCGCGGATCGTGCCGGGGGCCGCGTCCTTCGGGTTCGTGGCGCCCATCATCTTTCGCCACTCGGCGATGGCGTTCTCGCCCTCCACGACCATCGCTACGACGGGGCCGGAGGTGATGAACGAGACGAGGCCCTCGAAGAACGGCTTGCCCACGTGCTCGCCGTAGTGGCGCTCGGCCAGCTCGCGGCCGATGCGCATGAGCTTGAGAGCCCTGATGGTGAAGCCCTTGGCCTCGATGCGGGAGATGATGGCGCCGGTCAGCCCGCGGCGCACGCCGTCAGGCTTGACCATGGCGAAGGTCTGCTCGACTGCCATGGGTGCGGACTGTACCACGGGTCGGGCCGCGTCCCTGAGCCCCGCCCGGGGGCGGCGAAGCGTGCCGGCGGGGCCTCACAGCCCTAGCTGCGCCAGGTGGTTGATGTCGTGGCCCGCCATCATCCGCACCATCAGGTCGGCGCTCTCGAAGCCCCGCTCCGGGTGGTAGGCCTCCGCCAGCCAGTCCTCCAGCGAGAAGCCCGCGATGAGCGCGAGGTTCCAGGCGCGCTGAGCCGAGAACGACTCCACGGCGAGCGAGGGGTCGAGCTTGCCGTAGCGCCTGGCCCACGCGTCCTGGTCGAAGGGCTGCAGCTCGACGCCCGGCGCCGCCACGAGCTGGCGGAGCCTGAAGCCCATCACGATCTCCACGTCGGCGAGGTGCGCGAGGACCTCGCGCGGGCTCCACTTGCCCGGCGCGTACGGCGTGTCGAGCTCGGCCGGCGTCGAGCCCTCGACGTACTCCTTGAGGCGGGGCGGGCTCGCGCGGAGGATCTCGACGGGGTCGAGCTCGCCGAGCAGAGTCAGGTAGTGCTGGACGGGGTCGGGCACGCCCGAACTGTAATCAAGCCGGCCGGGGAGGGTCCAGGGCGGGGGACCGTGGACGGTCCGGGGCGGAGACCGGCGACGGTCCGGGGCGGGCGCGCGGAGCGGCGGCGCGCGGGACCGCGCGCCGGCAGGGCCCTCAGCCCGTGCTGACCTCCTGGTAGACGATCTCGCCGGCGTCCACGGCGCGCAGGAACGCCTCCACGACCACGGGGTCGAACTGCGTGCCGGCGTTGCGCGACACCTCGGCGACGGCCTCCGGCAGCGTCATCGCACGCCTGTGCACGCGGTCGCGGCTCATGGCGTCGAAGGCGTCGGCGACGGCGACGATGCGGGCCTCGAGGGGGATGGCCTCGCCGGCGAGGCCGTTCGGGTAGCCCTTGCCGTCCCAGCGCTCGTGGTGGTTGAGGGCGATGACCTCGGCGAGGCGGATCGTGGGCGAGCGCGAGCCGGAGAGCAGCTCGGCGCCGGCCCTGGCGTGCCCGCGCACGACCTGGAACTCCTCCTCGGTGAGGTCGCCCGGCTTCAGGAGGATCCTGTCGGGCACGGTGATCTTGCCCACGTCGTGGAGGCGCGCGGCGCGCATGAGCATCTCCACCCGCACCGGCCCCAGGCCGAGGCGCCTGGCGATGGCGCCGGCGGTCTGGGCGACGCGCCAGGTGTGCTCGCCCGTGTCGTCGTCGCGGTACTCAGCGGCGCGCGCCAGCCTCACCAGCATCTCGAGCTGCGAGTGCTCCAGGTCGAGCGTCCTGCGCCTCACGGCCTCCTCGAGCCTGTCGTTCTGCTCCTCGAGCTGCTTCTGGTAGTAGCGCGCCTCCAGCAGGTTGCGGACGCGCAGGCGGGTCTCGGTGGGGTTGACGGGCTTGTTGATGAAGTCCTTCGCGCCGCTGGCCAGCGCCGCGTCGCGCAGCTCGGGCCTGGCGTCGCCCGTGACCATGATGACGGGGAACGCCTCGGGCAGCACGGGGCGCAGGTCGCCCAGGACCTGCAGGCCGTCGCGCCCGGGCATGTGCATGTCGAGGACCACGAGGTCGGGCCTGATCTCCATGAAGCGCTCGACCACGCGCAGCGGCTCGTCGCAGGTGTGCACCTGCTCGTAGCCCGCCCGCTCGAGGATGCCCCTCACCAACACCAGAGAAGCCTCGTCGTCGTCGACGAGCAGGAGCTTCATCTGGCTCAGGTCCACCGTCCGAGAATCGTAGTCGACGAGTGTTCGCACCACAGCCAAGTACTTCCCATCTCTCTCGGTCTCAGGCCGTGCCGTCCGCCTCGCGGACCGCCCCAGGGCCCCCGGGCAATGTAGCGGCGCGCGTCTGACCGCGCTCTTACGCGTGGATGCGGCTCGTCAGAACCCCAGGGCAGCCTGGGCCCCGCGCACGGCGTCGTGCCACCAGCCGGGCAGGAGGCCGAGCAGCACCGTGCCGGCCAGGGCGGCGGCTATGGCGATCTCCGTGGCCGAGGAGCGGAAGGACGGCGCGGTGTACTCGGGGCGTCGAAAGTACATGGCGGCCACCACGCGGAAGTAGTAGACGAGCGCCACCACGCTGGTCAGGATGCCGAGGAGGGCCAGCCACAGGTAGCCGCCTTCCACCGCGGCCGAGAACACCATCACCTTCCCGGCGAAGCCGGCCAGCGGAGGGATGCCGCCGAGGCTCAGCAGGAACACGGTGAACGCCAGGGCCAGCCCGGGGCGGGTCTGGCCCAGGCCGGCGAAGCGCTCGATGTCGTCGCCCTGGTCGTTCCTGTCCATCACCAGCGACAGCACGGCGAAGGCGCCGGCGTTCATCAGCGTGTAGGCGGTCAGGTACCACACCGCCGCCTCCACCCCGCCGTGCCCGGGGGCGAGCACGGCCAGGCCGAGGTAGCCGGCGTGCGCCACCGCCGAGTAGGCGAGCATGCGCTTCACCCCGCGCTGCAGCAGCGCGGCGAGGTTGCCCACGACCAGCGTGGCCGCCACGGCCACGGCCAGGGCCGTCTGCAGCCAGGCGGAGACCTCGGGCGCCACCGTCGACGCCACGCGCACCAGCGCGGCGAACGCGGCCACCTTCACGACGACGCTCATGAACGCGACGACGGGCGTGGGCGCGCCCGTGTAGACGTCGGGCGACCACTGATGGAAAGGCGCCAGGGCGGCCTTGAACGACAGGCCCGCGAGGACGAGCGCTGCGCCCAGGGTGGCCAGGGACAGCGCGCCGCCGGCCGCGAGCGCTTCGACGACCTCGGCGTAGACGAAGCTGCCGGAGGCGCCGTAGAGGAGCGCGGCCCCGTAGACGAGGACCGCCGAGCCGAAGGCGCCGAGCAGGAAGTACTTCATGCCGGCCTCCTCCGACTGGCGCGCGCCCGGGCGCCAGGCCGAGAGGACGTACACGGGTAGGGACAGGACCTCCAGACCCAGCAGGAGCGTGATGAGGTCCCCGGCCGCCGTCATGACCATCGCCCCCAGCGCCGAGAGGACCATGAGCGGGTAGTACTCGGGATGGTCCATCTCGAGCCGCTCGAGCTGGTCGTAGCTCACGAGGACGGCCAGGGCGGTGCCCACGATGATCACGAAGTTCAGGGCCAGCGCCGGCACGTCGGCCAGGTAGCGCAGGCCGAAGCTGGCGCCGCCGGCGCTGCCGGACATGAACAGCGACAGGTTGAGCACGAAGGCGCCGGTGAGGCCCAGGAGCACGGTGCCGGCGGTGAGCCGCGAGTCGCGCTGGTACAGCGCCAGCAGCAGGCCGACCGCGGCCGTGACGAGCAGGGTGAGCGCGGGCGCGAGGTGGCCCCAGTCGACGTCGAGGACGGGCGGGAAGGTCACCTGGCACCCCCCAGCGCCAGGTCGTCGGCGGCCTGGTCGGCGGCGGCGAGCTGCAGCACGGCGAGCTGCGACTGCGCCTCGATGCGCTCGAGCTGCGGCGCCGGGGCGATGCCCAGCCACAGCACGCCGGCCACGAAGGGCACGAGCAGGTAGAGCTCCACGGGCCCCAGGTCGCGCGCGCCCTCCCTCTGCTGACCCTGGAACAGCCGCTGGTAGACGTTCACGCCGTAGACGCCGGCGGCGATCACGGCCAGGGTGGCGACCACGGCGGCGAACGGGGCCCTCTGGTAGGCGCCGAGCAGGCTGAGGAACTCGCCGGGGAAGTTCCCCAAGCCCGGCACGCCGATGAAGCCGAAGATCAGGAACAGCGACACGGCCGCCAGGGCCGGGGCGCTCTTGGCGATGCCGCCGTAGGCGTCGACGTCGAAGGAGCGGCGCCGGGCGTGGAGCATGCCCGTGACCATGAACAGGCCGCCGGTGGAGAGCATCTGCGCGGCGAGGAAGTAGATCGCGCCGTTGAGCCCGGCCACGTGCAGGCCGAACACGCCCACCGTGACGACGCCCATGTGCGACAGCGAGGCGTAGGCGAGGAGCCGCTTGAGGTGCGTCTGGCTGGTGGCGACGACGGCGCCGTAGACCGCCGAGAAGGCTCCGAGGGCGATGAGGAGCGGCGCCAGGCGCTCGGCGCCGAGGGGCAGTACCGGCAGCGCCCAGGCGAAGAAGCCGAAGGCGCCCACCTTGTACAGCGTGCCGAGGACGTCGGCGGCGCCGGAGGGGTGATTCTGCTCGTTGAGGTCCACCAGCCAGGAGTGCAGCGGCCACAGAGGCACCTTCACGGCCATGCCCAGCGCCAGGCCCGCGAAGAGCCACGCCTGCGTGCCGGCCGGCAGGCTGCGCGCGGCGAGGACGAGGTCCTCCAGGGCGAAGGACTGGGCCCCGGACAGCGCCTTGAGGGCCAGGATCGTCACGAGCATCACGAACGAGCCGCCGACGGCGTAGGTGAGGTACTTGAGCGTCGCCGCGCGCCGCTTCTCGAGCCCGTAGGCGCCGAGGAGCAGGAGGCTCGGGATCAGCGTGCCCTCCCAGAAGACGTAGAAGAGCAACATGTCGCGGGCCATGAAGATCCCGCCCAGGCCGGCCTGCGCCAGCAGCAGCCAGGCCACGAACCGGCCCGGACGCTCCTCGACGGTCAGCGCGGCCACCAGAGCGGTGGGGACCATCACGAGCGCGACGACCACCACGAGCACCGAGGCCGCCCCGCCCGGGTCGAGCGAGAAGCTGACGCCCAGGCCGGGCAGCCACGCCCGCTGGAAGGCCGAGGCGCCGGGGAGGAACAGCGACGCCACGAAGGTGGCGATCGTGCTGGCCAGGGAGGCGACGACGAGCGTGCCGCGGCGGGCGCCCGCCAGCGACGCCAGCGCGGCCCCCAGCGCCGGCACGACGATGGGAAGCAGCGCCGTCACCTGAGCACCCCCGCGAACAGGGCGACGGTGGCCACGACCGCCACGCCGGCGAGCATGGCCAGGGCGTAGAGCCTCACGTAGCCCGTCTGCCACAGCGTGGCCAGGCGGCCGAGCAGCGGTACCGCGCCCGCGGACGCGGCCAGGCCGCGGTCGAGCACGTCGCGGTCGAGCACGGCGAGGCCCTCGGCCACGCTCTCTCCCGGCCTCACCAGCACGGCCTGCGCGGCGGCGTCGAAGCCCATGCCGCCGCGGGCGAGCGCGGCCACGGGCGTCGGCTCGAGCCGCTTGACGGTGCGGCCCTTGTCGACGGCGTAGAGCCAGTAGCCGGCGGCCAGGCCGGCCAGCGCGGCCAGGGCCGAGGCGACAACGAGCGCCCACTCGGCGCCGAGCGACAGGTGGCGGAACTCCACCGTGGCCGTCACCGGCGCCAGCCACGCGGCGATGAGGTTGCGGCCGATGAAGGCCTGCACCCCCAGGTAGCCGGCCAGCACGCTGCCCGCGGCCAGCACGACGAGAGGGACCGTCATCACGGGGGGCGACTCGTGGACGTGCGCCCTGGCCTCGGGGGTGAGGCGCTCCTCGCCGGCGAACACCAGGTAGTACCAGCGGAACATGTAGGCGGCGGTGAGCACGGCCGTGAGCAGGAGCAGGCCGAACAGCACCGGTCCGCCCGCGCCCTCGAGCAGCGTGCTCGTGAGCGTGCCGGAGAGGATCGCGTCCTTCGAGAAGAACCCCGAGAGGAGCGGCACGCCGGCGATGGCCAGCGTGGCGATCAGCGCCGTCGTGCCGGTAAGGCGCATGCGGCGCCCCAGCCCGCCCATGCGGCGGACGTCCTGCTCGCCGCCCAGCGCGTGGATCACCGACCCGGCGCCCAGGAACAGCAGCGCCTTGAAGAACGCGTGGGTGACGACGTGGAAGACGCCCGCCCAGTAGGCGCCGGCGCCCACGGCCGCGACCATGAAGCCCACCTGCGAGATCGTCGAGTAGGCGAGGATCCGCTTGATGTCGGTCTGGGCGAAGGCCGCCACGGCCGCCACCAGGGCCGTGAGCACGCCGACCCACGCCACCGTGGCGGCGGCGGCGGGCGCCTGCGCGAAGAGCCCGCCGGCGCGCGCGATCAGGTAGACGCCGGCCGTGACCATCGTCGCGGCGTGGATCAGCGCCGAGACGGGCGTGGGGCCGGCCATCGCGTCGGGCAGCCAGAGCTGCAGCGGGAGCTGCGCCGACTTGCCGGCGGCGGCGAGCAGGAACAGCAGGCCGATGGCCGTGAGGGTCGGCGCCCCGTAGGCCACGCCGGCGGCGGCCTGCGTCACCGTCGCGACGTCGAGCGAGCCGAACACCTTGAACGTCAGGAACATGGCGATGAGGAAGCCGACGTCGCCGACGCGGTTGACGATGAACGCCTTGCGGGCCGCGTCGGCGTTGGCGCGCTGCACGTACCAGAACCCGATGAGCAGGAAGGAGCACACGCCCACGCCCTCCCAGCCCACGAACATCAGCGGGAAGCTGTCCGCGAGCACGAGGACCAGCATCGCGGCCACGAAGAGGTTGAGCTGCGCGAAGTAGCGCGCGTGGCCCTCGTCGCCCCTCATGTACCCGACCGAGTAGACGTGGATCAGCAGGCCCACGCCGGTGATCACGAGGCACATGACCAGGCTGAGCTGGTCGATGAGGAAGCCGAGGTCAACGGCGAGGTCGCCGGCGCGCAGGAACTCGGCGAAGACGTAGCGGTAGCCCTCGGCGCCGCCGGGGTAGGCGAGGAAGGCCGCGAGCGAGAGCACGAAGCCCGCGGCCACGGCGGCGGAGGCGATCACGCCGCTCGCGGGCTCGCGCAGGCCGCGGCCGAAGAGGCCGTTCACGACGGCGCCCGCCAGGGCTACGAGGGGCGCCAGGGCCACGAGCTGCACGGCGGTGGGCACGTCCGTCATCCCCGCACCTCGGCGAGCTGGTCCACGTCGGTGGTCACGCGGTACCTGAAGATGGCGACGAGGATGCCGAGGCCCACCGCCACCTCGGCGGCGGCGACGGCCAGGACTATGAACACGGCGCCCTGGCCCTGCAGCGCGTGGGCGCCGCCCGCCTCGGTCCAGCGGCGCGCGTAGGCCACGATGGCCAGGTTCGCGGCATTGAGCATCAGCTCTATCGACAGGAACACGAGGATCGCGCTGCGGCGCGTCACGACGCCCACGGCCCCGAGGCCGAAGAGGACGGCGCTGAGCGCCACGAAGTACTCGCTGGGCACGCTCATGCCGGCTCGCTCGCTCTCAGGGCGGGCTCCTCCTCCGGCGCGGAGGCCGCCGACTCCGGCCCGCCGCCCTCGCCGGCACGCTGCACCAGGCTCACGGCGGCGATCACGCCGGTGAGGAGCAGGACGGCCACGAGGTGGAAGGCCAGCAGGTAGTCGCTGAAGAGCACGGTGCCGATGCGTTCGGCGCTGCCGCCCTGCAGCACCGCGTCCACGGCGGCCTGGTCGGGCGCGGGGCGGCGCTCGGCCAGCACCGTCCCGGCCACAGCGACGGTGCCGAGGAGCCCGACGCCGTAGGCGGACCAGCGCAGCCACGGCCAGCGCGCCGCTGGAGGCTGCTGCTCGACGTTCAGCAGCATGATCACGAACAGGAACAGGACCATGACCGCGCCGGCGTAGACGATCACCTGTATGGCGGCCAGGAAGTGGGCGTCGAGCATCACGTAGGCCACGGCCACGGCGAGGAGCGTGCCCACCAGGCCGAGCGCGGCGTGCACGGGCTGACGCGCCGTGATCACGAGCGCGCCCCCCGCCACGGCCAGCGCCGCGACGATCAGGAAGCCGATCATCGCGCGTCCGCCTCTCCCCCGACCGCAGGCCACGGCGCCGCGGGCATCAGTAGTCCACGCCTTCCAGCTCCGGCCTGTGGTCGGCGACGAACCCGACCCTCACCTCGGAGCCCTTGGCCGCCGCCTCGCGGCGCTGCCACTTGCTGCCTACCGTGCCTACCAGCATGTCCTCCTTGCGGTAGACGAAGTCCTCGTAGCGGTAGTCGGCGAGCTCGAACTCGTGCCCCAGCACGATGGCGCCGGTGGGGCACGCCTCCTCGCACATGCCGCAGAAGATGCAGCGCAGCATGTTGATCTCGTAGATCTTCGCGTAGCGCTCCCCCGCCGACACCGGGTCGTTCGGGTCGTTCTCCGCGGCCTCCACGTAGATCGCGTAGGAGGGGCAGGCGGCCGCGCACAGCGAGCAGCCTATGCACTTCTCGAGGCCGGTGTCGGGGTGCCTCAGCAGGTGGTGCCGGCCGCGGAAGCGGGCCTGCAGGCGCACGGGCTGCTCCGGGTACTGGACGGTGACGGGCCGCTTGAAGAGGTGCGACAGCGTCACGCCCATGCCCTTGGCGATGTCTATGACGCTCATGCCGGCCTCCCTCCGACTCGCTGCTCACAACACAAAGGCGATCACCGTCCCGGTCAGCAGGACGCCCACCAGGGCGACCTCGAAGAGGTAGAGCCAGCCGAAGCGCATGAGCTGGTCGTAGCGCAGGCGCGGCAGGGTCGCCTTCAGCCAGATGAACAGGAACAGGAAGAAGGCGATCTTCAGCACCAGCCACACGAACGGCCACTGCGACATGCCGGGGACGATGCGGTCGACGAAGCCGGGGCCGCGCCAGCCGCCGAGGAACAGGGTGCTGATGAACGCCGAGGTGGTGAACATGTTCACGTACTCGGCCATCATGTACAGGGCCCACTTGATCGAGGAGTACTCGGTCAGGTAGCCGGCCACGAGCTCCTGCTCGGCCTCGGGCAGGTCGAACGGGGTGCGGTTGACCTCGGCGGTGCCGGAGACGAGGAACGTCAGCATCGCGATCGCCAGGCCGGGCCACAGCCAGGGGCTCACCGACCACACGCCGGTGTCGACGATCTGCCGCAGGTTGAGCGTGCCCGTCACCATGATCACGGCCAGCACCGACAGGCCCAGGCCCAGCTCGTAGCTGATGATCTGCGCCGACGAGCGCAGCGACCCGAGCAGCGCGTACTTGCTGTTCGACGCCCAGCCGCCCAGGAAGATGCCGTAGACGCCCAGGCTCGTGACGGCCAGGACGTAGAGCACGCCGACGTCGAGGTCCATCACCCAGGGGTTGAACCCGAAGAGGCTGCCCGGCGGGCCGGCCGGTATGGCGCCGAAGGCCGACAGCGCGCAGACGATGCTGATCGCGGGCGCCAGCACGTAGACCACGCGGTCGGCACTGGTCATGACCAGGTCTTCCTTGAAGATCGACTTGATCGCGTCGGCGATGGGCTGCAGCGCGCCGGCGAAGCCCACGCGGTTGGGCCCGTAGCGGTGCTGGAACCGCGCCAGGAGCTTGCGCTCTATGACGGTCATGTAGGCGAACCCGCCCAACAGGACCAGGCACAGCACGAGCGCCTTGACGAACGTGACGATCAGCGGGTCGTGGACGTAGTCGGTCACGACGCCACCGCCTCCCTGTCGCGCAGCACGGCGAGGCTCGAGAGGTCGGCGTGGGCGACGCCCTGCGGCTGGTCGGGCGTCGAGGCGATGGTCATGAGCCCGGCCGGCACGGCGTCGGTGACGCGCACGGTGGCGCGGCGCCACAGGCCGTCGACGCGCAGGCGCACGTCGTCGCCGCTCTTCAGCTCGAGGGCCCGCGCGTCCTCGGGGCTGACGCGCAGCGCGGGCCCGCCGCGCTCGGCGAGCAGCCGCGGGTTGAGGTAGGCGTACTCGGCCCTCACCATCGACGGCGCCACGACCACGTTGCCGCCGCGCCTCCTGCTCGGCTGCTCGGTCAGCGCTGGCACGCCGCGCGCCGCCGGCTTGGGCTCGAGGAACGCGCCCCACTCGGGGAGGTCGGCCAGGTCGAGGTCGAGGCGCTGACGCAGCACGCGCTGGGCGCTCCTCACGGAGCGGCCCTCGAGGCGCTGGCCCAACGCCTCGCCCAGGTACCTGACGACGCCGGTGAGGTCCTCGCTGGCGCCGCCCTCCACGGGCGCGGCGTTCACGCGCAGGAACCTGCCCTCGAGGTTCACCACGGTGCCGTCGCGCTCGTAGACCGTCTTGGCCGGGAGCACGACGTCGGCGATGGCCGCCGTCTCGGTCATGAAGCTGTCGTGGACGACGAGCAGGTCCTTCTGCTTGAGGCGCTCCGCGACGTCGGGGTCCTGCGCCGGGTCGAGGTGCGAGAGCACCAGCGCCCGCGCCGTCTCGAGCATCGCCGGGTAGGCGTAGCTGGCGTGGCTGGGCAGCACGCCCAGCAGCTCGAGGCCGTGGCTGTCGGCCATGGGCCCCACCAGCAGGACCTTCGCGCCCACCGCGCGGACGAAGGCCAGCGCCAGGTCCGTGGCCTCACGCGAGGCCAGCACCGTGCCGCCCAGCACCACCACGGGCCGCTCCGCCGACCTCAGGCGCTCGGCCACGCCGCGCACCCCGTCGGGCTCGACGCCCGTGGCGTCCGGGGACGCCTCGCCCTGGAGCGCGGCGAAGAGCGCCGCCTCCTGCCCCGGGGCGTAGCGCAGCGACGTGCCCGCCCAGCGCATGAGGTCCACCCGGTAGGGCGCCGCCACGGCGAGGACCTCCCGGCGGCGCGGCATGCGCTCCTTGAGCCGCAGGTCGGCTATGGGCACGCCGTGCGGCAGCAGCTCCGGCGGGGTGACGCCCTTGAGGGCGTCCTTGACGCGGAGGTCGAGTACGGGCGCCTCCTCGGTGACGTCGCCGACGACGAGCACCGCGTCGGCCGTGGCGAGGTCGGCGATCGTCGCGCGCAGGTCGCGCGGCGGCACCACGGAGGCGGCGGGTCGCGGCGCGTGGTCCACCTGACCCGTGCCGAGGTGCTCGGCCAGCGCCAGCGCGCCCACGCCCTCCTCCAGCGTCGAGTCGGCGCGCAGGGCGATGCCGACGTCCTTGCCGCTCATGCCGGCCAGGCGCTCGGCGACGAAGGCCGCGGCCTCCTCCCAAGAGGCAGGCACCAGCTCGCCGCCGCGGCGCACCAACGGCGTGAGCAGGCGCGAGGGGTGGTCCACGTACTCGTGGCCGAAGCGCGTGCCGTCGTCGATCCAGGTCTTGTTGACCTCGGGGTTGAGGCGCGCCTTGACGCGCTCGACGCGTCCCGTGCGCGAGTCGATCCACACGGCGGAGCCCGTGGCGTCGTCCATCGTCACGGACGGGGTGTGGTGGTACTCCCAGTTGCGCCCGCGGAAGCGGCTGGTCGTGTCGAGGAGCGCGCCCACGGGGCAGATGTCGGTGATGTTGCCCGTGAAGTTGCTGGGCAGCCCGTCCTCGGCGGTGCCTATGTAGGTGCGGTTGGCGCGCTCGATGAAGTCGAGCACGTTGTCGCCCGGCACCTCCTCGAAGTAGCGCACGCAGCGCTTGCAGTGGATGCAGCGCTCCCTGTCGAGGGTGATGAGCTCGGAGAGGGCGTGGTGCTTCTCCTGGTGGCGCTTGTCGAACTCGAAGCGCGAGATGCCGGAGCCGTACTCGTAGGCGCGGTCCTGCAGCTCGCAGGCGCCGCCCTTGTCGCAGACGGGGCAGTCGAGGGGATGGTTGATGAGGGTGTACTCGACCATCGAGTTCTGGGCCCGCTTCACGGGCTCGGAGCGCGTGTCGATGACCATCCCCTCCATGACCTGAGTGGTGCAGGTGGCCATGAGGTTCGGGAACCAGAAGATCTTCGGCTCGCCTGTCTCCTCGTTGAGGATCCAGGCGCCGTCCTTGTCCTTGCGCGGCGCGCCGACGCGCGCGAGGCACATGCGGCAGGCCCCGATGGGCGACATGTACTCCTGGCTGCAGAAGTAGGGCACGTCGTCGCCGGCGGCGAAGACCGCGTCTATGGCGCTCGTGCCGGGAGCGAGGTCCAGCTCGACGTCGTTGACCTTGACCCTCATGCCTGCCACCAGTCGCTCTTGGGGTACTTGGGCACCTTGTGCGTGGCCAGGTGCTCGTACTCGTCGCGGAACCACTTGAAGCTGGCCTGCACGGGCATCACGCAGGCGTCGGCCAGCGGGCAGAAGGCCGTGCCGCGGATGTTGTTGGCCAGGTCCTCGATGAGCTGGACGTCCTCCATGGTGCCGAGGCCGTCGACGAGCTTCTTGTAGAGGAGGGGCAGCCAGTGCGCGACGCCCTCGCGGCACGGCGTGCACTTGCCGCACGACTCGTGCGCGTAGAAGCGCACGAGGTTGTACATGGCGTTCACCATGCACTTCTCGCGCGGGATCACGATCACGCCGCCGGTGCCGAGCATCGAGCCGTTCCTCGCGAGCGTGCCGTAGTCCATCCTCATGTCGAGGAACTCGTCGCTCCACGGGAACATGGGCGTGGAGGAGCCGCCGGGGATGAACGCCTTCGGCTCCAGCGTGGGACCGCCGGCCAGGTCGTAGATCAGCTCGCGGAACGTGGCTCCCATGGGCATCTCGTAGACGCCCGGGCGGCGCACGGGCCCCGAGACCTGGTAGAGCTTCGTGCCCTTGCTGTCCTCGGTGCCCATCGACGAGAACCAGGCCGAGCCCTTGGCGATGATGTGGACGGCGCTGGCGAGGCTCTCGACGTTGTTGATCGTGGTGGGGTGGCCGTAGAGGCCGGCGGCCGCCGGGAACGGCGGCTTCAGGCGCGGGTTCGCGCGCAGCCCCTCGAGCGAGTTCATCAGCGCGGTCTCCTCGCCGCAGATGTAAGCGCCGGCGCCCCGGTGCACCGTGATGTCGAAGGAGAGGCCGCTGCCGAGGACGTCCTCGCCGAGCAGGCCGGCCTCGCGCGCCTCCCTGACGGCCTGCCACAGGCGCTCGTAGCCCAGGTGGTACTCGCCGCGCACGTAGACGAAGCCGAACGTTGCGCGCATGCCGTGGGCGGCGATGAGCATGCCCTCGATGAGCTGGTGGGGGTCGTCCTCGAGGATGTAGCGGTCCTTGAACGAGCCCGGCTCCGACTCGTCGGCGTTGCAGAGCAGGTAGCGCGGACGCGAGTCGGCGGGCGGCATGAACGACCACTTCACGCCCGTGGGGAAGCCGGCGCCGCCGCGGCCGCGCAGGCCCGAGGCCTTGACCTCGTCCACGACCTGCTCCGGCGTCATCGTCGTGAGGGCCTTGCGCGCCGCCTCGTAGCCGCCGTGGGACCTGTAGAACTCCAGCGTGTGCGAGCCCGGCACACCCACGTAGCGGTAGAGGGTGACCTCGTAGCGCGGGTCGTGGCGGCTGGTGATGGGCCCCTCGCCCGCCGGGGGGACCGAAGCGGCGTCGGCCATCAGCCCTCTCCCCCGTCGGTGCGCGCGGCGCCGTCGGTTCCTCCCGAGGGCGCCTGGCCGTTCGTCCCGCCGCCGGGGAACGGCGCGGCCTCGTCGGGCCCCTCGTTGTCGCCCCCACGCTCGCGCCACGGCTCGGGCATCTCGTCCCGCCTCAGGGCGGCCAGCAGATGGGCGCAGCGGCTCCGCGTGAGGCGCTCGTAGTAGGTGTCGTTCACCTGGATGACGGGCGCGGAGCCGCAGGCGCCGAGGCACTCGACCTTCTGCAGGCTGAAGCGGCCCTCGCGGTCGCGCTCGCCGTTCACGATCCCCAGCTCCTCGACGAGGTGGTCGTACATCTCGTCGGCCCCGGCCAGCGCGCAGGAGAGCGTGGAGCACACCTGCAGGTGGTAGCGGCCCACCGGCTGCTCGTGGAAGGTGGAGTAGAAGGTCATCACGCCCTTGACCTCGGTGACGTTGATGCCGAGGATCTCCGCGATCTCGTGCATGCGCGCCTCGGAGACGTGACGCTCGGCGGTCTGCACCTCCCAGAGCAAGGGCATGAGGGCGCTGCGCCGGCCCTCCGGGGGGTAGCGGCGGAGGATCTCCTCGAGCCGCTCCTGCTTGTCGGCGAAGAAGGGCGTCACCGTCTGCAGCTCGATCACTTGTCGACGTCTCCTAGCACCGGGTCGAAGCTGGCGATGTTGATGACCATGTCCGCGAAGAGGCCGCCCTTGCTCGACACCTCCAGCGACTGCAGGTTCGCCAGGCTCGGCGCGCGGACCTTCACCCTGTACGGCATCGAGCCGCCGTCGCTGGCGATGTAGTAGCCGAGCTCGCCGCGGGCGCTCTCGGTGGGCACGTAGACCTCACCGCGCGGCGGGTGGAACCCCTCGGTGACGAGCTTGAAGTGGAAGATCACGGCCTCCATGGAGGTCTCGAGCTCGCTGCGGGGCGGCAGGCTGATGCGGCGGTCGGGGTCGATGACGGGGCCGGGCTCCAGCATGTCGATGGCCTGCCGCACGATCGAGAGGCTCTCGCGCATCTCGTCCATGCGCACCTGCATGCGCGCCCAGATGTCGCCGTCGTCGTAGCAGGGGACGTCGAAGTCGTAGTCCTGGTAGCCGGAGTAGGGCGCGGCCTTCCGGAAGTCGAGCGGCACGCCGCTGGCGCGCAGCGACGGCCCGGTGAGGCACCAGTCGAGCGCCTGCTGACGCGTCAGCACGGCCACGCCGCGCGTCCGGGCCGCCAGGATGTCGTTCCCCATGAACAGGTCCTGGTACTGCCCCAGGTAGTCGGGGAACGTGCGCACGAAGTCGCGCACCATGGGCTCGAAGTTCTCCGGCACGTCGCGGTAGAGACCGCCGACGCGGAAGTAGCCGTAGTTCATGCGCACGCCGGAGACGGCCTCGAAGATGTCGAGGATCTTCTCGCGCTCGCGCATGCAGTAGAAGAACGGCGTGAGCGCGCCCATGTCGAGGAGCGCCGTCCCGAAGAAGACGAGGTGGCTGGCGATCCGGTTGAGCTCGACGAGGATCACCCTGATGCGCTGCGCCCGCACCGGCACGCGCGCGTCCATGAGCTTCTCCACGGCCAGCATGTAGGCGAGGTCGTGCGCGAAGCCGTTCACGTAGTCCATGCGGTTGGAGTACGTCACGCACTGCTGGTACGTGCGGTTCTCCATGGTCTTCTCGAAGCCCGTGTGTAGGTAGCCGACGTAGGGCTTGAGCGAGACGATCCGCTCGCCGTCGAGGTCCACGACGAGCCGCAGCACGCCGTGCGTGCTGGGGTGCTGCGGGCCCACGTTGATGCGCATGCGCTTGGTCTCGAACGCGCCCAGGCCCTCGCCGGCGGCGGCGCGCGTCTCCGGCGCCCGCGCCGACATCAGCCCTCACCCGCCTCTTGCGCGTCGAGGTTGCTGGCCAGCCGCGACCGGGGGCCCGGCACCTGCGTGGCCTTCACGCCCGCGCGCGCGCCGCCCTTCCAGCCCGTGAGGCCGGGGTCGCGGCCCGTGAGGCCGGCGCGGAACGAGGGCGGGTCCAGGAACCTGCCGTCGTTGAACAGCGTGGGCGTCTCGCCCAGCGGGAAGTCCTTGCGGTGCGGGTGCCCCTCGAGGTCCTCGGGCGTGAGTATCTTGCGCAGGTCCGGATGGCCCTCGAAGACGATGCCCATCATGTCGAAGCACTCGCGCTCGAGGAAGTTGGCGCCGGGCCACAGCGTCGTGCAGGTGGGCACGGTCTCGCCGTCGTCGAGGTCGACGCGCACGAACAGGCGGGCGGCGCCGGAGACGTCGTGCACGTTGTAGACGACGGAGAACCGCTTGCCGCGGTGCCCCGGGTAGGTGAGGTAGTCCATGCCGTGGACGTCGGTGAGCATCTCGAGGCCCAGCTCCTTGACGCGCCGCAGTCCCTCGATGAGCGACTCGCGCGCCAGGGTGACGCTGACCATGCCCTTGAACTCGCGCGCCTCTCCGCCCAGCGCCGTGAGGGCCTCCACCGCGGAGCGCCGGAGGGCCTCCGCCGCCGCGGGCGTGTGGGGCGAGTACCACACGCGGGCCATCAGCGCGACCATCCCTCGACCATCGGCAGGGCGACGCCCCGCTCGTCGAACGCCTCGCCCCTGACCTTCTTCTGGAGCTGCTGCACCGCGTAGATCAGCGCCTCGGGGCGGGGCGGGCAGCCGGGGACGTAGATGTCCACCGGCACCACCGAGTCGACGTTCTGCACGATCGCGTAGTTGTTGAACATGCCTCCCGAGGAGGCGCAGGCGCCCATGCTTATGACCCACCTGGGCTCGGGCATCTGCTCGTAGACGCGCCTCATGACGGGCGCCATCTTCTTCGAGAGGCGCCCGGCGACGATCATCACGTCGGCCTGCCTGGGGCTGGCGCGGAACACCTCGGAGCCGAAGCGCGCCAGGTCGTTGCGCGAGTTCGTGGCCGCCATCATCTCGATCGCGCAGCAGGCGAGGCCGAAGGTGACGGGCCACAGGCTGTTGCTGCGCCCCCACTTGACGAGGTTCTGCAGCGTCGTGAACAGGATCCCCTCGGCCTCGAGCTCCTGGACGTCCTTCTCGAACAGGTCCCGCAGTCCCATGCTCACTTCCAGTCGAAGACGCCCTTGCGCAGCAGGTAGACGAAGCCCACCGCCAGCAGCAGGACGAAGATCACCGCGTTGGCGAGGAGGAACTGCGGCGCGGCGTTGAACTTGACGGCCAGCGGGTAGAAGAAGGCCGTCTCGAGGTCGAAGACGATGAA
>JBIQHQ010000034.1:0-27650 GCA_044508445.1 Deinococcaceae bacterium
CGACCTGGCCGTGGAGCGCTTCGGGCTCTGACCGTCCGCGGCGCCGGACCGCGACCGCACCTGACCGCGACAGCGCCGGACGCCGCGACAGCGCCGGACCGCGACAGCGCCGGAGGCCGCGACAGCGCCGGACGCCGTGACCCTCAGGCCTCCCACAGCGGCACCAGGCGTCCGCGCGCCGCGTCCACGAGGCCTCGGTCCGTGAGCTTCAGCTCGGGTATGACGGCCAGCCCCAGGAAGCTCAGGGCCATGAAGGGCGAGGGCAGGGTGACGCCCAGCGACGCGGCGGCGACGTCGAGGGCGTCGAGCGCGTCGGCCACGTCCCTCAGGGGCGCGTCGGTGACGATGCCGGCCAGCGGGAGCGGCAGCTCGGCGAGCACGTCGCCGCCGGCCACGGCGACGAACCCGCCGCCCAGCGCCGCCAGCCGGCGGCAGGCGGCGGCCATGTCCTCGTCGTCCACGCCCACGACCATCACGTTGTGGTGGTCGTGCCCCACGCTGGATGCCAGCGCGCCGCGCCCGAGGCCGAAGCCCCGCACCAGCCCCACCGCCACGCCCCCGCCGCGCCCGTGACGCTCCACGCAGGCGAGCTTGGCCAGGCCGCGTGACGGGTCGGCGACGGCCAACCCGTCCGCCACGGTGGGCTCCACGAGCTCCGCGCCCGTGACGATCCGGTTGGGGAGTACGACCACGCAGCGGGCGCGACCCCCGCCCGCCGGCACCGGCAGGGCGAACGACCCGGCGCCCACCGGCGGCAGCCGCAGGGTGCCCCGCACCGGCGCGTCGTCGCGCGCGCCCTCGAGCGCGGCACCGGGCGCGACGGGACCGCCCCGGCGCCCGCGCGCCGGGCGCCAGGCCAGGGGTGAGCCGCCCAGCGCCGCCAAGGCGCCGTCCTTGTAGACGAGCGCCGCGTCGAAGCCCTCCAGCGCGCGCACGACCACGAGGTCGGCGAAGTAGCCGGGCGCCACGGCGCCCCGGCGGGGCAGGCGGTAGTGGAGGGCGTTGTTGTACGAGGCGCAGCGCACGGCGTAGGCCGGGTCGGCGCCGCCGGCGATCGCGGTCCTCACCATGTGGTCCACCCCGCCCTCCACCAGCAGGTCGTGCGGCAGGCGGTCGTCGGTGACGAAGCCGACGCGGTCGCCATGGCGCGGGTCCACGAGGGGCAGCAGCGCGGCCAGGTCGCGCGTCACCGACCCCTCGCGGACCATGAGGAACGCCCCGGACCGCAGCTTCTCGCGGCCCTCGGCGAGCGTCGTGGACTCGTGGTCCGACCCGATGCCGGCGGCCAGGTAGGCCTGCAGGTCGCGCCCCGTGACGCCGGGAGCGTGGCCCTCGGCCGTCACGCCGCGCGACGCCGCCAGCGCGGCCTTGGCCAGCGCCGCGGCGTCGCCGGCGATCACCTCGGGGAAGCTCATGATCTCGGCCACGCCCACCACGCGCGGGTCCTCCACGAGGCGACCCATCTCGGGCAGGCCGAGCGCGGCCCCGGAGGTCTCGAGCGGCGTGCTGGGCACGCAGGAGGGCACGGTGACCCACACGTCCAGCGCCAGCCCCTCGGTGGAGTCGAGCAGCCACCTCACGCCGGCCTCGCCGGCGACGTTGGCGATCTCGTGGGGGTCGCAGACGACCGCCGTGACGCCGCGCGGTACGGCGACCTCGGCGTAGGCGGCGGGCGTGACCAGCGCCGACTCCAGGTGGACGTGCCCGTCTATGAGCCCGGGCGCCACGAAGGCGCCCTCCAGGTCGACGACCTCCCGCGCCTCTCCGAGGCCGCGGCCGACGGCCGCCACGAGCCGGCCCGCGACGAGGACGTCGGCCTCGTGCACGGAGTTGGTGAAGACGTCCACGACCCGCCCTCCGCGGAGGAGCAGGTCGCCCTCGGTGCGGCCCGCCGCCGCGGCGACGGCAGCCGCTACCTCTTCGTGATTGGGCAGGGTCGGTGAGGCGCCGGCCCCGGCCACGTCCCGGCTACTGGCCCGCCAGAGGTGAGGAGTTCTTGCCGGAGCCCCGCGCGTAGTAGGGGTTCTGGCCGGCGTCGTGGTCGGTGGCGTCCTTGACGGCGACGATCTCGGGGACCTGCTCGCGGATGATGCGGTCGACGCCCTGCTTGAGCGTGACGTCGGCGGCGCCGCAGCCCTGGCAGCCGCCGCCGAAGCGTACGTAGGCCACGCCGTCCCGCACGCCCTCCAGCGCGACCGTGCCGCCGTGCGTGGAGACCCCGGGGTTGATGTGCTGGTCGAGCACGTCCTGGACCTTCTGGGCCACGGGGTCGTCCCACTTGGGGCTGGGGAAGAACACCTTGAAGCCCGACTGCATGACGCCATCGACGAAGTCGACGGTGGCGCCGTCGAGCGCCCTGGCCGAGAGGGGGTCGAGGTACACCTCGAAGGCGCCCTCGTCCTGCACGCGGTCGTTGGCCTGCTTGTCGGTGGGCTTGACGAGCCACAGGCGCTGCTCGGCGCGCGTGCCGGCTATGCGCAGTGCACCGACGCCCTGCGCGGCCTGCGCCTGCATGAACTTGAGGACGCGTTGCTTCGCGAGGTCGGTGAAGGTCAGCATGTCGACACGAGGTTACCAGCAACGAGGAGCCCCCGGGTGCTCCGAAGAGTCCCAGGGTCTCCCGTGCTCGCGGACGCGCCGCGCCCTCAGAGCACCTGCATCACGTACTCGTCGGTGGCGCGCTCGAGGCCCTCGAGGTCGGCCACGTACACGCCGCGCGTGCCGGACAGGGCGCCCTCGTTGCGCAGCTCGCCGAGGATGCGCGTGATCGTCACGCGGCTCGAGCCGGTGAGGTCGGCGAGGTCCTCGTGGGTGAGGGCCAGCGGCAGCTTGATGGCGCCGCTCTGGTCGTCGGACGGCAGGCCGAACTGCTTGGCCAGCCGCAGGAAGGCGCGGGTGACGCGGGCGCCGACGGGCATCTCGGCCTCGTCGAGCATCTCGCGGCTGCGGCGGAGCTGCCGCGCCAGGCTGCGCAGCACGTAGTCGCGCAGGCCCCTGTCGTTCATGGCCTGCTGGGGGTCGATGGGCGTGAGGCAGGCCTCGTGGACCGCCACCACCGTCTCGGCGTGCTTGCCGCCGT
Organism: Deinococcaceae bacterium; assembly: GCA_044508445.1. Taxonomy (GTDB): domain Bacteria; phylum Deinococcota; class Deinococci; order Deinococcales; family Trueperaceae; genus DASRWD01. The sequence continues at coordinate 3,080 of JBIQHQ010000034.1, forward strand.
CGAGCGCCGCCAGGCCGAGGACGTCGCCGGGCCCGTAGAGGTCGGCGATGCGGTCGCGGCCCAGGCTGGTGGGCACCACGGCCTTGAGGACGCCGTGGTTCACGATGTAGAGGCTGGCCGCGTCGCGGTCGGCCTCGTAGAGGACCTGACCTGGCTCGAGGGTGCGGGTCGGCAGGGCGAGTCCCGATGGGACGATGCCTGTGGCTTCGCAACCGCTCGGCGTGTCGAGTGCTTCGAACGTGTCGAGCATGGTTGTTCCTTTCTCGTCTTCCAGGCGCCGCCTCGTGGGCCGCGCCGACGGTCGCTAGAGACTCGCGCCCGCTCTGACGAGCGGGCCCGGGACTACAGAAACTATAGCACCCACGCCCCCACATGTCCATACTCGCGGGGGGCCGTGATAGTGCGATGAGATGCGTCCCAGACGGGCTTCTTTCACCTCCAGGGCCGGTGGTCGGACGGCCGCAACGTGAGGGTATAGTTAACATCCCTCACATTTGACACATCTTCTCTCCTACCTTACCATTTCAGGTGTGAACGCAGCCGCGAGCCGTCCCCTGACCCCCACCCAGGAGCGCGTGTACGCGCGGCTGCTTGAGCATCAGCGCCGCACCGGCCGCCTGCCGGAGCTCTCCGACCTCGCGCGGTCCCTCGGCATCCACTACGTCTCGCTGCGGCAGCACCTCGAGGCCCTGCAGAAGAAGGGCTACCTGGAGTTCGAGAGCCGCGGCCGCGGGCGCTCGCCGCACCTGGCGCTGCCCGCGCAGGCCACCGGCATCCCGGTGCTGGGCGACATCCCCGCCGGGCCCTTCGACTCCGCGGTGGCGCACCCCGAGGCCTACCTGCCCCTGTCGGGCCTGCCAGACGCGAGCTTCGCGCTGCTCGTACGCGGCGACTCCATGGCCGACCTGATCCAGCCCGGCGACGTCGTGCTGCTGGCGCGCCGCCCGCCGGCCCGCGAGGGCGAGATCTGCGCCGTGCGCGTCGGCGAGGAGGACGCCACGCTCAAGTACGTGCGGAGGCTGCCCGGCGGCACCGTCGAGCTGCGCCCCCACAACCCCGCCTACGACACGCTGCGCGTGCCCGCCGAGGAGGTCTCCCTCGACGGCGTCTACCTCGGCCTGCTGCGCGGCGACGCCGCGGCGGCGCTGCTGGAGCCCGCCTAGACGCACACGGCCGGCAGACACGCCGGCGGCGGCTCCGCCGTCGTTCGCTCCGCGCCCGTGGGCTCCACAGGCGCGGCCCGGGTCGTCAGCCCCCCGCCACCACCACGCCCGCCTCCACCAGCCTGCGCGCCTCCTCCGCGGAGAGCCCCGCGTCCACCGTCAGCACCTCCAGCGAGTGCTCGCCGAGCCTCGGCGGCGCGGGCGCCTCTCCCTCGGGCGGCCTCAGGCCCAGGCTCGAGCCGTCGGGGCGGCGAGCGAACCACAGCGGGCTGGCGACCATGGGCACCGGCGCCCCGTCGCCACGCTCGGCCCTGACCACCGCGCCGCGGGCGACGGCCTGGGGGTCGGCGAACGCCTCCGGCAGCGCCAGCACGGGGGTCGCCGGCACGCCGGCGGCGGCGCAGGCCGCCACCAGGTCGTCGCGACGCCACCCCGCCACCAGCCCAGCGATCGTCCCCACGACCTCCTCGCGGTGCGCCACGCGCGCCGCGTTCGTCGCGTACCTCTCGTCTGCCGCCATCTCCGGCACGCCCAGCACGCCGCAGAGCCTGCCGAACTGGGAGTCGTTGCCCACCGCCAGCACCAGGGCGCCGTCGGCGGCCTCGAAGGACTGGTACGGCACGATGCTCGGGTGGGCGCTGCCCAGGCGCTTCGGCGCCTGGCCGGTGAGCAGCACGCCCTGGGCCTGGTTAACGGCGCTGGCCAGCGCCACGTCGAAGAGCGAGACGTCGAGGTGGGCGCCCTCCCCCTCCTCGGCCGCGCGGCGCAGCGCGGCGAGGGCGCCCACGGCGGCGTGCAGGCCGGTGAGGACGTCGAGGAACGCCACCGGCAGCTTCACCGGCGGGCGGCCCTCCTCGCCGGTCATCGCCATCACGCCTGACAGCGCCTGCATGGCGCCGTCGTAGCCCGGCTCCTTGGCCCGCGGGCCGGTCTGGCCGAAGCCCGTTATCGACACGTAGACGACCCGCGGGTTCAGCGACGCCACCGCGGCGTAGTCGAGGCCGTAGCGCGCCAGGTCGCCGACCTTGAAGTTCTCCACGACCACGTGGGCGTTCGCGGCGAGGCGCCTCACGACTTCGGCGCCGCGCGCGTCCTTGAGGTCCACGGCCAGGCTGCGCTTGCCGCGGTTCACCGACAGGTAGTAGCCGCTCTCGCCGCCCAGCCACGGCGGACCCCAGGCGCGCGTGTCGTCGCCGCGCGGCGACTCCACCTTCACGACGTCGGCGCCGAGATCGGCCAGGAGCTGGGTGCAGTAGGGCCCGGCGAGCACCCGGCTCAGGTCCAGGACCTTCAAGCCCCTCAACATGCCGGCGAGTCTAGCCGCGGTGTGGAGCGTCCGGCCTGTGGTACTTTCCTCGGGAGACAACCGCCAGAGGAGGAACGCATGCGAACCGTCCTACGGTCGTTCGTCGTCATGACCGCGCTCGGCTCCGGCCTCGCGGCCGCGCAGACGCCCCTCTCGATCGCCACCGGTGGCACGGGCGGGGTGTACTACCCCGTCGGAGGCGGCTACGCCCAGATCGTCGACCAGTTCGTCGACGGCTACACCGCCACCGTCGAGGCCACGAACGCCTCGGTCGACAACGTCGCGTTCATCTCGCGCGGCGACGCCGACCTGGCGCTCGCCCTGGCGGACACGGTCCTGGCCGCCTATCAGGGCACGGGCGTGTTCGGGCCGGGCGGCGACCTGCCGCAGCTCTCGAACCTCAGGGCGATCACCGTCGCCTACACCAACGCCGTGCACATCATCACGCGCGCCGACTCCGACATCCACGGCCTGCAGGACCTCGTGGGCAAGCGCGTCTCCGTGGGCGCTCCCGGCTCCGGCACCGAGGTCTCGGCGAACACGATCCTGGGGGCAGTGGGCATCTCCTACGACGACTTCGCCGCGGTCCAGAGGCTGGGCGCGAACGAGACCGCCGACGCCCTGCGCGACGGCGCGATCGACGCCGGGTTCTGGTCGGGCGGCGTGCCCACGGGCGCCGTGCTGAGCCTGTCGGAGACGCACGACATACGCCTCGTGCCCGTCACGGACGAGGAGTACGAGCAGATCCACGCGGCCGACCCGACCCTGATCCGCTACACGTTCCCGGCGGGCGCGTACCGCGGCGTGGGCGAGACCCAGTCGATCGGCACGCCGAACCTGCTGATCGTGGCCGCCGAGGCCGACGAGGACCTCGTCTACAGGTTCACCAAGGCGCTCTTCGAGCACATCGACGTCGTGAGGAACATCCACCCCTCTGCGAACGAGACGGTGCCCGAATCGGCGCTCGACTCCCCGATACCCCTCCACCCGGGCGCGATCCGCTACTACGAGGAGATCGGCCTGACCGTGCCCGACAGCCTCAAGGTCGACTGAGCCGGGTCCCGGAGCCATGCGCTGGCGCGCGCCATCGAGGCAGCGGCCCCGGCGCGCGCCAGCGCGGCCGGCGTGGGCGGTCGTCGCGCTCCTGTGCACCGCGCTGGTCGGCGGTCGGTCGGAGGCCGCCGTCCCCCACCTCGTGGTGACGACGGCGGACGGCGAGGTGCTGGCGGACGCCCCCCTGCCGAGCGACGGCAGGTGGCGCCTCGAGTGGCGCCACTCGGTGGCCCAGGTGCAGGTCGTCGACGTCTTCGAGTACCGCGACGGCGTCATGCTCGTCGTCGAGGAGCTGACGCCCTACCTAGACATCGCCGGCCTGGGCGGCTTCGCTGGCCGCGGGACCATGGAGCAGCTACCCGACGGCAGGTACCGCCTCTCCGGGATCGACATGCCCCTGTACGGCAACGCGCACGAGTTCATCATCGGCACCGAGCGCGCGCCCTCGGTCCTCGTCGTCGGCGGTCGACGCTTCGAGCTCAGCCGCATGAGGCCGGGCACCCACGCGCGGCTGGAGGTGGTGCCGCGGTGACGGAGCCGGCCACGGGCGCCTCCCGTCCCGAGGAGCGCGCCGGACCACCCATGGCCGCGTGGGTCACCGTCGTCGTGACCTTGCTGGCCGTCGCCCTGGGCGCGTTCCAGCTCTACACGGCCGGCGTCAGGCCCTTCAACCTGTTCGTGCAGCGCGGGTTCCACCTGATGGTCGTGCTCGTCGTCGCGTTCCTGGCGTTCCCCTTCAGGAAGCGCGAGCGCCGGGCCGTGGACTGGGTCGTCGACCTCACGCTGGTGGCGGCGTCGGCCTACGTAGGGCTCTACCTGCTCCTCGACCTCGACGGCATCATCCGCCGCTCCGGCTTCTTCCTGCAGCGGGACATCGTCGCCGGCGTGATCGCGGTGCTCGTGGTGCTCGAGGCCGCCAGGCGCACGATCGGCTGGGCGATCACCGGCGTGGCCGTCGTCGCGCTCCTCTACGCGATGGCGGGGCCGCGCGGCGCGCTGCCTTGGCTCGGCGAGCTGCTCCCCGGCATCCTGTCGCACCGCGGCTACCCCTTCGAGCGCATCGTGAGCCACCTCTACCTCGGCCAGGAGGGCATCTTCGGGCTGCCGCTCGGCGTCGCGGCCACCGTGGTGTTCACCTTCATCCTCTTCGGTGCGTTCCTCGAGTCGACGGGCGCCGGGAAGTCGTTCATGGACATGGCCTACGCGCTGGCCGGCCGCCAGCGGGGCGGGCCCGCCAAGGCGGCCGTGATCGCCTCCGGCTTCATGGGCTCCGTCTCGGGGAGCGCCATCGCCAACGTCGTCACCACCGGCGCGTTCTCGATCCCCCTCATGAAGCGGCTGGGCTACCGTCCAGAGGAGGCGGGAGGCGTGGAGGCCGCCGCCTCCACCGGCGGCCAGATCCTGCCCCCCGTGATGGGCGCGGGCGCCTTCCTCATGGCCGAGTACACCGGCGTCCCGTACTCCGAGATCGTGCGCATCTCGATCCTGCCGGCCCTCATGTACTTCGCGACGGTCTACCTGTTCGTGGACCTCATCGCCCTCAAGCGGGGCATGCGCGGGCTCCCAGCGTCGCAGCTCCCCAAGGTCCGCGACGTGGTGCGGGAGGGCTGGTACTACCTGGTGCCCCTGGCCGTCCTCATCTACTTCCTGGCCATCAACGTCTCGCCCAACCGCGTCGGCTTCATCGCCGTCGTCAGCATCCTGGCCGTGTCCCTCCTGCGCTGGGTCGTGAGGCGCCTGCTGCTGGGCCGTCGCGCGCCGGAGGAGCCAACGGGCGCGGGCGTGGACGTGGACGAGGCCGAGCGGGCCGCCGCCGTCGAGGGCGCCTACGCCGCGGCCGGCGCGCTCGCCGTGGCTCCGCGCCAAAGCGCCGGGCGGGACGCGATCCTGGGGTTCCGCGGGTTCGTCGAGGCGTTCAGGGTGGGGCTGCTCAACGCCGTTCCCGTCAGCGTGGCCTGCGCCGTGGCCGGGGTCGTCGTGGGCATCATCACCCTCACCGGCCTGGGGCTGAAGTTCTCGGCCCTCATGCTGGCGTTCTCGGGCGGCAACCTGCTGCTCGCGATACTGCTGGTGATCCTCGCGAGCCTCGTCCTGGGCATGGGCCTGCCGGTGACCGCGAGCTACATCGTCCTGGCCGTGCTGGCGGCGCCGCTCCTGCAGAACGAGTTCGGAATCCCGCTGCTCATCGCCCACCTGGTGATCTTCTGGTACTCGCAGGACTCCAACGTCACGCCGCCCGTGGCGCTGGCGGCGTTCGCCGGGGCGGGCATCGCGCGCGCCGACCCCATGAGGACCGCTCTCCAGGCCTGGAAGATGGCCAAGGGCCTCTACCTGATCCCGCTGTTCATGATCTACAACCCCGAGCTGATACTGGGCGGGGCGACCTGGTACTACGTGTGGACGATAGTCGTGGGCTTCGTGGCCCTGGCCGCGTTCGCCGCCGCCCTCGAGGGCTACATGTTCACCCGCATGGCCTGGTACTCGCGCGTCCTGGCTGCGGTCGGGCTCGTGCTCATCTTCTACCCGTCCTTCGCCTACGAGGTCGTGGGCATGGTCGTCATGACCGTCGTGCTCGGCGTCAACCTCGCTCGGCGGCGGGCGCAGGTCAGGGCCGGGGCCGTCGGCACCGCGAACCCCTGAGGTACGCGGGAGAGAGGCCGCGGCGTGCCGCTCGGTGCGCCGCGTGCGCAGGGGCCCGGCGCCCGGGCCCGCGGCTCAGGGCGCCGCGAAGCCCGGCACCAGCGAGGCGTCGTAGTCGCGTCCCAGCACCGCGAGCGCGCGGTCGGGCCTGTCCGTGATGATGCCGTCGACGCCCATCGCCACCAGCTCCCGCATCTCCGCCTCGTCGTTCACGGTCCACACGTGCACCTGCAGCCCCCGGGCGTGCGCGGCCGCCACGAAGTGCGGGGTCACGACCTCGATGCCGGAGTAGGTGCGGGGCACCTGGAGGGCGTCGTAGGGCGGGGTCAGCACGGCGGAGAGGCGCAGCTTCTCGAGCGCCACGAAGAACGCGACCTCGGCCTGCGACGCCGACGTGGCGACCTCGGGGCAGGCGTTCCTGAAAGCGGCCAGCGCGCGCCCGTGGAACGAGCCGACCATGACCCTGGTGGTGGCCTGGCGCTCGCGCAGGTAGTCGCACAGGCGCCGGGCCACGTCGGCGTCGTCCTGCTTGATCTCGACGTTCACGGCCAGGCCCTCGAAAGCGCTGAGGACCTCGCCGAGCGTGGGCAGCGTCACGCCCTGGCCGCGGTAGGGGTAGTCGGACGCGCTCGCGTCGTCGCGCGGGCCCGTGGGCGTCCAGCGGTAGCCGGCGTCCAGCTCGCGCAGCTCGCGCATCGTCAGCGACGACACCGCGCCGGAGCCGTCCGTGGTCCTGTCCACGGTGTCGTCGTGGATCACCACGAACTCGCCGTCGGCGGTCTCGTGCACGTCGAGCTCGAGCACGTCGGCACCCAGGCGCGCGGCGCCGTCGAAGGCGAGCAGCGTGTCGTCCGGCCACAGCAGGGCGCCGCCGGCATGGGCCAGCACGGCGGGCGCGCCCTGCGGGAGCAGCCGGTAGTAGGCGGCGGGCGGTCGCGGGCTGGCGATGGCGGCCAGCACCAGGTAGAGGGCGGCGAGTACCGCTATCACGGCCACCGCCCCGCGAAGGATGCGCATGGACGTAAAGATACAGGCAGGCCGATATATCATCGGGACCAACGTCCCTTGCGCGTTCACAGAGTCGGCCGTCGATGGGGACGCGGACGCCCACGGAGGTAGATCGTCTATGCGGAGCCTACGCCGTCTGTCGGTAGCGCTGGCCCTGGCACTAGCCGGGGCGCCCGCCCTGGCCCAGGGAGGCGACCTGCCCGTCGTCAACGCGGCGATGGAGGCCACGGGCACGTTCTCTTGGATCGTGCACGCCATGGACTACTTCGGCACGGCCGAGGCCCACGGCATCAGGGTCGTCGGCACGCCCTACGCCAGCAAGCAGGCCACCGAGATCGCGCTGCGCAGCGGCGAGGCCGACGTCAAGGTGGACGACTTCCTCGCCCCCGTCCTGCTGCGGCAGGCCGGCATCCAGGCCAGCGGCATCTACCCCTACGCCACGGCCGTCGGCGGGCTCGTCGTGCCCGTCGACTCCGACATCCAGGGGCCCGGGGACCTCGACGGCAGGACGATCGCCGCCGGGGCCCTGCGCGACAAGAGCATCCTCATCCTGCGCACGCTGACGATCTCGAAGTACGGCTTCGACGTCGGCGACGACCAGGTCGTGCAGGCCGCGCCGCCGCTGATGATGGAGCTCACCGCCTCGGGCGACGTGGACGCCGCGCTGCCGCTGTGGCACTGGGTGGCCCGCATGGAGGCCGCCGGCGTGGCGCGCGAGATCATGTCCGTGGCCGACATGCTCGAGGAGCTCGGCCTGCCGCGCGACCTGCCGAACCTCGTCGTGGTCGCCAGGGACGACATGCCGGACGAGCTCAAGACGGCCTTCATCGCCACGCTGCAGGACACGTTCCAGGTCATGAAGGACACGCCGGCCGACGACCCGTTCTGGCAGACGATCCTCGACGAGGGCCTCTACTCGCTGCCCGACCCGAGCCAGTTCCCGCAGGTCGTGGAGCGCTGGAAGTCCGGCACCACCGACAAGTGGGACCAGGAGTCCATAGACGGCCTCGTCACGATGGTCCAGCGCCTCGTCGAGCTCGCCGGCCCCGATGCGGTGGGCGTGGAGAGCATCGACCCTGCGGCCTACACCACCGAGTTCTTGCCGCGCTGAGAGTAGGGTCGCCGGGTGACGGTAGATGCTGAGAGAGCGGCCCCTGCCGTCGCCCGGTCGCAGGCGAAGCCGAGGAGCGCAGGCGCCGGCGTCGGCCCCTGGCTGACGCTGGCGTCGTACCTGTCGCTGCTGGCCCTGTGGCTCGTGGGCGCCAGACTGGTGCCGCACATCATCCCTGGGCCGGTGGAGACGCTCGAGTTCGTCGTCCACGAGTACCGGCGCGGCGTGCTGCTGGGCCACCTGTGGGTCACCACCCAGCGCGTCATCAGCGCCTTCGCCATCGGCATGGTGGTGGGAGTCGCCGCCGGCGCCGCCATGGGGGCGTCGAAGCGCGTGGACGACCTGCTGCAGGGCTGGCTCGTGGTGCTGCTCACGATCCCGCGCATCCTGCTCTTCGTCGTCGCCTACCTCACGATCGGCCTCTCCGACAGGGCGCTCGTCGTGGCCCTCGTCATCACGATCGTCCCCACGATCGTCGTGGCCGTGCGCGAGGGCGCCAGGGCCACCGACGCCTCGCTCATCGACATGGCCAGGGCCTTCCGCCGCTCCCGCGCCGCCACCTGGCTGCACGTGGAGCTGCCGCAGCTCACTCCCTACATCGTCGGCACGGCGCGCGGCGCGCTGGCCCTGACCTGGAAGATGGTCGTCCTCGGCGAGCTGCTCGGGCGCACCTCGGGCGTGGGCTACCAGATCTCCTTCTACTTCCAGTTCTTCAACATGACGGGCATCCTCGCCTACGGCGTGACGATGATGGTGCTGCTGGCGCTGGTCGACCTCGGCGTCATGGGGGCGCTGCAGCGCGTCGCGTTCCGGTGGCGGGCGCCCGTGAAGGTGAGCGCTGTGGGCTGATGGCCGAGATCCACGCGTCCGGCCTCTCGAAGTCCTATCCCCTGGCCGACGGCACGGCTCGCCAGGCGCTGAGGGGGATAGACCTGCACGTGGGCTCCGGCGAGTTCGTCTGCCTCCTCGGCCCCTCGGGCTGCGGCAAGACCACGCTGCTGAACATCCTCGCCGGCCTCGACCGCGCCGACTCCGGCACGTTCAGCGTGGGCGACCCGGCCGCTCCGCCCACGACCAGCTACATGTTCCAGGAGCCCCGTCTCCTGCCGTGGCGCACGGTGCGCGGCAACCTGCTCTTCGTCCTCGACGAGCGCGGCGAGGCGGCGCGCGCCAGGGTGGACTACTGGCTGGAGCGCGTCGGGCTGGCCGGGCGGGGCGACGACTACCCCAGGCAGCTCTCCATAGGCCAGCGCCAGCGGGTGGCGGTGGCCAGGGCGCTGATCGTCCAGCCGCAGGTGCTGTTCATGGACGAGCCGTTCTCGTCGCTGGACGAGCTCACGGCCTCCCGCATGAGGGAGGAGCTCCTCGACCTCTGGCAGGAGCTCGGCTGCACGGTCCTGTTCGTGACGCACAACCCTCTCGAGGCCGCCTTCCTCGCCGACCGCATCGTCGTCATGAGCCCGGGGCCCGGCCACATCGTCGAGGAGCTGGCCGTCACCGACCGCCTGCCGCGTCCCCGCGACGGCGACGACCCCGAGGTGTGGGACGTGTCGCGCGAGGCCGTGCGCGCCCTGCGGGGCGAGGGGCGCGTGGGCGAGAGACCGCGGCCCGCCGACAGGGTCGTGGGGTGAGGGCGGCCTAGCGGCGCGGAGGCAGACGCCACTCGCACCGCCATGAAGGTCGCTTCGAAGCCCTTGGACCACGCGGATATACGATTTGCGTTAGACTCCAACAGCACCGATGCGCCCGCCGCGAGAAGTCAAGGGTCGGATGTCCCGGAGCTTGCCGGGCCGGGGTCTGGCGCATCGGCCACGGCGGCCCGCTGCCGCCCGAGGAGGAAAGTCGCAGTGATCTTCGGAACGAACTCAGCGCGCAAGGTGCTTCCGCTCGCTCTGGTCGCGGCGCTCGCCGTGATCGCCCTCGCCGCAGAGTCCGGCGCCGACCTGGCCGTGGCCAGCCACCCGGAGCTGGGCGAGATCGTCGTGGACGCCGCCGGCAACACCCTCTACGTCTTCGTCCCCGACGCGCAGGGCGACAGCACCTGCTACGACGCCTGCGCCCAGAACTGGCCGCCTCTCGTCTCCGACGGCGAGGTGACCGTGGGCGAGGGCCTGTCCCAGGACCTCGTGGGCACGGTGACGCGCACCGACGGCTCCGAGCAGGTCACCTACGGGGGCTGGCCGCTCTACACCTTCGTCCGCGACGCCGAGGCGGGCCAGGCCAACGGCCAGGGCGCGAACGACGTCTGGTACGTCATCGCGCCCGACGGCACGCCGGTGGGCATGCCCGCGGGCGACGACGAGGGCGAGGACGCCGCGGGCGACGAGGCGAACGACGCGGACGACGTCGACATGGCCGCCCTCATGAAGGAGGGCGCGGCGGTGTTCGCCCGCATCTGCTCCACCTGCCACGGCGCCAACGGCGACGAGGCGCTGGTCGAGCACGCCGCCATCCTCGCGAACAACTCGCGCCTCGAGAACGCCTCGCGCGTCCTCAGGCGCATCATCCACGGCGGCGGCTACATGCCGCCCGTCGGCCAGGACCTCTCGGACCGCGAGGTCGCGGCCGTGGCCACCTTCGTGCGCAACTCCTTCGGCAACGACTTCGGGCCCGTGGGAGAGGAGGAAGCCGCTGAGATGCGCTGAGAGGGGTAGCGAGCGAGTAGGTCGACGTCCACAGCTATCCGAGAGAGCCTCAAGCTTCTGTTCGTTCGGCACGGAGGAGGAAGATCTATGAGATCACAGCGGAAGGTTCGCATCCTCACCCTCGTGGCGGCTGCCGCCCTGGTCGGCTTCGGCCTAGCGCAGACGGACGAGGACATGCTCAACCCCCCACCTGGTGAGTGGCCCCAGTTCGGCCGCGACTCAGTGGCGAACCGCTACAGTCCGCTCGACCAGATCAACAAGGACAACGTCGCCGACCTGCAGCTCGCCTGGGTCCGCGACATCGGCTACCGCCAGACGTTCCAGGGCACGCCCGTCGAGTACGACGGCCTCCTCTACATAGCCACCCAGACGGGCGTGATGGCCCTCGACGCCACGAACGGCGCCACCGTCTGGACGTACAGCGCCCCCAACGAGGGCGAGACCATCAGGGACTCCGCCCCCCGCGGCGGCCCGGTCGTATACGACGGCAAGGTCTTCATCAACCTGCGCTACGGGGCCACGGCGGCGCTCGACGCCAAGACCGGCGACGAGCTGTGGAAGGTGCAGATCACCAACGAGGCCCTGAACGAGGGCTTCACGACCATGCCGATCTGGGCCAACGGCAAGATCATCGTGTCGCCCTCGGGCGCCGACTCCGGCGGCGCGCCGGGCCGCATCGTGGCCCTCAACACCGAGGACGGCGAGATCCTGTGGACCTTCAACATCATCCCCACGGGACCCGATGACCCGGCCTGGGCGACGTGGAACAACCCGCCGTCCTGGGAAGCGGGCATCGGCGGCGCCTCCGCCTGGAACGCCGGCGCGTACGACCCCGAGACGAACACGATCGTCTGGGGCACCGGCCAGCCCACCCCGTGGGACCGCGTCGACCCGCGCCGCGCCGACCCGCCGGGCGAGGTCACGGACGACCTCTACGCGAACACCTGGGTGGCGCTCGACGCCGACACCGGCGAGCTGAAGTGGTACCGCCAGGCCGTCCCCGGCGACGAGTGGGACTCCGACCAGCACCAGGTGCCTACGTTCGCGACCGTCGACTGGAACGGCGAGCAGCGCCGCGTGGCGATCATGGGCTCGTCGGTCGGCTACATCTTCGTGGTCGACGCGGCCACGGGCGAGTACCTGGCCAACCACCCCGGCTTCACGAACGCCGTGCCCGACGCCGAGTACACGGTCGTCCTCGGCTACGACGACAACGGCCGCGCCATCGTGAGCGACGAGGCGCGCCAGTCCAACCAGGAGTTCGCCGAGACCAACGACTTCTACGCCGTGTGCCCCGGCCTGCGCTGGGCGCACATCGCGCCGCCGGCCTACAGCCCTGACACGGGCCTGTACTACCGGCCCAACAACGCGGCCTGCATCGAGTTCGGCTCGGTCTCGATCCCCGACGACTGGCAGCCTGGCGAGCGCGCGTTCGACTGGGAGACCGGCGACAACGTCTGGTTCGACCGCCTCGGCGCCCTCACGGCCTTCGACCCGGTGACGGGCGAGGTCGTCTGGGAGTTCGGCTACGACTACGGCTACGACGCCGGACCCGTCGTGACGGCCGGCGGACTCGTCTTCTCGGCCTTCACCGACAGGACGTTCCGCGCCTTCGACGCCGAGACCGGCGACGTGCTGTGGACCTTCCCGCTGAGCACGGGCTCCAACGCCGGCACCATCACCTACGAGGTCGACGGCGTGCAGTACGTGGCCACCACCGTCGGCAAGACCGGCTTCGCGGCCGGCGGGGCGATCCCCGACTACAACCCTGAGGTCGAGGACCTCTTCGTGCCCCCGACAGGCGGCGTGGCGGTCTTCGTCTTCAAGCTGCCGTAAGGACCGGCGGGACGCACCGTCCCGCATCCGAACGGGCGCGGACCGGGAGCTTCGGTTCCCGGTCCGCGTCGGTTGGTATGGCGGAGCCCCCCTGGTCTAGAGTCCCAGCATGCTCGGAAAGCGAGGCCGAAGAGTGCGCACGCGCCTGCTAGCCCTCACCCTCTGCTTGGCCGTCCTCAGCCCGCCGGCCTCCGCCCAGCAGGGCGGCTTCGAGCTGGCCTTCTGCGCCCAGTCGTCCAGCTACCCCATGTCGGACGCCGAGCGCGGCGGCTTCGACGTCGAGATCGCGCGGATCCTCGCCGACGAGCTCGGTGCCACCGCGACCTTCACCTGGACGAAGTTCGACGACGCCGGCATCAGGGACACGCTCCACGCCGGGCTGTGCGACGCGGTCGTCGGGGTGTCCGAGGGGGTGGCCCAGATGGAGTCGACGGTCCCCTACCTCAACGCCGCCTACGCCTTCGTCACGCGCCAGGAGGACGGGCTCACCATCGAGTCCCTCGACGACCCGCAGCTCCGCGAGCTGCGCATCGGTACCTACCAGTCGGCGCTGCCGTCCGTGGCCCTGCGCAACCGGGGCATCCTCGACAACGTCAAGGAGTACGCGGCCGTCATCACGCCCACGGGCGTCGACCCGCACACGCCCATACTCGACGGCCTCGAGGCGGGCGAGGTGGACGTGGCCATCGTCTACGGGCCCTACGCCGCCGCCAGGGCCGCCGCGGAGGAGGGCGCCCTCAGCGTCACGCCGCTGACGCCGGAGGTCGACGTCGGCCCGTCGTTGCTGCAGCTCTCGCGCATCCTCACGATCGGCGTGCGCCCGCACGACGACTCCCTGCGCGACGCCCTCGACCGCGCCCTCGCCGCGCGCTGGGACGAGGTCACGGCCGTGCTCGACGCCTACGGCGTCCCGCGCTTCCCAGTGTCGCGCCCCGTGTTCAACGACGAGCTAGCCGGCACCGCCAAGGTCGGCGTCATCTTCCCCGCCAGCACACCGGCGGCCCTGCCCAACGGGCCCGTGGGCGACGTCGCCCGCCTGGGCGCGCTGGTGGCCGAGAACGTCGTCTCCCGGCGCGGCGACTCGCTGTCGCCGTTCCTCGTCCTCGACGCCCACGCCCCCACGGTGGAGTCCGCCGTGAGGGCCGCGCGGCGCCTCGTCACCGTCGACGGCGTCGGCGCGCTGGTGGGCGGCTACGACGAGGAGGAGGCGCGGGCTCTGGCCGCGGTGGCGGCTGAGCTCCACGTGCCCTTCTTCAACGTCGGCGCCGGCGACGACGCCCTGCGCTCCCCCGCCTGCTACCCCACCACGTTCCACGTGGCGCCCAGCAACGCGATGATGGTGGAGGCCAGCCTGGCCACCGTGGCGCCCGACGCCAAGTCGGTCTACGCCGTCATCGAGGGTGCCGCCGCCGCCGAGGCGCTCGCGCCCTACGTGGAGGGGCTGGTGACCGGCGCCGGGGCGACGCTGGCCGGCACGGCCGCCGTGGAGCCCGACCAGTTCGTCTACTTCCCGCTCCTGCAGGAGATCGCCGGGACCGGCGCCGACGCCGTCCTCCTCGTCATGGCCTCCGACTCGCAGGAGCAGTTCATGAGCCAGGCCTCCTCCGTACTCCCCGACGTGCCGCTCGTCGCCGTCAGCCCCGTGGGCGGGCAGTCGCGGCCCTTCCTCGAGCGCTTCCGCCAGGTGACGCCAGGGGGCGCTCCCGACCCGCGGGTGGTGGCCTGGGACGCCGCCCTGGCGTCGGAGCTCAACGACAACTACGCCGCGCGCACCGGCGAGCCCATGGAGCCGGCCGCGTGGACCACCTACGCCGCCATCCTCGCGACCTTCGAGGCCGCGGGCGCCGGCGCGCTCGGCTCGCCGGAGGACCTGGCCGCCTTCCTCGAGGGACCGGAGGCAGCCCTGGACGTGGGTAAGGGTGAGCCGGTGCGCTTCCGCGAGGACGGGCAGATGCTCCAGGAGCTCTACGTCATCGAGGCCGACCCGGAGGCGCCCTGGGGGCGCACCGCCGCCGCCCGCACCGCCCTCGCCTCGGTGGCCGAGGTGCTGCCGGCGTCCCTCACGGCCGACGCGGCGCTGCCCGCTCCGGCGACCTGCGAGGCCCCCTGAGGCGGAGGACCGCCCCGGCGCTGTGCGTCGCGCTCGTCGCCCTCGTCGCTTGGCCGGCGGGCCGGGCGCAGGGCGCGGCGGGCGACTGGCCGCAGCTCGGCGGCGACGCGGGCGGCACGAGGTTCAGCGCCCTCGACCAGGTGAACGCGGCGAACGTCGCCGACCTGAGGGTGGCGTGGGTCGCCGACCTCGGCTTCACCGGTCGGGTCCAGGGCGCGCCGGCGGCCTGGGCCGGCGTCCTCTACGTGAGCACCGAGTCGGGCGTGGTGGCGCTCGACGGCGCGACCGGCGCGGAGCGGTGGCGCTACGAGGAGGGCGCGGGCGACAGGACGACCACCGGCCTGCCCGTGCAGGCGCCGCGCGGCAGCCCCGTCGTGGCGCCGCGGGGCGACGGGACGGCGGTCTACGCTTCGCTGCCCACGGCGCCGGCGGTCGTGGCGCTCGACGCGGAGACCGGCACCCTGCTGTGGCGCACCGACGTGGGCGACCCCGACTTCGCCGAGGCGCTGAGGACGAACCCCATCCTGGCCGGCGACGTGCTCGTCGTGGGCCCCACCGGCGCCGACCTAAGCCCCGTTCCGGGCCGGCTCGTCGCCCTCGACCCGGAGACCGGCCAGGTCGCCTGGACGTTCCACACCGTGCCCGTGGCGGAGGACGACCCCGCCCGCGGTACCTGGGGCCCCTATCCTCCCGGGCGCAGCTTCGGGGTGGGAGGCGGCGCGGCGTGGAACGCCGGCGCCTACGACCCCGTGTCCGGCGTCGTCGTCTACGGCACGGGCCAGCCCATCCCGTCCGACAACCTCGACCCGCGCCGCTTCGACGGCGACGGGCCCGTCACGCCGGACCTCTACACCTCGAGCTTCGTGGCCTTGGACGCCGCGACCGGTGAGCTCAGGTGGTTCCACCAGGTCGTCCCCGGCGACGAGTGGGGCTACGACCAGCACACGGTGCCCGTGATCGTCGACATGCCCAGGGGCGAAGAGACGGTACGCGCGGCGGTCCTCGCCACGACCACCGGGTTCCTCCTCGCCGTGGACGTCGCCACCGGGGAGCTGCTCGCCGCCCACGGGATGGTCGACTTCGGGAACGTGCACGTGGGCTACGACTCCGGCGGTCACCCCGTCATAGACGAGGCCATGCGCCGCGGTTCGCCGGACGAGGTCCTGCGTGTCTGCCCCGGCAGCCGCTGGGCGAGCATCGCGCCGGCGGCGTACAGCCCCGTCACCGGCCTCCTCTACCGCCCCAACGACACGGCCTGCTCGCGGCAGGGCCCCGTGAACGCCCCCGACGACTGGCAGCCGGGCGTCCGCCCCGACTGGCTGCTCGCCGAGGTCAGGCTGGCCGAGGACTACTTCGACCGCTGGGGCGCCCTGTCGGCCATAGACCCGGTCACCGGCGAGGTCGCCTGGAGCTTCGACGTGCCCTACCCACACGACGCGGGAGCCTTGGCCACCGCCGGCGGGCTGGTCTTCTCCGCCTTCGCCGACAGGCAGTTCAGGGCCTTCGACGCCTCCACGGGCGAGGTGCTGTGGAGCCAGGTGTTGAGCGCGCACTCCGACGCAGCGCCCATCACGTACGAGGCCGGCGGTGTGCAGTACGTGGCCGTGATGGCCGGGCGCGACACACCCGTGCCCGGGCTGCCGGAGTCCGGCCTGCCCCCATCGCTCACGGGCCCGGCCACGCTGTTCGCGTTCGCGCTGCCGCCCGCACCCTGACCCCGGCCCCCGCGCGTCGCAGCACGCCGAAGCGCACCGCCAGCGAGGCCAGGAGAGCCGCCAGGGACGCCAGCAGCCAGGCGGCCGGTAGCGGGCGCCAGGCCAGGGACCTGCCGCCGGCGGCAGCCAGGTCGGACGTGGAGGTCAGCACGGCGCCGCCGGTGGCCTCCGCCAGGCTCGTCACGGGCACCAGGTCGGAGCGCAGGGCGGGGCCGGGCGCCACGGGCCAGGCGACCGTCCTCGCGACGCCGCCCTCGAGCCCCAGTGCGGGCGCGGCGCCCAGGGCGACGGTGAGCTCGCCCTCCCGGCCGGCGTCCACCTCGAAGCTGGCGGCCGCCCGCGCGGGGCCCGTCCACTCCAGCCGGCGCCGCGCCAGCGCCTCGCCGCTGGCGCCTGACACGCTGACCACGGGCAGCGCCGTGGCGGGGGCGCCCACCGCCTCGGCCGGCGCGTCGACGATGACGTCGAGCACGTCGCCGCGCCGCGCCAGACGCAGCGACCACGGGTCGCGCACGGGCCTCTCGGCGACCCATCTCACGAGCTGCGCCCAGGTGGTCGCGTAGTCCGCCGAGGCGGTCCAGTCCCGGGACCAGCGGCCGTCGGCGTCCGAGGTGAACGCCACCACGCGCCCCAGCCCGTAGCGCCAGCTGGCCAGCAGCGGGTCCTCGCCGTCGGCGTAGGCGAGGGCCGTGGCCTCGTCCTTGAGCGTCGTCCTCACGTACCCGCCGAAGGTGGGCAGCTCGCCGGCGGCCAGCTCGTCCAGGAAGTCCGGCGCCCCCTCCTCGGCCCAGCGCGGCGCGATCGTGCGGTCCTCGATGGGCTGGGCGGCCAGCATCAGCGCCTCCTGCGCCAGCAGGCTGGGCAGGGCCCTGAAGTCCCGCGCCATGTGCAGGGTGCCGCCGCTGAGGCTCGCCAGGGTCGTGAGCTGCCTGTGGTCGGCGGCGTCGCCCACCCCGACGAAGGTGGTGGTGACGCCCTCGCGCGCCATCGCCGCGAGGACGCCGGCGAAGTCGCCGCCCTGCGAGAGGCCGTCTGTCATGACGACCACGTGGCGCGTGGCGGAGTCGGAGGCCGCCATGAGCTGGTAGGCGGCCACGAGGCCGGGGTAGATGGACGTGCCGCCGCCCGGGGAGACCGAGGACAGCGCCGCGAGGAACGCGTCCCTCTCGACCACGGGCGTGAGCGGGAGCACCACGCGGGCCTCGGTGTCGAAGACGATCACCGCCGCCAGGCTGCGCTCTCCCAGTAGGCCCAGGGCCTCCAGCGTGGCGGCCTTGGCCACGTCCATGCGGTTCGAGTCGCCCACCGACGCGCTCATGCTGCCCGACCGGTCGAGGACGAAGGCCATCGCTACCTCGGGCGCCTCGTCGGTGATGCGCGAGGAGACCGGCGAGAGCTCCTCGAGGGGCGTCGCGTAGTAGCCGCCGGGACCGAAGGAGGAGGTCCCGCCCACGATCGCCAGGCCGCCCCCCGCCTCGCGGACGTAGCGTTCCAGCAGCTCCTGGTACTCGGGGAAGATCGCGCCGGCGGCCACGTCCACGAGCAGCACGGCGTCGTAGGCGGAGAGGCGCTCCAGGGTGCCAGGCATCCCGAAGGGCGTGGCCCTCTCCACGCCGAGGCCCTGCGCCTCCAGGGCCGCGCCCAGCGCCCTGCCGCGCGCCTCGTCGGACGCCACGAGCAGCACCGACGGCGGAGGACCCACCGTCACGCTCACTCTCGTCGTCGCGGTGACCTCGCCGTCGGCGGGCCGCAGCTCGAGGCGGTAGACGAGGTCGCCCTCGCCGCCGGCCTCCAGCTCCAGGTGACCCGTGGCGGCGCCCACCCCTGTCGCCTCGGCCGCGGCGGTGGGAGCGGGCACCTCGCCGCCTCCCGCGCTCGCCGGCTCCCCGGCGCCGACCGCCGCCTCCGGCGGCTCGCTCCCCGGCGCCTCGCCGGCGGCTCCGCCCGGGCTCCCGGGCGCCCCGCCTCCCGCCACGCCCGCCGCACGCTCGAGCGTGGCCGTCGCCCGCCACTCCTGCCCCGCCGGCGCCGACACGTCCACGAGCAGCGAGAACCGCGAGCCGGCGCGCACGCGCTCCGGCAGCGACACCGACGAGATCGTCACGCGGCCCCCGGGCTCCTCGGAGGCCGAGGAACGTCCCGGGAGAGCCAGCACATCGACTCTGGCGCCCTCCGCCGACGCGGTGGCGGCCAGGCGCGCGGCCTCCGTCACGGGCAGGCCGTCCCCGGCGTCGGCACGGAGGACGAGCCGCGGACCCTGCGCGCCGCGGGGCTGGGCGAGCGCCAGCTCCAGCGCCGTCGCCAGGTCGGCGCCGTCGCCGTCGCCTCCCGGGTCCAGGGGCTCGCGGCGCACCCAGGTCCACGCGCCCGCGCCGGCCGGCGGTCCGTCGCGCCCCACCCAGACGACGTTCCCGCCCGGCCCGACGGCGGGCAGCGGCACGCCCATGGCGCCGGCCGCGGCGGCCGCCAGCGCCAGCCCCGCCAGTGCCAGCGGCGCCCGCCAGCGCCGGCGGACGACGCGCCGCTGGCGCGACAGGCCGAGGAGCGCCTCGGCGGCGAGGACGGCGGCGGCGAGGAGGGCCAGCCAGCGCCACGCCTCCCACGAGCCGGCGCCGGCGTTGGGCGCCGCCTCCGCCTCCAGGGCGGGCGGCTCCCCGCCCAACGGCGCGGTGACCACGGGCAGCGTCACGGCGCCAGCGTCGGTGACGAGCGTGTAGGGCCCGGCCAGCGTGGGCGCGAACCCGGCGTCGAAGCGCGGGCCCGTCCACACGGCGTCCGCGAGGGGGTCGCCGGCGACGGGCACGGGTGCGGGCGTGCCCTCGACCGGCGCGCCAGTGGGGTCGAGGAGCTGCCAGCCGCCCGCGAAGGCCTCGCGCGGCCAGGGACACGACTCGCCCACGCGGCAGCCGCCGGGATCGTGCGACCACGAGCGCGGCGCCGCCCACTCCACAAGCGCCGCGACGAAGGCTGGGAAGCCCACCTGCGAGGTCCAGTCGCTGTCGTCGAGGCCGAAGCCCACCACGACCTGGCGGCCCGCCGTGGTCGTGCGCGCCCAGGCGAGCACGGCGTCGCCGGCCACGAGGAGGGGCGTCGCCCCCGTCGGCAGGCGCAGCGGCACCGCGTCCTCGACGCTCAGCGACGCGGCGTCGAGGTCGGCGGTCAGCGGGTGGGGCCGCGTCGCCAGGGACCCCTCCGCCACCGCCACGGGCTCGCCGCCCCGCACCCCCTCCGGCACGGTGCCGAGCCACAGGGTGGACGTGGCGGGCACGCCGGGCGCGTCCGCCGTGACGATGACCAGGTCGAAGAGCGCCGCCTCGGACGGGCCCGGCACTTCCGCGGCCGCGTAGGCCTCGATGCCCCCGACGGCGGCCAGCGCCCGCAGCAGCGCCGGGTGGGCCTCGCCCACCACGGCGACGCGCACCGGCTCCGCGCGCAGCGGCAGCGTGACGGCGTCGTCGGCGGGCAGGTGGTCGCCGGCTGGCCCGCTCACGCGGACCTCACCCGGGCCCGGCAGGTCGAGGGGGATCGCGAACTCGGCGGTGCCGTCCGCGCCCACCGCGACCTCCTCCGCGCCCCAGGGCAGGAACGTGGCGGTCCCCGGCGGCCGGTAGGACGCCACCACGCGGACGCTGTCGCCGCGGGCGAAGCCGGCGGTGACCACCTCGCCGCTCACGGTCCACTGGTCGGGCCTGCTGCCGCGCGGCTCCGCCCTGACCTGGCCGACGCCCACGTTCGCCAGGCCGCCGCCCACGCTGACCACCCGCACGTCACCGGCAGCCACGCCCGCGTCCTCCAGCGCCGCCAGGGCCGGGCCGCGACCGTACTCGTCGGTCACGACGGCCACGCGCGCGCCGTCCGCCGCCAGGCTGGCCGCCCGCGCCGCCGCGCCCCGCCAGTCGGCGGGCGCGGCGCTGACCTCCAGCCCGTCGAGGGCAGGCCGCAAGCCGGTACCGGCGGGCCAGTCGGCCGCGACCACGCGCGCGCTGGGGCCCACGGCGACCAGCGAGACGCGGCCGCTGCTGGCGCGCGCGCCCCAGCGACGCGCCACCTCGCGCAGCGCGGCGTCGAAGCGGCTCGGCTCGACGTCGGTGGCGCTCATCGACAGCGAGGCGTCCACGAGCACGACCCAGCGCGCCGCGGCGCCGCCCCCGACGACGGGCCGGGCGAGCGCGGTGACGAGCAGCGCGGCGGCCAGTAGCTGCAGCCACAGCAGCGGGTCGCGCCAGGGGAAGCTGCGTCGGCTGGGCGTCGCGGCGCTGTCCGCCTGCACGCGGCGCCACACGACCAGGCTCGGCACCACGACGTCCCGCCGGCGACGGGCGTGCAGCAGCAGGATGAGGGGCAGGGCCACGGGCAGCAGCCACAGCCACCACGGCTGGACGAAGGTCACGTGATGAGCCCCTGCCGGCGGAGGTCGGTGACGAAGCCGCTTCCCAGCGCCTCGTGCGACGCCGTCGATACCCACCGGCCCTCCACGGCCCAGACGGCGGACCTCACCTGGGCGCTCCAGTCCTCGACGGCCGCGCGGTAGGCCCGCCACGTGCGGGCGTCCACCACCCGCTCCGCGACCTCGCCGGTCTCGGCGTCGACGAGCCGCAGCGAGCCCGTCTCGCCGCCCCCGCCGGCCTCGGCCTCGCCGAGCACCTGCACCGCCACGACCTCCTGCGAGCGGACGCGCCACGCGCGCAGCGCCTCGGCGAAGCCGTCGACGAGCCAGTCGCTGACCACGACGAGCAGTCCGGGTTGGGACAGGGCCTCCAGCGACATGGAGGCGAGGTCAGTCATCGAGGCCAGGCGCCCGTCGGGTACCACGCGCTCGAGGCGTGAGATCTCGTGCCTGAGCTGAGTGTCGCGGCTGGCGACGTCGCCCCACGCCACGCGGCCGCCCGTGGCGACGCCGAAGCGGACCTGGTCGCTGCCGTTCAGGGCGGCCTCGCCGAACACGGCGGCGACGTCCACGGACCTGGCCCAGGAGCTCGGGTCCACGGCCATGGAGGCGCTGGCGTCGAGGAGCACCGACACGCGCAGCCGCTGCTCGAGGTGGAACCGCCTCACGACGGTCTTGCCCAGCCGGGCGTAGACGTGCCTGTCGAGGTGCCGCAGGTCGTCGCCCGGCTCGTAGTCCTTGTACTGCGCGAACTCCATGCCGGCACCGATGGCGCGCGACCGGCGCTCCCCTATGGCGGCGTTGGCCGGCGCCTGGAGCGCGATCAGCTTGGAGTGACCGAGGGCGCGCTTGACCTCGCTGGGGAGCGCGCGGCTCATCGGCGCGTTAGCGACACCGCCTCGACGACCTCGGCCACGAGGTCGTCCACGCTCACGCCCGCCGCCTCGCCCTCGAAGTTCACCTGCAGGCGGTGCCGCAGGGCGGGCAGCGCCACCGCGCGCACGTCCTCGAGCGCCACGTTGTAGCGGCCGTTCATCAGCGCCCTGGCCTTGGCGGCGAGCACCAGCGTCTGGGCGCCGCGCGGCGAGACGCCGTAGCGCACGAAGCGCCGCACCCTCTCGGAGGCGCCGGGCAGCTCGGGGTGGGTGGAGCGCACGGCGCCGGCGACGACCGACCTCAGCTCGCTGGAGATGGGCACGTCGCGCGTCCACCGCTGCAGGTCGAGGACGTCGGCGGGCCCGAGGACGGGCTCCGGGACGGGCGTCTCGAGGCCCGTGGTCGCGTCGATTATCGACTCGAGCATCGGCTGCGAGGGGTAGTCGAGCGTGACCTTGAAGAAGAACCTGTCGATCTGCGCCTCGGGGAGGACGTAGGTGCCCTCCATCTCGATGGGGTTCTGCGTCGCCAGCACGAAGAAGGGCTTGGGCAGCTCGTACTCCACGCCCATGACCGTCACGGTCCCCTCCTGCATGGCCTCGAGCAGCGACGACTGGGTCTTGGGCGTGGCGCGGTTGATCTCGTCCGCGAGGACCATCTGGGCGAAGACGGGGCCGGGCTGGAACGTCGTCCTCATGCCCTGGCCCTGGTCGCCGCCCACGAGCACGTAGGTGCCCGTGATGTCGGCCGGCATGAGGTCAGGAGTGAACTGGATGCGGTTGAGCTTGAGGCCGAAGACGGTGCCCAGCGTCCGCACCAGCAGCGTCTTGCCCAGGCCGGGAGGGCTCTCGATGAGCACGTGGCCGCCGGCGAGGAGGGCGATCGTCACATGGTCGATGACCTCCTCCTGGCCGACCACGACCCGGCGCACCGCCGCACGGCCACGCTCGAGCCTCTCGAGGGCGTCCCGCAGCCGCTCCTGCTCGTCGCCCCCGCGCACGCTGGTGGTCTCGGTCACCCTGTCTTCCATCCCATCGCCCGCCGCGACGCCTCAGCGCCCGTCGGCGCCGGGCAGCGACCCGGGCGTGAAGTACCTGCTGACGACGCCGGCGTGCTCCGCGCCGATGCCGCGGAAGGCGAAGGCGGCCTCCTCCGAGCGCACGAAGGCCGGCGGCTCCTGTGCCGTGGCGCTGGGCGCGGCCGCAGCGTCGGCCTGCGGCACCAGCTCCATCTCCACGAACCTGCCGTCGTCACGCTGGTTGCGCGGCAGCGCGTCCACCGAGGCGCCCGCGGCGGCGAGGTCTAGGAACGCGTCGGAGCCGGGACCGAAGTCGGCCGCGCCCTGGCCGGCGGCGTCGCCCGGAGCGTCGCTAGAGCGCTGCGCCGCCCCCACCGGCGCTCCGGCGGCCCCGCCCTCGACCCTGCCGAGACCCGGCTGCTGCGGCGGGGCCGCGTTGGGGTCGGTGACGGCGTTGAGCACGCCGCCGTAGAAGCTGGCCTCGGCGTCGGCGTCGGCCTGCGCCGAGAGCTGCGGGCGCACGCCCACCGCCGACGGGTCGGCCTCGAACCTGTCCACGAGGGCGCCGAGCGAGGTGTAGAAGGCGGCGCTGGGGTCCGCCACCGTGTCCTGGGCGTCGGCCGCCGAGGACGGCTCGCCCGACGGGGCTGCCCCGGCCGGCGCCGGCGAAGGCGCGGCGCCCCCGAGCTGGGTCGGTTCGGGCCCCGCGCTCGCGGGGTCAGGGGCCAGCGCCGCCTCCACGGCGCTGGCGAAGGCGCCGCCCACGTCCTGCGCGGCGGCCCGCAGGTGCTCGGCCAGCTCCTGCGCGGCGGCGCTCGCGTCGGCGTCGGAGACGGCGTGCGAGCTCACGCGTGCGGCGAGGTCGGCGAAGGAGGCCGCGACGGCCCTGAGGTAGTCGCTGTCCTCCTGCTGGGCCACCAGGTCGAGCAGCTCGGCCGCCCTGCTCAGCGTGTCCGCGTCGGCCGCGGCGTCGCGGACCGCCGGCGCGGCTGGCATGGCGACGGCGGCGCCGCGTGCCGCTCTGGAGGGCACCGGGACGGCGAGCAGCAGGGCGCAGATGGGCAGGGCCGCTGACGCGGCGCGAACGAGCCAACGGGAGCGCCGGGCCCAGCCGGCGGGCGCAGCGTGGAGGGCGGCGGCCCTCTCCTCCACCTCCGCCAGCAGGGCCCGCGCCACGACGTTGTGAGGACCGCCTGACGCCAGCACCTCGTAGGTGGTCGAGAAGCGCTCGGACTGGCCCAGCAGCACGTCCACCCGCCGCGCGAGCTCGAGCGGCGAGGGCGAGCGTGCGCTCGCCACGCCCAGCCAGGACACGAAGGCGCCAGCCGCCGCGGCGAGCGAGGCACGCGCCGCCGCGCCGGAGCCCAGGAGGCCGCCGGCCTCCCCGAGCCACCACGCCCTGACCCAGACGACGAGCGTCGCGGCGGCGCCGGCGATCACGGCGACGAGGAGGCCGTCGACGAGTGCCCTCCCCCACCAGCTCCGCCGCGCGGCGCGCAGCGCGCTCATCAGGTTGTGGCCCGGGCTCGCCCGGTCTGCCGCCAGCATGCCAGTCTCCCTCTCGGCCCTCGAGTACGCGCAGGATATATCGCCTGTCCGAGTCTACCGTGGCCGCTGGGACCGGCGGCTTCCCGCCGCTTCATGCCCCCCGAGCCGCGTATCGTGGTCCATGGTCGTCGTCACCGGCCTGAGCAAGCGCTACG
>JBIQHQ010000055.1:0-3331 GCA_044508445.1 Deinococcaceae bacterium
GGCGCCGCACTACCTCGTCGAGGCGCGGCGCGCCGTCGCTGCCGGCGCGATAGGTAACGGCAGGGACGCCCGCGTCGACCTCGCTCGTCGTTCACGCGGCCGCGCCCTGTGTACGGCGTCCGGGCTGCCTGTGAGCCCGGGCCAGCCCGCGAAGGCGCGGCTCGAACCTCCTTTGGACCTCCTCCCTCAGCGCTGCCGGCGCAGACCCGGTACGGGCATCCGCCCCCGCTCGACGGCGTCGCGGTCCAGCGGACCGCCTTCGGGCCCGTCGATGCGTATGCCCCGCACGGCCCCTCCCGGCAGGGTCCGGAGCACGAACGCCTGTGGCGCGGCGCCGAAGGCGACCTCGCCCTCGCCGAACGCCATGGCGTCGGCGAGGAGCCTCTGGGACACCAGGCGCCTGATCAGGTTCGCGGCCTCCGGATAGCGGTCGGCCAGGTCCTCGGCGTCCTCGCGGAGCGCCTCGCGCTGGCGGGCGAGCTCCACCCTCCTGTCGGCGACGGCGGACTCGGCGACCTGCTGCGCCACCGCGGGCGAGTCGCCCGACTCCAGCGACGCCACGAGCGCCTCCAACCGCGCGACCTCAAGCTCCTGCGCGGACTGCCTCAGGTCCTCGAACCTGTCGAAGAGCGCCTGTACCTCGGGCCGCGCCTCCTCGGGTAGCTGGGCCAGGACCGTGAGCCGCTGGGCGCGTGCCCGCAGCTCGGCGATCCTCGCCCCCAGGTCGGCGCCGGCGGCGCCCTCCTGCGCCAGCGCGACGGCGCCCAGGACCGGGAACGCCAGGGCTAGGAGCAGGACCTTGAGCCTCGTTCGTCTCATCGTCTGACCCTCCTCGGCGCCGCTGGCGATGGGGCCGGGCGCGGCCCACGGTGGTCGGGATCGGCCGACTCCCGCAGGCTCGGCCCACGGTGACCGGGCGCGGCGCTGGCCCGGCCCGTCCTCCGGAGCGTGAACCTCCCCCGTGCAGACTCTGACGAGCCTTCGTGCAGTTCTCGTGCAGACCGGGCCGGCAGCGCAGCCCCGGCTGCACGGTCCCTGCACACAGCGGTCGTAACCTCGAGGCATGGCTGCACCGCGCTCGGCCACGGTCCTCATCGTGGAGGACGAGCCCGGGATCTCGCGGACGCTGGACGCGTACCTCAGACGCGAGGGGTACGCGACCGAGGTCGCCGCCGACGGCCACAGGGCCCTCGCCCTCTACCGCGCTGCGCGGCCCGACATCGTGCTGCTCGACGTCATGCTGCCCGGCATCGACGGCTTCGAGGTGCTGAGCCGCATCCGCGGCGACGGCGGCACCCCCGTCATCCTCCTCACGGCCAGGGGCGAGGAGGTCGACAGGCTGGTGGGCCTCGAGCTGGGGGCCGACGACTACGTAGTGAAGCCGTTCTCCTTCCGGGAGGTGGTGGCCCGCGTGAAGGCGGTGCTGCGGCGGTCCAACGGGCAGCCCGACCCCGCGCCGGCGCTGGTCGTGGGCAGGCTGCGCGTGGAGCCCGAGCACGGGCGAGCCCAGTACGCCGGCATGGAGCTGGCGCTCACGGCCACCGAGTTCAGGCTCCTGGCGGCCCTGGCGGCGTCGCCCGGCCGGCTCTTCAGCCGCGCCGACCTCATCGAGAGGGCGCTGCCCGAGAGCGACATCCTCGAGCGCACCCTCGACTCGCACCTCAAGAACCTGCGCCGCAAGCTGGCCGAGGCCGGGGCCAGGGGGCTCATCGTCACCGTCCGCGGCATGGGCTTCCGCCTCGACGAGCGCGCGGCGGAGGGGCCGCCATGAGCCCTGCGGGCCACGAAACTCGCCGCCGCGCCCGCGCCAAGAGCCCCGCGGGCTGGGAACCGCGCCGCGCCCGCGCGCCGACCGGGGGGTCGCGATGAGCCGCCTCAGCGTCAAGCTCACCCTCGCTTTCGTGGGCGTCACTCTCGTGACGATCGCGCTGCTCGTGGTGCCGCAGCTCCGCGGCATCGCGAGCGAGAACGTCGCCCTGCCCCCCGAGGAGAGGCCCACCCTCACCGCCGCCGCCGTGGGCCGGGCGCTGCTGGCCCGTCCCGGTGCCGCGTCCACGAGCCGCGCCGCGGTGATGGCGATGCTGCGCGGCGTCGAGGTGCGCCTGGGCGACCGCATCGTCATGGTCTACATCCCGGAGCGCGGCGACCCTGCCACCTGGCTGGCGGCGGTGCCGGGAGGACCGCTACTGCGCGACCTGCCCGCCAGTAGCTGGGAGCAACTGCGCGCCCTAAGCGCGCTGGACGCGGCGCGCTACGGGGCCCGGCCGACGGCCGGTCAGCTCGTCCCGCCGCCGGACAGCGTCGGAGCGGGCGCTGCCCAGACGCCGGAAGCGCCGCAGTACGGGCCGGAGGAGCTGGCCTCGGCGCAGGCGACGGGCGACACCGTCAGCCGCAGCACGCTGCTGGCGTACGTGCGCGGTTCGCTGGAGCGGCGCACGGTGGCCCTCGTGGGCTCGGCCGCGGTGGCCCTCGGGCTGGCGGTGGTGCTGGCTCTCCTGCTGGCACGCCTCATAGCTAGGCCCATCGAGGGCGTGACCGTAGCGGCAGGCAGGATCGCCGCCGGTGACCTCTCGGCACGCATCCCCGTCAAACGTCGACGGGCCCGCGGCTCGGAGACCGAGCGCCTGGCCGCCAGCTTCAACGCCATGGCCGACAGCCTGCAGGCGCTGGAGGGCAGCAGGCGCGCCATGGTCGCCGACATCGCCCACGAGCTGCGCACGCCGCTGACCGTGATGAGGGGGCGCCTGGAGGCGATCGAGGACGGCGTCGTGGACCTCACCATCGAGGAGGTGCGCGACCTGCACACGCAGGTGCTCCTGCTCTCGCGGCTCGTCGACGACCTGAGGACCCTGTCGCTGGCCGACGCCGGACGGCTGTCGCTCCACGTGGACGAGGTCGACCTGGCCGACCTGGCGCGTCTGGCAGCCGCCAGCTACCGCGTGCAGGCCGACGCCAAGCGGGTGAGCCTCGACGTGGCAGCACCGTCGCGGGCGCCGGTGAGTGCCGACCGCGAGCGCCTGATGCAGGTGATCGGCAACCTGCTCGACAACGCGCTGAGGCACACGCCCGAGGGCGGGCGCGTGGCCCTGACCGTCACGGCCGGCCCCGACTCGGTGGTCCTCGAGGTGCGCGACACGGGACCGGGCATACCGCCGGGACAGGAGCGCCGCATCTTCGAGCGCTTCTACCGCCCCGACGACGCGCGCTCGCGGGCCTCGGGCGGGTCCGGCATCGGCCTCGCGATCGTCAAGGCCCTCGTCGAGCTGCACCGGGGCGCCGTCCGTGCCGCGAACGCGCCCGAGGGGGGCGCCGTCTTCCGCGTCGAGCTGCC
>JBIQHQ010000056.1:0-3277 GCA_044508445.1 Deinococcaceae bacterium
TCGAGCGCGCCGCCGGGATCGTCGCCCGCGCCACCGGCCGGGACGTCGAGGAGGCCCGCGCCCTGCTGCGGGACTCCGGCAACGACATCAGGGTAGCGATAGTCATGGGCCTCACCGGCGCCGACCCGGCGGCGGCGAGGGCGGCGCTCGCGAGGAGCGGCGGTCGCGTCAGGGCCGCGGTGGGCGAACTGCGTTGAGCGGGGCCGCGGGTCGCGGCGTCTACATCGCGTCGAGGAGCGCCGCGACGGCGGGCTCGACGTCGGCGCCGAGGCCCTCGAGGCGCGCGGTGGGCACGCCCTCGCCGTCGAGGACCGTCACGACGTTCGAGTGGGCGAAGGTGCCGTCGCCGAGGTCGCGGTACTGCACGCCGAGCAGCGCCGCGAGCTGCCGGGTCTGGAGCGGCGAGCCGACCAGCCAGTGCCAGCCGTCGCGGTCGAGGCCCTTGCCGTCCGCGTATGCCTTGAGCTTCGCCGGCGTGTCGGCCGCGGTGGCGAAGGTGACCATCACGAACTGGACGTCGGCCCTCGACCCTGCGGGCAGCGCGGCCTCGATGTCCTCGGCCGTCTTGACGAGCAGGGGGCAGGCCGTGGTGCAGTCGCCGTAGAACATCACGAACACGGAGGGCCGTCCGCGCAGGTCGGGCAGCGCGAAGGCCGCGCCGTCCTGGTCGGTCCAGGCGCTGGACAGGTGGAAGAGCGACGTGCCGGGCAGGTCGCCCGCGGGCAGCGCCGACTGGTGGGCCTCGTGATGGCCCGCCGGCGGTGCGGCGTGGGCGTGTGCCGAGACGTGCTCGGCCTGCATGCCGGAGGCGGTCATGGCGGCCGCGTGGCCGGCGGCATCGTGGTCGACATGGGAGGCGTGGAGGCCGTCCTCGGTGGGTGCCAGCCCGGCGGCGCCGTCCTGGCCGCAGGCGGTGAGCAGCGCGGCGAGGGAGGCCACGGTGGCCGTGAGCAGGGCGCGCAGGGTGCGGTTCATCTTCCCTCTCCTCAGGAGGCGCAGCGGAAGCCGAGGCCGCCGCCGGCGTAGTCGCCGGTGAGGCCGCTGCGGAACGCGTAGCGCAGGAAGGCGGCGTAGTCGCCGGTGTCGGTGGCGCCGGCGGAGCCGCCGCCGCACACGAGGAGCAGGCGGCGGTCGCCGGCGGAGCGGCTGTCGGCGGCGTTCAGCGCGGCGCCCAGGTCGAACACCCACTCCCAGACGAGGCCGTGCATGTCGTACACGCCGTAGGCGTTGACCTCGTCGCGGCCCACGGGCCCCGGCACCGGCGCGCGTCCGTTCACGAGGGCGAGCACCCGCTCGCGGTAGCCGGGCTCGAGATAACCGTCCGTGAGCCTCTCCCCGGCGCGCGCCACGAGCTCCCACTCGGCCTCGGTGGGCAGGCGGGCGCCGCGGGCCTCGCAGTACGCGGTGGCGGCGAACCAGGACACGTTCGTCACGGGGGCGTCCGGGTCGGCGGCGCCGAGGCCGCCGTCGTCGCCCCAGTGGGCGAGGTAGCCGTCGGCGGCGAAGACGCGCGGGGCCGCGCCCTTGGCCCACTCCGGGTGCTCCCGCACGAAGGCGAGGAACTGGTCGTTGGTCACCGGGGTCGCGTCGATCGCGAACGGCGCCACCGTCGCCAGCTCCTCGCCCTCGACGGGGAAGAGGAGGGCCACCTCGCCGCCCGGGACCTGCACCGTCGCGGTCGTCGCGACGTTCGCTGTCTCGGCGCGGGCGTCCACGGCGACGGCCACTGCGGCGAGCGCGAGCAGGTTGGCGGCGAGGCGGCTCATCGAGGGTCTCCTTGCGGGCGCGCCGGTCAGTACCCGGCGGTGGCTTCGGGAACGTAGGGCCTGAGGTCGATGCGGCCGCTGTAGACCGTGGGGTCCTTGTCGCCGGTCACGACCAGGCTGCCGATGGCGCCCTTGTTGAAGGCGCGGAAGATCGAGTGGTCGACGAGGGTGAGCGAGGCGGGCACGTCGGTGTCGAACTCCACCACCGCGGCGCCGCCTGCCGGGATCAGCGTGGTCTGGATGTCCCGGTTCACCATCGCGCCGCCCTCGACCCAGACGCGGTCGAACACGTCGCCTATCACGTGGAAGCTGCTGGTGAGGTTCGGGCCGCCGTTGCCGACGAAGATCCTCACGGTCTCGCCGACCCTGGCCTGCATGGCGTCGTCGCCGGTGAGCGAGCCGACGCGGCCGTTGAAGACCACGTAGGCGGCGTCCTCGTCGATGGCGCGCATCATGTCGAACTCCTGCAGGCCGCGCTCGCCGAAGTCGCCCTTGGTGTAGAAGTCGCCCTGCATCACGTAGTACTCGCGGTCGACGGCGGGGAAGCCCTCCTTCGGCTCCACGACTATGAGGCCGTACATGCCGTTGGCGATGTGCATGCCCACGGGCGCGGTCGCGCAGTGGTAGACGAACACGCCCGGGTTGAGGGCCGTGAACGAGAACGTCGCCTGCTGGCCGGGAGCCACCAGTGTGGCCTCGGCGCCGCCGCCCTGGCCGCTGACGGCGTGAAGGTCGATGTTGTGAGGCATCAGGCTCGACGGGTGGTTCTGGAGCGTGAAGGTCACGTAGTCGCCCTCGCGGACGCGGATCATGGGCCCCGGCACGCTGCCGCCGAAGGTCCAGAACCTGTACTCGACGCCGTCGGCGATCTCCATGACCTTCTCCACGACCTCGAGCTCCACCTGGACGTGGGCGCGGTAGTCGCGGTCCACGGGCGGGGCGGCGGCGGGCGCGTAGCCGACCACGGCCTCGACGACGGGCAGGTCGGCGATCGGGAGCTGGTCCTCCTCGTCGGCGCGCAGGCCGCGCTCGGCCCAGACGGCGTTGATCGTCAGGTCGTGGGTCGTGTGCGCGGGCGTCTCGGCCAGCGTGAGCTGGACCTGGGGGTCGTGCTCGAGCGGTGTGGCGGCGGTGGCGTCGCGTTCGCCGAAGAGGGCGAGCACGACCGCGAGGGTCACGACGAGGGCCGCGCCCCCGACGATCGCCCCTGTGTGCAGGATCCCGCTCTTGTCTCTCATCGCCTTCCTCCTAGAGCCGGTGGCCCGGCTTCGTATCCCTGTGGTGTCCGGAGCGCCGCGCGCATAAACCCGGACATCTGTGTCCAGGTTAGTGGTGGGGTCGAGTCTCGATGAGGGACAATTGTCGTGCAGGACATATGTCCTCTGCGTCCAGGGCGGGCGCCTCGCACGCCGGCGCGCTGCCCGCTTCCGGCCGCGGCCGGTACGCGGTTCGGCCACGGCTGCGGGCGGTGCCGGCTTCGGCCGCACCCGCGGCGACCCGCTCCCAGCGCG
>JBIQHQ010000035.1:0-26893 GCA_044508445.1 Deinococcaceae bacterium
TGGGCTTGGTCAGTACCACGAGCCCGCCGCCGCGCAGCGGGAACAGGAACAGGGCCCCGGCGGGACGCTCCAGGGCGAAGAGCTTCAGCGTGCCGTCGCGGCCCAGGAGCCGGGAGGTCGCCAGGGCCAGGGCCGGCAGCGCGGCCTCGTCGACGCCCTCTCCGCTGCCCACCACGACCTCGGCGCCCCTCACGGCCACGACCTGCCGCACGGTCTCGAGCGCGCCGAAGGCGCGCAGCGCCCTGTCCACGAGGGCGTCGTCGAGGGCGGGCGGCGGGGCCGGGCGGCGCACCGCGGCGCCGGCCGTTGGCGAGGCGGTGACGGCCACGCCGCCGGCGGCGTCCGCGGGCGCGCCCGCGCGGTCGTCGGCCTCGGCGCGAGCCACGGGCCGCACCTGCGTCGAGCGGACCGACGGCGCGGGCCCCGCCACGGAGGCGGTCCTCGCCGCGGCCCCCAGCGCCGGCACGGGTGGCGTCGCCGAACCCGCCGGCGCGCTCCCGGCCGCGGCCTCGTCCGCGTCGGCGGCGTCCCCGTGGCGGGCGGCGCGGCGGGGCAGCGACCACCAGCGGCGGCGCGGCTCGCCTCCCCGTCCGGCGAGGCCGGCGGCGAGGCGCTTCAGCCCCGGGCCCGCGGCACCGGGGGGCAGGACGCCCTCCAGCTCGGCCCGGATGGGCCCGAGCAGCAGGCGCCGCATCGCCGAGACGCTGACGTCCTCCGCCGTGCGGCGCGTGGCCTTCAGGGCCTCGTCGACGAGGCGCCTGGCCACGCGCGGCGGCACGAGGCCGGAGAGGCCGTCCACGGCGGCCCGGTAGACCTCGTTAGGCACGCGGCATGCCCCCTAATGACACGCTCACGAGCATAGGCCCGCGAGGGGCCCCGAGCTGTGAGAAACTCCGTAGGGATGCGGTGTTCTGCGTCTCTGAGAGGAGCGCCCGGCGCCTCGGCCCTCAGCCGCGGGCGCCGTCCTGGCCCCCGCTGGTCGAGAGGGCGCGGCCGAACTCCCTGGCTATGGAGAGCGCGTGGGGGTAGCGCATGCGCGCCGGGCCCACGAGGGTGAGCGCGCCCCTGCCGGCTCCGAAGGCGAAGGAGGCGCTGACCATGGCCAGCCTGTCGTCGAGGTCCAGCTCGATGTCGCCCTCCGGGGCCTCGGGCAGCAGGGCCTCGCCCTCAACGTGCTCGACGACCAGGCGCACGAAGCTGGGGTCCTCGCCCTCCGGCTCGTCGAGGAGCCGACCCAGCCCGGCCCTGAAGAGCTTCGCGGAGCGCAGGCCCACCCAGGCGTCCGCCACGGCCAGCAGCGTCCGCGCCAGGTCCTCGTCGACGTTGGCGGCCACGGCCCGGAGCGTGCGCGGGGCCTCCCCGACGCTGAGGTCGAGCTGGCGCAGCCTGTGCTCGGCGTCGCCTATCACGCGGTCGTAGGGCATGGGGTCGAGCCCCACCCCGAGCTGGCGCACGAGGCCGTTCTCGAGCACGACCACGGCCAGCAGCCGGCGGCTGGAGACCAGCGAGAGGTGCACCTCGTGGACGCGCAGCGCGTCGTCGGGAGGCAGCCTCACCAGCACCGCGTAGCCGGAGAGGCGAGCGGCCAGCCGCGACGCCTGGACGAAGAGCTCGTCGCCGCCCACCTCGCCCAGCTCGCGCCGGATCGCCTCGCGCTCGCCCTTGGGCAGGCGGCGCGGCGGCAGGTAGGAGGAGGCGTAGTAGCGGAACCCCTCGGCCGTGGGGATGCGGCCCGCGGAGGTGTGGGGCTGCTGCAGCAGGCCGCCCTCCTCCAGCGCGCCGAAGTCGTTGCGCACGGTGGCGCTGGAGACGTCGAGCTGCGAGGCCACGTGCTGCGACGGCACCGGGTGCGCCGTGCGTATGTAGCTCTCGGCCACGGCGTGCAGCACGCGTACGTGCCGCTCGGTGAAGCGGGGAGCGTTCGGCGCGGCGGGCGCGGGTCCGTGGCTTGGGCGCGTCACCGTCGTCAGCTTCCCGCCAGCTCGAGCACGCGGGCGAAGTGCTCCGGCTCGACGGGCATGACGCTCAGGCGGTTCCCGCGCTGCAGCAGGCGCATGCCCTCCAGCGAGGGGTCGCGCTTCATCTCGGCCAGGGTCACGGGACGCGGCAGGCGCCGCACCGGCTTGAACTCCACGAGGTGCCAGCGCGGGGTGTCGGGCGACGCCTTGGGGTCGTAGTACTCGCTGGCGGGGTCGAACTGCGTGGGGTCGGGGTAGGGCTCGGACGCCACCTCGGCGATGCCCACGACGGCCGGCTCGGCAGTGGAGGAGTGGTAGTAGAGCACCTTGTCGCCCGGCCGCATCTCGTCACGCATGTAGTTCCGAGCCTGGTAGTTGCGCACGCCGTCCCACTGCACCTTGCCGTCGCGCAGCAGGTCGTCGAACGAGTAGCAGTCGGGCTCGTTCTTGATGAGCCACGCTCTTGCCATGCCGGATGATACCAGCGGTCACTCCCACTCGATGGTGCCGGGCGGCTTGCTGGTCACGTCGTAGACGACGCGGTTCACCTCGGGCACGGCGTTCACGATGCGGCTCGCGACCGTGGCGATGAACTCGTGCGGCAGCCGCGCCCAGTCGGCCGTCATGCCGTCCTCGCTGGTCACGGCGCGCAGCGCCACCATGTGCCCGTAGGTGCGCCCGTCGCCCATCACGCCCACCGACCGCACGGGCGTGAGCACGGCCAGCGCCTGCCAGGTCTCCTCGTAGAGCCCGAACTCGCGCAGCGCCGAGACGAAGATGTCGTCCACGCGCGCCAGGAGCGCCAGACGCTCCTCGGTGACCTCGCCGATGACGCGGATCGCCAGGCCGGGTCCCGGGAACGGGTGCCTGTCGCGCAGGTGCGGCGGCAGCCCCAGCGCCTCGGCGAGCTCACGCACCTCGTCCTTGAACAGCGTGCGGAACGGCTCGATGAGCTCGAAGCGCAGGTCCTCGGGCAGTCCGCCCACGTTGTGGTGCGACTTGATCACGGCCGCGCCGTGGGAGCCGGCGGAGGACTCGATGACGTCGGGGTAGAGGGTGCCCTGCGCCAGGTACCTCACCTCGCCCTCGGCCGCGACGGCGCGCGCCTGCTCCTCGAACACGCGGATGAACTCGCGCCCTATGACCTTGCGCTTCTCCTCGGGATCGGCGACGCCTGCCAGGGCCGCAAGGAACCGCTGCTTGGCGTCCACGACACGCAGCGGCACGCCCAGGCCGCGCAGGGCCAGCTCCACCTCCTCGGCCTCGCCCAGGCGTAGCAGGCCGTGGTCGACGAACACGGGCACGAGCCGCTCGCCGATCGCGCGGCTGAGGAGGAGGGCCAGCGTCGAGGAGTCGACGCCGCCGGAGACGGCGAGCAGCACGCGCTCGTCCCCCACCGTGGCCCGCACCTCCTCCACGGACCGCTGGACGATGTTCTCCGGCGTCCAGTCGCGCGGCACGCCCGTGCGCTCCACGAAGCGCTCGAGGAGCGTGGTGCCCTTGGGCGTGTGGCGCACCTCGGGGTGGAACTGCAGGCAGTAGACGCCCCGCTCGTCGTCCTCCATCGCCGCGATCACGCCGCCCTCGCTCACGGCCGTGACGGTGAAGCCGGGCGGCGCCTCGACCACGCTGTCGCCGTGGCTCATCCAGGCCACGAACTCGCCCTCGACGCCGTCGAAGAGCCGCCCGCGGTAACCCTCCAGCCTGGCCTTGCCGTACTCGCCGCGGCCCGTGGCCACGACGCGTCCGCCGCGCTCGCGGGCGACGAGCTGCATGCCGTAGCAGACGGCGAGGACGGGCACGCCCAGCGCGAGGACGCCGTCCGGCAGGCCGGGCGCGCCGGGCTCGCCCACGGACCTGGGTCCGCCGGAGAGGATCACGCCGGCGGGCTCGTAGCCGGCCAGCTCCCGGCGGGTGACGCCGGGGCCCACGATCGCCGAGTAGACGCCGAGCTCCCGCAGGCGGCGGGCGATGAGGCGCGTGTACTGTGAGCCGAAGTCGACGACGACGATGCTCTGCAAGCGGCGGCTCACTCCTCCTGCGGCGGGAACACCAGGGTGACCGCCGTGTCCTCGGGCACGTGGACGGTCACCGGCGGCGTCTGGCGCGTCAGGAACCTGGCGTAGACGACCCAGGTGCCGGCGGCGTCGAAGGCCACGCTCTTGGGCACGGTGCTGAGCCTGGCGCCCGCCGTGTAGCGCGAGCCCGGCGGGCTGCTCTGCACGAACAGGTCCACGGGAGGCATCGTGGGCGGTTCCACGGCGACGTCGACGAGGTAACTGGTGAAGGGGCTGGCGCTGGCGGCCTGGCCGCTCGAGCGCTCGCGCCAGGCCAGGTAGCCGCCCAGGCCGGCGACGAGGATCATCAGCAGCAGCAGCGCCGGCCCGCGCCACGAGCGGCGGGGAGCGAGTAGCTGGCGCTCCTCCCGGTCCAGCCGTATGGGCGCCGGCGGCGGACCGTCCTCCAGCGTCCC
Organism: Deinococcaceae bacterium; assembly: GCA_044508445.1. Classification (GTDB taxonomy): domain Bacteria; phylum Deinococcota; class Deinococci; order Deinococcales; family Trueperaceae; genus DASRWD01. The sequence continues at coordinate 4,432 of JBIQHQ010000035.1, forward strand.
ATGGCGGTACTTCGCGCCGGGCGGCGGCGCCTTGACGAAGCCGGGGGAGCTGTCCTTGGGCGAAGGGCGGGTGGGCGGACGCAGGCCGGGGTCGCTGTGCAGAGTGATGGGCTCGGGGTCCGTGGGCGTCTCGTGCGGCGGCGCCGCGGGCGCGGGCTGCGGCGCGACGGCGGAGGCCGTCCGCCCCGGCGCCTCGCGCGGCGCCGGCTCGCGCGGCTCCGGCGCTCCCGGTCCCGGCCCCGGGACCGTGGGCAGCGTCAGCTCCGTGAAGCCGACCGCCGGCACCTTCACGGCGCCTCCGGCCAGGCGCTTGACGATGCCGAGGAGGCGGTCCGCGGTGAGGGGCGGGTTCGCCGACTCGACGGCGCGCAGGGCCGCCACGACCTCGGCGCTGACGTCGTCGCCCGCCAGCTCCAGCAGCGCCTTGGCCAGGGCCGCGACGTCGGCGCGCATGAGGGCGCGCGGGTCGGCCCGGCCGGCCGGAGCGCCCCAGGGCACGCCGAAGCCCTCCACGTAGGCCTCGCCGAGGCCGTAGAGCAGCCGGGAAGGCGTGATGTCGCCGTGGGCGACGCCCTGGGCGTGCGCGTCCTTGAGCGCCTGCAGCGCGCCGAGGACGAACCTGTCGTCCACGGCGCTCTCGCCGCGCGCCAGGAGCGACGCCCCGGTGGGGTAGGCGGCCACGAGGTGGCCGCGCGGGCCGTCGCCCGCGTCGTCGACGCTGGCGGCCAGCACCCGCAGGGCGTGGTCGGAGACGGAGGCGCCCGACTCCAGGGTGGGGGCGCCGGGGAAGTCGTAGATGAGGACGTCGAGGCCCGTGATCGTGTCGACGCCGCGCGAGGTGACGACGCCGTGGGCGGCCGCGTAACGTTCGCCGCGCTCGAAACGTCCAGCGTCGGTCACGGGAGGAGTATAGCCCCGCGCGGGGCCGGCCTAGCGGGTGCGCGGAGGCGGCGCTGGCGGTGTCACTGGGTCGGCCGGCCGGCGTGCGCGGAGGCGCCTCGCTGGTAGGCTCGGGGCCGTATGGACCTGACCCGCGAAGCCGTCCTCGCCGCGCTCGGACGCGTCACGGACCCGGAGCTGGGGGCCGACGTGGCGTCCCTCGGCATGGTCGCCGGCGTCGAGGCGAGCGGCGGGACCGTGAGGGTGTCGCTGGCCGTGCCCGGCGCGCGGCCCGACGAGCGGCTGGCGGCCGACGCCGCGGACGCCCTCCGCGACGCCGGGGCCGGCGACGTCGAGGTCTCGTTCGTCGAGGCGCTGAGGTTCCCAGCGCAGGAGCCGCTGCCCGGCGTGCGCAGCATCGTCGCCGTCGGGTCGGGCAAGGGGGGCGTGGGCAAGTCCACCGTGGCCGCGAACCTCGCCGCCGCCCTGGCCCGCGAGGGCCTGGGCGTGGGGCTCCTGGACGCCGACATCTACGGCCCGTCGCAGGGGAAGATGTTCGGGGTCGAGGGCCGGCGGCTCATGGCCGACGAGCAGAAGAACATCGTGCCGCTCAAGAACCACGGCGTGAAGGTGATCTCGATCGCGAACCTGGTGGAGGAGGGGCAGGCCCTCACCTGGCGCGGGCCCATACTCCACGGCACGCTCACGCAGCTCCTGAAGCAGACGGTGTGGGGCGACCTCGACGTCCTCGTCGTGGACCTGCCGCCGGGCACCGGCGACGTCCAGCTCTCGCTGGCCCAGCTCGTGACCGTCACGGGCATGGTGCTCGTCACGACCCCACAGGAGGTGGCCCTCGCGGACGTCAAGCGCGCCTACACGATGGCGCGCAAGACGCACGTCCCGGTCCTGGGCCTGGTGGAGAACATGAGCTACTACCCGCTCCCCGGCGGCGAGCGCGACTACCTCTTCGGCCAGGGCGGAGCCGACCGCTGGGCCGCCGAGGCGGGGCTGGACGTCCTCGCGCACGTGCCCATCGCGCGCGCGCTGCGGGAGAGCGGCGACGCCGGCGCCCCGCTCGTCGTCACCGACCCCGAGGACCCGGCGTCGCTGGAGCTGCGGCGGGCCGCGCGGCGGCTCCTGAGACGCGTGGCCGACGAGGCCCTCAGCAGCCTTCCCATGGCGTAGCGCGGCGCGCCGCCCGCGGGTCCGGGCGCGTGCCGGCCGCAGCGACCCGCGTACCAGGCGCCGGGTGATATCATCCCGGCCAGCGGGAGGAGTAGCGTCGTCAGGCGCCCGCCAGAGAGCCGGGGTCATGGGCTGAGAGCCCCGGCAGGAGCGCGCGCACGCGAAGGTCGCCCGCCGGCCGCGGTGAGCCGCGGCCAGGGAGGAACGCCCGCCCAGGGCGGGTCAGTAGAGCCCCCGGCCGGCCGCCCGGCACAGCGGTCACGAAGAGCGCCTCGCCCCGCCGTGGGGGCGGGGAAGAGCGGTGGTACCGCGGGGACAAGCCTCGTCCGCTCAGACCGAGCGACGGGGCCGTTCGCTTCATGAGGCGAGCCGGCGCCCGTCCGGGAGGTGCCATGGAGACCGCCACGAGGAACGACGGGATGCCCGCGGGCCTAGCGCCGCGCTACGACCCGGCGGAGGTCGAGGCCAGGTGGGCGGAGCGCTGGGCGCGCGAGCCCTTCTCCGCCGACCCGCACAGCGACAAGCCGCCCTTCTGCATCGTGATCCCCCCGCCGAACGTGACTGGGGCGCTGCACCTCGGGCACGCTTTCGACAACACGATCATCGACACGCTGGTGCGCTACAAGCGCATGCGCGGGTTCGAGGCCCTGTTCCAGCCCGGCACCGACCACGCCGGCATCGCCACGCAGGTGCAGGTGGAGCGCGCCCTCAGGCAGGAGGGCAAGACGCGCTACGACCTGGGGCGCGAGGGGTTCGTGGAGCGCGTGTGGGCCTGGGTGCAGCGGTACGGCCCCTTCATCGAGCGCCAGCTCCAGCGCCTGGGCGTCAGCGCCGCCTGGGACCGCAAGCGCTTCACCATGGACGAGGGGCTCTCGGCCGCGGTGAGGCGCCAGTTCGTGACCCTCTTCCACCAGGGGAAGGTCTACAGGCGCGAGCGCATCGTGAACTGGGACCCGGTCAGCCAGACCGTTCTGTCCGACCTCGAGGTCGACCGCGAGGAGCGCGAGGCCGAGATGTACGAGCTCGCCTACGAGCTCGAGGGCGGCGGCTCCCTGCGCATCGCGACCGTGCGCCCGGAGACGATCTTCGCCGACGTCGCCGTGGCCGTGCACCCCGACGACGAGCGCTTCGCCCACCTGGTGGGCCGGAGGGTGCGCGTCCCGCTCACGGACAGGTGGGTGCCCGTCATCGCCGACGCGTCCGTGGAGCGCGACTTCGGCACCGGCGCGCTGAAGATCACGCCGGCGCACGACCCCACGGACTTCGAGATCGGCGAGCGGCACGGCCTGCCGCGGCCCATGGTCATCGACATGGACGCGAAGCTCGCCGGCGAGCTGGTGCCCGCGGAGTTCCGCGGACGCGACAGGTTCGAGGCGCGCGGGCTCGTCGTGGCGGCCCTGGAGCGCGCGGGCGCCCTGGCGGGCCGCCGCGAGCACAAGGTCCCGCTCGGCCTCTCGCAGCGCACGGGCGTGCCCGTGGAGCCGCTCCTGTCCCTGCAGTGGTTCTACGACACCGACGAGGCGGCGGCGAAGGCGCTAGAGCGCGTGGAGTCGGGCGAGACCCGGTTCGTGCCGGAGCGCTACACGAAGGTCGCGGCCGACTGGCTGAGGAACCTCAGGCACTGGTGCATCTCGCGCCAGCTCTGGTGGGGCCACCGCATCCCCGCCTGGTACGACGCCGAGGGCAACGTCTACGTGCCGCCGCTCGAGGACCCCATGCTCGACCCTCCCGACGACCCCAGGTACGCCGGCATCGAGCTGAGGCAGGACCCCGACGTCTTCGACACCTGGTTCAGCTCGAACCTGTGGCCGTTCTCGACGCTGGGCTGGCCCGACACCGACGACCCGTACCTGCGGAAGTTCTACCCGACGAGCGTGCTCGTGACGGGCTACGACATCCTCTCGTTCTGGGTGGCGCGCATGCAGATCGCCGGCGAGGAGTTCACCGGGGGACGGCCGTTCGACACCGTGCTGCTGCACGGCCTGGTGCTAGACGCCGAGGGCCGGAAGATGTCGAAGTCGAAGGACAACGGCGTGGACCCGCTCGACGTGATCGCCCAGTACGGCGCCGACGCCCTGCGCTTCGCCCTCAGCCGCGCCTCCACCGGCGGCCAGGACGTGCGCTGGGACGACCGCCAGGTGGAGATGGGCCGCAACTTCGCCACGAAGCTGTGGAACGCCGCCAGGTTCGTGACGATGCAGGAGGGCGAGGCGGCCGACGGCCCGCCGCACGGGAGCCCGAACCTCGCCGACCGCTGGCTGCTCTCGCGCCTGCAGCGGGCAGTGCGCGAGGTCACGCGGGCCCTCGACGAGCTCGACCTGGGCGCCGCGAACCGCGCGGCCTACGACTTCGTGTGGTCCGAGTTCTGCGACTGGTACCTCGAGGCCGCCAAGGCGCCGCTGCGCGAGCGCGACCCGCACTCGCTCAGGACCGTGCGCCACGGCCTCGACGTCGTGCTCAGGCTGCTGCACCCGATCATGCCGTTCGTGACCTCGGAGCTCTACGCCGCCCTGGGCCACGAGGAGCAGCTCGCGCACGCGCCCTGGCCGGAGGCGGACGAGGCTCTGCTCGACCCCGACGCCGAGGCGGGGTTCGAGCGCGTGCGGGCCGCGGTGACGGCCGCCCGCGCCCTGCGCGCCGAGGCCGAGCTGCCGCCCTCGCAGACCGCCGAGCTGTGGGTGGCCGGACCGGGCGCGGCGGAGCTCCTCGGGCACCGCGGGCTGTTCGAGCCGCTGGCCAGGTCGAACCTGCGCGAGGGCACCCCCGAGGGGTCCTCGCTCGCCGGCGCCCTGCCGGACGCCGAGCTGCGGCTGCCCCTCGCCGGGCAGGTGGACGTGGCGTCCTACGCCGCGCGTCAGCGCGCGCGCCTCGAGAAGGCGCGGGCCGAGGCCGAGCGCTCGCGCCAGAAGCTCGCCAACGAGCGCTTCGTGCGGGGCGCGCCCGCGGAGGTCGTGGCCGAGGAGCGCCGGCGCCTCGAGGAGGCCGAGGCCCTGGCGGGGAGGCTCGAGGCGCTGCTGGCCGAGCTGGCCTGAGCGGTGCCCGCGTTCTCCGGGGCGGTCCCCGCGGGGACCGCCCCTCGGCCCGCCGCTGCTAGCCTGGCGTCGTGCCAGCAGCCGCCGTGGCGATAGGCCTCCCACTAGGTCAGGAGGACGTCCTCAGCGTGGCGTTCGGCCGCCGGGCCGCGACGCTGCCCGACGAGGCTCGTCGGCGGGTGGCGGCCGGGCGCGCCTACGTGGAGGAGCTCCTGGCCGGCGGCGAGGTCGTGTACGGCGTCACCACGGGCTTCGGGCGGTTCGCCACCACGCGCGTGAGCGCCTCCGACGCCGAGGCGCTGCAGCGCAACCTGCTGCGCTCCCACGCCGTGGGCGTGGGCGAGCCGCTGGCCCCCGAGATCGTGCGGGCGATGCTGCTGCTGCGCGCCCACTCGCTGGCGCTGGGCGCCTCCGGCGTGCGCCCGGAGCTCGTGGACGCCCTCCTGGCGTTCCTCGACAGGGGCGTGGTGCCCGAGGTACCGGCCAAGGGCTCCGTGGGCGCCTCGGGAGACCTGGCGCCGCTCGCGCACATGGCGCTCCCGCTGTTGGGCGAGGGCTTCGCGCGCGTGGACGGCGAGAGGCTGCCGGGCGCCGAGGCCCTGGCGCGCGCCGGCCTGCGGCCGCTGACGCTGGCGGCCAAGGAGGGCCTCGCCCTCATCAACGGCACGCAGTACATGGCCGCCCACCTCCTCGTCGGCCTCCACCGCGCCCGCGCCGTGGCCGACGCCGCCGACGTGGCCGCCGCGATGACGGTGGAGGCGCTGATGGGCAGCCACAGGCCCTTCGCCGCGTCCGTGACGCGGCTGCGGCCCCACCCGGGCGCCGCGCTCGTGGCCGCGAGGATGCGGGCGCTGCTCGCCGGCTCCCGGATCGCGCCGGCGCACGCCGACTGCGGCAGGGTCCAGGACGCCTACTCGCTGCGCGCCGTGCCCCAGGTGCACGGCGCCGCCCGCGACGCCCTGAGCCACGCCTCGGCGGTGCTCGACGTGGAGCTGAACGCCGTGACCGACAACCCGCTGGTGCTGCCCGACGAGCGGGAGGTCGTGTCGGCCGGGAACTTCCACGGGCAGCCGCTCGCGCTGGTGGCCGACTACGCCGCGATCGCCGTGGCCGAGCTCGCCAGCGTGAGCGAGCGCCGCGTGGAGCAGCTCGTGAACCCGGCCCTCTCCGGCCTGCCGGCCTTCCTCACCCGCGAGGGCGGCCTGAACTCGGGGCTGATGGTCGCGCAGTACACGGCCGCGGCCCTGGTGAGCGAGAACAAGGTCCTCGCCCACCCGGCGTCCGTCGACTCGATCCCCACCAGCGCGAACCAGGAGGACCACGTCTCGATGGGCGCCCACGCCGCCCGCAAGCTCCTCGAGGTCGTCGACAACGCCGCCACGGTCGTGGCCGTGGAGCTGATGGCGGCGGCGCAGGGCCTCGACATGCGCGCCCCGCTCAGGCCCGGTGTCGGCGCCGCCGCCGCTCACGCCAGGGTGCGCGAGCTGGTGGCGCCGCTGGAGGAGGACCGCTTCCTCGCCCCCGACGTCGCGGCGCTCAAGGCGGCGGTGCTCGACGGCTCGGTGAGCGCGGCGGCCGCCGCGGCGGCGGGCCTGCCGGGCTGAGCCGCCGCGACGAGCGGCGCGTCCTCGCGCTGCCCCGCCGGCGACGGGAGCGGCGCCCCGACGCGTCGCCCGCGGCCGCGGCGCGCGTCCCGCAGAGGGGCCTCCGGCGCGGCTGGTAACTTCGGCGCATGACGCCCACGGAAGCCATCGCCGGAGCTCCGCCGGCCTTCCTCGGGCCGGGCTTCGCCTCCTGGTCGCAGGCCAGGCCGCTGCTCGCCACCGTGGTCCTCGCCGCCGCCCTCGCCCTCCTCGCCTACGCCAGCTTCCGCCTCGCCCGCGCGCTGCTGGCGCGCGTCGTCGCCCCGCTGACCGAGCGGACCAGGCAGGCCTGGGACGACGCGCTCCAGGGGCGCCGCTTCTTCCGGCGGCTCTCCTACGTGGTACCGGTGCTGGTGGTGAGCGCCGGGCTGCGCTACCTGCCGGCCCTCCCGACCGACGCCGCGGCGTGGCTGCGGAAGCTCCTCGCCTCCGCCCTGGTCGTGCTGCTGGCCAGGGCGCTGTCCGCGCTGGTGAACGCGTTCGGTGACGTCTACGCCCAGGGACCGCACGCCGCCGAGCGGCCCATCAAGGGCTACCTGCAGGTGATCGTCCTCGTCGGCTACCTGCTCGCGGCCGTCGTGGTCTTGGCGGTGGTCATCGAGAGGGACCCGTGGGTGGTCCTCTCCGGCATCGGCGCGGCGTCGGCCGTGCTACTGCTCGTGTTCCGCGACACGCTTCTCTCGCTGGTGGCCGGCATGACGATCACGAACAACGACCTGATCAGGGTGGGCGACTGGATCGAGTTGCCGCAGTTCAACGCCGACGGCTTCGTCGTGGACATCGCCCTCAACACGGTCACGGTCCAGAACTGGGACAAGACCTTCACCGTCATACCCACGCATCAGTTCCTCGGCCACTCGTTCAAGAACTGGCGCGGCATGCAGGCGTCGGGCGGGCGACGCATCAAGCGCAGCCTGCTCATCGACATGTCGACCGTGCGCTTCCTCACCGAGGAGGACGTCGAGCGCCTGTCGCGCTTCGCCCTGCTGAGGCAGTACCTCGAGGAGAAGCGTCGCGACATCGCCACGTGGATGGAGGAGCATCCGGAGGCGAGGGAGGACCCGGTGAACGCGCGGCGCCTGACGAACATCGGCACGTTCCGCGCCTACGCTGAGCGCTACCTGCGGAGCCGGCCGGACATCGCCCAGGACATGACGTTCCTGGTCAGGCAGCTGGCGCCTTCCGCCGAGGGCCTGCCGCTCGAGGTCTACGTGTTCGTCTCCGACGTGCGGTGGGCGGTCTACGAGGGCGTGCAGGCCGACGTCTTCGACCACCTCGTGGCGATCCTGCCCGAGTTCGGGCTCGCGGTCTACCAGGGGCCGAGCGGCGCCGACCTGCGCGCGCTGGCGCGCGCCGCGCCGCCCGCCCTCAGTAGCGAGGCAGCAGCGCCCTGAGGTAGGTCCAGCGCGTGAGCAGGAAGAAGGCGAGCTGCACGGCACCGAAGAGGCCCACCACGGCCAGCGCGTAGCCGATCACCGCCGCCCGCGCCGCGCCGGTCGTGCCGATCAGCGCGCCCAGGGCGTTGAGGGCGAAGAGCGCGTGCACGCCGCCCACGGCGAAGGGCAGCAGGAACACCAGGGCGACCTGCCGGCTCACGACGGCGCCGGCCTCCCGGCGCGTGATGCCTACGCGCTTGAGGCGCGTGAACAGGCGCCTGTCGTCCGGCAGCTCGGTGAAGAGCTTGAAGTAGATGAGGCTGCCCGCGCCTATGAAGAACAGCACCGAGACGAAGAGACCGGCGAACATCGACAGGCCGAGCGTCTGCCGCACCGTCACGAACGCCGCGTGCTTGTCGGCCACGAGCGCCGTGCCCCCGGGCGGCACGGCGCTCGAGACGGCGCTGCCGAGGGCCGTGCTCCTGTCGGCGCCCGGCCAGTCGTAGACGGCCAGGGTCAGCCTCCCCAGGCGCGCCGACGCGAGCCGCCAGGCGTCGTCGTCGACCACGTACCAGGTCTCCGACAGGAACGGGGGCACGGCCGTGGGCGGCGTCACCCGCCGCGCGGCGACCGCCCCGGGCGCGGGCGCCGCGAGCAGCTCCAGGGATGGCTCCACTCCGGGCGCCGCGCCCGGGCTCGCGTCCGCCGTCCCCGTCCCTCCCGCTCCCGGACCCTCGAGCGGTGCCAGCCAGGCGGTCTCGGAGAAGCCACCCGGCGCCTCCAGCGCGTTCACCCACGCGAGGTAGGCGCTCTCGGCGGCGAGGACGACCCACGCCTGGCGCCCCTCGCCTGGCACCGCGGCGAGCGCCGCGGTCACGGGCAGGCTGGCCGCCACCGTGGCCGAGACGCCGTGGGCCAGGAGGAGCTCGTCGACCTCGTCACGCGTGAGCTGCGGCCTGCCGTCGCCGGTCTCCACGAGGGTGAGAGCGTGAGGGAGCTGGCCGTCCACGGCCGCGAAGAACTGACGCGAGGCGATGTAGAAGGTGCCGGCCGCGGCGAGGACCACGGCGCTGAGGCTGGCGATGTTCGCCAACAGCCTGGCGTTGTCGGCGAGCCTGAAGACGAGCTGCGACACGACGAGCATCCGCGTGCCGCGCAGGTAGGCGGGCGAGCGCGCCAGGCGACGCATCACGAACACGCTGCCCTGCGTGAACGCCAGGTAGGTGCCGAGGACCACGACGGTGACGACGGGGACGAACGCCAGGGCCACCGCCGCTCCCTGCACGGCGGTCGCCACCCCGTAGCCGCCGACGACGAGCAGGAAGCCGACCAGCGCCAGCCAGGCGTTGGCGCGCGGCTTGCTCCGCGGCTTGCTGGCCTCCTTCAGCATCTCGAGGACCGTCCGGCGCCCCACCGCCACGGACCCGGCCAGCGTCACGAGCTGGAAGAGCGCGAGGAACCCGCCGGCGGTGAGGAGCACGGCCCGCGGCACCAGGGCGAAGGAGATGGGCTCGTCGATGAGCAGCACGCGGGCGATCGCCATGAGGAAGAGCCGCGAGAAGAGCAGTCCCAGGGCCAGCCCCGCGGCGATGGCCGCCAGCGAGAGGAACGTGTTCTCGAGCCAGATCAGCCGCCTGAGCTGAGCGCGCGTGGTGCCCATCAGCGTCAGGAGCCCGAACTCCTTGTTGCGGGCGCGCAGGAACGCCCCGCTCGAGTAGAGGACGAAGAAGAAGGCGAAGACGGCGATGAGCACCAGGCAGACCGCGAGCACGGTGCGCGTGGTGGGTCCGCCGTAGAGGTAGCCGCTGGCCACGCCGGGGTGGTAGAGGAACTGCGCGTAGACGAAGAACAGGGCCACCGAGAACGTGCTGGAGAGCAGGAACGCGGCGTAGCGCAGCCAGCTCCCCCTGAGGTTGCTGAGCGCGAGCTGCGCGAACGTCACGACGCGAAGCCGCCCATGGCGCTGAGCGCGTCCAAGAGCTGTTGGAAGAAGGCCTGCCTGTTGCCGCCGCGCCTCAGCTCGCTGAACGGCTCGCCGTCCCTGATGAACACCACGCGGCGGCAGAAGCTGGCGGCGAACGGGTCGTGCGTGACCATCACGACCGTCACGCCCTGCTCCTCGTTGAGGGAGCGGAGCGTCCGCATGACGTCGTTGGCGGCCTTCGAGTCGAGGTTGCCCGTGAGCTCGTCCGCCAGCACGACGTCGGGGTCGTGCACGATCGCGCGGGCTATGGCCGCGCGCTGCTGCTGGCCGCCCGACACCTCGAAGGGCATGCGGTCCAGCACGGACGTGATGCCGAGCGTCGCCGCCACGCGCGCCAGCCTGGCGTTCATCTCGTCCACCGGCACCCTGTCGAGGACCAGCGGCAGCAGCACGTTCTCGCGCAGCGTGAGCGTGTCGAGCAGGTTGAAGTCCTGGAACACGAACCCGAGGCGCCGCCGGCGGAACAGCGCCAGCCTCTCGGCGTCCATGCCGGCGGGGTCCTCGCCGCCTATCCTCACCGAGCCCGACGTGGGCTTGTCGATCGTGGAGAGCAGGTTCAGCAGCGTCGTCTTCCCGCTGCCAGACGGGCCCATGATGCCCAGGAACTCGCCCCTGGCGACGCGCAGGTCGAAGTCGCGCAGCGCCGTGTGGCTGGCGCCGCCGCGCGAGCCTCCGTAGACCTTCGTGAGGCCGCGGGCCTCCAGCACGGCCGGGACCTCGTGGGCGGTGCTGACCCGCGGGGCGCCCGTGAACCTCTCGTCGTCCGGTCTCATGCGTGTCGTGTCAGGCACAGTCTCCTCCTCGTGCCCGGATGCTCCCAGCCGGGAGGGGAGGCGAGCCATCGCGGGAGCTTACGCCGCGCCGACGAACCTTACGCCGCTGTCACGTCGGCGGCCGTGCGCCCGCCCCGCTCGCTGCGGGTCGCGCCACCGCCGTCCGCGCACCCGGCCCGCTCTCACGTGGTCAGGCTCCCGTCGCCCGCGCGCTCGGCAGGGCGCGGTCGTCCTCCAGGCGGTGCACGCCCGCGGAGCGCAGGCGCACCGTCGCCATCGTGCCCTCGCCGACCCGCGAGGCCAGCGCGAGCTCGTGCCCCAGGCGCCGGCACACCTCCGACGCCAGGTGCAGCCCCATGCCCGTGGAGGCGCCGAAGGACCTGCCGTTCGTGCCGGTGAAGAAGCGCTCGAAGACGCGCGGGAGGTCCTCCTCCGGGATCCCGACGCCGGTGTCCGTGACGGTCAGGGTCGCGCCGTCGGGCTCCTGTGCCACGGTCACCGTCACCGTCGCGCCCGCCGGGCTGTACCTGACGGCGTTCGTGAGGAGCTGCCTCATCACCACGCGGAGCCACTTGGGGTCGGTCACCGCCGTCACCGCGGGCGGCGCCTCGACCTTGGGGAACACGCTCGCCCTGATGAAGGCGCCCCGCAGCTCGTTGAGGCACGAGCGGGCCAGGGCCACGACGTCGGTGGCGGCGGGCCGGTAGTCGAGCTCGAAGCGCCCGAGCCTGGCCGCCGCGAGCATCAGGTCGAGGCCCTGCGACAGGCGCTCCGCCTCGCCGGCGACGTCGTCCCACGCGTCGTCGTCGCGCTTCTCCGCGGCCAGCTGGATCACGTTCAACGGGGTCTTCATCTGGTGGACCCACAGGTCCACGAACGCCCCGTGCTCCTCGGCGTCCCGCCTGTGGGCGGCGAGCTCGGCCGCGGCCGCCGCCTGCGACGCCTCGAGGAGGCGGGCGAGGGCCCGTTGCTCGCGCGAGGCGGGCTTGGGCAGCGGGGCCGCCAGGGCCTCGAGTCCCTGCTCGAGGCGGCGCGCCACCTCGCGGCGGAAGGTGGCCTTGCGCGCGGCGTCGACGCCGAGTACGACCGCGAGCGTGACCAGGGCCAGCAGCAGGACGTAGCCGGCCTCGCCCCAGGTGAGCGGCGCGACGCCGAGATGCACGACCAGCAGCAGGAAGGCGACCGCCAGCGTGTAGGCGGCGACCAGCGGGAGCTGGTCGAGGAGCGCGTCGCGCGGCCTCACGGTCAGGAGCTCCCGTCCGCGGAGGGGACGTCCAGCGCGTAGCCCTCGCCGCGCACGGTCCTCACGGACCCCTCGAGCCCGAGGCCGGCGAGCCTGCGCCGCAGCCTGTTCACGTTCACGGTCAGGGTGTTGTCGTCGACGAACTCCTCGTCGTCCCATAGGGCCTGCAGGAGCGCCGCTCGCCTCACGACGCCGCCCCGGGCGCGCAGCAGGGCCTCGAGCAGCAGCCCCTCGTTGCGCGACAGGACGGACCGGCGGCCGGCGTAGGAGGCCTCGAGGCGATGGGGGTCGTAGGCGAGCCCCGCGTGCTCCACGACGCCGTCACCCAGGGCCGCGCCGCTGTACTCGCCGTAGGCGCGCCGCAGCGCGGCCCGCACCTTGGCCGTGACGAGCTCGAGGCTGAACGGCTTCACCACGTAGTCGTCGCCGCCGTTCTCGATGGCCATCACCTGGTCCATGTCGCCGCCGCGGGCCGTGATGAACACGATGGGCGCCTTCGAGACGGTGCGGAACTGGCGGCACCAGTAGAAGCCGTCGTACCAGGGCAGGTTGACGTCCAGCAGCACGAGGTCCGGGGCGACCGCCACGAACTCGCTCCTGAGGTCGTCGAACCGCTGGGCGGCGACGGGCTCGTGGCCGTAGCGCCGCAGGTGCTCGCTGAGCGCCGCCGCCAGCTTCGGCTCGTCCTCGACGATGAAGATCCGGCTCATCCCCGCTCCGAGCGTAACCCCGTGTCAGCCGCCGACGCTGCCCGTGACCACGTACACCTTCAGCCCGCCGCTCACCGTCGCCGTCACGCGGGCGCCGCGCACGTCGGGGTGCTCGGCGACGCGCGCGGCGTCGTTCGTGAGGAGCGCGAAGCGCCAGCGCGCGTGGCCCTCCCCGAGGCGGCTGAGGAACCGGCGCGTCAGCGCCGCCGCCTTCGACGCGTCGCCGAGGCGCACGCCGTAGGGCAGGTTGCTCACGATGAGCCCTCGTCTCGCGCCCACCGCGTCGAGGTCGAAGGCCAGGCTGTCCGCCGCGTGCAGCCTCACGCCGGCGTGGCCGGCCGCGTCCAGGTTCGTCCTGGCCGCCTCTAGGACGCGGGCGTCGGCGTCCACGCCGAGGAGGCGTGGGGGAGGGCGCGTGCTCCTGGCGGCGACCACCTGGCTCCGCCCCGGCTCGGGCGGCGCCTCGGCGCCCGCGGGCGTCGAGGCCTCGCCCGCGGTCCCGCCTTCGCCCGGCGCGAGCCCCAGGCGCCTGCGCACCTCGCGCCAGCGCCCGGGCCGGAACCAGCCGGCGCGCTCGAACGCGAAGGAGCGGACCCGTCCCGGCGGCAGGCCGGCCAAGGCGTCGGCCACCTCGATGAGCACGGCCCCGGAGCCGCAGAAGGGGTCGACGACGACGTCCGGCGACGGCTGCTCGGCGAGCCCGAGCAGCGCCACGGCGGCAGCCAGCGTCTCGCGCGCGGGCGCCTCGCCGACCAGCCGGCGCAGGCCCCGCCTGTGGAGGTGCGCGCCGGAGGTGTTGAGGCTCACGGTGCAGCGGTCACGCTCCAAGCGGACGAAGAACTCGAGCTCCGCCTCGGGGGCGGGCCGGGGGTGCAGGCCGAGCGGGCCCATGCGCCTCGCGACCGCTCCCGTGACGGCCCGCGCCAGCTCGTCGCCCGCCTGCAGCCGCGAGCGGCGCGACGACAGGCGCAGCGCGTAGGTCTCGGCGAACCCCAGGTGCAGCTCCCACGGCAGCTTGCGCGCCCTGTCGTGGAGCATCTCCGCCGACGCGGCGGGGAACTCGCCCAGCCGAAGCAGCACCCGCGAGGCGGTGCGCAGCGCCAGGTTCGCAGCCATGATCCCCGCCACGTCCAGGGGCAGCGCCACGCCACCCGTCTCCACCCGGGCCGCGGCCGGGTCCGGGATCAGCCCGGCGGCGCCGAGCTCTTCGAGGAGCAGTGGCTCCAGGCCCGGCGCCACCTGCACGAAGCACTCGAAGGGCGCGGCGAGGAGCCACCGCTTCACGCGCCTCTCCAGGGACCGGGGCGTGAGCTTCTCGGGGCCGTCGGCCACGGCCACAGGCTAGCCCGCCGGCGTCGGCGCGTAGCGCGGCCCTCGCGACCGGCCCGGCTCGGCACGTGGTGTCGCCGGAGAGCGGGGCCGGAGAGGCCGGCCCCGCTCGCGCCTTCCCTCAGGGGGCCTGCTCCCACAACGGGTTCTCGGCCCTGTAGTAGTGCCGGGCCCTCGGGTCGCCGCCGATGTCGACCCCGAGGTTCGTGGCCGACGAGTAGAAGGTGACGTAGCGGCCGTCGCCGCTGATGCGCGGCTCGATCTGGTCCCAGTCGTCGGGCAGGGTGTCGTGGAGTCCGACGGTGACCACGGCCACCCGGCCGGTCAGCCGGTCCTTGACGTAGGCGAAGCCGTTCGCGCACAGGCCGAGTAGGCAGGCTTCAGGGTCGTCGGCGTGTGGCGCGAGGTTCGTCGCGTACGACCCGAAGGCCACGTAGCGGCCGTCGTACGAGACCGTCGGCAGCACCGAGTCCGAGTCCGCGGCGTCGCCCCTGGCGTTGGTGCTCACGAGCTCAAGCGCGCCGGTGAGGAGGTCCTTGACGTAGACGTCGTCGACCCTCGTGCCCCCGTGGTCGTTCTCGGAGGCCCGGGGTAGGTCGGTCGCGTCGCCGTGGAACGCGACGTAGCGGCCGTCCTCGCTCAGCACCGGGCCCCAGGCCCACGCGCCGCGGTCCGCCACGGTGCCCATGGCGTCGGTGCTGGCCAGCTGCGGCGCGCCTGACGCGAGGTGGACGACGTAGAGGTCGTCGAGGCCGTTGCCGTCGCCTGCGTCGAAAGGGTGCGGGGTGTAGAAGGCGACCGTTCCACCGTCGGCCGACATGGCCACGGGCCTCACGCGGGCGAAGCCGCCGCCATCCAACGCTCCCAGGCGCGTGAGCGTGAGCGTTCCCAGGTCCACCACGTAGCCGCTCTCCTGCTGCGTGCCCGGCGTCCAGGCCGCTAGCAGGAGGCGCGACCCGTCCCTGCTGAGCGCCACGGCCTCGGCGTGCTGCAGGCCGTCGGGGACGCTCACCTCGACCGTGCCGCCGGCGGCGAGGTCGGTCACGGCGACGGCGTCGCCAGCGACGTAGGCCACGTAGCGGCCGTCACCGCTCATGGCGACGGGACCCTCACCGCCGGCGGCAGAGCCGTCCTCCGCGGCGCTCACGAGGCGCAGCTCGCCCGTCTCCATGTCCTTGACGTAGACGTCGTACGCGCCGTTGGCGTCCAGCCCGGGCAGGGCCGGGGCATCGGTGTCGAAGGCGACGAAGCGCCCGTCGGCGCTGACGTCCCACGACGACCACAGGGGCATGGCGAGGGGCTCGCCATCGGCGGTCACCGTCACCGCCTCGGGAGGCGCGCCCCAGTAGTCGTACGGCAGGTCGTCGACCGTGAACGAGGTCGTGGCTTCCACGACGCTGCCGTCCTCCAGCGTGGCACGGAGGCCGACGTCGTAGACGCCCTCGCGGCCGTAACCCCGGAACAGCGAGCCGGAGCCGGTCGCGACCTCCAAGCCTCCGAACCGCCACAGGTACGACTCGACGGAACGGCCGCCCACGAGGCCGGAAGCGTCGAACTCCCAGAGGACCTTCCCCTCGAACCTGCCGTCCGGCAGCGGCCTCGCGACGAGACCTTCCTCCGGCGGGCCCGGTGGCGGTGTGCCGCTCCCGCAGGCGGCGAGCACGGGTGCGACTAGTGCCAGACAGGCGAGCAGCGCACGGCGGTCCATCATGTCTCCTCCTCCGAAAGCGGTGTCCCGCTCGTTCCGAGGAGATGCTGCCGCCGCGGGCGTTACGCGGTCGTCACACGGTCCGCGGGTCGAGGAGGTCGCGCAGGCCGTCGCCGAGGAGGCTCCAGCCGAGGACCGTCCAGACGATGGCCAGGCCGGGCACCAGCGCCGGGTAAGGGCTCAGCGCCAGGAAGCCCTGCGCCTCGCGCAGCATGTTGCCCCACGAGGGGACGTCGGGAGGCGTGCCGAGGCCCAGGAACGACAGGGCCGCCTCGGCGAGCACCGCCACGGCCAGGCTGAGGCTCGCCTGCACGACGAGAGGGCCCACGGCGCCGGGGAGCACGTGGCGCCACAGCAGGCGTCCCTCGCCCATGCCCAGCGCGCGGCCGGCCTCCACGAAGTCGCTCTGCTTCGTGGCGAGGACGCCGGCGCGGGCCACGCGGGCGAAGATCGGCACGGTGGCGATGCCTATGGCCGCCATGGCCGTGAGCGTGCCCGGCTCGTAGACGGCCGCCAGCAGCAGCGCCATGAGGATCGCCGGGAAGGCGTAGAGCACGTCCACGAGGCGCATCACGGCCTCGTCCACGACCCCGCCCGCGAACCCGGCCACGGCGCCGAGGCCGGTGCCCGCGACGAGGGCGATGCCCACGGCGATGAACCCCACGTAGAGGGTGCCGCGCGCCCCGTGGAGCAGGCGCGAGAGGAGGTCCCTGCCGAAGTGGTCGGTGCCGAGCCAGTGCTGGGGCGAGGGACCCTGGAGCTGCACGGAGAAGTCGATGGCGTTGGGCTGGTAGGGCGACCAGACGAAGCCCAGGAGCGCCCCGAGGACCACGGAGCCCACGAGGAAGGCGCCGAGCCAGAGGTTGTAGCGCCGCCGACCGAGCCGAGCGCGGGCGGGCGCCGTACCGGCCACGGCGGCGTCACTCATAGCGGATCCTGGGGTCGAGGAGCCCGTAGGAGACGTCGACGAGGAAGCCCAGGAAGACGATGGTGGCGGCGTAGAGCAGGACCTCGCCCTGCAGCAGGGGGAAGTCGCGGGTGCCTATGGCAGTGAGGGCGAGGCGCCCGAGGCCGGGCAGGGCGAACACCTGCTCGACGACTATGGAGCCGATGAAGACGTTCGACAGCGAGAGGCCGAGGATGGTGATCAACGTGACCATGGCGTTGCGCAGGGCGTGCTTGAGCACGACGCCGCGCTCGGCCACGCCCTTGGCGCGGGCCGTGCGCACGAAGTCCTGACCCAGCACCTCGAGCATCGCCGCGCGCGTCATGCGCGTCATCACGGCCGCCTGCCCGAGGCCCAGCGCCAGCACCGGCAGCACCAGGCTGCGCGCCCACCGCGCCGGGTCCTGTGCGAAGGGCACGAACCCGCTGGCCGGCAGCCAGCGCAGCTCCACCGCGAAGTAGAGGATGAGGAGCAGCCCCAGCCAGAAGCTGGGGACCGCCGCGCCGAGCTGCGACAGCGACGTCACCAGCGGGTCCCACGGCGTGCCACGGCGCAGCGCGGCGAACACGCCTAACGGCAGTGCCAGCAGACAGGCGACGAGGGCCGCGCCCACGGCCAGGGGCACGCTCACGCGCAGGCGCTCGCCGATCAGGCCGGCCACGGGCCTGTCGTAGTTGAGCGAGCGTCCCATGTCGCCCCTGAGGACCCCGCCGAGCCAGGTCACGTAGCGCTCGGCCGGCGGCCTGTCGAGGCCGAGCTGGCGGCTGAGCGCCGCGCGCGCCTCGGGCGAGGCGTTCATGCCGAGGATCACCGCCGCCGGGTCGCCGGGCACGGCCAGCAGCGCGCCGAACACCACCAGGCTGGCCAGCACGACGCTGAGCAGCGCCGTGAGGAAGCGGCGGACGAGGAAGGCGAGCATCGGCGGATACGGGGGTCAGATAGGAGGGGGCGGCCGCTGGGGCCGCCCCCGCGAGGGCTAGGGAGCGCGGTAGACGCGCACGAGGTTGATCGAGGGCGTGGGCTGGTCGGTCCAGAAGCCGTACACGTCGCGCTTGGCCGCCACCAGGTAGGGCGACGAGAAGACCCAGACGTTCACGGCGTCGTCGGCGATGATCCTGGCGATCTCCCGGTACTTGGCCGTGGCCTCGTCCTGGGACACCGCCGCCTCGGCCTCGGCCAGCAGCTCGCCGATGCGCGGGTTGTCGTAGTGGTAGTAGTAGTCGGGGTTCGCGTAGACGTTGATGTCGCGCGGCTCCGAGTGGCCGATGATCGTCATGTCGTAGTCGCCGCCCAGGAAGATCCGCTCCAGCCAGGTGGCCCACTCCACGACGGAGAGCTCGACGTCGATGCCCACCTGCTCGAGCTGCTGGGCGATGACCTCGCCCGTGCGGCGCTCGATGTTGTAGGGCTCTGGCAGCTCGAACCTAACGGTGAAGCCGTCCGGGTAGCCGGCCTCGGCGAGCAGCTCCCGGGCGCGCTCGGGGTCGTACGGGTAGGTGTTCGTGAGGTCCACGTAGTAGCCCTCGGCCGGGCTCATGTGCGTGCCGATGACGGTGCCGAGCCCGAACATCGCGCCCTGGACGATCGCCTGCTTGTCGATGGCGTAGGTGATGGCCTGGCGCACGCGCTTGTCGTCGAAGGGCGGCCGCGCGTTGTTGAGGGCCAGCGTGATCTCGGCCGTGCCGGAGCCCTGGGTGGCCTTGAGGTCGGGGTTCGCCAGCACCTGCTGGAACTGCTCGGGCAGGAGGGCCACGCCGATCATGTCGATGTCGCCGGCCTGCAGCGCCGCGAAGCGTGCGTTCGGGTCGGAGATGATGCGGAACTCGGCGGAGTCGAGGTAGGGGAGACCCTCTTCCCAGTAGTCGTCGAAGCGCTCGAGGCGCACGTGGCTGCCGGGCACGTACTCGGCGAACACGAAGGGGCCGGTGCCTATCGGCTGGGTGCGCTGCGTGTCGGCCGTGCCGGACGGGTTGATGACCGAGTCGGGCCGCGCGAGGTTGTAGAGCAGGCTCGAGTTGGGGCGCGAGAGGTGGAACGCCACCTCGTGGTCGCCCATCGCCTCCACGCTCTCGATGGCCTCGTAGTACTGGTGGTTCGTGTGCCCGGAGTCGGGGTCGGCGGCGCGCTCGAACTTCTCGACGACGTCCGCGGCGTCGAAGTCGGAGCCGTCGTGGAACTTCACCCCGTCGCGGAGCTGGAAGGTCCAGGTGAGACCGTCGTCGGACGTCTCCCACGACGTCGCCAGCGCCGGCACGATCTGGCCGTCCCTGTCGAAGCGCACGAGGCCCTGCAGCACGTTGTCGTAGACGACCCTGGGGATCTCCTGCGAGGTGGACGCCGAGGGGTCCCACCCGGGCGGCTCCGCCGTGATGGCCACCACCAGCGACCCGCCCCGCACCGGCGCCGGGTCCTGCGCGGCGGCGAGGCCGCCGGCCAGCAGGGCGACCGCGAGCGCGACCTTGAACGTGCTCACTGTGATCCTCATCCTCTCCTCCGATCGGCTGGGTTCGGAACGCCGCCCGCGGCGGCGCTCAGCCCGCAAGGTAGGCCACCGCCGCGGCCGCGTAAAGGCGGGCCGCGGACACCACGTCCCGGAGCCTCACGAACTCGTCCACCTGGTGGGGGATCGTCCTGTCGCCGGGGCCGATGGTGACGATGGGGATGCCCTTCCAGGCCCACAGGAACGTGCCGTCGGTGGCGCCGGGGACGCCGCCGTAGCGCGGCGCCGTGCCGAGCACGGGCTCGTAGACGGCCTCGACGGCGGCGACGAGCGGGTCGCCTGGCTCCGTGGCCGTCCACGGGCGCGACTCGAAGCGCTCGACCTCGAAGCGCAGGCGGGGCGTGGACGCCTCGAGCCGGCGAGCCGCGGCCTGGATCCTGGCCTCGAGCTCGTCGTGGTCCTGGCCGGGCACGGTGCGCACGTCGAGGGCCATGTACGCCTCGTCCGGCATGACGTTGAGCTGCGCCTCGCCCGCGGCCGGCGCGCGCACGATCGTCGGCGTGATCCAGGGCAGCCCGAGGAACTCGTGCTCGCCCAGCCGCTCCTGCTCGCTCCGCTCCAGGTCGCGCAGGCCCGCCACCAGGTCGGCGAGGCCGCGGATGGGGTTCACGCCCGCGTAGGGCATGGCGCCGTGGCTCATGACGCCGCGCGCGCGCACGTGGAAGCGCATGGCACCCTTCTGGAACAGGCAGATCTCGTTCTCTTCCGGCTCGCAGACGATCGCGCCGGAGACGTCGTCGGCCCAGCCGTTCGCGATGAACGACTTGATGCCGAGCATCATGCCCTCCTCGTCGGCGACGATCCCGAGCCTGATGCGGCCGGGCAGGTCGGGGGCGACGGTCCTCACGGCCTCGACGGCGGCGATCGCGGCGGCCACGCCGGCCTTCATGTCGGCGCTGCCACGTCCGTGCAGGACGCCGCTGGTGAGGTCGCCGCCCGGTCCCGGGTCGATGCGCCCCTCGAACGGCGGCACGCGCCAGGCCGCCGGGTCGCCCTCGGTGACGACGTCGGTGTGGCCCTCGAACATCAGGGTCCTGTGGCGCGCCGGGTCGAAGCCGGTGCCCGCGAAGTCGCAGACCACGTTCGGTCGGCCCGGCGCGGCCTCCTCGACCACGGGCGCGAAGCCCGCCGACCTGAGCTGCTCGGCCACGTAGGCGGCCGCGGGCTCCTCCGTGGTGCCGCGCGTCTCGTCGTAGACGCTGCGCAGGCGCACCAGGCCCCGCGCCAGCTCCACCACGCGGGCCGGGTCGACGGCCTCGGCGGCGCGGCGCGCCTGCTCGGCCACCGGACCGGTCGGGCCCGCGTCCCGGGGGACCGTCACAGCGGCGGCGCGAACCTGCCGTCGACGGCGGTCCAGCCCCCGTCGACGAAGAGCAGGGAGCCCGTCACGAAGCTGGAGGCGTCGGAGGCGAGGTACACGACGGCGCCCACCAGCTCGCTCGGCTGGGCCCAGCGGCCCAGGGCGCTCTTCTTCGCGTAGGCCTCGTACCAGGCGGGCTGGTCCTTGATCTGCTTGGTCAGCGGCGTCTCCACCACGCCCGGCGCCACGGCGTTCGCCCTCACGCCGTGGGGGCCCCACTCGGCGGCGGCGGCCCTGATCATCTGCAGGGTGCCCGCCTTGGTGGCGGCGTAGACGCCCTGGCCGGGCTCCACTACCTGCGACCTGATGCTCGAGAAGAACACCATGCTGCCCTTGCCCTGCCGGGCCATGCGGGCGCCGGCCTCGCGCAGGGCGAAGAAGTTGCCCCTGAGGTTGATGCCCACGACGCGGTCGAACTCCTCGGCGGTCACCCTCTCCAGGGGCTTGCGCACGTTGATCGAGGGCGTGCAGACGAGCACGTCGAGCCTGTCGAGGGAGCCGACGAGCGCCTTGACGTCGGCCTCGCTGGCGATGTCGGCCCTCACGCCCCGCGCGTCGGCGCCGCGGCTCCTGGCCTCGGCGGCGGCCGCGTCGGCGGCGGCCTGGTCGAGGTCGGCGCAGGTGACCGAGGCGCCGAAGTCGGCGAGCCCGTGGACCGTGGCCCTGCCGATGCCGGAGCCGGCGCCGATGACGAGGGCGTGCTTGCCCGTGAGGTCGAAGAGGTCGCGGTAGTTCGTCGTCATGCTCGTCCTTCGCTCCCCGCCGTGATCTCCCGGAAGGCGTCGACCCGGCCCGCCACGACGTCGAGGCTCTCGCGCCAGAACCCGGGGTCCTCTATGTCGATGCCGAAGCCCCGCGCCAGGTCGCCGGCCGGGGCCATGCCGGTCGAGGACAGCAGCTCATCGTAACGCCGCCTGAACGCGTCCCGCTCGACGCGGTAGCGGGCGTAGAGGCCGAGCGAGAAGAGCCAGCCGAAGGTGTAGGGGTAGTTGTAGAAGGACCTGGCGCTCGAGTAGTAGTGCGGCTTGTGCGCCCACATCAGCGGGTGCCTCTCGCCCGCGGCGACGGCGTCGCCGAAGACCCGCGCCTGCGCGCGCTCCATCGCCTCGCTCATCTCCTCGGCGGACAGCTCGCGCTGGCGGCGCCGCTCGAACACCTCCGCCTCGAAGAGGAACCGCGTGTGGATGTCTAGCAGGAGCTGCACGGAGTGCTGCAGGCTCTGCTCCAGCACGGCCAGGCGCTCGGCCTCGCCGGCGCCAGCCATGAGGCCGTCGAAGAGCAGCGTCTCGCAGAAGATGCTGGCGGTCTCGGCCAGCGTCATCGGGGTGGAGGCCTGCAGGACGGTGCGCCCGAACCGGAACCGGCAGTCGTTGTGGTAGGCGTGCCCCAGCTCGTGCGCCAGCGTGAAGACGTCCGAGAGGTTCCCGCCGAAGTTGAGCATCACGCGCGACTCGTCGCGCACCGGCACCCCGGAGCAGAACGCGCCGCTGCGCTTCCCCCGGCGCGGCGGCACGTCCACCCAGCCGGACTCGAAGGCGCGGCGGGCGAAGGCGGCGAGCTCGGGCGAGTAGCCGGCGAAGCGCTCGAGGACGAGCGCCTTGGCCTCGTCCCAGGTGTAGGACGGCGGCTCGGCCTGGGGCAGGGGCGCCTGCAGGTCGTACCAGGCCAGGCGCTCCTTGCCCAACAGCGCAGCCTTCGCCCTGAGGTAGCCGCGCAGGTCCTCGAAGCGCTCCTCGCAGGCCTCGTGCATCGCGTCCAGGCTCGCCCTCGTGATGCCGTGCTGGAAGAGGCTGT
>JBIQHQ010000036.1:0-25467 GCA_044508445.1 Deinococcaceae bacterium
CCGAGCCGCGTATCGTGGTCCATGGTCGTCGTCACCGGCCTGAGCAAGCGCTACGGCCGCGTCCTGGCGCTCGACGACGTCTCGCTACGCGTCGCGTCGGGCGAGACGTTCGCCCTGCTCGGCCCCAACGGCGCCGGCAAGTCCACGCTCATCCACGTCCTCTGCACGGTCGAGACCGCCGACTCCGGCACCGTGGAGATCGGTGGCCTCGACGTCGCCAAGCGTCCGCGGGCGGTGCGCCGCCTCCTCGGCGTCGTCTTCCAGGAGCCGTCCCTCGACGGGCGGCTCACCGTCCTCGAGAACCTCGACTTCCACGGGCGCATCCACGACGTGCCGCGCCAGGCGCGCTCGCGGCGCATCGCCGAGCTGCTCGAGCTCGTCGAGCTGGGCGAGTGGCGCGACAAGCTCGTGCGCACGCTGTCGCGGGGCATGCAGCGCCGGCTCGAGCTGGCGCGCGCCCTGGTGCACGACTCCCGCCTGCTGGTGCTCGACGAGCCCACGGTGGGCCTCGACGCCCAGACCCGCTCGCGCATGTGGGAGTACCTCGCCGCGCTGAAGGCGAGGCGCGAGGTGACGGTCCTCGTCACCACCCACTACATCGAGGAGGTCGAGGCGGCGGACACCGTGTGCGTCATCGACAGGGGCAGGGTACTGGCCTCGGGGACGCCCCACGAGCTCAAGGAGCGCCACGGCAGCGCGCTGGCGCGCCTGCGCACGGAGGACCCCGCCGTGGCCGCCGCGGTGATGACGGAGCACCCCGACGCCATGGAGGCGGGGGGCGAGCTGGTGGTGCCCGTAGGCGGACCCGACGAGGTGGCGTCGCTGCTCGCGCGGCACGGTACTAGCCTGAGGTCGTTCACCGTGGTCGAGCCGTCGCTCGAGAGCGTGTTCCTCGCGCTCACGGGCCGTGACCTCCGCGACCGCGAAGCCGACCCGCGGGACAGGCTGCTGGCCTTCGCGCGCTCCGGCGGGGAGCACACGCGATGACCGCGGTCCTGCGGGGGGTGGGCGCGATCTGGCTGCGCGAGCTCAAGCGCGCCCTGCGCGACAGGGGCCAGTTCGTGGGCGGGATCAGCAGGCCGCTGCTCTGGGTCCTCGTCCTCGGCATCGGGCTGAACCCGTACTTCCGCGGCGAGATCTACGGCGAGGTGCGCTTCGTCGTGCCGTACACCTACCTGCAGTTCCTCTTCCCCGCCGTCGTGGCCCTCAACATGATGTACACGGCGGTGCAGTCGGCCGTCTCCGTGATCTGGGACAGGGAGTTCGGCTTCCTCCGCGAGGTGCTGGTGTCGCCGCAGCCGCGCTGGGCCGTGCTGCTCGGCAAGGTCCTGGGCGGCACCACGGTGGCGATGGTGCACGGCGCGATCGTGCTGTTGCTGGCCCGCTATGTTGACGTGATCGTCACGCCGCGCAGCGTGCTCGCCGGCCTCGGCGTGATGTTCCTGCTCGGCTTCGCGCTCACGTCGCTCGGCATCGTCATCGCCAACCGCATGCGCACCTTCGAGGGCTTCGGCGTCTTCTCGAACGCCGTCATCCTGCCGCTCTACTTCCTCTCGTCGTCGATATTCCCCCTCGACCCAGCCCTGACGCGGGCACAGGCCAGGGTCACGTATCCCGAGTGGCTGGTGACGCTGGTGGAGGTGAACCCCATCACGTACGCGGTCGACGCGCTGCGCGGCGTGTTCATAGGCTTCAACCAGTTCGACCCCCGCATCGGGCCGCTGGCGCTGGCGGGCGCCGGCGCCGTCTTCTTCCTGCTGGCCCTCCGCGACTTCAGGCTGCCGAGGCGCTGAGCCGTGGGCGCGCGGCCAGGCGGGCGAGAGCGCCGGCGGGACTCCGCGCCGCGACCGGAAGCGGAGCCGCGACGGGAGGAGGCGCCGCCGCCGGCCACCGTGCCGCGCGCCGTGATGCCGCGGCTCGGCCCGTACTGGCCCTTCGTCTGGCTCGCCATACTGCTCCTCGGCGTCTACCGCCTGCCGCCCGACACGAGCCAGCGCGACGTCGAGAGGGTCGGCGTCCTCCGGGTCTGCGTGCCCGCCGCGCAGCCGCCGCTGGCGACGGGGGAAGACGACGCGCCCGGCATCGACGTCGAGCTGCTCCGGGCGCTGACGAGCCGCGCGGGCTGGCGGCTGCAGCTCGTGACCAACCAGGCCATCGGCAGGGGCTTCGACCCGCGCACCTGGCGGCTGACCCGGGCGCAGTGCTCCGTGGTGGCCGGCGGCGTGGTGGCTACGCAGACCACGCGCAGCTTCCTCGACACCACGGAGCCGCACCTCGAGACCGGCTGGGCCTTCGTGGCGCGGGAGGGGGCCACCCTGGACGGCGCCGCCGTCGGCTTCCTCGCCGCCCTGGCCGGCCTCGACAGGATCGCGCTGAGCCGCGACCTGAGGGCGCGCGGCGCCACCGTCACGCTCTTCGGCGCGTACGACGAGCTCGTCGCAGCGATGACGGACGGCGAGGTGGAGGCCGCGGTCACCGAGGCGCTCACGGCACGCCGCTTGGCGCGCGACCTGGGCCCCGGCTACGCGGCGACGTGGCTCACGCCGCCGCGGGAGCGCTACGGCGTCGCACTGGGCATCTGGAAGGGCGACCTCACGCTGAAGCGCCGGCTGGAGCGGGAGCTAGCGTCCATGCGGCGCGACGGGACCCTGGCGGGGATACTGGCGAGCTACGACCTCGGGCCGATCGGCGAGCCCGGCGAGTAGCCGCAGCCAGCGCCTGGGCGGTCACCGGACGCGGTCGTGCCGCCGGTCGGGCGGGCGCTCGGCTCAGCCGCCCGGCGGCCCGCACCCCGACCTCAGAACCCCAACAGGCCCCTGTACCAGCCGGCGGCGCCACGGAGCCAGACGTCGCCCGGCCCCACGGCCAGGAGCGCCAGCGTGAGGACCGCCCCGGCCCAGCGCGCGGCGGGCCGCGTCTGGAGCCCCTCGGTCGCCCGCGACAGGAGGAACCAGGCACCCCCGGTCGTCTGCGGCAGCGGCAGCAGCGCCAGGACCGCGCCGCGCACGCCTAGCTCGAACGTCACGAGGAGGACCGTCGACGCCACGATGCCCGCGTTGCCGCCCAGCCAGCCCAGGACGGCCGGCCTCAGTGCGAGCAGCGCGGCCGCCACGGCCAGCAGCGCTACCGCGGGAGCGAGCACGCAGGTCAGCGTGCCGAGCGCCCGCGACCTGAGAACGGGCCCCTCCAGCGTCGGTGGCCGCGACCAGCCGGCGGAGAACAGCGCCGCCGAGGCCAGGCCGAGCACGTCGACGTGTCTGGTGGGGTCGAGGGTGAGAGCGCCGTCCCGCGCGGGTCCCTCGTCGCCCGCCCAGCGCGCGGCCAGGGCGGCGGTCGCGCCCTGCACGACGGCGAGGCCGGCGCCGGCGAGGAGCCGGGTGAGCAGGGACTGCAGCGAGAGGTCGGCGAGGGCGTTCAGGGCACCGCCCGCCCGGGGAAGCCGCTCTCTGCGAGGATGGCCGCGATGGTGCCGTCGGCGGAGAGGGCGGCGACGGCCTCGTCCACCTGAGACCTCACGAAGGTCCTGTCGGCCAGCGTGATGCCTCCCACGCCGATCCACGGCTCGCTGACCACGGGGGCGTCTAGGACCGCGAGCTCGGTCAGCTCGGGACGCTGCCGGCCGAGGTACCACCACCACGGCTCCCACACGATGAGGGCGCCCACCACGCCGTCGAGCAGGGCGTCGAACGCCTCCTCCGGGCTCCCCACGGGGGCCCGCTGCCAGCGGTCGGCGGCCGGCCGCGCGTTGTTGAAGACGATGAACCTGATGTCGCCCATCGTGCCCTGCACGGCGCCGATGCGCACGTCGCGGGGCACGTCCTCGAGCGCGCGCCACTCGGGGTTCGTGGTGACCACGACGAAGCGCGCCTCGTAGAAGGGACGCGTGAGCGTGAGCCAGCCGGGGTAGGCGTTGGCGTAGAGCTTGAAGCCGAGGTAGACGGCGCAGTGGTCGATGAGGTCGACGTACAGGCTCTCGTACTCGTCCTCGACCCTGACCTGGCGCTCGACGACGTGGAAGCGCGGCGCCACCAGCAGCGCGTCGGTGACGGCCGCGGCGATGGCCCTGTCGACCTCGTGGCCCGGCTCGCGCGGGTCCTCGCAGAAGCTCACGGCCTGCGCGTCCCTCGACGGCTCCCGGTTCGGGAACCACTCCGGCGGCAGGACGGGCGGCTGCGCCGAGCCCGCCGCGAGCACGAGGACGGCCGCGGACAGCAGTGCGGCGTGGCGCTGTCGCACGTGGACACACCTCCTGCGGGGTCGGAGCCAGGGGGCGGGAAAGGACCGCCCCCTGGCTCATCCTCTGAGACGTCTGCCGGCTAGGCGCCGGTCAGCGGGCCGCCTCGTCGGCGGCGCCCTGGCCGCGCAGCCTGAACACGAAGAGCGCGTTGCCGCCGGCAGGGTTCACGATCTCCGGCGTGAGCACGGCGAACGAGTTGCTGGGCCCCGAGCCGCGGCCGACAGGCACCGCGATGTACTGCGTGCCGTCGACCTCGTAGCTGATCGGGAAGCCGTTCGGGAGGTTGCTGAGGCGGACCTCCCACAGCTTGTCGCCGGTGGTGTCGTCGAACGCCATGAAGTAGCGGCCGAGGTTGCCGGTGAAGACGAGACCGCCGCCAGTGGTCAGGGCAGCGGAGCCGCCGTTGGCCGGGCGCATGCGGTACTCCCACCGCTCCGACGGACCGCTCAGGTCGATCGCCTTCACGACGCCGAAGTTGCCGTCCGTGCCGGGCACGGCGCGGCGCGAGAACGTCGCGCGCCCGCCGCCCTGGTAGACCTCGCCCGCGCCCAGCGGGTTCGGGGTGGTGTCGGAGCAGAACTCCTGCATTGGGAGGTAGAGGGTGTTCGTCAGCGGCGAGTACGCGGTCGAGGCCCAGGAGCGCGAGCCCGGGTCGGCCGGGCAGTTCACGGTCGTCTGGCCGATGTGGGGTATCGCGTCCTGGTTGATCGTCTTCGCGCCCGTCTCGGGGTCTATGGACTCGACGACGTTCTGGTAGACGGTCTGATGAGCCCACAGCCAGGTGCCGTCGCGCCTGTCTATGGCCTCGACGATGCCAAGCTTGCCCGTGGCCACGATCGCCGGCACGGTCTCGCCGTCGACCTCGAGGTCCACGAGCACCTGCTCGTAGGCGTAGTCGAGGTCCCAGGTGTCGGTGGGCAGCCACTGGTGGTACCAGGCGAGCTCGCCGGTGTGCGGGTCGAGCGCCAGCGTCGTGTCCGTGTAGAGCGCGCGGTTGTCGGCGCCCTCCTGCTGCGGCAGCAGGCCGTTCATCTCGGCGATCCACGGGTACGGCTGGCCTGTGCTCCAGAAGACGAGCCCCAGCTCGGGATCGTAGGAGCCGATGTTCCAGGCCGACCCGCCGAAGCGGCTCTCGAGCGGCAGGCCGTTCCAGGAGTCGCCCTCCGGCGTCCCCGGCCTGGCGATCGTGTCGAACCGCCACACCTGCTCGCCGGTCTCGGCGTCGAGCCCCACGATGTAGCAGCCTCCCGGCTGGCCGCCGCCGCAACCCGACACCCCGACGACGACCATGCCCTCGGCTATGAGGGGGCCGCCGGTCACCACGTACCTCGACTCCCAATCGCCTATGGACGTCTCCCACACCACCTGGCCGTTGGTGGGGTCGAGCGCCACCAGGAACATGTCGCCCGACGCGAAGTAGAGCTTGTCGCCGTACACCGCCATCGTCCGTGAGATGCTGGCGGACAGCGTGGCGAGCTCACCGGGCAGCTCGCGGGCGTACTCCCAGATCAGGTCGCCCGTCGCGGCGTCCAGGGCCTGGATGACGTCCCCCTGGTTGTGCAGGTACATGATGCCGTCGTAGACGAGGGGCGTGGACTCCTGGCGTCCGTCGACCATCGTCCAGGCCCACGCGAGCTCGAGGTCCTGGACGTTCTCCTTCGTGATCTGGTCGAGCGGGCTGTAACCCCAGGCGGCGTAGTTGCGGCGGTACATGATCCAGTCGGCGGGATCCGGGTCCAGCAGCATGTCGTCGGTGACCGGGGTGAACTCGATCGTCCGAGGCTGCTGACCGCCCTGCGCCAGCGCGTACGCGGCCCAGAGGAGCCCGGCGCCGACTAGCAGCGCGACCGACTTCCTCAACGCCATGTTCATGCGTCCTCCTCCGTCTCGGCCGCCGGCGGCGGCCGCTGGGACCGGAGAGCTCCTACACGGCTTCTGCGACCCTGGTAAAGGCTGTCCTCCTTCCCCGGTCCACGGACCGAGCCGTGGGCGTTCAGTTCGTCCTGACCTGCAGGCCACCCAGCACGTCGAGGTCGGGGACGAGCGGCTCGTCGCCGACCTCGTGGCCGTTGCGGCTGAGGATGAGGGCGAGCAGGTCGGCGTACTGCCCGTCGGTGAGCGAGCCGGGGCTGCCCTGAGGCATCTGCGTCGACATGAACGTGAAGAGCGCCGTCAGAGGCCTGCCGCCCCACTTCTGGCGGAAGCCGACGCCGGCTAGAGGTGGGCCGCCTATCAGCCCGCCGCCCAGGTCCTCGCCGTGGCACTCCACGCACAAGCGGCGGTAGACGGGCAGGGCCCGCTCCACCTGCTCGGCGGCGTAACGGGCGTCGACGAGCTCGCCGCCTGCCTGCGCGGCGTCGGCGTCGGCCAGCTCGGGGCGCCTCTGGTACACCAGCGCCGGGCTGAGGGCCGCCTTCCTGGCCGCGGCCACGTCCTCCGGTGTCACCGGCACGTAGCCTTCCGGCGGTCCGGCGTCGCCGAGCTCGGTGAGGACGTAGCCCAGGACGGCCGCGACCTGGTCGTCCGACAGGGTGTAGAAGGACGGCATCTGCCCGTCGAAGGTCTGGCCCGCCGCCGTGATCTGCCCCTGCAGACCGAAGAGGACGACCGAGGCGAGGTACCTGGGCCCGCCCGCCGCGGCGTAGAGCTGCTGGGCGTGGCCCACGAGGGGCGGGAACGCGCCAGGCAGGCCCTGGCCGTCTGGCTGGTGACAGGCGGCGCAGATGGACTGGAACACCTGGGCGCCGTCGGCGGCCTCGCCGCCGCCCTGGGCGTCGGCAAGCGGCTCCCACGCCAACAGGTGCGCGGAGAGCACGGCGAGGAGAGCGGCTACGAACGTCGGATGCAGGCGTCGAACCACCAGGCTCACCCTCCTGCCCACGGCGATACGCCAAGCGGCCCCCTCCGGACCGCGGCCGCGAACCTTGCGATATGTGAGCAGACTAGAGGAGCTTGATTAGAAGAGCCTGCGCCCGCTGGCCTCGGGCTGTTCCGCGCCGTGGGTCCGCGGGACGCGCCGACCTCGGGGCCGGCGACGCGCGCCCCCGCTCGGCCCCCCTGTCGACCCCTACCTGCCCGACGACGCCATGCGGCGCATCGCCCAGGCGGCGAACACCACGGCGACCGGCCCGGCGGCCAGGGTCACGGCGAGGTCGGCGGCCATGGGGAGCTGGTGGAAGCGCAGCAGCACGTAGCGCAGCAGGTCGAGCTGGTAGCTGACGGGGTTCACGTAGACGAGCGCCTGGATCCAGGCGGGGAGCTGGACGATCCAGCCGCCGCCGATCGCGAAGATCCCCAGGCGACGCAGCTCCTCGCGCAGGTGCTGGGGTATCTCGAGGAAGCCCACGCCGCCAATCACCCCGCGCAGGGGGAAGATCGAGCCGGAGAGGAAGTAGAGCGGCTGGATCACGCCGTTCGAGATGCTGCCGAAGCCCTCGAACGTGCGCAGCCTGGCGGCGATGATCACGCCCAGCGCCGTCATGAACAGGCCGAGGAAGAACATCACGCCCCAGGCGCCCAGCACCGACAGGACCGTGAGCCGCACGCCAATCAGCGGCGTGAACAGCAGCGGGATCGTCCCCTGCAGCACCGAGACCGTGGCGCCGCCGAGCATCTTGCCTAGCGCCACCGAGAGCATGGGTGAGGGCGACACGAAGACCTCGCGCATGATGCCCACCTCGCGGTCCCACACCAGCGCGATGGCGCACTGCAGCGCGGCGAACAGGACGTTGAGGACGATCACGCCGGGGAGGATGTACTGGGCGTAGCTGTAGCCCTCGATCTCGCGCAGCGCGGCGCCCAGGCCGAAGCCCAGGATCACCAGCCACAGTACCGTCCGCGAGGCGCCCCCGAAGATCTGCGAGCGGTCGCGGGCGTAGCGGAGCATCTCGCGGCGCCACATGGCCCCCACCACCGAGGGCGCGATGCCGGCCCAGGAGGGCGGCGCCTTGGCGCGGCTCCCGCCCGACGCGGCGGCGGCCGAGGCGCTCATCTCGTGTGCTCCCCGCCGCGCTTGGCGAAGCTGACCATCATGTCGCGCGCCGTGGCCTCCTCGTCGCGGAGCTGCTTGCCGGTGAGGGCTATGAACACGTCCTCGAGGTCGCCGCCCCGAGGCGCGTGCCTGGCCACGAGCTCGGCCGGCGGGCCCATCTCCACGAGGCGCCCGGCGTCGATGATCCCCACCCTGTCGCAGGCCTCGGCCTCGGGCAGGTTGTGCGTGGTCATCACGACCGTGAGGCCCTCCTTGCGCAGCGCGTCTATGCGCTCCCAGAGGTGCCGGCGGCCCTGGGGGTCGAGGCCGAGCGTCGGCTCGTCGAGGAAGAGCACGCCCGGCCCGTGCATCAGCGCCCGCGCCAGCTCGAGGCGGCGCTTCATGCCGCCGGAGAAGCCGCGCACGCGCCTGTCGGCGGCCTCGGCGAGCGAGGCCCAGGCCAGCGCCTGGTCCACGGCGTCGCGCCGCTCGCCGGCCGGGATGCCGTAGAGGACGGCGTGGAGCGCGAGGTTCTCGCGGGCGGTGAGGCGCTCGTCCAGCGCCGGGTCCTGGAAGACCATGCCGAGCACCTGCCTGACCCTCTGCGGCTCGCGCACGACGTCGAAGCCCATCACGCTGGCGCGGCCGGCGGTGGGCCTCACCAGGGTCGTGAGCATGTGGATCGTCGTGGTCTTGCCCGCGCCGTTGGGCCCCAGGAGCGCGAAGAACTCGCCCTGGGCGACGCTGAACGTCATGTCCACGACGGCCACGACGTCGCCGAAGCGCCGGCTCAGGCCCTCCGCGGCGACGGCGGGACCGGCGCCCCTAGCGGCGGCGGGGGGCCCGCCGGCGGCTTGAGCGGCCGGCGAGCCCCCGCGTCCGGGATCTGCGCTCATCGTCTAGACGCTAACCCGGGACCCCTCAGCCCCCTAGCACCTCGTGAGCCTCACGGAAGACCTCCTGCAGCTCGCGGCAGGCGGCCGCCGGGTCCGCGACGGCGGGACGCTCCTCGTCATCGTCGTCGTCGTCCTCGTCCTCGTCGGCCTCCGCGCCACCCTCCTCCTCGGCCTCGAGGCCGGTGAGCGCTGCGATGAGCTCGGTGGCCTCCTCGTGGACCTCGGGGTCCATGAAGCCGAGGAACTGGCCCAGGTCGTCGGTCAGGTAGAGGTAGCTGACGGCGATGACGCCCTCGAGCGCCAGCTCGTCGTCGCCGGCCTCGTAGGCCGCGCAGTAGCCGGCGAGCTCGTCGGGGAGGTGAGCGGCCAGGGCGGCGAGGTCGCGGCCGGGGAACAGCTCGGCGTCGACGACGGTCTCGAGCACGCCTATGAGCCGCTGGACGGGTGCCTCGGCCTCTTCCGGGTTGCCGACGATGGCGGCCTCCACGGTGGGCATCGGGTAGACGGTGCCGAGGAACTCGAGCATCTCCTCGATGTCGGCGCGCTGCTGGTCGGTGGCGACGTCGGCGATCAGGCCCCACAGCTCCTCGACGCGCTGGAGCGCGGCGTAGCCCATCGTGTAGGCGGCGAGCTCGCCGCCCACGGCCTCCTCGTAGCCCTCGGCGACGCCGCCCTCGCCGAGCGAGAGGTCGACGATCACGGCCGCCACGAAGACGGGGTCGTGCCGCACCTCCTCGGGGATGACGGTCTCGTACGCCCGCTCCAGGAGCGGCCTGAGCTCGTCGATCGCGTCCCCCGGGTCCGCGCCCGACTCGGCGGCCTCCTCTACCTCCTCGGCCGCCTCCGCGACGGCCTCGGCGAGCTCGGGGTCGGCCGACCTGAGCGTGCCCATGAACCGCGCCAGGTCGATGGCGAGCCCCTCGACGACCTCGGCGAGGTCGTCGTCCAGGTCGTCGCCGGCGAGCTCGAGCGCGTCGAGCCGCTGCATGGCGAGCTGCAGGCCGTAGCCCTGGCTCTGCATCAGCGTCTGCTCGAAGTAGGGTGCACGCGAGTACTGGGCGGAGGCCACGGAGCCCGTCAGCACGGCGGCGCCGGCCAGCGCCGTCAGGAACCAACGCCTACTCGCCACCAGGGACCACCCCCAGCTCCACGCTGTGGGCGCCGCGGCCCGCCTCGATGCGGTCCACGACGCACAGGCACTCGGTGTCTATGACGCTCACGCTGTCGGACAGCCCGTCGGCCGTGAAGACCTTCTTGCCGTCTGGCGTGATCGCGATGCCCCACGGGCGACGGCCCATGTTCTCGCGGATCGTGGCGATGATCTCGTTCGTCGAGGTGTCGATGACGTAGACGGCGCTGGTGCCGCCGCCGGCGACGTAGATGCGGTCGGAGGTGGGGTCTACGGCGATCTCCACGGGCCGGGAGTCGAGGCCCAGGTTGATCGTGTCGATGACGGTGTGCGTCGACGTGTCGATGACGGAGACGGTGCCGCCGATCTCGGCCGAGACGTAGGCCCGCGTGCCGTCGTTCGAGAACTCCACGACGCGCGGCCTGTTGCCCACGAGGAGGTGCTTGACGACCTGCAGGTTCTCGCGGTCGATGACGGTCACCGTGTGCGTGGCCTCGGCGGTGATGTACACCCACTTGCCGTCGGGGCTCACGGCGACGCCCTCGGCCTCGACGCCGACGCGGAAGTTCGCGAGCTGCTCGCCCGTCGCCACGTCGTAGCCGGCGCCCTGGGCGATGGCCTCGAGGGCCGCCCAGATCTGGGTGCCGTCGGGGCTCACGGCCACGCGCTCGGGGTTCCCGCCGGCGCGGAACTCGCCGACGACCTCGTTGCTCTCGACGTCGATGGCGAGGATCTTGTCCTCCGGCGTCTCGATCTGCGGGTTGAAGTCGGAGACGGCCACGTAGACCGTCTTGCCGTCGGGGCTCACCGCCATGCCGCGGGGGCGCACCTCGCCGGGCCGGCCCGAGATCGTGATCGTCTTGATGACCTCGTCGGTGGCCGTGTCGATGATCGTGATGTCGGCGCTGTACTCGTTGGACACGTAGATGCGGTACGCGTCCTGAGCCTGCGCCGCGCCCAGTGCCAGGGCGGCGGCTAGGACCAGCGCCGCGAGCCTCTCGTGGGTCACGCGTCTTCCTCTCATGTTCTCCTCTCGACCGCCTGCCTCGCTGTGGGCGCGCGGTCCGTCGGCCTCTCTCACCGGCGGCACGAGCTCGCGTCCGCCAGGTCGCCGATCTGGTCGAGCCGCTCGACCGGGTCGGTGCCGGGCATGTAGATGGCTGGCAGCTCGCCCACGAGCGTGGCGAGCGTGAAGGGGTCGGTCTCGGTCTCGCTGATCTTCACCAGGTAGAGGGACTGCCTGAGCTGGCCGTCCCACGGCCGGAACGTGGTGCCTATGCCCTTCCACACGTCGAACACGGTCGTGTCGGCCTGCAGGTAGCCCAGGACGTCCGCGGCGTCGGTGCCGCCCCCGAAGAAGGCGGCCTCGTAGCCCAGCTTCACGGCCTGGTAGACGGCCCAGGCCGGGGCCTCCATGGGCAGCCCGTCGAAGCGCTCGCGGAAGCGGGCGTTGAGCTCCCGGGCGCCGTAGGCGTCGAGCGTGGCCTCCCACGCGCTGGCGCGGTGGCCGGCGCCGAGGCGCGGCGCGGCATCGCGCGAGGCGGCGTAGAAGGCGCGCGTCTGGGCGTCGGGGTAGGGGTAGCCCGTCACCTCGACCTCGAGCCCCGCCTCGTCGAGGGCGGCGAGGACGCGGAGCTGCTCGGCCGTGGGCAGCAGGAGCAGGACCACGTCGGCGCCGCTGCGCCGGACCCTGTCGACGACGGGCGCGACGTCGCCGTCCGGCTCGAGCGCGACCTCGCCCACGCTGCGGGCGCCGAAGTGGCGCTCGCTGAGGCCCTTCTTGATGCGCGCGAGCTGGGCCCCCGACTCCTCGTCGGTGCCGTAGACGAAGAACCACTGCCTGTAGCCGGAGCGCACGTACCACCCGGCGAGCGAGTCGAGGTACATGGCGGCGCTGGGCGCGATGTGCAGGGCCGTGGCCTGGCACTGACCTTGGCGCAGCGCGTCGGCAGAGGCGCCGACGTTCAGGTACGGCACCCCGGCCTCGGCCGACCACGCGCTGAGCGCGGCGGCCTCCTCGAGGCTGAAGCCGCCCGCGATCAGGTAGGCGCCCTCGCCCACCAGCTCCTGGGCGGCCGCGACCACGGCGTCCGCGCCGCCGGCCTCGCGCGTCAGGACCGAGAAGTCGATGCCGAGCATCTCGGCGTTGAAGGCGAACTCCTCGTCGGCCATCGTCGCGCCGTCGGCGGCGGAGCGGGCCACGGCGTCCCCCAGGGGCTCGCCGGTGGCGGGCGGGAGGATCACGCCGATGCTCAAGGGGCCGGCCGGGATGCTCTGGGCGCCGGCGACGCCGGTCACGACGAGGCACAGCGCCGCGCAGAGGGGCGCCAGCGACCTCGTGGCCGCGGAGCGCAGCAGCGGTCTGTAGTCCATAGCCTCAGTCTCCTCACGTACGCGGGTGAGCGGCCCGACCCGCGGACCGCACCGCGGGAGACCGCACGGGAACGGTGTTCGGGGGCGATGGTATATCATGTCGCCGCCCGTGCCCCGTCGCGTCACCCGGGTCCGCGCGCGCCCTCGCCGCGCAGACCGCACTCCCGGTCGGTCTTAGCCTAGGTTCGGCGGGTAAGCCAGGGGTAAGTGCATGAAGATCCTGCTGCTCGAGGACCACGCGGACATCGGCAACGCTCTGGCCGAGGCGCTCAGGCACGAGCGCTACCAGGTGGAGTGGGTCACCTCGGCGTCCGCGGCGGCGCGCGCCGCCGCCGAGCAGGACTACGACCTGGCGGTGCTGGACGTCATGATCGGGCCGCGCGAGGACGCCGGCTTCGAGCTCGCCTCCCAGCTAAGGGACGCCGGCTTCGAGGGGCAGGTGCTGTTCGTGAGCGCGCGCGACGCCGAGGCCGACCGCGTGAAGGGGCTCGACCTCGGCGGCGACGACTACCTCGTGAAGCCCTTCGGCCTGGCGGAGTTCCTGGCGCGCGTGCGGGCGCTGCTCAGGCGGCGGGCGCAGACGCGGCGCTCGGTGCTCGCGCGGCCGCCCCTCTACGTGGACATGACGAACCGCCGCGTGACCTGGGAGGAGAGGGAGGTCAGGCTGTCGCGGCGCGAGTTCGAGATGCTGGAGCTGTTCGCCCACTACCCGGAGCGCGTGTTCAGCGCCGAGGAGCTGCAGGAGCGCCTCTTCCCCGAGGCCGGCTCGGGCCCGCGCGTCGTGCGCGTCTACGTGAGCCAGCTTCGGCAGAAGATCGCCGGCGGCGTGATACAGACGGTCCCCGGCGGCTACCGCCTGGGCCTAGGCTGAGGCCGTGAGCCTGCGGCGCTCGGTCTTCCTGGCCGTGATCGCGGCGGTGCTGGCCGCGACGCTCCTCGAGGGCGTGCTGGACGTGGCCCTCGAGCCGCTGGAGGAGCGCCTGCCGCCGGGCGCCGCTCCCGGGCGCACCGCGCTGCTCCTCGACCTCCTCGACGTGCCCGTCTTCGTGCTGCTGGGGCTGGGGCTCGGCCACCTGCTGTCGCGGCGCATCGCCAGGCCGCTGACCCGCCTGACGCGGGCGACGAGGGAGCTGGCGGCGGAGGGTCGCGTGGAGGCCGTGAACGTGCCCCCCGGCGCGGACGAGCTCTCCGAGCTGGTGCGCAGCTTCAACGCCATGGCCGAGGCCGTGGACGAGCACGTGGAGCGGGAGCGGGCCTTCACGCGCTACGCGTCCCACGAGCTGCGCACGCCGCTGTCGGCGATCCGCCTCGAGGTCGAGAGGGCGCGCCTGGGACAGCTCGCGGCGGACGACGCGCTGCCCGTGGTGGAGAAGAACGTCAGGCGCATGGAGGAGGTGCTGGAGGCCCTGCTGTCGCTGGCGCGCTCCTGGGAGCACGCCGCCGAGCGCCGGCCGCTGGCGCCGCTGCTCGAGGAGACGCTGGCCGCGCTGCCGGAGCAGAGCCGCTCGCGGGTGCTGGTGCGGGGCCTGTTCGGCGGCGCCTACGTCTCTCACCCGCGGATCGTGCAGCAGGCCGTCTCGAACCTCATCGACAACGCGCTGCGCCACGGCGCGGGGCGCGCCCGCGTGGCCGTGGCCGTGGGCGACAGGAGCCTGACGGTGCGGGTCCGCGACGAGGGGCCCGGCGTGCCGGAGGACGCGCTGCCGCGCCTCACCGAGCCGTTCTACAAGGTCGACGGCGGCGCCGAGGGCATGGGGCTGGGCCTGGCTTTCGTGGCGCACGTGGCCCGCGCTCTCGGCGGCGAGCTGGCCCTGTCGAACACGGGCTCGGGGCTGGAGGCCACGCTCAGCCTGCCCGTGGTGGCTCCGCAGGCCTGAGCGCCCTACTCGCCCACGAAGGGCGCGGGGCGCTCCTCCGCGCTCGGGCCGTCGCCGCCGTTGACGACGGGCCAGCCGTCCACCCACTCGATCCTGTCGATGAGCACGGGCCTGCGGGTGGCGCCGCTGCGGATGTACGGCCGCGACGGGTCCACGGCGTGGTAGACGAGCCAGTCGTCGCCGGCGTCGTCGGTCGCCACCGCGGCGTGGCCGGGCCCGACCCAGGCGTCGTTCCTGTAGAGCACGATGCGGCCGCCGCCCGAGCGCAGGTCGCGCCCGAGGTCGTCGACGTAGGGCCCCAGGAGCGACTCGGACCGGCCCACCCAGGTCGCGTAGCTCGAGTCGGCCCCCTCGCAGCAGGACCCGGAGGCGAGGAACAAGTAGTAGAAGCCGCCCCTCTCGATCACGTACGCGGCCTCGAAGCGCGTGTCGGCCAGCCTGACCGGCTCGCCGGCGGGCGCCGTGCCGTCGTCCGTGAGGGCCACGGCGTAGATGCCGTTGAAGCTGCCCCACACGAGCGTGCGCGCGCCGTCCTCCGCCACGTGGTGGAAGGGGTCTATCGAGTTGCGCACGCCTACGTCCTCGGAGCAGAACACGGGCCTGCCCAGGTCCTCCCACGGGCCCGTAGGCGACGGCGCGCGCGCCAGGCCGATGCAGGGGTTCGGGTCGCCCCACGTGGAGTAGCCGTAGTAGAGGTGGTACACGCCGTCCACCACGCTCACGTCCGGTGCCCACAGGAAGCCCTGGGCCTTCCAGCGCGGCGGGAGCGTGAACACGTCGCCCACGTACTCCCAGTTCACGAGGTCACGGGAGCCGAAGGTGGGTAGGTAGTGCTCCACGCCGTCGTCCCACCTGTCCTGGGTGGCGTAGAGGTACCAGGTGCCGTCCGGTGCGCGGATCACGCTGGGGTCGGCCGCCACGGGCTCGATCACGGGGTTCACGTAGGTCTGGGCGACGGACGTGGCGGTCATGGCCAGGGCGGCGGTCAGCAGGGCGCGCCTCACGCCGGGCCCTCGGCGGCGACCTCGGCCGCGGACGCCGCCGTGGCCAGCTCCCTGAACGCCCGCGCCGCGTCGGTCTCCAGCCGGTCCCGCACCGTGGGGCGCAGGTGGTAGAGACCCGCCGGGCACACGAAGCCCGCGCGGCGCGTGAGGAGCGAGTCCCAGTCGACGTGGTCGAAGAGCGGCCACCAGGTGTAGCCCACGACGTCCGCGCCGGCGGACCTGGCCGCGGCGATCTCGCTCATGTTCCACTCGATCCACCTCCGCCTGACCTCGTCGCTCCCCGAGGCGCTCGACTCCGCCACGAACAGCGGCAGCCCGTAGCGCTCGTGGTAGGCGAGGGCCGTGGCGGCCAGGCCGTGGGGCTGCCGCGCCGTCGTGACGACGGGCCTGCCGGCCTCGTCCAGGTCGAGGTCGTGCTCGGTCTCCGGGTAGTAGTCGAGGCCTATGACGTCGACGCGCACCGGCTCGGCGGCGCAGCGCGCCAGCACCTCGCGCGGGAAGCCCGCGCGGTAGAGCCACTCGTGGGTCTCCTGGCCCGGCACGGCCCGGCCCAGGAGCAGGTCGAAGGCCGCGTAGCGCTGGAGCGTGCGGAACGACGCCTCCTCGGCGACCTCGGGGCGCGCCGGGTGGAACGTGTCCGCCCCGTCGTTCAGCCACACCTGCGTCTCGGGGGCGACGCTCTCCAGGCGCCCGAGGCCCTCTCGTATCGCCGTCACGACGGGGGCCAGCAGCCGCGCGAAGCCCTCCCTGCCCTCCAGGTGGGGCGGCCAGATGCCCCAGCCGGCCCTGAAGTAGACGCTTATGTAGGGCTCGTTCCAGGGCGTGAGCTTGGTGATCGTGCCGCGGTAGCGCCGCGCGAAAGCCTCGAGGTAGGAGGCGTAGGCCCGGGGGAAGGCCGGGTCTAGGTAGCCGCCCTCCAGGTAGGCGGGCACGCCGAAGTGCACGAGGTCCCACACGGGCTCGAGGCCGAGGCGCTGCATCTCGTCCAGCACGGCGTCCACCCGGGCGAAGTCGTAGGCGCCGGGCGCGGTCTCCACCTCCGGCCAGGTGAGGCCGTAGCGGACGGCCGTCGCCCCCGTCCCCGCGGCCAGGGCCAGGTCCTCGCGCCAGCGCTCGCGGTGGGCCGTCCACGTGAGCTCGTCCACGTCCATGTCGGGGACGAAGGCGTTCTCGATCCCCACGAGCCACAGCAGGCCGCGCGGCGCGGCAGCGTCCTCGGCGGCGCCGGCGTCAGTCATCCTTCAGGCCGGTGAGCGACATGCCCCTGATGAAGTAGCGCTGGGCGAACAGGAAGGCGACGAGCACGGGCAAGGACGCGATGGCAGTGCCGGCCATGAGCTTGCCGTAGGCGGTCCAGTAGCGGCTGCTGAAGGTCGTGATGGCCACGGGCAGCGTCTGCATCTCGCCGTGCACGACGAAGAGCGGCCAGACGTAGTTGTTCCACGAGGCCATGAACTGGAACAGGCCCAGCGTCGCCATGGGCGCCACGAGGAAGGGCAGGAGCACGAACCACAGCACCTGCAGGCTGTTGGCGCCGTCGAGGCGCGCCGCCTCCTCCAGCTCCCTCGGTATGGAGACGAAGAACTGCCGCATGAGGAAGATGCCGAACGCGGCCGGCATGCCGGGCCAGATGAGCGCGTGGTAGGTGTCCACCCAGCCGAAGTCGATCATCATCAGGTAGTGCGGGATCAGGAAGATGATCCCGGGGATCATCATCGAGGCGAGGATCACCCAGAACCAGAAGGTGCGCCCCCTGAACCTCATGCGCGACAGCGGGTAGGCCGTGATGACGGCCAAGACCACGCTGCCCACGGCGAAGGCCAGCGAGGTGAAGAGCGAGTTGAAGGTCCAGCGCGCGAACGGGGCGTTCGGTGACTCGAGGATCGCGCGGTAGTTCTCCAGCGTCGGCTCGTGCGGCCACCACTGGACCGGCCTGGCCACGGTGTCGGCCTCGCTCTTCAGCGAGGTCGTGACCATCCAGTAGACGGGGGCGAGGAACAGCACGGCCAGGACCGAGAGCAGAACGAAGCGCGGGAGGTCGCGCCAGCGGGGGCGTCCCTCGCGCCTGTCGACGCGCGTGCGGAGGGCGGCGGAGGCCCGCACCGCGGGGCCTGAGGCAGCCACGGTCGTGGAGCCGTACGCCGGGGCCCTGGCGCTCACGCCCTACCCCTCCCCAGGTCGCGCAGCGTGAGGCGGAACTGGAAGCCCGTGACCACCAGCAGCAGCGCCCCGAACAGCAGGGACATCGCCGCCGCCGAGCTGAACTGGAAGCGCGTGAAGGCCTCCTCGGTGATGAACATCATCACGCTCTGCGTGGTGCGCAGCGGGCCCCCGGCCGTCATGACCTGCGGCTGGCCGAAGAGCTGGAACGAGGCGATGGTCGTGGTGACGGTGGCGAAGAGCGTCACGGGGTTGAGCTGCGGCCACGTGACGTAGCGGAACTTCGCCCAGGCGCCGGCGCCGTCTATGGCGGCGGCCTCGTAGTAGGCCTGCGGGATGGCGGCGAGCGCGGCCGAGTAGAGGATCATGTTGAAGCCCACCGTCCACCAGATGGTCCCGACGATGATGGGTATCCAGGCCAGGCCCACGGTCGTGAGGAACGCGAGCGGCTTGGTGAAGGGCAGCATGTCGAGCACGACGTTGATGAGGCCGGTGCGGTTCTCGAACATCCACTTCCACAGCAGGCCCATGACCGACACCGAGAGGATCGTGGGCAGGAAGAACACGGCCCTGAAGAACGACCGCCCCGGGATGGGCCTGTGCAGCAGCAGCGCCAGGCCGAGTGCGCAGACGATGAGCAGGGGCACGGTGATGACGGTGAAGAGCGCGGTGTTGCCCATCGTCTTCCAGAAGAAGGTGAACTGCGGGGTCCCCGGCGTGAGCAGGCGCGTGTAGAACTCGGCCCCGACGAAGGGCTGGCGGTCCGAGAGGATGTTCCAGCGGTGCAGCGACACGTAGATAGCGAAGCCGACGGGGTAGACGATGAAGACGAGGAACAGGACGGCGTGCGGCAGCAGATAGAGGTACGGCTCCAGTGGGTGGCCGTCCACGCGGGGCCGCAGGCGGCTCCGGCGCGCCGGCCGCGGGACGGCGGCCGTGGCGGCGCTAGGTCCCACCACCGCCGTGTCGGTAGACGGTCCGCTCATCGGCACCTCCTGGGCCGCGCTCGGACGCCCCCTGCGGGCGAGGGCGTCCGGGCGCGGCGCGCATGGTCTCTACGGCAGGCTGAGGAGCCCCTCCTGTATGGCGTTGGTGGCCTCGCTCACGCCCTGCGACAGCGCCTGGTCCACGGGGGCGGCGCCGTGCAGCGCGGCCTCGAAGGCGGCGTCCCAGGCACCGCGGAACTGCGCCAGGAACGGGAAGCCGGAGAGCACGTAGGTGTTGCTCATGGCCTCGGCCAACGCGGCCATCGGGTTCTCGGCGTAGTCGGGGCTGCTCGCCACCGCCGGCTGCGTGGGCAGGCCGCCCGCCGACGTCCACTCGAGGTTCTGCTCCGGCTGCGTCATCCAACCGATGAAGGTCATCGCGGCCTGCACCTTGGCCGGGTCGGCGTTGCGCTGCACGGGCAGGGCCAGGTGTGAGGAGCCGCCCCAGGTGGCTGCCTTCTCCGTGCCGAGCTGCGGGAACGCGGCCACGCCGAAGTTCAGCCCGGCGTCGCGGTACTGCGAGAGCATCCAGACGCCGTTGAAGTTCATGGCGGCGACGCCCTGACGGAACGCGTCGATCTCGCTGCCCTCGGTGGCGTCGGTGGGGCCGAAGTGGTAGCGGGAGCCTACGTCGACGAGGAACTGCACGGCCTCCTGGGCCGCCGCCGAGTCGAAGTTGGGCGCGTAGCCCTCGTCGGCGCCGCCAACGAAGGTGACGCCGTTCTGGGCCGCGACCGCGTAGGCGATGGTCCCGCCCATCCACGGCGTGGGGATGCCGACGGCGTAGCGCTGCAGGCTCGACGGGTCGAAGCCGTCGTCGCCCGGGTGCCTGCCGTTGGCGTCGACGGTGAGGGCCTGGGCCGCCGCGAGGAACTCCTCCCTGTCGCTGGGCGGGTCGTTCGGGTCGAGGCCCGCCTGTTCGAAGAGGTCCTTGTTGTAGTACATGACCAGCATCACCGAGTGGATGGGCACGCCGTATACCTTGCCGTCGACGACGCCCGTCTGCCACAGGGACGGGAAGAACCGGTCGGCCTGGACGTCGGCCGCGGCCAGCATGTCGGGCGTCATCTCGGCCACGGCGCCGCGGAGGATGAAGCCGGTGATCACGTCCTCGTTGAGGGCCACGACGTCGGG
This sequence comes from Deinococcaceae bacterium, assembly GCA_044508445.1. Lineage (GTDB taxonomy): Bacteria > Deinococcota > Deinococci > Deinococcales > Trueperaceae > DASRWD01. Next base: position 19,767 of record JBIQHQ010000036.1, read on the forward strand.
CGCCTGGCCCGCGGCGACGGCGGGCTCGAGCTGCTGGAACAGGTTGCCCCACGGGATGGGCTCGGCGGTCACGACGATGTCGGGATGGGTCGCGTTGAACTCGGCGACGAGCTGCTCCATCACCGGCAGGTCCGGCCCCGTGAAGCCGTGCCAGTAGGTGATCTGCACCTGCGCCAGTGCCGCTCCGGGGAGCGCCAGGCCGGCGATGAGCGCCGCGATGAGCCTCGTCCTTGTCCTCTTCATGCGTCCTCCTCCTGGCGGCCTCTCGCCGCCCTCTGCAGGCCTGGCCCCTCGTCCCCCGCCTCGCCCTCCGGGTCCGCCGGCGGCGGCTCGCCGCGCGTGGCGCGAGCGATCGCCGCCGGGTCGGCCTTGGGCGTGCGGTCCATGGCGAGGAGCCCGTTGCGCTCCTGGAAGGTGTCGGTGAGCTGCGTGTAGCACCAGCCCGCCAGCGCCGAGCCGTTCACGGCCGACGCCAGGCGCTCGTAGCGCCGCAGCAGGGCGGCGCCGTCCGGCACGGCGTCGTAGCCCCAGCCGGGCACGCCGTCGTCGACCTTCACGCCGCCGAACTCGCTCAGCAGCACGGGTCTGCCGCCCGGCAGCGAGCCGTCGAGCAGCAGTCGCCTGCCGCCGGGGCGGTGCTCCTCCAGCGACCTGGCGACGTCCTCGCGCGTGGCGTAGCGGGCGGCGATGACCTCGGGGTCGGCCGTGTAGTCGTGGACGTTCACGAGGTCGGTGCCGAGCATCTCCCAGCCGTCGTTGCCCACCACGGGCCGGCTGGGGTCGAGCGCGCGGGTGAGGTCGGCCAGCCCGCGCACGAAGGCGCGCTGCCGCGCCGACAGCGGCAGGTCCGGCACGCCCCAGCTCTCGTTGAAGGGCACCCAGGCCATCACGCTGGGGTGGGGCGAGGCCTGCTCCACCGCGGCCAGCCAGGTCTGCGTCAGTCGCCGCGCGGCGACGGCGTCGAAGGCGTAGGCGCTGGGCAGCTCGACCCACACGAGCAGCCCCAGGTGGTCGGCCCAGGCGTAGAAGCGCGGGTCCTCGAGCTTCTGATGCTTGCGCACGCCGTTGAAGCCCAGCGCCTTGGCCAGCTCGACGTCGCGCCTCAGCGCGCCCACGTCGGGCGCCGTGAGGTGCGTGGTCTCCCAGTAGCCCTGGTCGAGAGCCATGCGCAGGCGGTAGGGGCGGCCGTTGAGGAGGACGGCGCCGTCGCGGGCCTCCACGGTCCTCAGGGCCGTGCGCGTGCGCGCCTCGTCCACGACCTCGCCGTCCTGCAGCAGCGTCACGGTGACGTCGATGAGGCGGGGCGACTCCGGCGTCCACAGGAAGCGGGCGCGGGCGTCGTCGATCCCGGGGTCGGGCAGGTGGATGCGCCGCCGCAGCACGTCGCCGGCGACCGCGTAGGCGTCGTCCACCAGCGTCTCGCCGTCCAGCTCGAGCCGCACGCGCGCCACCAGGCCGCGGGTCGAGGGACCGGCTCCGGCGGGGCGCCCCGCGGCCGACCCCACGCCCGCCAGCCGCAGCTCCATGTCGAGTGCGAAGGCGGCGAGGTCGGCGGTGAACGCGAGGCGCTCGACACGCACCTCGGGCAGCGGCTCCCACCACACCGTCTGCCAGATCCCCGTGGTGCGCGGGTACCAGATGCTGTGGGGACGCGGCAGCCAGTCCTGCTTGCCGCGGGGCTTCGACATGTCGTGAGGGTCGTCCACGCAGCGGACCAGCAGCTCCGCGGGCCCGTCCGCGACCAGCTCGGTGACGTCGGCGCCGAAGGGGGTGTAGCCGCCCTCGTGGTGCGCCACGCGCTGCCCGGCGACCCAGACGGTCGTCTCCCAGTCGGCGGCGTTGAAGCGCAGCCACACGCGGCGCCCGCGCCACTCCGGCGGCAGGCGCAGGACGCGGCGGTACCAGACGGCCTCGCCGGGCCCGGGCGCATCGGCGCCGGACGCGGGCGACTCGGGCGCGAAGGGCACGACGATCGTGCCGCCGAGGGCGGGCTCGCCGGCGGGGCCGCAGCCGAACTCCCACTCGCCGTCGAGCGACTGCCACGCGCGGCGCGTCAGGGCGGGGCGCGGGTGCAGTCGGGGGTCGTCGGGGGCGAGACCCTGCCACTGCCCCTCGAGCGGCTGCGGCGCCGCGACTGTTCCCTCGACCAAGGCGCGCCTCCCGGAACGACCGTTGCAAGAAAACCTGTTGTAATCCAAGTCCAACTCTAGGCCGCCGACCACGCGCTGTCAACGACGCTCGCACGCCGCAGGCGACACGAGCGGGGAGAGCCGCCGTGACCCGCCACCTCCGCCGCGCTTTCGTGCTAGGTTTTGCTGCAACAAACACTCGCGCGGGAGGTCCCAGGGGTGGCAGACCATGGCGGGCTGAGGACGCTGCGGCTCGACGTCGTCAGAGGGGGAGGCGAGGAGCGGGTGGAGGCGGTGCTGAAGGCGCTGGCGTCCACCACGCGGCGGCGGATCCTAGCCCTGCTGGCCGACAGGCTGCTCAACGTCACGGAGATCGCGCGGTCGCTGGGCCTGCCGGTCTCGACCGCGAACCTGCACGTGAACGCCCTCGAGGAGGCCGGCCTCCTGCTCGCCGAGCACCGGCCGGCCAGCCGCGGCCTGCAGAAGGTGTGCACCAGGGCCTACGACAGCGTCGTGCTCGAGCTGCCCGGCCCCGAGCGGGCCCAAGAGTCGGGGGAGGTGGCCGAGGTGTCCATGCCCATAGGCGCCTTCGTGGACTGCGCCGCCGCGCCCTCCTGTGGCCTGGCCGGCGAGCTGGGGATCATCGGCATGCTCGACGACCCCGCCGCCTTCTACGACCCGGACCGCGTCCACGCCCAGCTCATCTGGTTCCATCAGGGCCACCTCACCTACCGCTTCCCGAACCGCCTGCCGCCGCGCGCCGAGCTGCTGAGCCTCACCGTGAGCTGCGAGGTGTGCAGCGAGGCCCCGCTGCACCACGACGACTGGCCCTCCGACATCACCCTGTGGGTCAACGGCGTGGCGGTGGGCACCTGGACCAGCCCCGCCGACTTCGGCGGCCAGCGCGGCAGCCTCACGCCGCCCTGGTGGGAGTCGCACAACTCGCAGTACGGGATGCTCAAGGTGTGGCGGGTCACCCCAGAGGGCTCCTGGATCGACGGGGTGCCTGGCACGGGCGCGACCCTGGCGGACCTCGGGATCGAGGGCGCGCGCTGGATCGACGTGAGGATCGGCGTCGAGGAGGACGCCACGCACGTCGGCGGCCTCAACCTCTTCGGCCGCGGCTTCGGCAACTACCCGCAGGACCTGGTCCTGCGCCTGCGCTACCGCCAGCCCGAGCCCACGGGGCGGAGGTCGCCGGCGAGCGGCGGGAGCGGCGCGGGAGCACGGGAGCAGGTCCCCGGGGCGGGCGCCGCCGACACCGGCGCGGAGGCGCCTCTATGAGCGCCTCGTTCCGACCCGACGAGCACCCCCACAGGCGCTACGACCCGCTGGCGGACAGGTGGGTCGTGGTGTCGCCGCACCGCACCAAGCGCCCCTGGCAGGGCCAGGTGGAGCGCCCGCCCGAGGACGCGCGGCCCGCCTACGACCCGACCTGCTACCTCTGCCCCGGCAACGAGCGCGCCGGGGGCGTGAGGAACCCGCGCTACGAGCACACGTTCGTCTTCACCAACGACTTCCCCGCGCTCGTGCCCGACGCTCCGGAACCCCCGCTCGGGGACGACCTCTTCCGCTGGGGCCGCGCCGCCGGGACCTGCCGCGTCGTCTGCTTCTCGCCGCGCCACGACCTCTCGTTCGCGGAGCTGGACGCGTCGGCCCGGGAGAGGGTCGTCGACGTCTGGGCCGAGCAGGTCGACGAGCTGGAGAGCACCTACCGCTGGGTGCAGGTCTTCGAGAACAAGGGCGCCGCCATGGGCGCCTCGAACCCCCACCCCCACGGGCAGGTCTGGGCCCTGGACGCCGTGCCCACCGAGGCCGCGCGCGAGCTGGAGACGCAGCGCGCCTACCACTCCGCCCACGGGTCCCCCCTGCTCCTCGACTACGCCAGGGCCGAGCTCGAGCGCGGCGAGAGGGTCGTGGCGGCCAACGAGGCCTGGCTGGCGGTAGTGCCCTTCTGGGCCACGTGGCCCTTCGAGCTGCTCTTGCTCCCGCACGCCAGGCGGGTGGCCCGGCTGCCCGACCTGGACGGCGGCGAGCGGGCCGCGCTGGCGCGGCTCTGCGGCGAGGCCTTCGCCAGGCTCGACAACCTCTTCGCGACGAGCTTCCCCTACACCTTCGGCTGGCACGGCGCGCCGGCGCGTACGCCGGGCACGGAGGGCTGGCAGCTCCACGCCCACGTCTACCCCCCGCTGCTGCGCTCGGCCACGGTGCGGAAGTTCATGGTCGGCTTCGAGATGCTCGCCGAGGCCCAGCGCGACATCACGCCGGAGCAGGCCGCGTCCCGCCTCGCGGCGCTGCCGGCCGTCCACCACGGGAGCCGTCGGTGAGAGCGCCGGGAGCGCCGTACGCCCCGCGCTCCGCCCGCGACGCCGCCGGGTGCGCGACGTGAGGCCCGCCAGGGAGAGGGCCCTGGCGGCCTTCGCAGCCGCCTACGGGCGGGAGCCCACCCACCTGGCCTGGGGGCCGGGGCGCGTGAACCTCATCGGCGAGCACACCGACTACAACGACGGCTTCGTGCTGCCCATGGCGCTGGAGAGACGCGCCTACCTGGCGTTCGCGCCCCGGCGCGACGGGGCGGTTCGCCTGGCGGCCGACGACCTGGGCGCCGCGGGGACCTTCGCTCTCTCCGAGGTGGCGCCGGGCACGCCGCCGCGGACCGCGGCGGCGGGGTCCGGCGGCGCCACCTGGCTCGACTACCCCAAGGGAGTCGCCTGGGCCCTGGCGCAGGACCTCGGCGCCGGGGCGCTCGCCGGCTTCGACGGCGCCCTGGCCTCAGACGTGCCGCGCGGCGCCGGCCTGTCGTCCTCGGCGGCGGTGGAGCTCGCCGTGGCCGCCGCGCTGCTCAGGCCGCACGAGGCGGGCGCGGACACCTGGGACGTGCGAGCCGTGGCGCGCGCCGCTCAGCGCGCCGAGAACGCCTGGGTGGGCGTGGCCACCGGGATCATGGACCAGCTCGTGGGCGCGGCGGCCGTGGCCGGCTGCGCGCTGCTCATCGACTGCCGCGACCTCTCGCTCGAGCCCGTCCCGCTGCCCGACGACGTGGCCGTGGCCGTGCTCGACACGGGCACGCGCCGTGGGCTCGTGGGCAGCGCCTACGACGACAGGCGCGCGGCCTGCGAGCGCGTCGCCGCGGCGCTGGGGGCGCCGGCGCTGCGGGACGTGAGCGCCCACGACCTCCGCGCGGCCCGCGGGCTGGACGCCACCGACCTGCGGCGGGCGGAGCACGTGGTGGCGGAGATCGCGCGCACGCTCGCCGCCGCCGACGCGCTCGAGTCCGGCGACGCCGCCGCCTGCGGACGGCTCATGGACGAGAGCCACGCGAGCCTGCGCGACCTCTTCGAGGTGTCCTCGCCGGCGCTCGACGCGATGGTGGAGGCCGCGCGCGCCTCGCCCGGTTGCCTGGGCGCGCGCATGACCGGCGCAGGCTTCGGCGGGTGCGCCGTGGCGCTGGTGCGCGCCGACGCCCTGAAGCGCTTCGCCGACGCCACGCGAGACGCCTACGAGCGCGCCACGGGCCACCACGCCGCCGTGTACGTCAGCGCCGCCGGCCCTGGGGCGGGCGCGGCGGCGCT